>NZ_NKID01000020.1:0-40564 GCF_002256045.1 Pseudomonas sp. PGPPP4
AGAGGCAACTCATCTCAGAAGCAAGTTCACCACAGAGGCAACTCATCTCAGAAGCAAACTCACCACAGAGGTAACTCATCTCAGAAGCAAGCTCACCACAGAAGCAAGCTCACCACAGAAGCAAGCTCACCACAGAAGCAACCCCACCACAGAAGCAATCTCCCCACCGAAGCCCGCTCATTCCTTAAGCGCACACCGCCTTACCCGGCCAATAACCCGGTACTCACCGCCACAATCAGGAACACCCCCAGCAGCGCCCGGTAGATTACGAACGGCCAGGTGGAGAACCGCTCCAAAAACTTCATCAGGCCCCAGATTGCAAAAAACGCCGAGACGCTCGCCACCACCAGGCCAAACAACAGGTGTGGCCATGCGTGGGCCGGCAGGTCGGCGCGCAGCAGCGCCCACAGTTCTTTCAAACCGGCCAGGGCAATGGCCGGCAGGCCCAGCAGGAAGGAAAACCGCGCGGCTTCTTCACGTTTGAAGTTGAGGAACAGCGCCGCGGTGAGGGTCGAGCCGGAACGCGACACCCCAGGAATCAACGCGCCAATCTGTGCCACACCGACGATCAGCGCATCGCGCAGGCGCATCTCGCTCATCTCGCGGGTATGCCGGGCACGCAGCTCGGCCGCCGCCAGTAACACCGCCATCACCAGGCAGGAAATGCCGATCACCATCAAACCGCGCAATGGCGAGTTGCAGGCGTTCAACGTCGACGACAACGCCAGGCCGGCGATGCCAATAGGGATCGTCGCCAGCACGATCGCCACCGCAAGCTTGAACCAACGGTCGTTGTAGTCGCCCCGGCGCACCGCCCCGATGCTGCCCGTGGTCACCTGGCGCACATCGCGCCAGAAATAACTGACCACCGCCGCCAGTGCGGCCAATTGCATGGCCGCCGAAAAGGCCGAACCGGGATCCTGCCAGCCGAGCAGGGCGGGCACTACGCGCATATGGGCGGTGGAGGAGACCGGCAGCAGTTCGGTAAAGCCCTGGATCACACCGAGGATAAAAATCTGCAGGTAATCCAGGGACGCAAAGCCCACATCCAGGCCGGCGGAACAGACGTTCGTCAAAATACGTGTCCTTCAGAAAAGGGAGATTTCGGCGAAGTCTATTCGAAATGTTTCAGCGCTTCGGCAGGGCCAACGGCTATTTGCAATCGGTTCAGCAAGTAGAAAGGTTCGCGGCGCTATTGGACTGCGCCGAGGTTTTGTGAACAATGGCGCCCTGCGTTTTTTGATCGAGAGCCTAATGCCTGAAACTACAGTGGAACTGATCCAGACCGGCCCTGAAGCATCCGAGTTGATCCGCAATCTTTACCAGTACTACGCCTACGAGTCGTCGGACTGGGAGCAGGAAGATGTCGAGGCGGACGGCCGTTTCTATATCCATGACGAACACCTGACGCGCTACTGGCAAGACCCGCAGTGGAGCGCCAACCTGTTGCTGGTCGACGGCTATATCGCCGGCTTTCTGCTGATCGAAGGCAGTGAGTTGCCTGGCATCGACGCCCTGGAACTGGCCGACCTGTTTATTCTCAAGCGCTATCGCCGCAAAGGCATCGGCCGCGCCATCGCCACCCAGGTGCTGTGCAGCGGCGTATCGGATTGGTTGGTGCGGTTTTATGACCAGGACGAAGTGTCCCAGGCGTTCTGGCGCGCGGTGCTGGACAACCTGCCGCGCCCGGTGCAGACCATCGAGCTGGACGATGAGCCGCAGTTGGTGAGCTATTTGATTACGCGTGCGGCGCTGCATTAAACGCCTGCTGCATCGCTTGGGGCGGTTGCCCGAACGCCCGTAGAAACGCCTGACGCATGCGCTCGCGATCACCAAAGCCGGTTTCGCGGGCCACCACTTCAACCGGGTGACGACTGGTTTCCATCATCGCCCGCGCCGCTTCCACGCGCAGGGCTTCGATGGCCTTGGCTGGGGTTTGTCCGGTTTCTTCGCGGAACACCCGACTGAACTGGCGTGGGCTCAAACGGGCAACATCCGCCAGCGCTTCCACGGACAGGTCATGGGTGAGATTCTCGCGGGCGTAGGCCAGGGCCAGTTGCACGCGGTCGGACTTGGGGTCCAGTTCCAGCAACGCCGACAATTGCGACTGCTCACTGCCGCGGCGCTGGGCGATCACCAGTTTGCGTGCAATGCGCCGGGCGAGGTCGCTGCCCAGGTCGTTCTCCACCATGGCCAACGCCATGTCCACGCCGGCGCTCATGCCCGCGCCGGTCCACACTTGGCCGTCCACCACAAACAGTTTGTCTTCCTCCAGATGGATATCCGGGTAGCGCTTGCGAAACGCCGGGGCGTGAATCCAGTGAGTGGTGGTGCGCTTGCCCTCCAGCAATCCGGCTTCGGCCAGCACAAAGATGCCCATGCACAACGAGGCCACTCGGCGTGATTGCGCCGAAGCGGCCTTGACCAACTCCAGCAGGTTGGCCTCCGGCAGGCGGAATTCCAGGTAGCCGCTCACGATCAGGGTGTCATAGCCCTCGGGCCGAATCGGCGAGGTGTTCACCGAAAAACCCTGGGAGGTCATCACCGCGCCGCCACGCTCTGACACCAGGTGAAATTCATAGGCGGGCTCGCCCCGCAACAGGTTCGCGCACTCGAACACCGAGCCCAGGCTGAGGCTCAGGGATTGAAAGTTCGGGTAAACCATCAGCGCAACGCTGTGCATCTTCATTCTCCAAGGGGCGCGGGGGGGTGGATTGTCGGCGCGTGCCGGGTAAACGGCAACCCGCCTCGGGCGATGTCCGGAATCCTTGCGTATCTGACATTGTGAGGGTTCGACTCGGCCCCTAACATTGCCTCAACGAACTAGACGACTGGTCTAATCGGTTGGAGTCAAGCATGAGCAGCGAAACCAAAAATACACGACAGACCATTCTGGATGCGGCGCAAGTGCTTGTCGGCCGCAAGGGATTTTCTGCGGTGGGCCTGAACGAAATCCTTCAAGCGGCCGAGGTGCCCAAGGGGTCGTTCTATCACTACTTCACCTCTAAAGATGGCTTCGGTGTTGTGTTGCTCGACACCTACTTCGACCACTACGTGCACGGTATGCAGCAACTGTTCGACCAACCGGGTTTATCCCAGCACGCCAAGTTGATGCGCTATTGGGACGCCTGGATCGACAATCAGACCGGCTGCACCGAAGCGGGCAAATGCCTTGCCGTCAAACTGGGTGCGGAGGTGTCTGACCTTTCAGAGCCGATGCGTTTGGCCCTGCAACGCGGCACTTCGCGCACCATTGCATTACTCGCTGTGGCGCTGCAGCGCGGCGTTGAAGACGGCTCATTGCGGCTTCAACACCGCCCACAGGACTTGGCCCAGCAGCTGTATGCGCTGTGGCTGGGAAGCAGTGTCATGAGCAAGATCACCCTTACATCCGCGCCGTTTGATGAGGCGTTGCTGCTGACCCGACAGTTGTTGGGTCACCCTGAACACACTGACATTCACTGATCGAGGCACTGGAAAATGAAAGTATTAATGGTACTGACCTCTCACGACCAGCTTGGCGACACCGGCCGCAAGACCGGCTTCTGGCTCGAAGAGTTTGCCGCTCCGTATTACGCGTTCAAGGACGCCGGCGCCGACGTGGTACTGGCATCCCCAGCCGGTGGCCAGCCGCCGTTGGACCCGGTCAGCGACGAACCGGATGCGCAAACCGAGCAGACCCATCGCTTCGCGGCCGACTCGGCGGCGCAGCAGGCGCTGGCCAATACCGTCAAGCTGGACACGGTCAACGTGGACGCCTTCGACACGGTGTTTTACCCAGGCGGCCACGGCCCGCTGTGGGACTTGGCGGAATCGCCGGTGTCCATCGCGCTGATCGAATCCTTTGAGCGTGCTGGCAAGCCGATTGGTTTTGTCTGCCACGCACCAGGCGCGCTGCGTCACGTCAAGGCGGTCAACGGTGAGCCGTTGATCAAAGGCCGTCGCGTGACCGGTTTCTCCAACTCTGAGGAAGACGCCGTAGGCCTGACAAAGGTGGTGCCTTTCCTGATTGAAGATGAATTCAAGAAATTGGGTGGCAAGTATGAGAAGGGCGCCGACTGGGCATCCTTCGTTATCGTTGATGGCTTGCTGGTCACCGGGCAGAACCCCGGCAGTTCCAGCGATGTCGCCAAGGCCCTGCTGAAACTCACCGCTTAACTTAATCAACCGCTCGATTCGTTGGCGACTCTTTAGAGTCGCCAATGCTTTCGTGCGCCCAAAATTTGGAAAAATCCATGACTGACAACGTTTTAAGTACCCCGGTAAAACTGGGCAATCACACCCTGACTAACCGTGTCGTGCTGCCGCCGCTGACCCGCCAACGCAGCGCCCAGCCCGGCGATATCGCCACCGATCTGATGGCTGAGTATTACCGTCAGCGTGCCAGCGCCGGATTCATGGTCAGCGAAGGCACGCAGATTGAACCCCGTGGCCAGGGCTATGCCTGGACGCCGGGCATCTACAGCCCGGCGCAGATCGACGGCTGGCGCAAAGTCACCGACGCGGTGCATGCCGACGGCGGGGTGATCTTCGCGCAACTGTGGCATGTGGGGCGCGTGTCCCATAACGCCTTGCAGCCCGACGGCGCAGCACCCGTGGCGCCATCTGCGCTGGCGGCCTTGCAAGCCAAAGCTTTTATCGCCACCGGGCCTGGCACCGGCGAACTGGTGCAACCACCCGTGCCGCGTGCGTTGAGCACTGCTGAGGTCAAGCAACTGGTCGGGCACTACGCCCAGGCTGCGCGCAATGCCCTGGACGCAGGGTTCGACGGGGTGGAAATCCATTCGGCCAATGGTTACCTGGTCAACCAGTTCATCTCGGCCCATTCCAACACCCGCGACGATGAGTACGGTGGCTCACTGGAAAACCGTCTGCGCTTTCTGCGTGAGATCGTCGAAGCGGTCAGCGCCGTGGTCGGCCCGGAACGCCTTGGCGTGCGTTTTTCACCGTTGTTCAGCGGCACCGACGAAGACCGTGTGTACATCGGCCTGGTGGAAGAAGACCCGCACCACACCTACATCGAAGCGATCAAAGTGCTGCAAGCGTCAGGCATTGCTTATGTCTCCATCGCCGAAGCCGACTGGGACAATGCGCCCATCCTGCCCGACAGCTTCCGTGAAGCCGTGCGCAGCACCTTCAGTGGCCGCATTATCTATGCCGGGCGCTATACCGCTGAACGCGGCGCGAAACTGGTGGAAGCAGGGCTGGCGGATATGATCGCGTTTGGTCGGCCGTTTATTGCCAACCCGGATCTGCCGCAGCGGATATTCAACGGGTGGCCGCTGAATCCACTGCGGGAAGAGGGGATGTATGGTGGGGGTGAGGAAGGGTATATCGACTACCCCACGTACCTCGGGTAGTCATGCAACCAATGTGGGAGGGGGCTTGCCCCCTATGGCGGCAGGACAGTCACAGCAGCATTGACTGACCCACTGCAATCGGGGGCAAGCCCCCTCCCACATTTGCTATCTAATGCCTGCTGGTTACGCGACCCGCAAGACAATCTTGCCAATATGATCCCCACCTTCCATCCGCGCATGGGCCTGGGCCGCGTCGGTGTATTCGTACACCTTGTCGATGATCGGCAAGCAGCGCCCGGCTTCCAGTACCGGCCAAATGTATTCACGCAACTGTTCGGCAATCGCGGCTTTTTCATCCTTGCTGCGCGCGCGCAACAGCGAACCGGTAATCACCGCGCGTTTGCCGAGGATGGTCAGCAGGTCGACGTCGTTGGCCTTGGCGCCGCCGAGGAAACCCAGCATTACCAAGTGGCCGTCCATGGCCAGGGCCTTGAGATTGTTGTTGAGATACGAGGCTCCCATGATGTCTAGGATCACATCCACACCCTGGCCGTCAGTCTGTTGGGCAATGACGTCGGCGAAGTCCTGCTCGCGGTAATTGATCGGCGTGGCGCCCAGCTTCGCAATGGCCGCGCATTTGTCGGCGCTGCCGGCGGTGGCGAAAGCCTGGATGCCGAATTCGCGGCACAGCATCAACGCGGTCGTACCGATGCCGCTGGTGCCGCCGTGGATCAGCACGCGTTGGCCGGTGTGCGCATCGCCGAGGCCGAACAGGTTGGCCCACACAGTGAAGAAGGTTTCCGGTACGGCGGCGGCTTGAATCCAGTCCATGCCCTCGGGGATCGGCAAAGCCTGGCCAGCGGGCACCGCGCAAAACTGCGCATAACCGCCGCCATTGGTCAGGGCGCACACCTTGTCGCCCAGGCTGAACGCGGTCACGCCGTCGCCCAGCGCCACCACTTCACCGGCCACTTCCAAACCCGGAATCGGGCTCATGCCGGGCTTCATCGGGTATTTGCCCGCACGTTGCAGGGCGTCGGGGCGATTCACCCCGGCGGCGTGCACGCGGATCAGGATCTCGCCGGGACCGGCCACGGGCACTTGCGCCTGGCGCGGTTGGAGCACCTCTGGGCCACCGGGCGTGGTGATTTCGATCAGGGTCATGTCGTTAGGGAGCATCATTTGAAGTTACCTGCAGCGATGAGCGTATGGGGTGGGACCGCGTCGGGCGGCCGGCGGTTCAGCAAAAGCATGACCAGTTCCAGTGCAAGGGCGACCACTATCGCCCCGGCCGCGATCATGAACAACAGCGCATGCTGGCCGCCGCTCGCATTGAACAGGGCTGAGTAAGCAAAGCCCGCGACCGCCTGAAAGGTGGCAAAGGACACCGTGGCACGGCTCCAGGCGACCTGCTGTTGGTGATGATTGGGGATCAGTTCGTGCACCCGCGCCAGCGCCAGCGGCACGATGCCCGGCGGGAAGGAGCCGAGGATGACCGCCAGTACCGCCAGGGCCGTAAACGAGCCGGCGAACGGCAACATACCAACGGCAATCGCCTGCACCAGCAACACCACGCGGATGCTCAAGCGTGCGCCGAGCTTGTCTGCCAGGAACCCATAAGTGACGGGCCCCACAATCGAGCCCAGGCCGTACATCACCCAGATCATCGCGCCGATATGCGCCCCGGCACCCAGGCCGCGGGCCACGTAATCCACCAGAAACACCATCGCCGGCACCAGGCCCGCCGCCATAAAGGCGTATTGGGCAAACAGCAGGTACACGCCAGCAGGGGTCGGCAACGTGCTGCCCGCCGGTTGCGGTGCTTCATGCTGCGTGCCGTTGGGCCAGGCGAACCAACTGGCGGCCGTCAGCACCACCGCCAACAGACCGAGACCGAACCAGGTCTGCTGCAAACCCAGGCTCAGCAGCGGTGGGACCAGTGTGCCCGAACCGGCAATCCCCAAACCGATGCCCAGGAAGATCGCGCCACTGGCCAGGCCTCGGCGTGCGGCCGGTACATGGGGCAACACGGTCGCGGCCACCAGCACCATGATCGCGCCACCGGCAATGCCCGACAGCAGGCGCCAGCCGAAGAACCACGTCACCGACAACGGAAAACCACAGGCAAAAAACGCCAGGGTCACCGCCACCATCATCAGACGCAAGGCGCTTTTGTTGGAGCTGCGTTGGGCGAGGGGGCGGCCTATCAGCGCGCCGATCAGGTAACCCACCAGGTTGGCGGCGCCGAGGTACACCACGTCATTGGCGCTAAACCAGTGGGCCTGGATCAGCGATGGAATCAACGGCGTGTAGGCAAACCGCGCCAGGCCGATGCTGACCAGGCTGGCGCACAGGCCGGCGAAGATGGGCAGCCAGACGGTGCTGCGTGCTTGAGTGTCTTGCATGGTGGCGGTCCTGAGTATTTTTCTCTGGCGCCCAGCATATCGAGGAACGTCGGTGCAATAATGCAGCGATTACACGGCACAGTGATGCAGATATGCAGCATAAGGAGTACGCATGAATTGGGATGACGCACGGGTATTCCTGGCGGTATGCCGCGAGTCCACACTGCGCGGCGCTGCACGGGTGCTGGGGGTGGACCAGGCCACCGTCGGGCGGCGGGTCAACGCCCTGGAAAAGTCCTTGAGCGCGACGCTGTTCCTGCGCACCTCCGAGGGCTACGCCTTGACCGCCGTGGGCGAAGCCGCGTTGCACTCGGTGGAAAAAATGGAGCGTTCGGCCCTGGACCTGGAGCGGCAGATCCAAGGCCTGGATGACCGCCTGACCGGTACCGTACGGGTCAGCACCACCGATTCCCTGGCCATCGACTTTATGATCCCTGCGATTGCGCGCCTCCACGCCCAGCACCCGGATGTGCGCGTGCAGTTGGACGCATCGACCCAGTTCCTGAGCCTGGCCAAACGTGAAACCGACATTGCCGTGCGCAACACCCGTCCCGACAGCCCCGACCTGATAGCCCGTCGCATCGCTCGATGGCCGCTGGGGTTGTTTGCTTCCCAGGCTTACGTCGATCGCCACGGGATTCCCGAGCCCGGCAGCCTGTTTGAAGGCCACGATCTGGTGGTCTACCAACCCTATCTGCAAACCCACAAAGACCTGACCCTGGTGTCCGAACCCTTGGGCCGTGGGCGCATTGTCGCGGCGTTGAGTTCCAGCCTGCTGGTGCGCCGCTCCATTGCCGCCGGGCTCGGTATCGGCGAGATCCCGGTGTACACCGGCGAGCGTGACGGCCTGGTTCGCCTTTGGCCCGAGCGCACGCGGCCGGTGCCTTATGACGTGTGGCTGGTGACCCACGCCGACCTGCGCCACACCGCGCGGGTGCGGGTAGTCATCGATGAAATCGTCGCGGGGTTTGCGGGGACGGGGGAGTAAAGGTCAGCACAGGCTTGCAATCTTGAGTGGCGCTCTGTGGACACAATCGATGTGTCAACCAACAGGGAACACCTATGAACGAATCAAGACATCAGGATCTGGGGCTGTTGTTTCTGCGGGCGAGCGGGGCGTTGTTCCTGCTGTGGGTACACGGCTTGCCCAAATTGCTCAATTACAGCGAACAACTGAAGCTGATCGAAGACCCGTTTCACCTCGGCGCACACGTCACGCTGCTGCTGGCGATTTTTGCCGAAGTGCTGTGCCCGTTGCTGATCCTTGTCGGCGTGCTGGTGCGCCTGGCATGCCTGCCCATCCTGGCGGTGCTGTTGATCGCCATGGTGGTCGTGCATCCAGAGTGGACATTGTTTGAAGGGCAGTTTGGGTGGTTGTTGCTGATCCTCTTTACCAGCGTGCTGATCGCCGGGCCGGGGCGTTTTGTGCTCGGTCAGCGTTTTGCCTGAATAAAAAAAGCCGGGCAAGCCCGGCTAAATAAGGAGAGCGGTTTCAGCGCTTCAGGAACGCCAGCAAGTCTTCGTTCAACGCCTGGGCGTGGGTCACGGCAAACCCGTGGGGCGCATCTTTGTAGACCTTCAATTCGGCGCCCTTGATCATCTCGGCGGCCACTTTACCGGTGGTTTCGAACGGCACGATCTGGTCGCCATCGCCATGGATCACCAGGGTCGGCACGTCGATCTTGGCCATGTCCGGGCGGAAGTCGGTTTCGGAGAAGGCCGTGACGCAATCCACGGTCGACTTGAGGGACGCCAGCATCGCGATTTGCAGGGTCTGGGTCAGCGTACCTTCGGAAACGGTCTGGCCCTTGTTGATGCCGAAGAACGGCGTGTTGAAATCAGCGATGAACTGCGCACGGTCTTTCAGCAAACCGGCCTTGATACCGTCGAACACATCGGTCGGCACGCCCTGTGGGTAATCGGGCTTCTGGCCGAAGATCGGCGTCACTGCACCCAGCAGCACCAGGCCGGCAACCCGGGCACTGCCGTGGCGTGCGATGTAGCGCGCAACATCGCCACCGCCCATGGAGAAGCCCACCAGGGTCACCTCCTTGAGGTCCAAGTGTTCGATCAACTGCGCGATGTCATCGGCGAAGGTGTCGTAGTCGTTGCCGGTCCACGGCTGGTCCGAACGGCCAAAGCCACGGCGGTCGAACGCGATGGTGCGGTAACCACGGCTGCTCAGGTATTCCATCTGGTATTCCCACATGTCGGCATCCAGCGGCCAGCCGTGGCTGAACAGCACGGGCTTACCGCTGCCCCAGTCCTTGAAGTAGATCTGGGTACCGTCTTTGGCAACGAATGTGCTCATGGAAAACTCCTGATTGAGGGGGCGAGAAGACTCTAGCTCACTATTGCCGTAAACCTGACGAAGGGCTTGTATGGGTGTGCTTGGTTGAACGGTTCAGCGTCTATGCTGGTCCACTGACCTCTACCGTCAGATCACACAGGTGAACGAAATGGCCAAGACTTACAGCTACGCCGCCCAGAACGCCAAGGATGTCCTCAAGCCCTTTACCTTCGAGCGCCGCGCGCCAGGGGCTGACGATGTACAGATCGACATCCTGTATTGCGGCGTGTGCCACTCCGACCTGCACACCGTGCGCAACGAGTGGAACAACACCCTTTACCCGTCGGTCCCCGGCCATGAAATCGTCGGCCGTGTGACGGCAGTCGGCGCCAATGTCAGCAAATTCAAGGTCGGCGATCTCGCCGGTGTCGGCTGCATGGTCGACAGTTGCCAGCACTGCGCCTCGTGCGCCGAGGGCGAAGAGCAATACTGCGAGAGCGGTTTTACCGGCACCTACAACGGCCCGGTGTTCGGCGGTGAAAATACCTTTGGCGGCTACTCGGACAGCATCGTGGTCAAGGAGAAGTTCGTGCTGCGCATCTCCCACGACGATTCCAACCTGGCCGCCGTGGCGCCGTTGTTGTGTGCGGGCATCACCACGTATTCACCGCTGCATCACTGGAAGGTCGGGCCCGGTAAGAAGGTCGGTGTGGTCGGCCTCGGCGGCCTCGGCCACATGGCGGTGAAGATCGCCCACGCCATGGGCGCAGAGGTCACGCTGTTCACCACCTCACCCAACAAACGCGAAGACGGCCTGCGCCTGGGCGCCGACCACGTGGTGGTGTCGAAGAACCCAGACGAAATGGCCAAGGTCGCCAACAGCCTGGACTTCATCCTCAACACCGTCGCCGCGCCGCATAACCTCGATGCGTTCCTTAACCTGCTCAAGCGCGACGGCACCATGACCCTGGTCGGCGCCCCCGACAGCCCGCACCCGTCGCCGACCGTGTTCAACCTGATTTTCAAGCGCCGCAGCCTGGCTGGTTCGCTGATCGGTGGGATCCAGGAGACCCAGGACATGCTCGACTTCTGCGCCAAGCACGGGATTGTCTCGGACGTGGAGATGATCGACATCCAAGGCATCAACGAAGCGTATGAGCGGATGCTCAAGGGCGATGTGAAGTATCGGTTCGTGATCGATATGGAGAGTTTGAAGAAGGAAAGCCACGCGGCCTGAAAACTCGACCTCCAAGCCACCGTAGAACCCCTGTGGGAGGGGGCTTTCCCCCG
The DNA here is from genome assembly GCF_002256045.1 of Pseudomonas sp. PGPPP4. Lineage (NCBI taxonomy): Bacteria > Pseudomonadati > Pseudomonadota > Gammaproteobacteria > Pseudomonadales > Pseudomonadaceae > Pseudomonas > Pseudomonas sp. PGPPP4. The sequence goes on from NZ_NKID01000020.1 coordinate 11,286, forward strand.
ATAACGGTAGTACAGTCACAGCATCATTGACTGACCCACCGCCATCGGTGGCAAGCCACCTCCCACATTTGTTATGTGTGCACGTCAGACCGAGAGATGCTCGTAAAGAATCGTCGCACCCACCAGCATCAACACCACGCCGCCGACCATCTCGGCACGCTTGCCCACCACGGTGCCCAGCACCCGCCCGAGCATCATGCCGATGGTCACCATGGTCATGGTCGCCAGGCCAATCGCGGCGGAGGCCACCAGGATATTCACGTCGACGAACGCCAGGCCAACACCCACTGCCATCGCATCGATGCTGGTGGCAAACGCCGTGACGGCGAGGATCATGAACGAGTGCTGGGTCGGTTTCTCGGCTTCTTCGTCATCGGCCTTGAGCCCGTTCCAGATCATGTGCAGGCCCAAACCGACCAGCAGGGTGAAGGCGATCCAGTGGTCCCAGCTTTCCACCCAACGGGTGGCCACGTGGCCGATCGCCCAGCCGATCATCGGGGTGATGGCTTCGATCACACCAAAAATCACACCGGCACGCAGGGCTTCGGTCAAACGCGGTTTGTGCAGGCTGGAGCCTTTGCCGATGGCCGCCGCGAAGGCGTCCGTGGACATGGCCAGGGCGAGAAGAATCAGGGAAATGGGTTTCACGGTGAGGCTTCCAGTCGGGCTATAGGACACAACGACACAACCACGCGCCCGACTTTAGGCATGGATGTGTCGCTGGTCTCACCAACCGAAAAACGGTGTTCGCACCACGGCAGGTTGCCGAATATGTTGATACGAACGCTTCCAACGGGGTCAGAAGCCGGTTACTCCCCAACGAGGTGGCCGATCATAGGGGGGCAAAGATGAAAATTTCGTCAAAAGGCTCACGGCCGTTGCGGCTTGACCTACGTACCAAACGTATTGCCCATGCGCACGCTGGTTGCCGCCGGGGTGGATAAGCCCACGGCGTTCGGCGGCCGCTGCTCGATAGAAAGATGCTGCGCCTCACGGTTTTTCTTCGCCGCCTTGGTTGCATTCGTGTCATTGCCCATTTGTTGGCCCAGGCAGCCGTAATCCGGCGCCTTGTACCCATCCACCGTGACCTCGGTGCAACCGCTTGGCGCATTGTCGGCGTGGGCGAGTAAGGGCAGGGCGGCGCACAGCAACAGGCTGGCGAGGGTCGGGAGCAGTTTCATCATGGCCTCCTGGCAGGCCCGAAGGAGTGGGCCGGTATGGCTTGAGAGTCTAGTGCAGCGGGCTTCTCGTCACCGTGATGTTTTTTTTGCTATCACCGTAACATCAGGTTCATAAACGGGCCTCAGGATGACGGTTTTCTAGGGCGCGTCGGCCGTGCAGCGATGCTACGCAGGGGGTGAACAGGGAGCCTGGAGGCGCGCCGTATGCGCCCTGGTCTTGCTGTTGCTGCTGGCCGGCGGCGGGGTTGCGCGAGCGCAGTCGCCGCTGTTGCTGCTGAGCCTGCCCGCGCAAGACCTTGAACACGCCCTGCAGGCCTATAGCCGCGCGACGGGGATAGCGGTGCTCGTGGACCGCGAGTTGACGCAGGGCCGACGCTCCCTCGCCGTGCGCGGTCGCTTCACGGCGCAGGAGGCTCTGGCGATGTTGCTGACAGGGAGCGGCCTGATGGCACGTTATGCACGCAGCGATGCGTTTACCTTGCAGTTGCCCGAGGTCAGCCAACCGCCCCCGGCGCATGGTGCGGCGGCCCGCAGTGCTGCACGGATCAATAACAGCTACGCCACGGCCTTGCAGCAGGCCATCGAGACCAGCCTGTGCCGTTCGCCCCTGACTCGGCCCGGCAGTTTTCGTGCGCTGGTGCAGGTGTGGGTCAACCGCGACGGCATGATCGAACACAGCCGGCTGGTCAGCTCCACCGGCGATGAACAACGCGATGAAGCACTGGTCCGCAGCTTGGGCGCTGCACGGGTGGAACGCCCGGCGCCGAGTTCACTGCGTCAACCGGTGACTTTGCTCTTGATGCCCGACACCACAGGAACACGCATGGAATGCACAGCCGTAAAAGGAGCCTCGGGCGGATGAAAAATACCGGGCACAGCACGATGGTCAGCTTGTTCCTGGCCTCTTACGAAGATTTCAAGGTGCGTTTGCGCAAGCGTCTGGGCTCGGAGGACCTGGCCAATGACGTGTTGCACGAAACCTACCTGCGAGTTGACCGCATGGAGATGCCGCCGAACCTGGCGCAACCCAATGCTTACCTGTACCGCATGGCCCTGAACATCGCTGCCGACCGCCGCGAGGCCGACGCCCGTTTGCTGACCGGCAGCGAAGTGGAAGAACTGCTGCAAAGCGCCGACGAAGCCCAGGACCCGTCGCGGGTGGTGGGCGGTCAACGTGAAATCCAGTCCCTGGTCAAAGCCCTGTATGAACTGCCCTCGCGCCGACGCAAGATCCTGATCGCCGCCCGCCTGGAAGAGGCGCCGCACCTGGAAATCTCCCAGCGCTTCGGCATTTCCACGCGCATGGTCGAGAAGGAAATCAAGGCCGCACTGGGTCATTGCGCCAAACGTCTGGAAAGAAAAGTGATCCAGCGGTTCGGTCCCGGCGCCGGAAAACCGTCTTAGTGTTGAGTCCCTGATAAAACCGTGAGTATGTGCGCGCTTGAACATTTTTAGCCTCTCCATCGCCCGGCAATCCGCCGCCAGCCCCTTGCACGATGAAGCCCGCGACTGGCTGCTCCTGCTGACCTCGGGCCGCGCCACCGTGGCCGATGCCAAGGCCCTCAAAGCCTGGTGCGCCCAGAGCGCGGAGCATGCCCAGGCGTTTGAGCAGGCGAAGGGGTTGTGGCAGCAATTGGCACCGGCGCTTGAGCAACCGTCTGCGCCGCGTCAGTTCGGGCGTCGCGCATTTCTGGGGGCCGCGATTGCCGCGTCGGCGGCGGTGGTGATGGTGCGCGTCGGCGTGCCGGGCGGGTTTTCCGGGCTGACGGCGGACTATCGCACTGAGGTCGGCGAGCAGCGCCAAGTGCTGTTGAGTGACGGCGTGAGCCTGGAACTCAATACCCAGACGCGCATCAGCCGGGTGGGTCAGGGGATTGAATTGCTCGAAGGCGAGGTCGAGGTCGTCGCCCATATTGCGCAGCCGCTCAAGGTCCAGGCCGGGGAGGGCTGGGTCAGTGCGGCGCAGGCGCGGTTCAATGTGCGTCATACCGATCACAGGGTGTGTGTCACCTGTATCGAAGGGTCGCTGTCGGTGGACGTGGGCGGCAACAGCGTGAGTTTGGGCCGTGGTCGGCAAATGAGCTACGGCGCTGCCGGGGTCAGTGACGTGATCACCGTGGATACGCAGTCGGTGGTGGCCTGGCGTGAGCAGGTGCTGGTGTTTGACAACGCGACGTTGGCGACGGTGGTGGATGAGATCAACCGCTATCGGCCGGGGATGTTGGTGTTGCTTAACAAGGAACTGGGGCAGCGGCGGGTGCAGGCGCGGTTTAGTTTGCAGCAGTTGGCGGGCGTGGCGTTGTTGATACGGGATGCTTATGGGGCTAAGTGTACGGAGTTGCCTGGGGGGGTTGTTTTGTTGAGTTGAGGTGTGTCGGCGTACATATCCGTTAGGGTGTACGTATCCGTTAGGGTGTACATATCCGTTATTTAGGTAACGACGGCTTGTGGTTCCGCTCTTACAGCGGGTCACTTTTGTAAAGGCCGGAATGCCGGCCCAGACAAAAGTAACCAAAAGGCCTTCGCCCCACCACTCGGTGCCTCGCCTAAGCTCGGCATGCCCGTAATCCGACATTGATTTGGGGGGCCGCCGCCACGCGCCATCCATGGCGCAGGGCGGCTAAACCGGCATCCCTGCCGGTTTACCCCCCAAATCAACGTCGAATTCCGGCCATCGTGGTTGACGGGGCGATTTCAGATCAAAAGCAAGAGCGCGGCGGCCTTAGAGCCGACCGGGTTCTCAGGTCGACCTCATTTCAAATGTGGGAGGGGGCTTGCTCCCGATGAGGGTGTGTCAGTTGATGCAGTTGTGACTGACCCACTGCTATCGGGAGCAAGCCCCCTCCCACAGTTTGATCTCCATAGATCAGACAGATAGGTTTTAGCCTGCTGTCCTGCTGTCCTGCTGTCCTGCTGTCCCGCTTTTGCTCTGCTTTTGCTCTGCTTTTGATGTGCTTTTGATCTGGCTCTTACATCCTTTTCGCTGACGAAGTCAGCGGTCTTTTGATCTGCGCTTTTGATTGTGATCTTGATTTTGATCTTAGGCGCCCCGTCAAACACGCTGGCCGAACGCAGGCTTGAATCCGTGGGTAACCCGGCAGGACGCCGGGTTAGCCGCGCTGGGCCATGGATGGCCCATCGCGGCGGCCCACGGATTCAAGCCGGAGTGCGGGCACACCGAGCCTAGGCGAGGTGCCGAGTGTTGGGGCAAGAGCCCTTTGCTTACTTTGGGGCTTTTCCAAAGTGAGCCGCCGTAAGGGCGGAACCCTAAGCGGCCATCACCCAAATAACGGATATGCCCCCAATCACTCCCCCACCCGCAAAGGCCCCAAAACCTGCCGATACCGCTCAACCCCCTGAGCGGTCTGCCTGACCAGCCTAACCTCCAACCCCAAAGGATCCCCCCGCCGATTCCCACTCAACTGCCGCCAGCCCTTATCCGTCTCCCACACCCGCACCTGCAAATCGCTCACCCCCGTCAACACCACCACGCCATCCTTGGCCGCCGGCAACGGAAACCGATCCCGCGCAGGCGCCGCCGCGCGATACAGGTTGTCGCCCTTGAGCCACCAGCGCACCCGTTGCAGCCCATCCCCGGCGACCGGTGCACGACGAATCACGTCCAACTCAAACCCCTTGCTGTCAGAGCTGCGCACCGTCACCGCGGCCAGTCCGTCGGCGTCGTCTGTCGGTGCGGTCAGTTCGACGCTGGCCCGGAGGCTGATGTCCCGCTGCAGCTGGTTCAGCACTCGCAACAACGCCTCAGTCTGTTCCGTGCTCGCCTGCAGGTGATGATCAGCGCGGGTCACGCTGTCGAGGCCGCGCCAGGCGATCAGGCTGACCACCGCCATCAACATGATCGCCACCATCACTTCGATCAGGGTGAAGCCTTTCTGCGATGAACTCATGGCTGGCTCACCACGCGCATCAAACCGGCGGCATCGCGTTGCAGGCTTAGGCTGTGTTGCCCGTCGGACAGCACCACACGCACGGGTGGGTTGATCCACTCGGCATCGAGCACCAGGGTTTGCCGGGGTTCGATGTTGATTTGCATCGGCGTGCTCTCCCATAAGCGTGGGCGCAATTGGGCATCGCCTTGGAACGCCTCCATGCCCATCCCGTCATCACGGCGACGGTTGAAGCGAAACCCTTTGGCATCGGCGCGCCAGGTAATCGGGCGGCCGTCGGCGCGGGCTTCGGCCTGGGCCACTTGCAGCAATTGGCTCAGGCGCTCGGCGTCTTTGCGCAGCAGGTGCAGCGGGTCAGGCTTGATGCTCAGGCTGATGGCCGCGCTGGCGATGCCGATGATTACCAGCACCACCATTAGCTCGATCAGGGTGAAGCCGTGCTGTTTCATCGTGGGGCACCTGCTGAACTGGCGAGGTTGTGAAATAAAAACGTGCGAATTGGCCTGTACGCTGGAGACACGGACAAACAGGAGGTCCCACTCATGGCTTTTTCCCTGCGTTTTTCACCCGCCCAGGGCGTGCAGATCGGTGCGTTGCTGGCGGCTTTGGCTGGCGGGGTGGTGTGGACGCCGCTGCTACTCACGTCCGCCGAATCCCACACGCCCCAGGCCACCCCGCAGGCTCTGGCGGCACGCAGCGATAACCCGGCGCTGCAATGGTTTGCCAATGCGCCGACGGCGTTGCAGGTCAAGGTCACTGGCGTACTCGCTGGCGCGCGCGGTGCGGTGGCGATCCTCAGCCTCAACGACGGCCCGCCGCGCAGTTTTCTTTTGGGTGAACGCCTCAGCCCTGGCGTGCGGCTGACGGCTATCGAAGGCGATGGCGTGGAGATTGAGCGCGGTGGCGAGAAGCTGCGCGTCAACCTCGATAAGTTGCCGGATGCCCCTGCGTTGCCGCGCCTCACTCGGCCATGACCTGGGTGGCGAGCCGCGCCAGGGGCGGCGCCTCACGGCTGGCGTCGAGCACCAACACGCTAATTTGAAAGAGCGGGCCATCGGCGCTGACGGTATGTTCGCACCGCAGCTTCAAGCGGCCCTGGTCGCACTCGAAGGTCTTCTTGCCGCTGCGCAGGCCGCCCTCCAGGCGCACCTCCGCCAGGCGACTTTGGGCCGCCAGCAACGCCATCGACTTATCCCGCAGCAGCCCGTTGCTCTGGGTCATCAATCCGGCCACACGCACAGCGGCGGCCATGGCCACGGCAATGATCGCCAGCGCCACCAGCACTTCAATCAGGGTAAATCCTTGCTCGTTGCGATGGCCGTACATGGCGCTCTCAAAGCCCGTAAACAGGCCCGCAGACTAGCGCCGCGAGTTGACCGATTGGCGACCGAACCTCCCGAGGATTTTCAATACGACTGACATATGTTCTTGCAACACTGCGCCACGAAATGCACCCAACCCAAGGAATGTCGAGATGGATATCGCGCGCCTAACGTCCCCATTGCCAGGCCCTCGCGGCCAGCGTGGCTTTACCTTGATCGAGATCATGGTGGTGGTGGTCATCCTCGGGATTCTGGCGGCGATGGTGGTGCCCAAGGTGCTCGACCGGCCGGACCAGGCGCGGGCCACGGCGGCCAGGCAGGACATCGGCGGCTTGATGCAGGCGCTGAAACTCTACCGCCTCGACCACGGCACTTACCCGAACATGACCCAGGGCCTGAAAGTGCTGGTGGAACGCCCGGCGGATGCCAAGACCAACACCTGGCGCGCCTACCTTGACCGATTGCCGAATGACCCGTGGGGCCACCCGTATCACTACCTCAACCCGGGCGCCAATGGTGAAGTCGATGTGTTCTCCCTCGGCGCCGATGGCCAGCCGGATGGCGATGGCGTGAATGCCGATATTGGCTCCTGGCAGTTGTAAGGCGCGCCATGAAACAGTATTCGCCCCCAGCGGCGAAGCAGCGCGGCATGGCGATTATCAGCGCGTTGCTGATCGCCGCCGTGGTCGCGGTGATCGCCGGCGCCATGCTCACGCGCCAGACCGTGTTTACCCGCAGCCTGGAAGCCGAGCAGATGCGCACGCAGGGCCAGTGGCTGTTGCAGGGAGGGCTTGAGCGCAGCCGACAGATGCTGTGGGAGGCGCGCCAGAAAGACGTGCTGACCCGCCTTGACCAACCTTGGGCCCGCGCTCAGGGCGGCACATTCGAAGGTCGGGTTGAAGACGAGCAGGGCAAGTTCAACCTGCGCAACCTGGTCAATCGCCAGCGGGTGGATGCCGAGCAACTGCAGAGTTTTGAACGCCTGTGCCGCCTGATCGGCGTTGACCCGGCGGTGAGCCGGCGTATCAGCCAGCGGGTCATCGCGTCCTATGCGCAACTCGATACGCCCGCCAAGTACCCGATGCTGCGCAGCCTGGATGACTTGAGCGGTGTGGAAGGCCTCGACGCCGCGGTGTTGCAGCGCATGCAGACCTATATCAGCGTGCTGCCCGACATGACTTGGGTCAACGGCAACACCGCCCGCGCCGAAGTGCTCAGCGCCGTGGTGCCCCAACTGAGTCTGTCCCAGGCCCAGGCGCTGGTGGCTGAGCGTGACGGCGGGCATTGGTTTATCAACCGGGGGGATTTCGTCAATCGCCTGCACTTGCCCCAGGTGGCGGTGGACTCAGTGCAGGTCGGCATCACCAGCGAGTGGTTTCGCCTGCAAGGCCAGGCGCGGCAGGAGCAACGTCGGGTGACCCTCGACGCGCTGCTGCACCGTCCGGAAAACCGCCGGCCCCAGGTGATCTGGTCGCGGGTGGGCGTATGAAACGCTTGCGCATTGCCTTGCCGCCGCTGGCTGAATTGAGTGTGGACAGCCGGGTGAAATGGGCCTGGTGGGAGCGTGGCACGGTGGCCTCTGAAGGCCATGAGAGCCTGGCGCAATTGGGCAAGGGCCGCCACGCGGTGGACTGCTTTCTGCACCCCTGCGACAGCCTGCTGACAAGCCTCGAATTGCCGCCACTGCCTGCCGCCAAAACCCATGCCGCCGTGGCCTGCGCGGCCCAGGCGTTGATCCTCGGCCCAGTGGAACAGATGCAAGTGGCTCACGGCCCGCGCGAAAGCGATGGCCGCGTGCAGGTTGGTTGGGTGCCGAAGGCTGGGCTGGAGCGACTCAGCCAGGTCCTGGCGCAGGCGCCACTCAAACTGCGCGGCCTGTATCCCGCGCCCTATGCCTTGCCGGTAGGGGCTGCGGCGTTGGATGAAGGCTATTTGTTGACGCGCGACAGCCTGCAACAAGCAGCGGTGCACCCGCTGGGTTTGCAGGCGCTCGATGTGCCGCTGGTGGACGCGGCGCAGCGTTGGGCCGGTGCCGTGCCGAGCTGGGGCCTGCACGCGCGTCTCAGCCAAGCGTCCAGCGGTGGCTGGGGCAGGGCGCTGGGCTGTGTCGCGTTGGCTGCCGTCGTGTGGACGGTCGGCCTCAACCTGTACGCCGCCCGCCAGGCGGATGAAGGCCAGCGGCTCAAGGCGTTGATGAGCCAGCAGGTACGCCAGGCGTTTCCTGAATTGCCGGTGGTGCTCAACCCGTTGCAGCAGGCCCGTCAGCAACTGACTGCACGCCAGACTGGCGCCGCCGCCGACCCCGGCCAGCGCTTTCCCAGCCTGCTGCAACTGGTGGGCAGCCATCTGCCGTTTATGGTGGGCAGCGTCGACACCCTGACCTTCGAGCAGGGGCGATTGCACCTGGAACTGCTGGCTGACAGCCGCAGCCCGGCGGCCGAGGGCGAGTGGCAAGCCGCGTTGGCCCAGGCAGGTTTTGCCGCCACACGGGACGACCGTGGGTGGAGCATTGCGCCCGCCCAGATCGCGGAAAAACCTGGAGCCGGCGATGAATAAATGGCACCGCGTACGCAGCCAGACCCATGTGTTCTGGAACGGCCTGGCCCTGCGTGAAAAACGCATGCTGGTGGGGGCCGGTCTGGTGCTGGCGAGCCTGTTGACCTGGCTGATTCTGGTCCAGCCCGCGCTTAAAAAGATCGACTATTGGCAAGCCGAAACCCCCAAGCTGCGCGCCCAGGCTGCCGCGTTGCAGGTGCTGTTGCAGGACGTCACAGCACCTCGGCCCGCCGACGAAGCTGCGCTGCGCCAGGCCTTGGACAGCGCCGGTCTGCGCGAGCATTACCAGTTGCAGGCGCTGGATGCTGGCGGTTGGCGCCTGACCTTCGACAACGCCCCGGCGGACGCTGTGGTGGGCTGGTTGTTGGGCAATCCCCGAACCTTTTCTCTGGAAGTGTCCGAGGCACGTTTGCAGCGTGCCCCGGACACCGTCGACACTTCGGCCGGCACTGTGTCCGGGACCGTTCGCATGGATCAGGCGCTTGGCGCTAAGGAAGCTTCATGAAGTGGTCAGTCCCCCCTTTTCGTATGGCCGCGCCACTGCTGTTGCTGGCGCTCAGTGCGTGCAGCACCCAGCAGGCCACCAAGCCGTTGTTGGTGGACAGCGAACTCGGCCAGCCGTTGGCCGAGACCCGCCGCGGCGGCGATACCGTGCTGGATCGCCAGCGCGAACTTGTCCCCAAACCTGCCATACAGCACCGGGTGACCAACAGCGCCCGAGGCCAGGCCCCGACGACCGTCAAGGCACGTAATCCGCTGGGCGACCAACCGGTGCAGCTCAACTTTGTCGACGCCGATATTCAGGCCGTGGTGCGCGCACTGTCCCGTGCTACCGGTCAGCAGTTCCTGGTGGACCCACGTGTCAAAGGCAACCTGACCCTGGTCAGCGAAGGCCAGGTCCCCGCGCATCAGGCCTACGACATGCTGTTGGCGGCGCTGCGCATGCAGGGGTTCAGCGTGGTTGATGTCGGCGGCGTGGCCCAGGTGGTGCCGGAGGCCGATGCCAAGTTGCTCGGCGGGCCGATCTACAGCGCCGGCAGCAGCGGCATGCAGACCCGTACCTTCCGCCTGCAATACGAAAACGCGGTGAACCTGATCCCGGTGCTGCGCCCCATCGTGTCGCCAAACAACCCGATCAACGCCTACCCCGGCAACAACAGCATTGTCATCACCGACTATGCAGAAAACCTCGCGCGGGTCGCGCAGATCATCAGTGGCATCGACACGCCCAGCGCCATCGACACTGACGTGGTGCAGATCCAGAACGGCATTGCTGTCGATATCGCGGCCATGGTCGCCGAGCTCCTGGAAACCCAGGGGGCCGACCAGACCCAGAAGATCAATGTGATTGGCGATCCGCGTTCCAACTCCATCATCATTCGCTCCGGCAGCCCCGAGCGCACGGAGCTGGCGCGTAACTTGATCTACAAGCTCGACAACGCCCAAAGCAACCCCAGCAACATGCACGTGGTGTACCTGCGCAACGCCCAGGCGGGCAAGCTGGCCCAGTCGCTGCGCGGGTTGCTGACCGGCGAGAGTGACGCCGGGGTCAGCGACGAGGCGCGCAGCAAACTCAGCGCCATGGGCGGCAATGGCCAGAACACCACCCCAGCCAGCAATGCGCAGAACAGCAGTGGTACGCCCACCGGCAGTGGCGTGCAATCGAGCTATGGCCAGGATTCACCTTCCACCGCCAGCCCGTCCAAGGATCAGGACACTGCGTTCAGCGCCGGCGGCGTGACCATCCAGGCCGACGCCACCACCAACACCTTGCTGATCTCCGCGCCGGACCCGCTGTACCGCAACCTGCGGGAAGTGATCGACATGCTCGATCAACGCCGCGCCCAAGTGGTGATCGAAAGCCTGATCGTCGAAGTTGGCGAGGACGACGCCACGGAATTCGGCGTGCAATGGCAGGCCGGCAACCTGGCGGGCAAAGGCGGGTTTGGCGGCGTCAACCTCGGCGGCAGCGGTGTGAATGGCACGCCCGCCAGTCCTACCAGCATTGATGTGTTGCCCAAGGGCCTGAACATTGGCCTGGTCAACGGCACTGTGGATATTCCAGGGATCGGCAAGGTGCTCGACCTCAAGGTGCTGGCCCGCGCCTTGAAGAGCAAGGGCGGCACCAACGTGCTGTCCACGCCCAACCTGCTGACCCTGGATAACGAAGCGGCGAGCATTTTTGTGGGGCAGACGATTCCGTTTGTCACCGGCAGTTATGTGACCGGCGGCGGGGGCACCAGCAATAACCCGTTCCAGACCGTGCAGCGCGAAGAAGTGGGGCTCAAGCTAAACGTGCGCCCGCAGATTTCCGAGGGCGGCACGGTGAAGCTGGATATCTATCAGGAAGTCAGCAGTGTGGATTCCCGGGCGTCGGTGGCAGCGGGCACGGTGACCAACAAACGTGCGATCGATACCAGCATCCTGCTGGATGACGGGCAGATCATGGTGCTGGGTGGGTTGCTGCAGGATGGCTATAGCCAGAGCAACGACGCGGTGCCGTGGCTATCGGATATTCCGGGGTTGGGGGCGTTGTTTCGCAATGAGAAGCGCAGTGTGAGCAAGACCAACTTGATGGTGTTTTTGCGGCCTTACATCATTCGCGACAGTGGGGCGGGGCGCAGTATTACCTTGAACCGCTATGAGTTTATGCGTCGGGCGCAGGGTGGGTTGCAGCCGGAACACAGTTGGGCGATGCCGGATGTGCAGGCGCCGCAGTTGCCTTCGGTGGAGAAGGCGATTCCGGGGGGGCAGCAGCCGGGGCCGAGGGCGGTGATTCGGGCTGTACCGGTAGGTGCACGGCCATGAATCCAAATGAAGATTTGAATGTGGGAGGGGGCTTGCTCCCGATGAGGGTGTGTCAGCCACAGATGTACACACTGACCCACCGCTATCGGGGGCAAGCCCCCTCCCACATTTGGACCGTGCTCGGTCAGGAGGATACCTTGTGAGCCTTCTCCCTTACGCCTGGGCCAAATCCCAACGCATCCTCCTGCGCCCCGGCGAGGACGGCATGTTGCTGACCGTCTGCCCCTCAACTCCCGGCTGGTCGATCAGCGAAGTGCAACGGCAGTTCGGCCAGTCGCGGATTGAGCAGATACGCGATGACGAACTCGACGGTCTCCTGGCCAGTGCCTACGCCGACACCGGCAGTGCCGCGGCCGTGGTGGGTGCGGCGGAAAACGAGGTCGACCTCGACCGCTTGATGCAGGACATGCCCGAGATCACTGACCTGCTCGACACCCAGGACGGTGCGCCGGTGATCCGCATGATCAACGCCTTGCTCACCCAGGCAGCGCGGGACGAGGCCAGTGATATTCATATCGAGCCCTACGAAACCCATTCCGTGGTGCGCTACCGCGTCGACGGCACGCTGCGCGACGTGGTGTCGCCACGCAAGGCGCTGCATGGCGCGTTGGTGTCGCGGATCAAGATCATGGCTCAACTCGACATCGCCGAAAAACGCCTGCCCCAGGATGGGCGCATTGCGTTGCGTGTGGCCGGGCGGCCGATTGATATTCGAGTGTCGACGGTGCCCACCGGGCATGGCGAGCGGGTGGTGATGCGTTTGCTCGACAAGCAGGCCGGGCGTTTGCAGTTGGAGACTCTGGGCATGGAGCCGCAGTTGCTCGCGCGCCTCGATACCTTGATCCGCCAGCCCCACGGCATTGTGCTGGTCACCGGGCCCACCGGCAGTGGCAAGACCACCAGCCTGTACGCGGCGTTGGCGCGGTTGGACGCGAGCACCAGCAATATCCTCACCGTGGAAGACCCGGTGGAATACGACTTGCCGGGCATCAGCCAGATCCAGGTCAACGCCAAGATCGACATGACCTTCGGCCTGGCGCTGCGGGCCATTCTGCGTCAGGACCCGGACATCATCATGATTGGTGAAATCCGCGACTTGGAGACCGCGCAGATCGCCGTGCAGGCCTCGCTCACCGGTCACTTGGTACTCGCCACGTTGCACACCAACGATGCGGTGTCGGCGGTGAACCGCTTGATCGACATGGGCGTCGAGCCGTTCCTGTTGGCGTCGTCATTGCTGGGTGTGTTGGCCCAGCGGTTGGTGCGCCGCCTGTGCCCCCATTGCAAGCAGGAAGATCCTGCCGCGCCGGGCACCTGGCGTCCGGTGGGGTGCTCGCACTGCAACCAGGTCGGTTACAGCGGGCGTACCGGTATCCATGAATTGTTCTGTGTCGACGACGATGTACGCAGCCTGATTCATCAGGGCGCCGGCGAGCAGGATTTGCGCCTGGCCGCGCGGCGGGCCGGGATGTTCAGCATGCGTGAAGACGGTGAGCGCTGGGTGCGCAGCGGCGCCACGGCCCCCGAAGAAATCCTGCGCGTGACACGGGACGCCTGATGAATCGCTATCGCTATGAAGCCGCGGATGCCAGCGGCAAAGTCGAGGTCGGGCATGTGGAGGCCGACAGCCAGAGCGCAGCGTTTGCCCACTTGCGCGGGCGGGGTTTGACGGCCTTGTTGGTGCAGATCGAAGGCGGCCAGCCAGCGGCGGCGGGCAGTAGCCTGTTCACGCCCAAGCTCTCGGACAACGACTTGGCCTGGGCCACGCGGCAACTGGCGAGCCTGCTCGGCGCCAGCCTGCCGTTGGAGGCGGCGCTGAGTGCCACGGTGGAGCAGGCCGAGAAAAAGCACATCGCCCAGACGTTGGCGGCCGTGCGTGGGGATGTGCGCGGCGGCATGCGCCTGGCGGATGCGTTGGCGGCGCGGCCACGGGACTTTCCGTCGATCTACCGTGCGTTGATTGCGGCGGGGGAGGAGTCCGGTGACTTGGCCCAGGTGATGGAGCGCCTGGCGGACTACATCGAGGAACGCAACAACCTGCGCGGCAAGATTCTCACCGCGTTTATCTACCCCGGTGTGGTGGGGCTGGTGTCCATCGGCATTGTGATTTTTTTGCTCAGTTACGTGGTGCCCCAGGTGGTCAGTGCGTTTTCCCAGGCGCGTCAGGACCTGCCAGGGCTGACGCTGGCGATGCTCAACGCCAGCGACTTTATCCGCGCGTGGGGCTGGCTGTGTTTCGCCGGGATTGTCGGCGGTTTCTGGAGTTGGCGTTTGTACCTGCGCAACCCGGTGGCGCGCTTGAATTGGCACAGTCGTGTGCTACGCCTGCCGCTGATAGGGCGCTTTGTGCTGGGTCTGAACACGGCGCGGTTTGCCTCGACCCTGGCGATCCTCGGCGGTGCTGGCGTGCCGCTGTTGCGGGCGCTGGAGGCGGCTCGCCAGACCTTGTCCAACGAGCGCCTGAGCCAGTGCGTCAACGACGCCACTGCCAAGGTACGCGAAGGGGTCAACCTGGCGCCGGCGCTGGCGGTGGAGAAAGTCTTTCCGCCGGTATTGATCCACCTGATCGCCAGCGGCGAAAAAACCGGCTCGCTGCCGCCGATGCTTGAACGTGCAGCGCAGACGCTGTCGCGGGATATCGAACGCCGGGCCATGGGCATGACCGCGCTGCTGGAGCCGCTGATGATCGTGGTGATGGGGGCGGTGGTGCTGGTGATTGTGATGGCGGTGCTGTTGCCGATCATCGAGATCAACCAACTCGTTACCTGATCAAACGGCGTGAGCGGGCTTACTGGGGTGAGCGGGCTTGCCCCGCGCTGGGTGGTGAAGCCACCCCAAAACCTGACACGGCACCCTCTCTGAGACACCGCGTTTTGTCGGGGGGCAGATCCATTGCGTGGAAATCCAGTTCTATTGGGGGGCGAGCGTCCTCCACCACTCAACGCGTTTTTCAGTTGTTTTTTTGGTATCCCGATGTCCGGGTCCCAACCTCGGGTTCCTCATTCCGTCATCTGCCAACGGTTCCTGACGCCTCCACGGCAGGGCCTCTGAAACCTCGCTGTCACCTGGGCTGAAATCGCTCAGAATCATGACCAAAACACCCGAGAATCTTTTTAAAAATCAAGTGTTTCCTCCCGAGGTTTTTTCCTACATCTGTCATCGGAAACTGCGACTTTCTCTTCCATGGTTTTCACCCCCGGCCACCCCTTTATCACGGCTTGGGACCGAAGCCATGGCGTCATGCAAGAGCCATCTACCCCAAACGTACAAACACGACGAAAGGAGATTCTTCATGTTTAAGCGCAACGTTCTCGCGGTATCCATGACCCTCGCTGCACTGTGCTCGGCCCAGGCTGCAATGGCTGACATCAACGGCGGCGGCGCAACCTTGCCACAGCCGCTGTACCAAACCTCCGGCGTCCTCACCACTGGCTTCGCCGCCTACGTCGGCGTGGGCAGCGGCAACGGCAAGGCGGCTTTCCTGAACAACGATTACACCAAGTTCGTGGCGGGCGTGACTAACAAGAACGTGCACTGGGCAGGCAGCGATTCCAAGCTGACGGCTGCTGAGCTGCTGGCTTACCAAACCAACAAACAAGCGACTTGGGGCAAGTTGATCCAGGCGCCTTCGGTGGCCACTTCGGTCGCCATTCCATTCAACAAGGCTGGCGCCAACGCGGTTGATCTGAGCGTCAACCAACTGTGCGGCGTGTTTTCGGGCCGCTTGACCGACTGGAGCCAGATCACTGGTTCGGGTCGCACTGGCGCGATCAAAGTGATCTACCGCAGCGAGTCCAGCGGTACCACCGAACTGTTCACGCGCTTCCTCAACGCCAAGTGCGCTGAGACGCAACCGTTCGCCGTGACCACCACCTTTTCGTCCAGCTACGGTGCAGGCTTGCCTGCTGGCGCAGTGGCCGCTACCGGCAGCCAAGGCGTAATGACCGCGTTGAACGCTCAAGATGGCGCGATCACCTACATGAGCCCGGATTACGCGGCGACCACCTTGGCCGGTCTGGATGACGCCACCAAAGTGGCCAAGATTGGCGGTGTTTCGCCAGCGCCTGCCAACGTTTCCACCGCCATTGGCCAGATCCCTGCGCCAACCGAAGCCCGTGCCGATGGTTCGTTCATCGACGCCACTAACCCGGACAACTGGGTACCGGTATTCGCTGCCACCGCCAGCGGCCCGGCGACGTTCGCCTACCCATCCAGCGGCTACCCGATCCTGGGCTTCACTAACGTGATCTTCAGCCAGTGCTACGCCGACGCCACCCAGACCACCCAGGTCCGTGCGTTCTTCAACCGCCACTACGGCAACCTGATCAACAACGACACCGCCATCAACAACAACCGCTTCGTGCCGCTGCCAGCCAACTGGAAAAAAGCCGTGCGTGACACCTTTGCCACCGCTTCCAGCGCTCAAGGCATCGGTAACACCAGCGTCTGCAACGCCATCGGTCGTCCGCTGTAACCCAGGCTTTCAACGACCCGCAACCCCGATCAGCAACGGCCTGTGCCGTTGCTGATTTTTTTTGCGTTAGCAGCCCTTTATGAACTTTGCATGACAGAAGTTCAGTCCCGCCCCTCGCCAACCGCCTAACCCTCATACGTGAGCCTGTCTTGCTCCTGGCGATTACAAAGAAGGAAGATTCCCGATGGTCCGCTGCAAACCCACGCTCAAGCTGAATGCCCAGGGCTCGCACGCCCAGACTGTGTTGCGCCTCAAGCCTCTGGCTCAGGTCATTGCCTTGTTGGTGGTGGCGGGCAATGCCCATGCGGCGACGGCGTTCAGCCCAGCGTGGTTCGCGGCCAAGGGGGCGACCCAGGCGACGACGGCGGCGCGGATCAATGCGGGGCAGATGCCGTCGGTGCCGACGCTGAACCAGCAGGCGCGGGTCAACCAGCAGTTGGCGCGGTCCATCAGCACGCTCAACACCACGGTCGCGGCGATTGCGGCGCAGCAGGCGGCGCAGGCGGCCGGTCGGCAGGCGGCGTTCGGTCAGGTCTCGACGATTCCCGATGGCCTCGGCAAGGGCGGCTTGCAGGTGGACAACAGCCTGACCCAGGGCTGGACCAATGCCAAGGCGCCGACCCAGACCCAGGCGGGCGGCAAGACCACGGTGAGCATTGAGCAGACCGCCGACAAGGCGATCCTCAATTGGGAGACGTTCAACGTCGGGCGCAACACCACGGTGGATTTCCAGCAGCAGTCCACCTGGGCGGTGCTCAACCGCGTCAATGACCCTGAAGCACGCCCCAGCGAAATCCAGGGCAAGATTCAGGGCGCGGGCACGGTGATGATCATGAACCGTAACGGCGTGGTCTTCAGCGGCACCAGCCAGGTCAATGTGCGCAACCTGGTGGCGGCTGCCGCGACGATCACCGATGACCAGTTCATCCAGCGCGGCCTTTATGTCGACACCAATGGCACTCAACCGACGTTCACCGACGCGGCGGGCAAGGTCGAGGTGCAGCGCGGTGCGTTGATCCAGACCCACAACGCCGCCACCTCCACCGACGCGGGCGGCTATGCCTTGCTGCTCGGCACCGAAGTGGAAAACGCCGGCACGATCATCACCGCCAAGGGCCAGACCACCCTGGCGGCCGGTGACAGCTTTTATATTCGCAAAGGGGTGGGCACGGCGGGCAACGAGCGTTCCACCACCCGTGGCAATGAAGTCGCCGCCAGCCTCAAGCCTGGCAGCAGCGCAGGCAAGGTGATCAACAACGGCCTGATCATTGCCTCCACCGGCGACGTCACCCTGACCGGGCACCAGGTTCAGCAAAACGGCGTGGTCCTGGCCAGCACTTCGGTGGACACCCGCGGCTCCATTCACTTGCTCAACTCGGCCAGCGACACCAGCGGCAGCGTCACCTTGGGGGAGGGCAGCACCACTGCAATCCTGTTGGACGCCAGTGGCAGCACCGCCCTCAACAGCCAGAAAGACAACGGCCTGATCAAGCTCGACGGCACGCCGGCTAACCTGATCACGGGGCAGTTCAACCACCTCAGCGCCGTGGCCGACCGCACTGACCAGTCGCGTATCGAGATCGTCAGCGGTGGCACCGTGGACTTCCAGAAAGGCTCGATCACCCTCGCCACCGGCGGCCAGGTGGCGGTCAGCGCCGGTCAACGCAGCCTGGTGCGCGATGGGGCGATGATCGACGTGTCGGGCGCCGTGGGCGTCAAGGTGTCGATGGAAGCCAACAACATCAAGATCAACGTACAGGGCAACGAGCAGCGGGATGCGCCGATCAACCGCGACAATGGGCAACTGATCAATAACGACGTGTGGGTCGACTTACGCGACCTGGTGTTTGTCCCGGCCGGCACCAACGGCTACGCCACCGATCGCTGGTACACCGCCGGTGGTCTGCTGGAAGTCGGCGGTTACCTCGGCACCCAGGGCCATTCGGTGGGCGAATGGATGGCCCAGGGCGGCACCGTGACCTTTACCGGCAAAGATGTCGTGACTCAGCAAGGCGCGCAGATCAACTTGTCGGGCGGCACCGTGGATGTGCAAGGGGGCTATATCCGGCAAACCTGGCTCAAGGGCCCGGATCGACGGTTGTACGAGTTGTCCAAAGCACCCGGCGACATTCTCTATTCCGGCATTTACAAGGGCTATGAAGACACCAGTGTTCGCTGGGGCCAGACCGAGTACTACTACAACCCGATGATTGCTCCGCAGGGCCGTAACGAGGCCGGTTATACCGTGGGCCGTGACGCCGGCAAGCTGGTGGTCAGCACCGCCAGCGCAGTGCTGGAAGGCCAGATGATCAGCGCGGTGTTCCAGGGTGATCGCCAGACCCAGGCGCCGAACATCAACCTGGACGGTTACCAGCAATCCCAAAAAGCCATGGCCCAGCTCGCGCAGTTGATCATTGGCCAGTACACGCCGATCTACAACAAGACCACCGGCACCTTGCGCTACGCCTTAGGGGCGAACGCCGACGAGGTGTCGATCGAAGGCAGCCTGGAAAAAATCGCCGATGGCCTGGACCTCGCCACCGCGTTGCCCCAGGACCGCCAGGGCAAAATCCTGCTCGACAGCGAGCAGCTCAGTGGCAACCCGTTGGGCGCGATCAAGGTCGCGGCCAGGCAGCAGGTGACCCTCAATGGCGCGCTCAGCGTGGCCGACGGCGGCGACATCACCCTGTTCGGACCGAGGGTTGATATCAACGCCAACCTGACAGCCCTGGGTGGCAGCATCAATGCGGGCAACATCCTCAGCCAGGTCAACCCGCTGAAAGCGGGCGAGGTCGAAGACACGACCCTGGCCGGTGGTTCGAGTGTGAGTGTCGCGGCCGGCGTCAAGCTCGACGCCCGTGGCCGCTGGAACAACCTACTGCTCGACCCGACCAACAGCACCGGCGTGGCGTATGTCAACGGCGGCAAGGTCTCGTTGCGCAGTTCGAACAACGTCAACCTGGCGGCCGGCAGTGTGGTGGATGTGTCCTCCGGTGCGACCCTCGGCGTCGACGGCAAGCTCACCGGCGGCAAGGGCGGCAGTGTGACCCTGGGCGCCCTCGGCGCCTTGGCGTTGGAGGGCGAGGTGCGTGGCTTTGGCGTGAGTGGCGGCGGCACCCTGGCCTTGCAGGCACGCAAGGTGCAGATCGGCAACAGCGCGGCTGCGGTGGACAGCGACACCCTGAAACTGGCTGGCGACTTCTTCAATAAGGGTTTTTCGGCCTACGACATCACCGGCAACGAAGGGCTGATCGTCACCGACGGTACGCAAGTGGATGTGAGCCTGCCGACCTATCGTTTGGGCGCCCAAGCGTCCACCACGCCAACGGGCAGCGATCCCGCCACGGCCTTGGAGCAATGGACGCCGCCGCTGTACCAGGAGGACGCGACCAAGGGCGTGCTGACCCAACGCCGTGGTGCCGGTTTGAGCCTCACCGCCGGTACGGTCTACGCCACGGCTGCGCAACTGGCGAGCACAGCCCTGACGGTGGGCCACGGCGCGGTGATCAACGTCGATCCCGGCCAGGCCATCAAGCTGCGCAGCATCGGCCAATTGACCCTGGACGGAACGCTCAATGCCTGGGGCGGCAGTGTCAGCCTGGGCGGTGTGACCACCGGCGCCTCGGAGGCGGTGAACGCCATCGGCCATGACCGCTCGATCTGGATTGGCGAACAGGCGTTGATCGACGTGGCGGCGCGGGCGGCCACGGCGGTGGACTACCGTGGCCGCACTTACGGCGTGGTGCGCGACGGCGGCACTATCAACATTGGCGGCTCGCTTGACCTGAACACCGGCCTTGCCACGGCCAGCGACATGTTCGTGGTCGTGCGCGACGGTGCGCGCCTGGACGCGTCCGGCACCCAGGCCTTGCTGAATATTGCAGGGCAGGGCGCGGTGCAGGTCGCCAGTAACGGCGGCAGCATCAGCCTGGCCTCCAACAATGGCCTGTACCTGGATGGCAGCCTGGTCGCCAAGGCCGGTGGCGCCGGCGCGGCGGGCGGTAGCCTCAACCTGGCGCTGGAGAGCCCGTATTACCAGAAAGCCGGGGTCACCGATCGGGTGCTCAAGGTCCGTGACCTGGTGTTGAGCCAGGTGCACCAACCGACCGCGCTGGGCGACAGCCTGGAGTACGGGCATGGCCGCCTGGGTGTGGATCAAGTCACTGCCGGCGGCTTCGATAACCTCGCGCTGTTGAGCAATGGCTTATTGAGCTTTGACGGTGATGTGAGCCTGGACATGGGCCAGAGCCTGCGTCTTTACAGCCGTGGTTATGGCCTCAGTGAAAACGCGGCAGGCAACTCACGTGTCAACCTGACGGCGCCGCACCTGTTGCTGGCGGGCTACCTTGCGCCTCCTGAGACGGGCAAGGATTTATACGTGCGTCCGGTGCCGGTGTTGCCGGCGCCATCCCAGCGTGCAACCGAGGCGCAGTTCAATGCCGACGGCGACCTGGTGGAAGTGCGCGGTAATGTGATCTTCGGCAATCGCAGCAGCCTGTACGGCGCCGACAATAGCCTGGCGAGCCTTGAGCGCCGTGGCTTCGATCAGGTCAACCTGACCAGCCAGGGCGATTTGCGCTTTCTGGTGGGCGCCTCCGCGAACGACATCATCACCGGTGTCAGTACCCAGTTACTGACTCAGGGCGACATGACCCTGCGGGCGGCGCAGGTGTACCCGAGCACGGAAGTCAGTGCCCGTGTCATCGCCGGTTACCTGGGCGAGTCATCAGCTGTGCAGGGCCTGACGTTTGACCCTTTACGCACGTTGACCATTGGCCGCGTCGGCAGCACGGACGCGCCCCTGCCGTATTCGGCGTTCGGACGCCTGCAACTGGGCGCTGCCACCGTCAAGCAAGGCGGTGTGGTGCGCGCGCCATTGGGCCTGATCGATATCGGCAGCATGGGTAGCAGCCTGGTGCAATTGCTGCCGGGCAGCGTCACCTCGGTGAGCGGCAAGGGCCTGGTGTTGCCCTATGGCGGCACGCTGGACGGGCAGGTTTACAAGTACAACGGCAAGACGGTGACATTCCTCGGCCAAGGCGGGCTGGCCAATACCAACAGCGACTTGAGCGTGGGCGTCATTCTGGGCGGCCAGTCGGTTGCGGTGCAGCCGGATGCCATCCTGGACCTGTCGGGCGGTGGCGAGTTACTCGGCGCCGGGTTTGTTTCCGGGCGCGGCGGTTCCACGGATGCGCGTTACAACCCGCTGGTGCAATTTGGTGCCAACGGCGGGTTTGTGTTGCCGGGGCTGTCCACCAACCCGATCTACGCCATCGTGCCGGGCGTGCAACCCGGCGTAGCGCCGGTGGCTGCGGAGGGCGGTGCCGTGGCGCCGCTGGTTGGCCAGCAGGTCACCATCGGCGCGGGTGTGCCAGGGTTGCCGGCAGGCACCTATACCTTGATGCCGTCGACGTATGCCTTGATGCCCGGCGCCTATCGCGTGGAGATCAATGGCCTGGCCGGAGTCGGCAGCGACGCCGCGACCACCTTGATGCGCAATGGCTCGTGGGCCACGGCCGGGCAGTTGTCGATTGCCCACACCGGGATCCGCAACAGCACTGCCAGCCAGTTGATCCTGACTTCGGCGGACACCCTGCGCCGTTATTCCCAATACAACGAAACCAGTTACGCCCAATTCGCCAAAGCCGATGCGGCCAGGTTAGGCGTACCGCGCCCCATGCTGGAAGCCGACGCCAAGACCCTGAAACTGGCACTGCGCCCCGGCCAGGGGGGCGACGCATTCTCCTTCGAGGGTATCGGACGTTTTGATGCCGCGACGGGAGGCTATGGCGGTACGGTAGCGGTACTGGACCCTGGCAAGCTCGGCATTGAAGTGATCGCGGCTGACGCTTCGGCTACCGCCGGTTTTTCCGGCATTACGCTTAAAGCCGACACCCTCAATGCCATCGGTGCTTCACGGCTGATGGTGGGGGGCATGACCATGGTGGAGTATGGCCAGTCGGGCAACTTCATAAGCCTGGCATCGGGTGTGAACGCCGCCGATAGCAACGTGACTTTACGTGCGGGCGCCACCCTTGCCGCGCCCGAAGTGTTCCTGGTGAGCAACACCGGCGCCATCGTGGTAGAGCAGGGCGCTTCGATCAACACCCTGGGGCGCGGTGCCGCCAGCTACGATGCCCGCGACGGTTTTATCTACCAGGTTGCCAATATGCTGGCGGTGTCCAACGGTTTGCTGAACGTGGTGAGTGCCCCTCAGGTCGGCGGTGTGACCAGCGGTGGTATCAACATCGGCGCATGCAGCACGAGCGTCTGCACCGGCCAGACCGGGTTGTATTCCGATGGCAGCATCGTGGCCCTGACCGACAGCACCTTCCAACTGGGCGACCAAGTGCGCTATGGCACTCGTCACCTCAACCTGGGCGTGAGCACCATCAACCTGGGCAGCGTCGAAGCCCTCGCCGCGGCGGCTGCCGCAAACCACTTGCCAGCCGGCCTGACCCTGAACCAGGCGCTGCTCGACCGCCTGCTGCGCGGCGACACGCAATTAGGCGCACCGGCCCTGGAGACCCTGCAGTTGTCGGCGCGTGACGGTTTTAACTTCTACGGCAGCGCCAGCCTCGACACCTATGACCCGCTGACCGGCAAGTCGCTGCTGAGCAACCTGATGCTGTCCACCCCGTCCATCTATGGCGCCGGTGGTGCCAGCGATGTCGCGACCATTCACACCGCTAACCTGATTTGGCTGGGTGCTACTAACGCTCCCGGCGCGGTGGTGGCAGGCGGCGCAGGCACTGGCAGTGGGCGCCTGGATATCAATGCCGAGCGCATCGAGTTTGGCTATGGCGAATTTGGCCAGCCCAGCACTGTAAAAAGCTTCGACCGCCTGGCCCTGGGCTTTGCCAACGTTGCTCTCAACGCCAGCGAGCGCATCACCGCCAACCACAAGGGCAGTCTGTCGGTGTACCAGCGCCAGGGTGCCTATGACCCGGTCAGCGGCTTCCAGTACAGCGGCGGCAACTTGACCATTCGCACCCCGCTGATGACCGGTGAGGCCGGTTCGGTGAACACGATCAAAGCCGGCGGTGCGATCGATATCGGCGCCTCGGCAGGCCCCCGTGGCAACGCCAGCGGCCAGGGTGCCGCACTGTCCCTGCAAGGCGACAGCATCCGCGTGGCCAGTGCGGTGGTGTTGCCCAGCGGTAAAGTCAGCCTCAGTGCCCGTGGCGATGTGGTGTTGACCGACGACGCGCTGATTGACGTGGCCGGTCGTGGGATCACCTTCAACGATGTGACCCAATACGGGTGGGGCGGCGATGTGCTGCTCGACAGCCGCAGCGGCAATATCCTGCAGGCGGCTGGCTCGACCATCGACCTGTCCGCCAAGCACAACCAAGCCGGCAAGTTGCGTGCGGTGGCCACGGATGCGGCGGGTGGAATCGTCGATCTGCAGGGCAAGATCCTCGGCAGCAGCAGTGGTTACTACAACGCCGGTGGCACCTCTATGCCGCAACCAGCCGGAACCGTGGAGATCCAGGCGCAGCGCCTGGGCAGCAGCGGCTCCCTGGACCAGCAGTTTGCCGACCTCAACCAACGCCTGAACCAGGGCGAAGTGTTCGGTGCGCGCAGCTTTCAGCTCAAGCAGGGCGACCTGACCATCGGCAACGGGCTCAAGGCCGGCACCGTCAGCGTGTCCGTGGACAACGGCAGCCTGCGCGTGACCGGCCTGGTGGACGCCAGCGGTGAGCGCGTCGGCAGTATCAACCTGGCCGGCAGGAACGGCCTCACCCTGGACAGCACAGCCGTTCTCGACGCTCACGGCAGCAAGCTGCGCGTTGACAGCTACGGCAAGATCATCGACTCGCCGAACCGCGCCACAGTGGTGCTGGGCTCCGGCAGCGGCCAACTGACCCTCGCCGACGGCGTACGCATCGACCTGCGCCACGGTACCGGCGCGGCTGCTGGTAATGACGGACGCAATCGCGGCACCCTGGAACTGAATGCACCACGGTTGGCAGGCAATGACGTGGCGATCGACGCCAGTGGACGCTTGACCATTCAGGGCGCGCGCTCGATCACCCTCAACGGCATGGCGACCTACGACGATGCACCCGAAAAAAGCGATCCGACTGCCAGTGGCAGGCCGTATCAGGAAATCACTCAAGGTTATCTGGATGCGAAACACGCCTTGAGCGAGGCCTTCATCAATGCCGCCCTGCTCAATACGAACTTGCTGGATAACAAGCTCGCCGGCTTGAATAACGCGACCTACGCCGACGCCTTCCACCTGCGCCCCGGTGTGGAAATCGTCAGCAAGACCCCGGACGGCGACCTGGTGGTCCAGGGCGACCTGGACTTGTCCGGTTATCGCTATGCCAGCCTCAATCCCAACAGCCAGAAGAACAATGCCGTCTACGGCTCCGGCGAGTCCGGCAGCCTGACGCTGCGCGCCGGTGGGGACTTGAACATCTACGGCAGCATCAACGATGGCTTCGCCAAACCGCCGGTGTCCGAGGATGACAAAGGCTGGGTGCTGCTGCCCGGTGTGGACTTCAGCGGCGGCACCATCGTGGTGCCGGGCAACGGTGTGACCCTGGCAGACGGTACGGCCTTCCCGGCGGGCAGCACGCTCAACTACGACCTGCCGATCAAAGGCCTGACGGTCGCCGCCGGCACCCGTTTGCCAGTGGCCGCGACATTGGGCCAGGACCTGGTTCTGCCGGCGGGCAGCGTATTGGCGGCGGACGTGCGTGATGCCGGGGGCAACCTGTTGTTCGCCGCCGGTACGTTGCTCGCCGAGGCGCACACCCTCGTGGCGGGCACGCAATTGGGCGCTGGGACACTGTTGACCCAAGGCACCCGTCTGCAAGACATGATCTGGCCCAAAGGTGTACCGCTGCCGACGGTGCACGGGGCGAACCTGGCCAATAACATCGTGCAACTGAGTGGCAGCAAAGCCCTGCCGAAGGGCGCGCTGATCCCCGCCGGCACCGATGTGAAGTTGCCCAACGGGGCTGCCTCGGTGCAGTTGCGGGTTGGGGTGTCTGGCGACGCCGGTCAGGTGTGGGCCATCTCGCCGATGCTGGCCGAAGGCACCCAATCGTGGTCGTTGCGCCTGGTGGCGGGTGCCGACACCGAGGCCGCGGACAGCCGTCTGCTGCAAGCCCATCCGCGCAGCGGCGATATTCACCTGGCCGACAATCACTACGGCATGTATGCCAAGGAATTGCCGAGCAAAGGCGTTCAGACCTGGACGGCCGAAGCGGTGGCGGTGCTGACCGAGGCTGGGTTGGACATCAAAGAGGGCGACCCCATCGACCAGCAATTGCTCGATGACTTGAGCCTGGGGTCGATCGAGGACTTCTGCGCCGGCGCGCCGGAGTATTGCGCGATCAAAGTGACCTACGTGTGGACGCAGCAAGCGGCTGACGATCTGTTGAACCAGTCCGGTGTGATCATCCCCGTGGGCGCGGTGATCACCAATGAGTTTCTCGCCAGCCTGGAGCTGCCTACGGTGGATGAAGTCTGCGCCCTGGCTCCCGAATATTGCGCGGCCCAGAGCACGACCGAATACGGGGCGACGCCTTCGAGTACACGCTTCAGTGTGATCCGCACCGGCCGCGGCGACCTGGAGTTGTTGAGTGCGGGCAACCTGAGCATGGATTCGCTGTACGGCGTGTACACCGCCGGTACTTCATCGACCGGCACGTTTGCGGGTGACCCGTACAACCAGCCTAACGCTCAACCGTCCGGCGCTGTGCTCAACGATCCGGGAAGCTACTTTGAGCAATTCGTCAACGGCTCACCCACCAGCCGCTACCGGGCCTGGTACCCGGAGGCTGGGGGCAATCTGACCCTGAATGTCGGCGGTGACCTGACCGGTAATATCACCAGCACTGCGACCAGCAATGCGCGTCCCAACCCCAAGGACGCCGGAGTGGACTCGGCCGCAGTCGGCAACTGGCTGTGGCGCCAGGGCAGTGGTGACGTGGCCACGGGCGGGCAAGCTCAACCCACCGCCTGGTGGATCAATTTCGGCAGTTACACCGCGACCACGGCGGCGGACAAAATGCTTGGCTTCACCGGTTTCGGCACCTTGGGTGGCGGCAATCTGGACGTGAACGTGGTCGGTGATGCCGGGGTCTTGGATACCTTGGGCTATGGCTTCAACAACACCACTGTAAACCCCCACAGTCAGGGCCTGGCCCTGGCGGTCGGCAGCACGGGCCGGATCGCCAGCGATGGCAGCCAGCAGTTGACCGGCGGCGGCGATTTGCGCGTGCGCATCGGTGGGGCGCTGAACCCGGCCAGCGTGGCCGCGACTGCGGACCATCGTGATGGTGTGCTGGTCAACCTGCGCGGCGATGTGCAACTGCGCAGCACCAGCGTGGGCAGCGTCGACATGCTCTACGGCAGCATTTCCCCCACCCAGAGCCCGGGCGAAACCCGCGCGTTCGACCCATTGGTCGCGACCCGTGGCGTTGCCCGTGGTGGCATGACCCTGGTGCCCGGTGATGCCACGTTCAACCTGCAGACCCTGGGCGACTTGGTGGTGCAAAACGTCGAAGACCCGGGCCGGGTACAGCTTTCGCACGTATCACCCTTTGCCCAAGGCGCGAAAGTCGGCAGCGGTTCAAGCTGGTTTACGTTGTGGACTAAAGACACCGCGATTGATCTGTTTTCACTGGGCGGCAACCTCACACCCTTCACCCGCTCCGAAGCGACGGCCGACCTGGCGGTGGTCTACCCGTCCATCCTTAACGCTACCGCAGCGGGCGGCAGCCTGTATTACGGTAAAGCCGCGCAGACGCAGACCAACGGTGACAGCGCCTACAGTTATCCCTTGCTGTTGGCGCCTGGGGAAAACGGCCAGTTGCAGTTCCTCGCCCAAGACTCGATCTACGCCGGCGGCATGCCGGTTAGCCAGTCCGGCACGGCGAACAGTGCGATGGCGACGCCGTGGAATCCTGCGTACCAAGGCCGGGTGGGCAACGCCGTGGTCGCCAGCAACCTGTCGGTCACGGGTAACGCGGGCAACCTCTCATTGTTCGCATTCGGGTCTGGCACCACAGCCGCTTCATCTGCGGGCAGTGCTGAACCGGCGCGGTTTTATGCGATGGACGGCGACCTTGTCGGGGTGAGCAGTGGTCGGATAATCACGTTCCAGAAGACACCCGGGTCAGTGCATGAAGGTGAGACCTGGTATGAAGGGAATGGCGCGGTCCGCATGATGGCTGGGCGGGATATCGTCAGCAGTGGTCGTACTTTTGGCACTGATGGTTTTACCGTCGCGTCGCCAAGCGACAATCTGTTCATTCATAAAAACACGCAGGACATCTCCATCGTGTCTGCCGGGCGCGACATTCTCTACAGCAATTTCCAGGTAGCCGGCCCCGGCCTGCTGGAAGTCTCGGCCGGGCGCAATATCCTGCTGACAGGCACGGGCGGCGAGCACAGCGTGACCAGCCTCGGCGCGGTGTTGACGGGCGACAACCGCCCTGGCGCGAGCATCGTCATGCAGGCCGGTGTCGGCGCCACCGGACCGGATTACCAACGGTTCGTCGAGAGCTACCTGAACCCGCTCAACCAGGCACAAACGGGCGAGTCCTTGCAGGGCGGCAAAGTGGCCAAGACCTATGAGGACGAACTGGCCACCTGGCTGGCCGAGCGCTTCGGGTTTGCCGGCGACAGCGAGCAGGCCCGCGCTTACTACGCTGCATTACCCGCTGAGCAACAACGGGTGTTTGCCCGTGATGTGTATTTTGCCGAACTCAAGGCCGCTGGCCGCGAGTACAACCAGGACGGCGGCGTCCGCGAGGGCAGCTACCTGCGTGGCCGTGCGGCGATCGCGGCGTTGTTCCCGACCAGGGACGTGGCCGGCAACCCGATCACTTACCAGGGCGACATCACACTGTTCAACGGCTCGGGCGTGCACACCAATGCCGGTGGGTCGATCCAGATGCTCACCCCCGGCGGCGGCCAGACCTTCGGCATCGAAGGCGCGGCGCCACCGTCCACGGCGGGTGTGATCACCCAGGGTGCCGGTGACATTCAGCTGTATTCCATGGGCAGCATCCTCTTGGGGCAGAGCCGCATCATGACCACCTTTGGCGGCTCGATCATGGGGTGGACCGCCGAGGGCGACATCAACGCCGGTCGCGGCTCCAAGACCACCGTGGTGTACACACCGCCCAAGCGTGTTTATGACAACTGGGGCAACGTGGGCCTGTCGCCGTCGGTGCCAAGTACGGGGGCGGGGATTGCCACGCTGAACCCGATCCCGGAAGTACCGGCGGGAGACATCGACCTGATCGCGCCGTTGGGCACCATCGACGCGGGCGAGGCGGGGATTCGGGTGTCGGGTAACGTCAACATCGCGGCTTTGCGGGTGGTGAACGCGGCGAATATCCAGTCCCAGGGCAAATCGTCCGGGGTGCCTGTAACGGCCTCTGTTAATACCGGCGCCATGAGCTCGGCCAGCGCGGCCGGGGCAGCGGCCTCCCAGGCGGCGGAAGATGCGGCGCGCAGTCAGCAGGCGGCGGCCAAGCAGGGCAGGGCTTCGATCGTGACGGTGGAAGTGCTCGGGTTTGGGACTGAGCCGGTGCAGCGTGGGGTTGAAGAGGGGCAGAAGACGTCGGGGTATAACCCCAACAGCCCGGTGCAGGTGCTGGGCGCGGGGCCGCTGAGTGAACAGGCGCGGGCGCGGTTGACGGACGAGGAGAGGAAGCAGATTTCGTTGTAGTTGGGTTGGTAGGGCCTCTCGTTGGACTTTTGGGGTGATCTTTGATTGCCCCGTTTTTTTTTGCTGGTGTACATATCCGTTATTTGGGTAACGGCGGCTTAGGGTTCCGCTCTTACAGCGGGTCACTTTTGTAAAGGCCGGAATGCCGGCCCAGACAAAAGTAACCAAAAGGCCTTCGCCCCACCACTCGGTGCCTCGCCTAGGCTCGGCATGCCCGTAATCCGACATTGATTTGGGGGGCCGCCGCCACGCGCCATCCATGGCGCAGGGCGGCTAAACCGGCATCCCTGCCGGTTTACCCCCCAAATCAACGTCGAATTCCGGCCATCG
>NZ_NKID01000007.1:0-267991 GCF_002256045.1 Pseudomonas sp. PGPPP4
TTCGACCGGCATGAGCTTACGGGGTAAACCCTTCACCCTCACCGGCGCACCTTCTCCCGAAGTTACGGTGCCATTTTGCCTAGTTCCTTCACCCGAGTTCTCTCAAGCGCCTTGGTATTCTCTACCCGACCACCTGTGTCGGTTTGGGGTACGGTTCCTAATTACCTGAAGCTTAGAGGCTTTTCCTGGAAGCATGGCATCAACCACTTCTCCTTCTAAAAGAAGGATCGTCATCAGCTCTCGGCCTTGACCGTCCGGATTTACCTAAACAGTCAGCCTACCACCTTAAACTTGGACAACCAACGCCAAGCTGGCCTAGCCTTCTCCGTCCCCCCATCGCAGTAACTAGAAGTACGGGAATATTAACCCGTTTCCCATCGACTACGCCTTTCAGCCTCGCCTTAGGGACCGACTCACCCTGCGTCGATTAACGTTGCGCAGGAACCCTTGGTCTTTCGGCGTGCGAGTTTTTCACTCGCATTGTCGTTACTCATGTCAGCATTCGCACTTCTGATACCTCCAGCAAGCTTCTCAACTCACCTTCACAGGCTTACAGAACGCTCCTCTACCGCATCACCAGAGGTGATACCCGTAGCTTCGGTGCCTGGTTTGAGCCCCGTTACATCTTCCGCGCAGGCCGACTCGACTAGTGAGCTATTACGCTTTCTTTAAAGGGTGGCTGCTTCTAAGCCAACCTCCTAGCTGTCTAAGCCTTCCCACATCGTTTACCACTTAACCAGGACTTTGGGACCTTAGCTGACGGTCTGGGTTGTTTCCCTTTTCACGACGGACGTTAGCACCCGCCGTGTGTCTCCCATGCTCGGCACTTCTGGGTATTCGGAGTTTGCATCGGTTTGGTAAGTCGGGATGACCCCCTAGCCGAAACAGTGCTCTACCCCCCAGAGTGATACATGAGGCGCTACCTAAATAGCTTTCGAGGAGAACCAGCTATCTCCGAGCTTGATTAGCCTTTCACTCCGATCCACAAGTCATCCCCTGCCTTTTCAACGGAAGTGGGTTCGGTCCTCCAGTCAGTGTTACCTAACCTTCAACCTGCTCATGGATAGATCGCCCGGTTTCGGGTCTATTCCCAGCGACTAGACGCCCTATTAAGACTCGCTTTCGCTACGCCTCCCCTATTCGGTTAAGCTCGCCACTGAAAATAAGTCGCTGACCCATTATACAAAAGGTACGCAGTCACCCAACAACGTGGGCTCCCACTGCTTGTACGCATACGGTTTCAGGTTCTATTTCACTCCCCTCTCCGGGGTTCTTTTCGCCTTTCCCTCACGGTACTGGTTCACTATCGGTCAGTCAGGAGTATTTAGCCTTGGAGGATGGTCCCCCCATATTCAGACAGGGTTTCTCGTGCCCCGTCCTACTCGATTTCATTGATAAGAGCGTTTCGCGTACAGGGCTATCACCCACTATGGCCGCACTTTCCAGAGCGTTCCGCTACTCTCAAATCAACTTAAGGGCTGGTCCCCGTTCGCTCGCCACTACTAAGGGAATCTCGGTTGATTTCTTTTCCTCAGGGTACTTAGATGTTTCAGTTCCCCTGGTTCGCCTCTTAACCCTATGGATTCAGGTTAAGATACCTAGCTTATGCTAGGTGGGTTCCCCCATTCAGAGATCTCCGGGTCACAGGTCATTTGCCACCTCACCGAAGCTTATCGCAGGCTATCACGTCTTTCATCGCCTCTGACTGCCAAGGCATCCACCGTATGCGCTTCTTCACTTGACCATATAACCCCAAGCAATCTCGCTGACGTCACAAGGACGCTACCGATCTGCAGGCGTTAGATGAGTGAAGACGACATTTCGCCGAAAACTTGCGCTTGAGTTCGCAAGATTTTACCTTGACGACATCGACTGCCAGTGAAAACAGTCAATGTGTCTACTTCTATCACTTTCCCAATTTTTTAAAGAACAGTTCTGATCAAAGACCAGAAGTCAGCATTTGTGCCCTTCCCTCTTCACTAGGTGATGGAGGAGAAGTCAAAGGCTCACTTCTGAGCTTTTCAAGCAATCGTGTTATCGACCAGGTGGAGATGGTGGAGCCAAGGAGGATCGAACTCCTGACCTCCTGCGTGCAAGGCAGGCGCTCTCCCAGCTGAGCTATGGCCCCATCGATTGGTGGGTCTGGGCAGATTCGAACTGCCGACCTCACCCTTATCAGGGGTGCGCTCTAACCAACTGAGCTACAGACCCAATCGTCTTACCTTGAGTCTTTCTAACTCAATTGCTCTTCTATCAGTGAATCAAGCAATTCGTGTGGGAGCTTGTCAGCAAGCTGACATCTTCGATTAAGGAGGTGATCCAGCCGCAGGTTCCCCTACGGCTACCTTGTTACGACTTCACCCCAGTCATGAATCACTCCGTGGTAACCGTCCTCCCGAGGGTTAGACTAGCTACTTCTGGAGCAACCCACTCCCATGGTGTGACGGGCGGTGTGTACAAGGCCCGGGAACGTATTCACCGTGACGTTCTGATTCACGATTACTAGCGATTCCGACTTCACGCAGTCGAGTTGCAGACTGCGATCCGGACTACGATCGGTTTTATGGGATTAGCTCCACCTCGCGGCTTGGCAACCCTTTGTACCGACCATTGTAGCACGTGTGTAGCCCTGGCCGTAAGGGCCATGATGACTTGACGTCATCCCCACCTTCCTCCGGTTTGTCACCGGCAGTCTCCTTAGAGTGCCCACCATAACGTGCTGGTAACTAAGGACAAGGGTTGCGCTCGTTACGGGACTTAACCCAACATCTCACGACACGAGCTGACGACAGCCATGCAGCACCTGTGTCTGAGTTCCCGAAGGCACCAATCCATCTCTGGAAAGTTCTCAGCATGTCAAGGCCAGGTAAGGTTCTTCGCGTTGCTTCGAATTAAACCACATGCTCCACCGCTTGTGCGGGCCCCCGTCAATTCATTTGAGTTTTAACCTTGCGGCCGTACTCCCCAGGCGGTCAACTTAATGCGTTAGCTGCGCCACTAAGATCTCAAGGATCCCAACGGCTAGTTGACATCGTTTACGGCGTGGACTACCAGGGTATCTAATCCTGTTTGCTCCCCACGCTTTCGCACCTCAGTGTCAGTGTCAGTCCAGGTAGTCGCCTTCGCCACTGGTGTTCCTTCCAATATCTACGCATTTCACCGCTACACTGGAAATTCCACTACCCTCTACCGCACTCTAGCCAGACAGTTTTGGATGCAGTTCCCAGGTTGAGCCCGGGGATTTCACATCCAACTTATCAAGCCACCTACGCGCGCTTTACGCCCAGTAATTCCGATTAACGCTTGCACCCTTCGTATTACCGCGGCTGCTGGCACGAAGTTAGCCGGTGCTTATTCTGTTGGTAACGTCAAAACTCACAGGTATTCGCTATGAGCCCTTCCTCCCAACTTAAAGTGCTTTACGACCCGAAGGCCTTCTTCACACACGCGGCATGGCTGGATCAGGCTTTCGCCCATTGTCCAATATTCCCCACTGCTGCCTCCCGTAGGAGTCTGGACCGTGTCTCAGTTCCAGTGTGACTGATCATCCTCTCAGACCAGTTACGGATCGTCGCCTTGGTAGGCCTTTACCCTACCAACTAGCTAATCCGACCTAGGCTCATCTAATAGCGTGAGGTCCGAAGATCCCCCACTTTCTCCCGTAGGACGTATGCGGTATTAGCGTTCCTTTCGAAACGTTGTCCCCCACTACTAGGCAGATTCCTAGGCATTACTCACCCGTCCGCCGCTGAATCGAGGAGCAAGCTCCTCTCATCCGCTCGACTTGCATGTGTTAGGCCTGCCGCCAGCGTTCAATCTGAGCCATGATCAAACTCTTCAGTTAAGTAGACTGATCGGGTTTTGAGAAAACCCTAAACTTGGCTCAGCAATCGCAAAAAACTCATGAATTCACGAGTTACTTGTGTTGCTGATAATCTTGCGACATCAGACTTATCTCACAAGCACCCACACGAATTGCTTGATTCAACTTGTTAAAGAGCAGTTGGTTGCGACCGTGTCGCTAACCGAGGCGCGCATTCTACGCTGCCCTCACATCCTGTCAAGCGTTGATTTGAACTTTTTCGTTTCAACTCAACCACTTGCGCTTGCCTGACCACATCAACCGATCGCGGCAGCGGGAGGCGAATCCTACAGCATCCTGAGACGCTGTCAACCCCTCCGCTTCATTTCGCTGTCACCCTGAGGTGAGAGCCAAATGGCGAAGAATCCGTGGACCCCTCGCCTGGCTCAGACCTAAGTGCTTGATTTTCAAGCCGCTTCAGCGTCTGCGCCGGAAGTGTGGCGCATTATAGGGGAGTTTCAGGACAGGTCAACAGGTTATTTCAAAAAACTTCAATAAAGGAGGATGGGCGCCAGTCGATACCCCGCCTCGGTCGCGATGATCCGGTACTGCTTGATCTCCCCAGGAGTCAGCAGGATGGATTGGGCGACGCTGCTGGCCATGGGCGCCGCGCAACCCCCCGGGCCGGAAGAGGTAAGGCTGACGGCGATCTCGCCAGGCGGCAGATTGAAGGAAGCACTCTGACCGGCCATAAGGGTGCCGGCGAGGCGCCCCTGAATCACCAGACCTATGTCGCATCCCGAACCCGAGTAGGCATCGCCCCGGGTGATCATGAGGATGCCTGGCTGTCCCGTCCCACCCTGGGGGACCTGAGCCGAGGCGAAAGAGCAGCAGAGCAAGGCCGTCAGCATACCGATAAGCAACTTCATGACTATCTCCTGCGGGGTCGCCCAGCACCTTAGCACTGCGCGGCCCCCTGTGCGCTGTTTCGCAGCAGCGCCGCTGCGGGCGCCCCTTCAGGGCACGAAAACTGAGCAAGTGGTCAGGTTTGGTACCCTGCCAAACAGCTGAAATTTCCCGGAATCCTTATACAAGGCGTTGAAAAATAACTATTTTCTCCCGCCCGCCGGAGCTTGGCGTCGATTTTGCTGAGCACGGCGGACGCTGCACATAACGAGAAAGCACTTCCAGGAGCCTACATGCGCAAGACCCTAACCACCGCGCTGCTGACCGCCAGCCTGTTCACAGCCGGTGCCGCCCACGCCGCTGACAGCCCACTGCTGTGGCACGGTGAAAGCCTCACCTATCTATATGGCAAGGATTTCCGGGTCGATCCCCGCATCCAGCAGACCGTCACCTTCGAGCATGCCAGCAGCTGGACCTGGGGCGATCTCTTCCTCTTCGTCGACAGCATCTGGTTCAACGGTGCGACCAACGCCAGCGACGGTCATCAGGGCTTCTATGGCGAGATCAGTCCGCGACTGTCCTTCGGCAAGCTGTCCGGGCGGGACCTTTCCTTTGGCCCGGTTACCGATGTCCTGCTCGCCACCACCCTGGAATACGACCAGAACGACGGCGAGGGCGCCGGCCGTGACCAGCGCAACTATCTGGTCGGTCCGGGTTTCGACCTCAAGGTGCCGGGCTTCGACTACTTCCAGCTGAATCTCTATTACCGCAAGCCGGACGGCGGCAGTGCGCCTTCGGGTGCCTGGCAGCTCACTCCGGTATGGGCTTACACCCTGCCCCTGGGCAATTCGGATCTGCTCATCGATGGCTACATGGACTGGGTGGTGAACAACAAGGGCAGCTATCACGCCAATCTGCACTTCAATCCCCAGGTCAAGTACGACCTGGGCAAGGCCATGGGCTACGAGGCCAAGCATCTTTATGTGGGTACCGAGTACGACTACTGGTCGGACAAGTACGGCATCAAGGACAGCGAGGGCTTCCGTACCGACCAGAGTGTTTTCAGCTTCCTGGTGAAGTATCAGTTCTAGCCTGGCCAGGCCCACTTCTGGCGCTGCAGCCGCCTTACCGGCGGGCAGCGCCACTGCGAGGTAATCACCATGCCCACTCCCGTCCGCGATGATCTGCTCTATGGCCTGGACGATCGCCCGGCCCCACTCGCGGCCTTTTGCGCTG
Source organism: Pseudomonas sp. PGPPP4 (assembly GCF_002256045.1). Taxonomy (NCBI): domain Bacteria; kingdom Pseudomonadati; phylum Pseudomonadota; class Gammaproteobacteria; order Pseudomonadales; family Pseudomonadaceae; genus Pseudomonas; species Pseudomonas sp. PGPPP4. Next base: position 5,945 of record NZ_NKID01000007.1, read on the forward strand.
CCCTGCAGCATGTCCTGGCCAGCTTCGTGGGGATCGTCACGCCACCGCTGATCATTGCCGGCGCCCTGGGGCTGCACGAGCACCTGCCCTATCTGATCAGCATGGGGCTGATGGTGTCGGGCGTCGGTACCTTTCTGCAGGCGCGGGGTGCCGGTGGACTGGGCGCGGGCATGATCTGCCTGCAGGGCACCAGCTTCTCCTTTCTATCCGCGGTGCTGGCAGCCGGGATGCTGGTCAAGCAGCGCGGCGGGACGCCGGAGGACATCCTGGCGATGATCTTTGGCGTCTGCTTCTTTGGCGCCTTCGTCCAGATCGGTCTGAGTCGCTGTCTTGGTCTGTTGCGCCGGGTGATCACGCCACTGGTGACCGGCATCGTCATCACCCTGATCGGCATCAGCCTGATCAGGGTGGGCGTCACCGATCTCGGCGGGGGCGCCAAGGCCGCCAATTTCGGCGCACCGATCAACCTGGCCCTCGGTGGTCTGGTGCTGGCGGTCATCATCGGCCTGAATCTGTCGCCGCGTCCCTGGTTGCGGCTCTCGGCGGTGATGATCGGCCTACTGGTGGGCTCCCTCGCCGCCTGGACCTGCGGCCTGTTGAAACCCCAACCGCTGCCGGACCTGCCCCTGGTCAGCGTCCCCCTCCCCTTCCATTTCGGCTTCGCCTTCGACTGGTCGGCCTTCCTCCCGGTCGCGCTCATCTATCTGATCAGCACCCTGGAGACCACCGGCGACCTGACCGCCAACTGCCTGATCTCGCGACAACCCGTCGAAGGGCCGGGCTATCTCCAGCGGTTGCGGGGTGGGGTCCTGGGTGATGGCGTCGCCTGCCTGCTCGCCGCCACCTTCAATACCTTTCCCAGCACCACCTTCGCGCAGAACAACGGGGTGATCCAGCTGACCGGCGTGGCCAGCCGCCATGTCGGCTACTGGATAGGCGCCATCCTGCTGGTGCTGGGCCTGTTCCCCGTGCTGGGCGCCGTCCTGCAGCAGATTCCCAAACCGGTGCTGGGCGGTGCGACCCTGGTGCTGTTCGGCAGTGTCGCCGCGGCCGGGATACGGCTGCTGGCGCACTGCACCCTGGATCGCCGCAGCCTGCTGATCATCGCCACCTCCCTTGGCGTGGGTCTCGGTATCGCCAGCCAGCCGACGCTGCTGGATCAGCTGCCGCCACTGGTGAAGAATCTCTTCGACACCGCGATCACCAGCGGTGGCATCACCGCCATCCTGCTCAACCTGTTGCTGCCCGAGGAGCGCCGCGCAGCGGTGACGGAATGCAGCTCGCCGGCGCCACACCGGTAAAACAGCCCTTGTGTCCAGGGCCGGGGGTACGCTATTGATGCCTGCCGCGCCTCAGGATCCTCCCGTTGTCATGACCCTTCTCGTACCCGCCCATCACGCCGGCCAGGACAAGCCGGCCGGACGCATCCGGCAGAAGAATGAGGAATTGATCCTGAGCGCGGCGGAGGAAGAATTCGCGCGCCATGGCTTCAAGGGCACCAGCATGAACACCATCGCGCAACGCGTTGGCTTGCCCAAGGCCAATCTCCACTACTACTTCAACAACAAGCTCGGCCTCTATATGGCCGTGCTGGGCAACATCCTCGAACTCTGGGACAGCACCTTCAATCACCTGACCGTGGAAGACGACCCGGCGGCGGCCCTGAGTCGCTACATCCGCGCCAAGCTGGAATTCTCGCGGCGCCAACCGCTGGCCTCACGGATCTTCGCCATGGAGATCATCGGCGGCGGTCATTGCCTGTACGAGTATTTCGATCAGGACTACCAGACCTGGTTTCGCAGCCGGGCAGCGGTATTCGACGCCTGGATCGCGGCCGGCAAGATGGACCCGGTGGATCCGGTCCACCTGATCTTCCTGTTGTGGAGCAGCACCCAGCACTACGCCGACTTCGCCAGCCAGATCTGCCAGGTGACCGGGCGCACTCGCCTGACCCGGCAGGATTTCGACGAGGCGGCGCGGACCCTGACCCATGTCATCCTCAAGGGACTGGGTCTCCAGGCACCATGACCTTTACCCTGATCCAGGATGCCGCCTGGGAAGAAGAGGTGCGCAAGAGTCGTTTCCTCGCCCTCGCTGCGCCCGTCACCACGGTGGAAGCGGCCCTGGCCTTCATCGACCGCGTGAGCGTGCCGACCGCGACCCACAACTGCTGGGCCTGGAAGCTGGGCAATCAATACCGCTTCAATGACGACGGCGAGCCCGGTGGGACGGCGGGCCGGCCCATCCTGGCCGCCATCGAGGGGCAGGATTGCGATCAGGTGGTGGTGGTGGTCATCCGCTGGTACGGCGGCATCAAGCTGGGTACCGGCGGCCTGGTACGCGCCTATGGCGGTTGCGCCGCCCGTTGCCTGCAGCAGGCGGACAAGCAGCCGCTGGTGCTGCGGCAGGAACTTGGCTTCGCCTGCACCTATGCGGAGTGGCCGCTGATCAAGGCGCGCCTGGCAGCCCTAGCGGTGCTGGTGCTGGCCGAGGACTATCAGGCGCTGGAGATCGCCTTGCGGATTGCGGTCGAGCCCCAGCGACGCGACGAGGTGGCGACGCTGCTGAGCAACCTGAGCAGTGGTCGTATCGTCCTGCGCGCGCTCTAGCGGCACGACCTTTGCTATCTCCTGGTGCACGCCCTTCCGATTCGCACCGCTCTGGCGCATCCCAGCGCTAATTCCCCGTTGCGCTCTGCTTGGCGGCAAGACTGAACCTGCCGAGAGCTGCAGCACGCCCTAAAAGCGCGCATCAAGCAGCCGCCAGGCATGTTTTTGGTGCAACCCTTAGCGACGACTGCCCTGATGAACGAATTGCCTTCCGCTGTGGCGACCCTGGTCCACAGTGCCAATACCCTGTTCCTGCTGCTGGGTGCCGTGATGGTACTGGCCATGCACGCCGGTTTCGCCTTTCTCGAAGCCGGTACCGTGCGGCACAAGAATCAGGTGAACGCGCTGTCCAAGATCCTCGCCGACTTCGCCATTTCCACCCTAGTGTATTTCTTCGTCGGCTACTGGATCGCCTATGGCGTGACGTTCTTCGCGCCCGCCCAGGTGCTGACCGCCGACAGCGGCTACGGGCTGGTGAAGTTCTTTTTCCTGGCCACCTTCGCCGCGGCCATTCCCGCGATCATCTCCGGCGGCATCGCCGAGCGGGCGCGTTTCGTCCCGCAGCTGTGCGCCACCGCGCTGATCGTGGCCTTTGTCTATCCGTTCTTCGAAGGCCTGATGTGGAACAACAACCTGGGGCTGCAGGACAGCTTCGAAGCGCTGTTCGGCGCGCGCTTCCACGATTTCGCCGGCTCCGTAGTGGTGCACGCCGTGGGTGGCTGGCTGGCGCTGGCGGCGGTGCTGCTGCTGGGACCGCGTCAGGGCCGCTATCGCGAAGGCCGGCTGGTGGCCTTTCCGCCGTCGAACATCCCCTTTCTGGCGCTGGGCTCCTGGATCCTGATCGTCGGCTGGTTCGGTTTCAACGTGATGAGCGCCCAGAGCCTGGCAGGCGTCAGTGGCCTGGTCGCGCTGAATTCGCTGATGGCCATGGTCGGCGGGACGGCGGCTGCCCTGCTGCTCGGGCGCAACGACCCCGGCTTCCTGCACAACGGGCCCCTGGCCGGCCTGGTCGCCGTCTGTGCCGGCTCCGATCTGATGCATCCCATCGCCGCCCTGGCCACCGGGCTGGTGGCGGGCGCCCTGTTCGTCTGGGCCTTCACCGCGGTGCAGACGCGCTGGAAGCTGGACGATGTGCTGGGTGTCTGGCCGTTGCACGGCCTCTGCGGCGCCTGGGGCGGCATCGCCTGTGGCCTGTTCGGCCAGACCGCACTCGGCGGCCTGGGTGGGGTGAGCGTGCTGGCGCAACTGGCGGGCACGGGGCTGGGTATCGCCGTCGCCCTGCTCGGCGGCCTGGCCGTATACGGGCTCCTCAAGGCCGTGCTGGGGCTGCGGCTGAGTCAGGAAGAGGAATACCAGGGCGCCGACCTGTCGATCCATCGCATCGCCGCCAACAGCCACGACGGCTAGCGGCCGAGGTTACCCACAGGGACCGTGTACAGTGATGTGGATAACCCGTGCATGAAGTCACGAGAACGCCACAGAGACCGGCCTGGCGGCGACTGGTGAAGAAATGAACACGGCCTCGATGTCGTGGCGGCGAACGGCGACGGCGGGACTCGGGTAGCCCATCGGCGACCGGAATCGGTAGAGTGGGCGACCCTTGTTCCAGGAGCGCCCCATGCCCGCCCTTTCGACCCTGCTGCCCTGGCTCCGCGAGGTGGATCGCACCACCCTGAAGGCGGATCTGGGCGCGGGTCTGCTGGGTGCTGTCCTGGCGCTGCCCCAGGGCGTGGCCTTCGCCACCCTGGCCGGACTGCCGCCGCAATACGGCGTCTATGGCGCCGTGGTGCCCTGCATCGTCGCCGCCCTGGCCGGTTCCAGTCGCCATGTGGTGACCGGGCCGACCAACGCCAACTCCCTGGCCCTGCTGGCGGCGTTGTCGCCGCTGGCGCTGGCGGGTTCCGGCCCCTACATCGATCTCGCGCTGGCGGTGACCCTGCTGGTCGGTCTGCTGCAACTGACGGTGGGCGCCCTGCGCCTGGGCGCCGTGGCTAACTTCATCTCGCCTTCGGTGCTGCTCGGTTTCATGAGTGGCGCCGCGGTGCTGATCGGACTCTATTCGCTCAAGGATTTGCTCGGCCTGTCACCGCCACTGGGCACCTCGGCCTTTGGCGTGCTCGGCTATGTCGTCGCCCATCCCCTGGCGATCCACTGGCCTTCGCTGGTGATCGGCGTGGTGACCCTGGTCGCCACCCTGCTGCTGCGGCGGCTGCGCCCGCGCTGGCCGACCATGCTGCTGGGTCTGCTGGCCGGGTGCCTGAGCGCCTGGATCCTGGAGCGCAGCGTGCCGGGCGCGGCCCAGGGGATCGCCACGGTCGGACGGATTCCCTCGGCGCTGCCGCCGTTCCATCTGCCAGAGGTCACCCTGCAGGACCTGGGCAATCTCTCCGGCATCGCCGTGGCCCTGACCCTGGTGGCCCTGGGACAGTCGTTGTCGATCGCCAAGGCGGTGGCCCAGCGCTCCGGGCAGCGGCTGGACGTCAATCGCGAATTCCGTGGCCAAGGGCTGGCCAACCTGGTCGGCGGCTGCTTTTCGGCCTATGTCTCCTGCGGCTCGCTGAATCGCTCCATGCCCAATTTCGAAGCCGGGGCCCGCACGCCACTGGCGGCGGTGTTCGCCGCCCTGCTGGTGGTGGCGCTGGTGGCCTTTGGCGGCGCCCTGATCGCGGCCATTCCGCTGGCCGCCATCGCCGCCACTCTGCTGCTGGTGGCACGCGGACTGCTGGACCTGGGGCGCTGGCGCGAGGTGCTGAGGGTCAGCCGCACCGAGGCCCTGGTGGCTGGGGTGACCTTGCTGGCGACCCTGACCATCCCTCTGGATCGCGCCGTGCTGCTGGGCACCCTGGTATCCCTGGTGGCCTACCTTTATCGCACCTCGCACCCGGCGATCCGCCCGCTGGTGCCGGATCCGCGAACCCCCGAGCGCCGCTTCACCCCGCTGGACGAACTGGGCCAGCCGGCGCAGGAGTGCCCGCAACTCAAGTTGGTACGGGTGGAGGGCTCGGTGTTCTTTGGCGCCGTGCCCCATGTTGGCGATCAGCTGGACGGCTTTCGCAGCGCCCAGCCCGGTCAGAAGCACGCCCTGTTCATGACCAAGAGCATGAACTTCATCGACCTGGCCGGTAACGACCTCTGGCGGCGCGAATGGCGCGAGCGACGGGCCCAGGGTGGCGACCTCTATTTCCATCGCCCGCGCACGCCGGTGTTGCAGCTGTTCGCCAAGACCGGCTTTCTCAAGGAGCTGGGCGACGGCCATATCTTTTCGTCCAAGGATCAGGCCCTGCGCAGCATCTATCCGCGCCTGGATCCGGAGGTGTGCCGCCGCTGCACCGCCCGGACCTTTGTCGAGTGCGCGGCGCGCGCGGCGGAACAGGCGCCGGGCGCGGACGCCACTCGGGCGGACTGCTAAGCTGGCGGTTTCCTTCTGCCGCTGGAGTTCTCCATGACCGCTGCCCTGCGTCTCGCTCGCCGTCTCGCCCTGACCTGTCTGCTGTTGCCGGGGCTGGCCCTGGCCCATGGTCACCTGAAGAGCGCCGAGCCCGCGCCCGACAGCACCAGCCCGGCACCGAAGCAGCTGAGCCTGAGCTTTTCCGAAGGGGTCGAGGCGTCTCTGAGCCAGGTGCAGCTGCAGCGGCTGGAGGGTCAGGCCAGTACGGCGATCACCACCGGCAAGGTGATTTCCGGTGGTGACGAACGCACCCTGGAGGTGCCGCTGGAGGCGCCGCTGGAAGCGGGTCGCTACCAGGTCAAATGGCGGGTGCTGGCCAAGGACGGACACAAGACCCAGGGCGATTATCGCTTCACCGTCCAGTAAGGATGGAAGGCGGACTGGCGACGCCCGATGCCTGGCGCCCCCTCGCCCGCGCCCTCTTCCTGCTGCCGCTGCTGCTGACCTGGGGCTATCTGGCGCTGGCGCTCTGGCTGGGTCGCCCGGCTTTGCGCGACTGGCTGCTGGAGCGGGCGCGTCCTGCGGCCCGCCTGCTGGGGGCCCTGCTGATGCTCGGGGTGCTGAGCCTGTTGCCGCTGCAGGCCGCGCTGGTGGGCGATGGCTGGACGGATGCCTTCAATCTGCCGCTGTGGCAGCTCTATCTGGCCACCGAGGCCGGCCAGGGCTGGCGCTGGCAATTGCCGCTGGGCCTGCTGCTGGCCCTGTGGCTGCTGGCGGGACCCGGGACGCGTGGCGTTCGCTGGCTGTGGGGCTTGAGTGGCCTGCTGCTGGCCAGTCTGGCCCTGGGTGGCCATGCTGCCGCGACCGCGGGTGGGCTTGGCGGGGTGCACCGGTCGAACCAGGCCCTGCATCTGCTCACCACGGGACTCTGGGTGGGCAGTCTGCCCGGGGTGCTGCTGTGCCTGGGACGGCCTCCGGCCCGGCTCAGGGGAGAGATCCAGCGGCTGCTGCGGGGTTACTCGCTACCGGGGCAGATCAGCGTGGCGCTGGCCTTGCTCAGCGGTGCGCTGAACAGCCTGCTGATCCTCGGACCGGCCGGTCTGTTGCGGCTGACACCCTACTCCGGCCTGCTGCTGGCCAAGGTACTGGTGGTGGCGACCATGGTCGTCCTGGCCCTGGCCAATCGTTATCTGCTGGTGCCGCGATTGGGACAGGGGCCGCAGGCGCTACAACTACTGCGCCAGGCCACGGCCGTGGAGATCGCGCTCGGGGTGGTCGCCGTCGCGCTGGTGGCGGCCTTCTCGGGTCTGGATCCCTTCAGCTGACAGCCGGAGCGAACGCTGTCGCCCCGGCCACGCCTCAGAAATAGACGTTCATGCCCAGGTAGATTTCCTTGCTGCTGTCGAGCTGGCTCGACCCCAGCTTGCTGCCGTCCTGGTCGATGTCCGGCTTGGCGTTGCTACGCAGATAGCGATAGCCGGCTTCCAGGGAGGTGCGGTCGTTGACCTGCTGCAGGATGCCGGCCTGGACCCCAGCCACATAACCGAGGTCGCTGTCATGGCCGAAGCTGGAACCGTCCTGGGTAACCCGGGCGACGCCCAGGGTGCCGCCGCCAAACAGCTTGGTGCTGTCGCCCAGGGGATAGAAGGCATCGTAGCTGCCGGTCAGGTCCTGCTGCTTGAGTCTCAGGCCATCACTGCTGCCGCTGGCCTGGTCGAGGGTGGCGTAGTAGCGACCGGCGTCGTTCTGCTGACCGAGGCGCAGCCCCCAGGTGTTGCTGCCATCGATGGCAGCATCGGTGTCGGGGCTGTTCAGGTTGCGGTCGAGGGCGTGGCTGTTGCTGAAGTTATCGTAACTCTTGCCATAGGTGAGGCCGGCGAAGTTCTGGGGATCGGCGGCAAACACCTGATGACTGGCCAGGGCCAGCAGGCCGAAGAGGACGACACGGGATTTCAGGGCGTTCATGGTGAAAGGCTCCTCACGCGATGCGAATGCAGCCCGACCGGCTGCGCGGCCATCTTCGGCAGCGGCGGATTAGCGCAGGATTAAGGGGACTGAATCGGAGCTGAACGCTGAGGCAGGACGCGAGCGGAGCAGCGGACCGCCCATTGCAGGCGGCCCGGCTGGGAGGGATCAACGCTGACGGTGGTACTCGGTCACGCGCTGCACTTCTTCCTTGGAGCCCAGGAACACCGCCACCCGCTGGTGCAGGCCGTCCGGCTGGACGTCGAGGATGCGCTGGTGACCGTTGGTGGCGGCGCCACCGGCCTGCTCAACCAGCATGGACATGGGATTGGCCTCGTACATCAGGCGCAGCTTGCCGGGCTTTTCCGGCTCGCGGGCATCGCGCGGGTACATGAAGATGCCGCCGCGGGTGAGGATGCGATGGACGTCGGCCACCATGGAGGCGATCCAGCGCATGTTGTAGTTCTTGCCCAGGGGACCTTCCTTGCCAGCCAGCAGCTCGTCCACATAACGCTTGACCGGGGCTTCCCAGTGGCGCTGGTTGGACATGTTGATGGCGAATTCGGCGGTGGCCTCGGGGATGGTGATGTCTTCGTGGGTGAGCACGAAGCTGCCCAGTTCGCGATCCAGGGTGAAGCCCTTGACGCCGTCGCCCAGGGTCAGCACCAGCATGGTCTGGGGACCGTAGATGGCGTAACCGGCAGCCACCTGCTCGGTGCCCTTCTGCATGAAGGCTTCTTCGGTCACGTCACCGGTGGTGCTGCTGACGAAGTCCTTGCGCAGGATGGAGAAGATGGTGCCGACGGAGACGTTGACGTCGATGTTGGACGAGCCGTCCAGGGGGTCGAACATCAGCAGGTAGGCGCCCTTGGGGTAGTGACCCGGAATCTGGTGCACCTGGTCCATTTCCTCGGAGGCCATGCCGGCCAGGGTGCCGCCCCATTCGTTGGCTTCCAGCAGGATCTCGTTGGACAGGACGTCCAGCTTCTTCTGCACCTCGCCCTGGACGTTCTCGGTGCCCATGCTGCCAAGCACGCCACCCAGCGCCCCCTTGGACACCTCGTAGCTGATGCGCTTGCACGCCCGTGCCACGACTTCGATGAGGAAGCGCAGGTCGGCCGGGGTCTTGTGGCTGCGGGTCTGCTCGATGAGGTAACGACTGAGGGATATCCGGGACATCGCGGTGCTCCTTGTAATGATGGGCGCGAGTGTAGCGCCAAAGCTCAAGCTCCGTCTCAAGCAGAGCGGACCGTCAGGCCAGGTCTGCCAGCCAGTGCCGGTTCCGGGCCTGATCGCAAGGGCGAGAGGCACCGGGCACCGGCGGCCGACAGGGAACGCGCGTCTAGGGCGCGTTCGGGGTCTCCACGGCCAGCAGTACGCCTCGGCCAACACGGAGATTTTCGGCGCTGGGATAGACTGCCGAGTCGGGTTCCAGTTCAGGCTGACGGCTGTCCAGCTGTATCACCCAGTGATGTCCGTCACGTGACGGCGGCAGGCGCAGGTCGATTTCCTCCCGCCGCGGCTGGAAGGCCAGCCAGATTCGTGCGGCCTGGGGGTGATCCGCTCCGTCGAGGGGCTCCAGGGTGAGGGCGAGCGGCAGACTGCCCCCGGCCTGCCAGCGGCCGTCGTCCATCGGCGCACCGTCGGCATCGAGCCATTCGATCCTGACCCAGCCACGGGGATCGGGGCGCCCGAGCAGCCGCTGCGCCTGCAGGGCCGGTAGTTCCTGGCGCAGCGCCATGAGCCGGCCGACGAAGGCGCTCTGCCGCTGCCCGGCAGGGCTGGCGGCCTGCTGCCAGTCCAGCCAGGACAATTCACTGTCCTGCACATAGGCATTGTTGTTGCCCTGCTGGGTGCGACCGAATTCGTCGCCGGCGGTGAGCATGGGTTCGCCCCCAGCCAGGATCAGGGTCGCCAGCAGGGCGCGCTGGTCGGCGGTGCGGGCTTCCAGGACGGCGGGGTCGTCACTCGGTCCTTCGACGCCATTGTTCCAGCTCTTGTTATCGGTGGTGCCGTCGCGATTGCCTTCGCCATTGGCCTCGTTGTGCTTTTCGGCGTAGCTGACCAGGTCGGCCAGGGTGAAGCCGTCGTGGGCGGTGACGAAGTTGACGCTGGTGCGCAGGGAGCGATCACCCGCACCAAAGAGATCGGCGCTGCCGGCCAGACGGGTCGCCAGGGCGCCTCTCAGGCCGTCGTCGCCGCGCCAGAAGCGGCGCACGTCGTCGCGGAAGGCGTCGTTCCATTCCTGCCAGGGCGCGCGGAAGGCGCCGACCTGATGGCCGCCGGGGCCGATGTCCCAGGGTTCGGCCACCAGCCGCACCTGACGCAGCACGGGATCCTGAGCCAGGGCCTGCAGCAGCGGCGCGTCGCGATCAAAGCCGCTTTCCAGGCGACCCAGCGCGGGTGCCAGGTCGAAGCGGAAGCCATCGACACCGGCGGCGGTGACCCAGTGGCGCAGGCTGTCCAGGGTCAGGCGCAACGCCGGCGGGCTGTAGAGCGCCAGGCAGTTGCCGCAGCCCATGTCGTTGATATAGCGCGCCGGATCGTCCGGCTGCAGCCGGTAGTAGCCGGCGTTGTCCAGGCCGCGCAGATTGAAGGTGGGGCCGAGTTCGTCGCCTTCGCCGGTGTGGTTGAAGACCACGTCGAGCAACACCTCGAAGCCGGCCGCCTGCAGGGTGGCCACCGTCTCGCGCAATTCGCCCAGGGCCTCGCGCCCGGCCAGGCGCGGATCGACCGCAGCCATGACCACCGGGTTGTAGCCCCAGTAGTTGGCCAGCCCCAGGGCCGGCAGATGGCGATCGTCGGCCCAGGCGGCGATGGGCAACAGCTCCAGGGTGGTGACGCCGAGGCGCTGCCAGTGCTCGATCAGCGCCGGATGGCGCAGCGCCGCCAGGGTGCCGCGCTGGCGGGCGGGCACCTGCGGATGCAGCCGGGTCTGGCCGCGCACGTGAAATTCGTAGATCAGTCCGGCGTCGCGGCGCTTGGGCGCTGGCGTCAGGCCGTCGACCGGCGGCAGGACGATGGCCTTGGGAACATGGGCACCGCTGTCGCGCGCGTCCGGACGATTGGGATCGTCGGGGTGGAAACCATAGGTGCTGGGATGCAGCTGGAAAGGCCGGTCCACCGCCAGGGCCCAGGGGTCCACCAGCAGTTTGTTGGCGTTGAATCTGAGGCCGTCCTGGGGGCGGTAGGCACCCTGGGCGCGCAAGCCGTATTTCAGACCCGCTTTGGCACCGGCCAGGAAACCATGCCAGACGCCGCCTTCGTGTTCGCGAAAGGCCAGACGCTGGGTCTCGGCTTCACCCTTGGCGTCATAGAGGCAGAGTTCGACGGCTTCGGCCGCCGGCGACCAGACGGCGAAGTTGATGCCGCCCTCGACGAGGGTGGCACCGTAATGGGCAGGATTGCCCGCGTCGAGGCGGGTAGAGGTGCGGGGCATGGGGACTCCGGTGACGGGCTGGCGGGGCGGATGCTGCAAGGATGTAGACGCCGGGAAAAGCGGTGGTTCTCAGTCGGCGCACCGCTGATCGCGGCCATGGGCCGCTCCTACAGGAATATCGAGCATCCGTAGGAGCGGCCCATGGCCGCGATACATCGATTAAACGACCGCAGCGGCGGACCGCCATGGCCGCGACACGTGCTCGACTACAGCGCCTTCCAGATCTCGGTGGCGTATTCGCGGATGGTGCGGTCGGAAGAGAACCAGCCCATGCTGGAGGTGTTGATCACCGCCGATTGCCACCACTTGTCCGGCTGCTGCCAGCGCATTTCCACCTGGCGCTGGGCGTCCCAGTAGGCGTCGAAGTCGGCGCAGACCAGGAAGCGGTCGTGCCAGGTCAGGACGTCGAGCAGGCTGTTGTAGCGGGCCGGATCCTCGGGCGAGAACTGACCGGCGCGCAGGCCCGCCAGCACCTGGGCCAGGCGTGGCGAATTCTCGATGATGTCCGAGGAGATGCCACCGCTGCGCTGGCGCTCTTCCACCTCGGCCGCCTTGAGGCCAAAGATGAACATGTGCTCTTCCCCGATCAGTTCGCACATCTCCACATTGGCGCCGTCCAGGGTGCCGATGGTGAGGGCGCCGTTGAGGCCGAACTTCATGTTGCTGGTGCCCGAGGCTTCCATGCCGGCGGTGGAGATCTGCTCGGAGAGATCCGCCGCCGGAATGATCACCTCGGCCAGGCTGACGTTGTAGTTGGGCAGGAAGACCACCTTGAGCAGGTCGCGGGTCAGGGGGTCGTTGTTGACCACCTTAGCCACGTCGTTGGCCAGCTTGATGATCAGCTTGGCCTGGTGATAGCTGGCGGCGGCCTTGCCGGCGAAGATCTTGACCCGCGGCGTCCAGTCGCCGTTGGGGTTGTCGCGGATGGCCTGGTACAGCGCGATGGTCTGCAGCAGATTCATCAGCTGCCGCTTGTACTCGTGGATACGCTTGATCTGGACGTCGAACAGCGCATTGGGGTCGAGGTCGATCTCCATCCGCTGCTTCACCAGGCTGGTGAAGGTGTCCTTGTTGCGTTGGCGCTGCAGGGCGAAGCGCTCGCGGAAGTTGCTGTCGTTGGCATAGGGCTTGAGCTGCGGCAGGGTCTTTTCCGGATCGTGCAGCACGCCCTGGCCGAGGGTATCCACCAGCAGGTCGGTGAGCGCCGGATTGGCCTGGTGCAGCCAGCGGCGGAAGGTGATGCCGTTGGTCTTGTTGTTGATGCGATCCGGATAGAGCCGGTGCAGCGAGCGAAAGACCGTCTTGCGCATCAGGTCGGTGTGCAGCCCGGACACGCCATTGGTGCTGTGCGAGCCGAGGAAGGCCAGGTTGCCCATGCGCACGCGGCGACCCTGGCTTTCGTCGATCAGGGAGACATAGGAGATCATGGCGCCATCGGTCTCGCCGCGGGCACGCAGGGAGTCGAGGAACTGTGCATTGATCAGGTAGATGATCTGCATGTGCCGCGGCAGCAGGCGTTCCATCAGCTGTACCGGCCAGGTCTCCAGGGCCTCGGGCAAGAGGGTGTGGTTGGTATAGCTGAGGGTACCGACGGTGGTGCTCCAGGCGGCATCCCAGGGAATGCCGTGGACGTCCACCAGCAACCGCATCAGCTCGGCCACGGCGATGGCCGGGTGGGTGTCGTTGAGCTGGATGGACACGTGCTCGGGCAGGCTGAGCAGGTCGTTGTGCTGCTTGAGATGACGGCGGGTCAGGTCGGCCAGGGAGGCGGCGACGAAGAAGTATTCCTGCCGCAGGCGCAATTCCTGGCCGGCTTCACTGCTGTCGGCCGGATAGAGCACCCGCGAGATGCTCTCGGCGCGGGCCTCGTTGGCCACGGCGCCGACGTGATCGCCAGCGTTGAAGGTTTCCAGGTGGAGGATCTCCAGCGGTCGGGCGCGCCAGAGTCTCAGGGTATTGGCGCCCTCCCCGCCCCAGCCGATCACCGGGGTGTCATAGGCCACCGCGCGGATGCGCTCGCCGGGCGTCCACACCTGGCGCCGAGGGTCGCCTTCGCCATAGGGGGCGACGTGACCGCCGAAGCCGATCTCGTACACCACCTCGGCGCGTTCGAATTCCCAGGGATTGCCGAAGTCCAGCCAGTTTTCCGGCTGCTCCAGCTGGAAGCCGTCGGCGATCACCTGGCGGAACAGGCCGTGCTCGTAGCGGATGCCGTAGCCGTGGCTGGCGATGCCCAGGGTGGCCATGCTTTCCATGAAGCAGGCGGCCAGGCGACCGAGGCCGCCGTTGCCCAGGGCGGCGTCCGGCTCCAGGCCGCGGATGCGCTCGAGGTCGACACCGAGGTCGGCCAGGGCACGGCGGGTCTCTTCGAGGATGCCGAGGTTGGACAGGCTGTCGATCAGCAAGCGACCGATGAGGAATTCCAGGGAGAGGTAGTAGACGCGCTTCTGGCCGGTGCGATAGGCGTCGCGGGTGCGACTCATCCAGCGGTCGACGATGTAGTCGCGGGCGGCCAGGGCGGTGGCCTGGAACCAGTCGTGGTCGAGGGCGTTGTCGGGATCCTTGCCGACGGCGTAGGTGAGCTTGGAGAGGATGTTGGTACGGAGCGCGGAAACTTCGTTGGGCGAGATGAAGCGGGGTCTCGTCATCAGGATTGACCTCTGCAAGCGCTTAGGAATCAGATCGCGAAGTGGCCGCGGATAATGCGGCGCGTGCCGTTCGCCTTACTTTTAGGCGAAACGCCAGGGACGTCCAAGCTTTTTTCGCCACATCAGACGGTTAGCCGTTACCCCTACCCTCTCTAGCCTGAGGTTTTCACCATGCGCAAGACCCTGCTCATCACCGGCGCGAGTCGTGGCATCGGCCGCGCCACGGCCCTTGGCGCCGCCCGCCGCAGCTGGAACGTCGCCTTCAACTATCGCCAGGACGAGGCCGCGGCCCGGGCCACCCTGGCCGAGATCGAGGCGCTGGGCGTGGAAGGCCTGGCGCTGCGCGGCGACGTGGCCGACGAGGCCCAGGTGCTGGCGCTGTTCGAGCGCACGGTGGAGCGCTTCGGCGGCCTGGACGCCTTCGTCAACAATGCCGGGATCGTCGATCAGTCGCAGCCGCTGGTGGAGATGAGCGCCGAGCGGTTGCGGCGCATGTTCGAGGTCAACGTCTATGGCGCCTTTCTCTGTGCCCGCGAGGCGGCCCGCCACCTGTCGCGGGAGCGCGGCGGCCGCGGTGGCGCCATCGTCAATGTCTCTTCCATCGCCGCGCGCCTGGGCTCGCCCAACGAATACGTCGACTACGCCGCCAGCAAGGCGGCGCTGGACACCCTGACCCTGGGCCTGGCCAAGGAACTCGGTCCGCACGGGGTGCGGGTCAATGCGGTGCGGCCCGGCGTGACCCTTACCGACATCCACGCCAGCGGCGGCCAGCCGGGGCGCGCCGAGCGCCTGGGCGTGACCACTCCGCTGGGACGTGCGGGCGAGGCCGAGGAGATCGCCGCCGGCATCCTCTGGCTGCTGTCGGACGAGGCCTCCTACACCACCGGCGCCCTGCTGGATATCGGTGGCGGACGCTAGGGTCTAGTCGCGAGGGGCGTCAGGGGCTAGTCGCGGCGGGGCGTCAGGGCGTTGAGCACCTGCTGCGACAGCGCATGGTAGAGCGGCACCGGCATCAGCCAGCCGGAGACGGCAGCGGCCAGCAGGCAGGCCGCCAGCACCGGCAGCGCCATGTCCGGGCTGTGGGCCAGTTCCAGGGTGATGACGGTGGCGGTCAGCGGGGTACGGGTGACCCCGGCGAGGTAGGCGGCCAGCCCCAGCAAGGCGCATTGCGGCAGACTGACGCCCGGCAGCCAGTCGACCAGCCAGGGGCCCAGGGCCGCACCCACCGCCAGCGAGGGCGAGAACAGGCCGCCCGGCACCCCGGCCAGGTAGGAGACGACGTTGGCGAGGAATTTCCACAGCAGGAAGTCGCCGCCGGTCACGGGTTCGCCAGCCAGGATGGCATGGGTCTCGGCGTAACCGGTGCCGAACACGTGCTGGCCGGAGAACAGCCCCAGCGCCGCCAGCAGCAGGCCACAGCCGGCGGCAAAGGCCACCGGGCGGCGCCCGCGCAGGGCATTCAGGCGGCCCAGCCAGCCGCGCTCGGTGGGCAGCACCAGGCGGCCGTAGCAACCGCCGAGCAGTCCGCCGATGACGCCGATCACTGCCACGCCGATCCAGCCCAGGCCCCAGGTCAGGTGCAGGTCCAGGGCACCGAGATAGCTGTAGGGGCCGACGATGCCCAGGGTGACGATGCCGCCGAGCAGCACGGCGGTCAGCACCAGGCCGCTGAAGCGCTGCTCGAAGGTGTGGGTGAGTTCCTCGATGGCGAAGACCACCCCGCCCAGGGGCGTGTTGAAGGCGGCGGCGATCCCGGCCGCGCCCCCGGCGAGGATGAGTCCGGACAGGGTGCGGCGACCATGCAGGCCGAGGCGCTTGCCGAAGCCGTAGAGCAAGGCGGCGCCGACATGCACGGTGGGCCCCTCCCGACCCACCGAGCCGCCCACCAGCAGGGCGCCGGCCGTGAGCAGCAGCTTGGCCAGGGCGATGGGTGGCGCCAGCAGCCGCGCGCGCAGGTCCGCTTCGGGGCGCTCGAGGGTAGCGATGACCTGGGGGATGCCGCTGCCACGGGCATCGCGCAGCGCGCCTTGCGTCAGCCAGACCAGCCCGGCAAAGCCCAGAGGCGTCACCAGCCAGGGCCAGAGGGCGCTGTGCTGCAGCATCTTTTCGAAGAGGCCGAAGGAGGCGTCGGCCAGCCAGGCGAAGCCCAGACCCGCCAGGCCCACCAGCACCGCGCCGACCCAGAAGGCGATGCGCTGGCGCCACTGGCGCAGCCGACGGCGCCGGCGATGGCGCAGCAGATGCAGTCGACGCCGGGCGGCGACTTCGGGATCGGTATCGGGATAGACGGGATCGGACATGGAGAAGAGGACACCAGGAGGCGGGACCCTCCTAGTGTAACCTCTTGTTACAGCGGTATCGCCAGGATCCGGATCAGGCCGCGGGCACCAGCTCGGTGGCGGCTTCGTTGCGCTTGAGCACCGCGTAGATGACCCCGGTCACCAGACTGCCGGCGGCGATGGCCGCCAGATACAGCCAGGCGTGGCTGATGGCGTTGGGGATCAGCAACACGAAGAGGCCGCCGTGGGGCGCCATCAGCTTGCAGTTGAACAGCATAACCAGGGCGCCGGTAAGGGCACCGCCAATCACGCTGGCCGGGATCACCCGCAGCGGGTCCTTGGCGGCGAAGGGAATCGCCCCTTCGGAGATGAAGCACAGCCCCAGCACCGACGCCGCCTTGCCCGCTTCGCGCTCGCTCTGGGCGAACTTGCGCCGGGCCAGCAGGGTGGCGATGCCCATGCCAATGGGCGGCACCATACCCGCAGCCATGGTGGCGGCCATCGGCCCATAGGTCTTGGACGCCAGCAGGCCGACGGTGAAGGCATAGGCGGCCTTGTTGATCGGGCCGCCGAAGTCGATGCACATCATGGCGCCGAGGATCAGGCCGAGCAGCACGGCGTTGCTGGTGCCCAGGTTGTTGAGGAAGTCGGTGAGTCGACTCAGGGCGCCAGCCACCGGGGTGCCGACCAGATAGATCATCACCAGACCAACGATGAGGCTGGCGAACAGCGGGATGATCAGGATCGGCTTGAGTGCCTCGACGCTGGCCGGCAGCCTGACGTGCTGGGCGATGGCCTTGGCCACGTAGCCGGCCAGGAAGCCGGCGATGATGCCGCCGATGAAACCGCTGCCCAGACTGGCCGCCAGCCAGCCGCCGATCATGCCGGGGGCAAGACCCGGGCGGTCGGCGATGGAGTAGGCGATGTAGCCGGCCAGCACCGGAACCATCAGCTTGAAGGCCGATTCACCGCCGATCTGCATCAGCGCCGCAGCCAGGGTGCCCTGCTCCTTGAAGGCCTCAATGCCAAAGACGAAGGACAGGGCGATCAGCAGACCGCCCGCCACCACCATCGGCAGCATGTAGGACACCCCGGTGAGCAGGTGCTTGTAGACGCCCGCGCCTTCCTTCTTGGCCGGCTTGGCGCCCTCGCCCGCCGCTGGCGCGGCGCTGCCGGCCAGGGTCTCGCCCTCGGCCAGGGCCTTCTTGATCGTCGCCTCGGGTTGCTTGAGGGCGACCCCGGTGCCGCAGCGATAGACGCGCTTGCCGGCGAAGCGCTCGACATTGACCTCGATGTCGGTGGCCAAGAGCACCACGTCGGCATCGCGAATGGCCTCGGCCGGCAGCGGATTGCGCGCCCCCACCGAGCCCTGGGTCTCCAGGTGCAGGCGATAGCCGAGCTTCTTGGCCGCGTTCTGCAGCGCCTCGGCGGCCATGAAGGTGTGGGCGACCCCGGTCGGGCAGGCGGTGATGGCCACCAGCCGCGGGGTTTCGCTGGCACTGGCGGGAGCGCTGGGGGCAGCACCACCGGCCGCCGGGGCCTGTTCCAGCACCTTGGCTTCGCTGGAAGCGCGCTGCAGGAAGGCATCGACATCGCGCAGGGCTTCGGCCGGGGCAGCGCGGTAGACGCGCTTGCCGACGAAGCGCGACAGGTCGACCGCGCCGGTGTGGACGACCACGACCAGTTCGGCGCGGGCCACCTGGTCGTCGGTCAGCAGGGTGGCCTCGGGGCCGTCGTGGATCTCGACGCTGGTGGTCCAGCCGCGGCGCTGGGCGGCGGCGTCCAGCAGGCGCGCACTGAGCACGCTGGTGACCATGCCGGTCGGGCAGGTCGTGACGATGGCGATGTTCATGGGTTTACCCCTGATTCTTGTTCTAGCGGAAAGTCGGGAAGGACGCGCACCTGCACTTGGTCTTCGAAGACGGCGAGTTGCGCGGGATCATTGATGCCAAAGCCGATCTGGGTCACCGCCAGGGCCGCGATGGCGGTGGCCGTGGTCAGGGTGCGCTCGGGCGACTGGCCGGTGAGCAGGCCGTGCAGCATGCCGGCCAGCAGGGAGTCCCCCGCCCCGACGGTGCTGGCCACGGTGACCTTGGGCGGCTGCGCCTCCAGGGTCTGGGCGCCATACCAGCGCACGCCATCGGCGCCCTGGGAGATCACCAGGTGCTCGATGCCCAGGGCCCGCAGCTGTTCGACCAGCAGCGCCTGCTCGGTCGCGGTCTCGGCCGGAGCGCCGCAGGCTTCGGCCAGTTCTTCGGTATTGGGCTTGATCAGCCAGGGACCGGCGGCCAGGGCGGCGCGCAGGGCGGCGCCACTGGTGTCCAGCGCCACCGGCAGGCCCAGCGACTTGAGGCGGCCGACCAGGGCGGCCAGCCACTCGGGGCTTACCCCACGCGGCAGGCTGCCGGCCACCACCACGGCGTCATGACCGGGCGCCAGGCGATCCAGGGTCTCGAGCAATTCCTGCTGGGCCGCGGCGGACACCTCCGGGCCAGGCCCGTTGATGTCGGTGATGCGACCCGCGGCCTCGGCCAGCTTGAGGTTGCTGCGGGTCTCGCCGGCGACCCGGACGAAGGCGTCGGTAAAGCCGCGGCGGGCGAACAGGGCTTCGAAGGCGGCCGCGTTGTCGGCCCCGAGAAAGCCGCTCACCGTCAGGTCATGGCCGAGATCGGCCAGCACCTGGGCGACGTTGATGCCCTTGCCGGCGGCATGGACGATCACCGCCTCGCTGCGATTCACCGCGCCGGGCTTGAGTTCCGGCAACTGGACGGTGAGGTCCAGCGCCGGGTTGAGGGTCAGGGTGAGGATGCGGCTCATCGCAGGGCCTCCACGCTCTGCCGCACCTCGGCGGCGGTACCCAGCGCCAGGGCGCGCGCGGCGCAGGACTGCACCTGGCGCAACTCCAGTTCGCGGACCCGGGCCTTGACCAGGGGCACGCTGCGCGCCGAAACCGACAGCTCGTCGACGCCCAGGCCGACCAGCACCGGCACCGCCAGGGGATCGGCGGCCAGCTCGCCGCAGACGCCGACCCACTTGCCATGGGCATGGGCGGCGCGCACCGTCATGTCGATCAGGCGCAGCACGCTGGGGTGCAGGCCGTCGGCCTCGCCCGACAGCAGCGGATGCCCGCGGTCGATGGCCAGGGTGTATTGCGTCAGGTCATTGGTACCGACGCTGAAGAAGTCCACTTCCGGCGCCAGCACCGGGGCCAGCAGCGCGGCCGAGGGCACCTCGATCATGATGCCGACCTGCAGATCGGTGGTGGGGATCTCCTGGCGCAGGCGCGCAAGGATGTCCCGTGCCTGACGCCACTCCTCGACCCGACCGATCATGGGGAACATGATCCGCAACGGCCGGCCATCGGCGGCCTTGAGCAGGGCGCGCAGCTGGGTTTCCAGCAGCTCGGGACGACGTAGGGTCAGGCGGATGCCGCGAATGCCGAGGAAGGGGTTCTCTTCCGGCGGCAGCGGCAGATAGGGCAGCGGCTTGTCGCCGCCGACGTCCAGGGTGCGCACCACCAGCGGCTTGCCGGCCAGGCCATCGAGGGCGCGGCGGTATTCCTGCTCCTGGGCGGCCTCATCGGGCGCGCTGTCATGGCTCATGAACACCAGTTCGGTGCGCAGCAAGCCGACGGCTTCGGCGCCCTGCTCCACCGCGGCGGCGGCCTGGGCGGTATCGCCCAGGTTCACGGCAATCTCGACGTGGTGGCCATCGCGGGTGGTGGCGCTTTCGAAACGCTGGGCCTCGGCGGCGCGGCGGCGCTCGGCCTGGACCTCGCGCTCGCGCTGCACGGCCTCGATGCGGCTGGCGTCCGGGGCGATTTCCAGGGTGCCCTTGTCGCCATCGAGCAGCAGCACGCTGCGCGGCGCCAGGTCCAGCACGCGGCGCCCGGCGCCGACGATGGCGGGAATGCCCAGGGCGCGGGCGACGATGGCGCTGTGGGAGCTGGCGCCACCACGGGCGGTCAGGATGCCGCAGACGCGCTCACGGTCCAGCCGCGCAACGTCGCCCGGACCGACCTCGTCCATCACCAGCACATAGGGTTCTGCGGGTTCGCGGGCGGATTCGACGCCGCACAGCTGGGCCAGTACCCGGCGACCGACGTCGCGCAGGTCGGCGGCGCGCTCGGCGAGCAGCCGGTCGTGCAGGGCTTCCTGCTGGCTGGCCGCCTCCTCGATCTGGGCGTCCCAGGCCGCGGCGGCGCTGACGTTGGCCTTGAGCCGGGCGGCGATGCCCTGCTGCAGATCCGGGTCTTCCAGCATTTCCAGGTGGGTCAGGAAGATCTCGCGCAGGGCGCTGGCCTCGCTGCGCGCGATGAGCGCCTCGATGTCGGCGCGTACCGCGGCCAGGGCCGCGTCCAGGCGCTGGCGCTCGGCGGCGGCGCCTTCACCGGTGGCGGGATAGTCGAAGTGCTGGGGCGCCACCACATGGGCCGGGCCCACGGCCAGGCCGGGAGCGGCGGCCACGGCCTGGGCGCGATCGCCCGGGGCCAGCGGCAGTTGTTCGGACGGGTCCACCAGGCTGATGGCGGTGACCCGCGCGGCACCGGCCGGAGCCGGGGCGCTGGCGGTGACCGGTTCCACCTCTTCGCCAAGACCGGCCTGTACGGCGCCGATCAGATCGTTCAGCGCGGCCTCGGCCGAGGTGCCGGGCTCGACCAGGAATTCCAGGGTCTGGCCGCGCCGGGCGCCCAGCGCCAGCAGCCGCGACAGACTCTTGGCCGAGACCGGGGCGCCGTGGTCGACGCGCACGCGGATCTCGCCGTCATAGGCCTTGGCCAGCCGCGCCAGCTCCTTGGCCGGACGGGCGTGCAGGCCATGGGCATTGGCCAGCACCACCTGGGCACTGGGCCAGTCCGGGGCGACTTCGCCGCCCAGGGCTTCGAGCACGGCGCGACGGGAGGTGGCCTGGGCCAACTCCTGGCCACGGCCGGCGACGAGCAGGTCGCAGAGGCGTTCGAGCAGGGCGCGATGGCCCTCGCCCAGGCTGGCCAGGCAGAACAGGCCGCGTACCGGCTGCTCCTGCACCTGCAGGGTCTGCAGCGGGGTGACGAAGGCCAGGCCGGGACGTTTCACCGCGGTCTCGCTGTTCAGCCACCAGAGGCCGTCGCCCAGGGGCAGCGGCTGGCTGGCCTGCAGGGCACCGGCGAAACCGGCCCCCACGCATTCCATGTGCTTGAGCATACGCGCACCCTGCCAGGCCAGGTCTTCCAGGTCCTCGGCATCGATGGCCAGCTGCACCAGTTCTTCGTCCAGCGCCAGGGCCTGGGGCGCCCCCTGCAGCAGGTCGAGGATCTGCTGGGGTTCGCGGGCGTCGCGCAGCGCCTGTTGCAGATCGCTCTCGCCCAGGGCGCGGGTCAGCAGCTGCAGGATGCGCAGGTGTTCGTCGGATTTGGCGGCGATGGCGATGGCCAGGTAGGTCAGCTGACCGTCGCCCCAGTCCACGCCATGCGGGAATTGCATCATCCGCACGCCGGTGACGAACACCTGGTCGCGGGTCTGCGGCGTACCATGGGGAATGGCGATACCCTGGCCGAGGTAGGTGGAGCCCTGGGCCTCGCGGGCCTTGAGCCCGTCGAGATAACCCGGGGCGACCAGGCCATCGGTCACCAGGGACTCGGCGAGCATGGCCAGGGCGGTCGCCTTGTCGGGCGCCTGCTGGGCCATGCGGATATGCTGGGCATTGAGTTCGAACATGGAAGGATACCTCCGGCGCCGCGCGCCTGATCCTGGCGCCGTGCCTTTCTTGTAATAGATGCTTGCCGGCTCGCTCAGCCCTGCAATCGCGTCGGGAGAGGCGTGACAGGGCCCTTGGCAGATTCGTGCCAGCCCTCGGACAACAGAAAGCTGAAACGTTTCACCCAATGGGACTGGAACGTTACTCGATAATCGCCGATCCTTGAAGCACAACACACAATAAAGACCGTCTCGCCAGCGCCGTACAGCGCCAGGCCTTTCAGGTCCCACGAGGAACAGGCGTGAAACTCAGCGACATCGCCCAATTGGCCGGCGTATCCCTCACCACCGCCAGCTATGTCATCAACGGCAAAGCGGCGCAAAGGCGCATCAGCGCGGCCACCGTGGCGCGGGTCATGGCCGTGGTCGAAGCCCACGGCTACCAGCCCGACCAGCGCGCCGCCGGTCTGCGCCGCGGGGCCACCCACACCCTGGGCTTCCTGCTGCCCGACCTGGAAAACCCCAGCTACGCACGCCTGGCCAAGCAGCTGGAACGCCGGGCACGGGCGCGTGGCTATCAGTTGCTGATCGCCTGCACCGACGACAATCCCGACAGCGAACGCCAGCTCATCGCGCTGTTTCGCGCCCGCCGCTGCGACGGCCTGTTCACCGCCAGCAGCCTGGCCGAGGACGACGCCCCCTACCGCCAGCTGCAGGAACACAGCATCCCGATCATCGCCATCGATCGCCAGCTCGATCCGGCGCAATTCTGCTCGGTGGTCAGCGACGACCACACCGCCGGCCGGCAACTGGCCGCCACCCTGCTGACGCCGGACACCCACAGCATCGCCCTGATCGGCGCCCGCCCCGACCTCGCCATCAGCCGCGCCCGCGCCGCCGGCTTCGCCGCCGCCCTCGCCGATCACCCGGCACGCCACTGGGAGCGGCATGCGCCCCACTACAGCCGGGAAGGCGGTCGCGCCCAGGCGCTGGCCATGATCGAAGAACTCGGCCACTGGCCCGAGGCGCTGCTGACCACCTCCTACGTCCTGCTGCAGGGCGTGCTGGACGTGCTGCGCGATCATCCGCTGGCTGAGGGCGATACCCTGCGCCTGGCCACCTTTGGCGACACCCAGTTGCTCGACTATCTGCCATTCAAGGTCAACGCCATCTCCCAGCAGCACGAGGTCATCACCGAGCGCGCCCTGGAACTGATGCTGGACGCCCTGGAAAACGACCACTATCTGCCCGGTGTCCAAGCCATCCCGAGGGTCCTCAAACGCCGCCTGTCATGAGTCTGCTGATCGATACCCACAATCACCTGGACTATCCGGACTTCGACGCCGCGCGACCGGCCCTGCTGGCCGAGTGCGCGCGCCTCGGGGTGGTCCGCCAGGTGCTGATCGGCGTCGAACGCAGCCAGTGGCCGCAACTCTGGCGGGTCGCCACGGCCAATGCCGGCCTCCATGCGGCGCCTGGCCTGCATCCGCTGTACCTGCAGCGTCATCAGGAGGCCGATGTCGAAGCGCTCCGAGCCTTCTGCCTGGAACGCCGCAGCGATCCCCGCCTCTGCGCCCTGGGCGAGATCGGTCTGGACTATTTCATCGAGACGCCGGACAAGGCGCGCCAGGCCTGGTTCTTCGAACAGCAGGTGCGCCTGGCCATGGAGCTGGAGTTGCCGGTGCTGCTGCACGTGCGCCGCGCCCATGCCGATGTGGTCAGGATCCTGAAGCGTCTCAAGCCACCCCGGGCCGGCATCGCCCATGCCTTTTCCGGCAGCTTCGAAGAAGCCCGCGAATACCTGCGTCTGGGTTTCAAGATCGGCCTGGGCGGCGCACCCACCTGGCCGCAGGCGAAGCGATTGCAGCGAGTACTGCCACAGTTGCCGCTGGAAGGCATCGTGCTGGAGACCGATGCCCCCGACATGCCGCCCGCCATGCATCCGGACGTGCGCAACAGCCCCACCCATCTGCCGGCCATCTGCGCGGCCCTGGCGCCGCTCTGGCAGGTCTCGCCCGAGACCCTGGCCACCGTCACCACCCGCAATGCCTGCGCGGTGTTCGGCTGGGACGCCGCCGGCCTCGCCTAGTTTTCCTCGACCGCCAATTCGCCTTGCAGCCGCGCCCAGTCGAAGGCCGGACCGGGATCGGTCTTGCGCCCCGGGGCGATGTCGCTGTGGCCCTGGATACGTTCCGCGGTGATCGCCGGATAGGCGCGCTGCAGCGCCCGCGTCAGCCGCCCCAGGGCACGGTACTGGGCGTCGGTGTAGGCCAGGTCGTCCGTGCCTTCCAGTTCGATGCCCAGGGAGAAGTCGTTGCAGTTCTCGCGTCCGTCGAAGAACGAGACGCCGGCATGCCAGGCGCGCTGGGCGCAGGAGACGAACTGGGTCACCGTCCCGTCGCGCTCGATGAGAAAGTGCGCCGCCACCTTCAGCTCGGCGATCTCCGCGAAGAAGGGATGGGCCGAATGATCCAGGCAATTCTGGAAGAAGGCCTGGACGCAGCCGGTACCGAATTGTCCGGGCGGCAAGCTGATGTTGTGGATCACCAGCAGGGACACCTCTGTCCCTGCCGGGCGTTCGTTGTGGTTGGGCGAAGGACACAGCCGCGCCTCGCGATACCAGCCATCGACGAACACCCCGTCCATCAGCGCGCCTTGGCCTTGAGCGCGTCGCGCAGCGCGCTGGCGTCGCTGAATTCACGCTGGCCGACGAAACGGCCATGGTCGAGG
The DNA here is from genome assembly GCF_002256045.1 of Pseudomonas sp. PGPPP4. Classification (NCBI taxonomy): domain Bacteria; kingdom Pseudomonadati; phylum Pseudomonadota; class Gammaproteobacteria; order Pseudomonadales; family Pseudomonadaceae; genus Pseudomonas; species Pseudomonas sp. PGPPP4. The sequence goes on from NZ_NKID01000007.1 coordinate 30,678, forward strand.
GTCACCCAGAGCACCTTGTCGGCCGCGCCGGGAAAGCGCGGCACGATGCGCGATTCGCGGTCGAGCAGGACCCGGTAGCCATACTTGCGCATGGCCGGCACGGCAAACATCCGGGTGATGGCTGCCGGCATGCTGCTGATGTCGGCGATGTAGGCCACCCGGCTGCCGTCGATATAGTTTGCCGGCTGATCGCGCATGGCTTCCTTGACCAGCCCCGAGCCGCTCATGCTGCGCGCCACCAGCAGGACCTGCAGCTGGTCGTCGAAGGTATAGGGCTGGTCACGCTGATCGAGCAGGGTGAAGGGCGCCACCCGCTCACCCGGCTCGAGCGCCAGGGCGGTCAGGGGCAGCAGCAGACACGACAGCAACAACGCCAGAACTCCAGCGCGCATGGCATCCTCTCTTGAACGGTCTATCGAGGCCGCTATCCTGCCCTACCGCTCGGATTGGCACCACCATCGCGTCGAGGAGCCCCATGATCCCCCTCAAAGAACTGCTCGCCCACGTCCCCCAGTCCGGCGAGGTGCGCTGGATCGGCGTGCGACCCGCCTCCCGCGCACCCATGGTCGAGATCGATGCGGTGGAGGCCCGGCGTGACGCCGGTCTGACCGGCGATCACGCCCGTCCCACCCCGCGCAACCAGCGCCAGGTCACCCTGATCCAGTGGGAACACCTGCCGGTGGTGGCCGCACTGATCGGCAAGGCGGTCGCGCCCGCCGACCTGCGCCGCAATCTGGCCGTTGCCGGGATCAATCTGTTCAGCCTGAAGAATCGGCGCTTTCGCATCGGCCAGGCGGTGCTGGAGACCACCGGCTGGTGCCAGCCCTGCGCGCGCCTGGAAGAACGCCTCGGGCCAGGGACCTTCCAGGCCATGCGCGGCCACGGCGGTCTCACGGCCCGGGTCCTGGAAAGCGGCATCATTCGCCTGGGCGATCGGCTGGAGGTCCTGGATTGACCCCAGTTTCCCTAGGGTCGAATGGCCGGGCCAGCCCGGTTAAACTAGCGCTACCTCTCGTCGCCGCAGACGTCCCTGCCAGAGCAGATGCAGGCCGCTTACCTTGAAAGTCACGACATTTCGCCCATCTTCCTTGCTAGATGTCTCGATTCGCGCGCTTCGACGACCCCAGATTCTTACCGGCCCGGGACTGCGCCCGCACGCGGCGACGCGCCCGGTCCGGCTCACGCTTTCCTTCTCTATGAGTGCTCTCCATGACCCATCGCATCGTTATCGTCGGCGGCGGCGCCGGCGGCCTGGAACTGGCTACCCGCCTGGGCCGTAGCCTGGGCAAGCGCGATCAGGCGCAGATCGTGCTGATCGACGCCAATGCCACCCACCTGTGGAAACCGCTGCTGCATGAGGTGGCCGCCGGCTCGCTCAACTCCACCGAAGACGAACTGAGCTATGTCGCCCAGGCCAAGTGGAACCACTTCGAATTCCAGCTCGGACGCATGACCGGCCTGGATCGCGAGCGCCGCAAGGTGCAACTGGCCGCCATCGAGGACGACGGCGCCGTCCTGGTCCCGGAACGAGAGATCGGCTATGACTCCCTGGTACTGGCCATCGGCAGCACCACCAACGATTTCGGCACGCCGGGCGCCGCGGAAAACTGCATCTTCCTCGACACCCGGGCCCAGGCCGAACGCTTCCATCGCAAACTGCTGACCCACTACCTGCGCGCCCATGTCAGCGAACAGCCGGGTGAATTCATCGAGGTGGCCATCGTCGGCGCCGGTGCCACCGGCGTGGAGCTGGCGGCCGAATTGCGCAACGCCGCCGAAGAGCTGCAGGCCTACGGTATGGATCGCATCCGCCCCGAAGACCTGCGCATCACCCTGGTCGAAGCCGGTCCGCGCATCCTCCCGGCCCTGCCCGAACGGATCGCCGGCCAGGCGCATCGCACCCTGGAAAAGCTCGGCGTGCGGGTGCTGACCGGCTCGGCGGTCAAGGAGGTCCGCGCCGACGGCCTGCAGACCGCAGGCGAATTCGTCCCGGCCAGTCTCAGGGTCTGGGCCGCCGGTATCCGCGCCCCGGCCTTTCTCAAGGACCTGGCGGGCCTCGAGACCAACCGCATCAACCAGCTGGTGGTCAACTCGACGCTGCAGACCACCCGTGATCCGAACGTCTTCGCCCTGGGCGATTGCGCGGCCTGCCCGTTGACCCCCGGCGACACCCGTACCGTGCCGCCGCGCGCCCAGTCCGCCCACCAGCAGGCCTCCCTGCTGGTCAAGACCTTCAAGGCGCGCCTGGAAGGCAAGCCGCTGCCCGACTACGTCTACAAGGACTACGGCTCGCTGATCTCGCTGTCGCGCTTCAGCGCGGTGGGCAATCTCATGGGCGGTGCCCTCGGCAGTCTGACCCTGGAAGGCTGGCTGGCGCGGACCTTCTATGTCTCGCTCTACCGGATGCACCAGGTGGCCCTCTATGGCCCGCTGCGCGCCCTGGCGCTGTTTGCCGGCGATCACCTTAGACGCAAGACCGAGCCGCGCCTCAAACTGCATTAGGCCCCTGGCCCAGGCATGAAAAAAGCCGTCCCGAGGGACGGCTTTTTTGTGTCGCAGCGACCTCAGGAGGGCGACTGGCCCCGCAGGTTGCCGATCACCGAGGTCATGGCCCGGTCGAACAGCAAGGCATCGTCCAGCAGCCGTACCCGGTCTTCCTGGTAATCCAGCGCCAGTTCCTCGCGGGTGCGATCCAGCACCTTCATGCCGGTCCGATTGACGAACACCAGGCGCCCCATGGGCCGGATGACCGCGGCCAGCTTGCAGCGCAGCTTCTGCTCGACGTCCTGGATCTCCAGCCAGGCGCCTACCGAAAGGGCATCCACCCACTCCAGGGAGTCGCTGGTCAGCCCGGTGATCCGCTCGCTTGCGCGTGGCAGCTCGAAGGGTTCCTCGGCAGCAGGCGAGGCAGGTGCCACGCTCGCGGTGTCCGCTGCCGCATCCGCCAGCTCGGGACGGGTCTGCTGAAAGGTCTGGACGTGCAGGGATTCCAGTTCGGTGAAGAATTCGGAGGTGGAGAAGGGATCGAAGGCCGCGCTGGCCAGGCCTTCCCGCAACGCCTTGAGCAGGCCGGGTACCATTTCCAGCAGACGCTGGCGGGACGCCACGTCGTGGTGCGGCTGGATGCTCCAGATCAGATCGTCCATGGTCTTGAGCGCTGCGCGCCATTCGCTGGAGTCGTAGCCCTGCTTCAGGCAGGTCAGCAGCAGCACCTGGCTCCAGGCCTCGCGCAGGACGCGTTGCACGGCGGCCGGCAACGGGTGCTCCTGCAGGCGCTGACTCAGCACGTGCTCGACCTGCAAGCGGGCGATCTCGGCGCGCGCCCGGCCTTCCTCGGCGTCGCGGGTGCGCTGCTCGAGCAATTCGCTGCGCCGTTGTTCGTCACTGACATAGGCCATGAAGTCGGCCAGCAGCTCGGCGAAGATCTCCGGATCGTCGACGAAGTCGGACAACAGGCGCTGCACGATCTGCTCGATCTTCTGATAGAGGCCATCGCGCTGCAGATCGCTCTGCTCGCCCCAGCCCAGGGAGGCGGCGGCGATCTCGTTGAGCAGCCGCCGGGCCGGATGGCTGCCACGGCTGAAAAAGGTCTTGTCGAGGACCGCGACCTTCAGCATGGGAATCTGCAGGCGAGCGATCAGCGCCTTGAGCGAATCCGGCAGGGTGAGGTCGTCGAGAATGAATTCGAACAGCATCGCCACCAGATTGATGACGTCTTCGTCGACCTGCCCCACCACGCGCTTTCGACCCGAGCGCTCGCTGATGCGACCCAGGGCCACCCCCAGTTGCGCCTTGAGGTCATAGCCTTCCAGGGACTGGCCGGAAATCTGCTGCTGCAGGTGCGACAGCAGCCGCATGAGGTCGTAGCTGGTGATGGCTTGGCCATCACCGGTCGCGGCGCCCTCATCGACCGCCATGCCGCCACCCAGGGTGGCGCTGCCCGGCGTGCGCAGCTGGGCCAGGAGGCCCTGCAGAGTGCCAAAGAGCTCCTGGCCATCGTCTTCGCTGTTGACGTGGGCCGGGGTGCGTCCGCTGTAGCCCTTGGCCGAGCGGCTCGGCACCTGCTGAGGGATGGCCTTGAGCTGGGGCAGTACGCCCGCGTCGACCAGCTGCCGATTGGATTCCGCGTACAGCTGACCCAGCCCGTTGAGCACGAAACGCTCGAACAGCTTGTAGATGATCAGCTTGACCTTGATGTCGGTGTCGAGATCGCGACAGGCTTCGACGAAGGCCTCGCACAGGCGGCGCGGGCCCAGCGGATGGGTCGAGTCGTCCAGCTTGCTCGACAGCTGGGTATTGAATCTGATGGTCAGGTGACTGATGGCCATGGCGTTGTTGCTGAGCGCCTTGGCCACCATGGTATCCACGGCGACGCTCTCTTCCAGCGCATCGTTCTGCACCAGGCTGAGGTCCTCGTAGGAGACGCTGTCCAGGCGCATCTCCGGCTTGCTGCCGACCAGATTGTTCAGCGCGGCGAAACGCTCGAAATACTGCTGGAGAAAGCTGCGCTCGATAGTCTTACGCCGGAGACGCAGATCGCGCATCGCTTCGAAATAGAGGCTCTGTTCCTGGTTGCTACCGGCGCGATCCGCCATTTCAAACAGCGCGTCGTCGGCGTTGTCGAACAGCTGCTGCAAGGAGGCATTGAGTCGCTGAGCGGCGCGATCCCTGACCGGTAAAAGCACTGCAGGCAATCGGGAAGAAGATTCCCCGAGCGCCTTGAAATGAACTACGTTTACGTCGTTCTGCACCACCGCCTCCCACAACCGTTCTTGCGTTCGGCTGAATCGCGTTCCACTACAGGAGCATTGAACAACGTTGGCCGCCCTGGCCGCGAGGTGAAACGTTGTCGATGTGCCATTATTTGCTTTGCTAAGGCATCGACCAATCGGCATCTGCACAGTACATGACAGGGTTCACAAGGCACCTGTCTGTCAGCGCCTGCCCTTAGAATAACTCAACGTTGTCTATCTCAGATCGTCAACCTCCCCTAAAGTTGCCCGCGCGTCCGCCGCTATCCCTACCGGAGTCCGTTCATGTCCAGCGCCACCTCTGCCGATCTCGCCCAGGTCATCACCGAAAACGTCGCAGCCGCATTGCGCGAAGACGTCGGCAGTGGTGATCTCACGGCGGGTCTGATCCCCGCTCACCAGCAGGCCCGGGCGCGGATCATCACCCGCGAGGCCGCAGTGGTGGCGGGCACGGCCTGGGTCGACGAGGTGTTCCGGGTGCTGGATCCCGCGGTCGAGGTCCGCTGGCAGGTGGCCGACGGCGAGCGGGTCGCGCCCGACCAGGTCCTGTTCGAACTCCAGGGCCCCGCGCGCGCCCTGCTCACCGGCGAGCGTAGCGCCTTGAACTTCCTGCAGTTGCTGTCCGGCACCGCCACCCGCTGCCGGCACTATGCCGACCTGGTGCAGGACACCTCCGTAAGGCTGCTGGATACCCGCAAGACCCTGCCCGGTCTGCGCCGCGCCCAGAAGTACGCGGTCACCTGCGGCGGCTGCTACAACCACCGCATCGGCCTGTTCGACGCCTTCCTGATCAAGGAAAACCACATCGCCGCCTGTGGCGGTATCGCCCAGGCCGTGGCCACCGCCCGGCAACTGGCGCCGGGGCGTCCGGTGGAGGTCGAGGTGGAAAATCTGCAGGAGCTGGAACAGGCCCTGAGCGCCGGCGCGGACATCGTCATGCTGGACGAGTTGAGCCTGGCCGACATGCGCACGGCGGTGGCCCTGACCGCCGGCCGGGCCAAGCTGGAGGCCTCGGGTGGCGTCAACCAGGACACCCTGCTCGGCATCGCCCAGACCGGTGTCGACTACATCTCCATCGGCACCCTGACCAAGGACGTCAAGGCCATCGACCTGTCCATGCGCATCCTGGATCGGGTGGGATAGGCAAAGCACCTCGCGGCGGCTAGACTCCGCAGCCGCGCCCTTTGCGCACCGGCTCCGAGCGGCCCTGACGACCGCTCGCCTCTCGCGACACTCGAACAAGATCGAACCCGTGACCAAAGATCAACTTCGCGCTGAACTGGAACGCCAGGCCCAGCGCTATCAGGATGTCTACGGTGGCGAAATCGTCACCTACGCCGCTCAACCCAAGCCCGACCGCAAACCCTGGAAGAAACGGCCGACCGTGCAGGACGAGGTGTTCGCCTCCGAGGTCCGCAAGATCGCCGATCTCAAGGCCAAGACCAGCGCCGAGGCCACCGCTCAGGACCTCTGAGTCGAGTCCGTATCCCCGCTGTCCGGGGCGTCCGCTGCGGCGTCCTCGTGCTCTTGCCGTGCCTGCAGTTGCTGCCAGAGCGCGGCGGCGGCACTGAAGTCGGCGCCGCCCTCCTCCGTCATGGCCTGCAGGTCATAGCGCGCCAGACAGCCCTCGCCCAGGCGCGGTGGTGGCGCCGCGGTACCGGGCGCCGCCGCTGGCCGTTCGCGGTCAGTCGAAGATGACGGTCTTGTTGCCATGGACCATGACCCGCTCTTGCAGGTGGTATCTCAGGCCGCGGGACAGCACCATCTTCTCGACGTCCTTGCCCAGGCGCACCATGTCTTCGACGTTGTCCCGGTGGCTGACGCGCTCCACGTCCTGCTCGATGATCGGCCCGGCATCCAGCTCTTCGGTCACGTAGTGGCAGGTGGCGCCGATCAGCTTGACGCCGCGCTGGGCCGCCTGGTGATAGGGCTTGGCCCCGACGAAGGACGGCAAAAAGCTGTGGTGAATGTTGATCACCTGGTGGGCATAGCGCGCGCAGAGATCCGGCGGCAGGATCTGCATGTAGCGCGCCAGGACCACGGTATCGGCCTGGTGCTGATCGATCAGCCGCGAGACCTCGTCGAAGGCCGGCTGCTTGTTGGCGGGGTCAACCGGCACATGGAAGAAGGGAATGCCGTGCCATTCGACCATGCTGCGCAGGGTGTCGTGGTTGGAGATGACGCAAGGGATCTCGCAATCCAGCTCGCCGCTGTGCCAGCGGTGCAACAGGTCGGCCAGGCAGTGGGATTCGCGACTGGCCATGAGCACCACGCGCTTGCGCTGGGCCGAATCGGTGATCCGCCATTGCATGGAGAATTCCCGCGCGATGGGCGCGAAGGCCTGACTGAAGCCGGCCAGATCGAAGGGCAGTGAATCGGCGCGGATCTCATGGCGCATGAAGAACCAGCCACTCTCCGTATCCGAATGGTGACTCGCTTCGGTAATCCAGCCGTTATAGGTCGCCAGGAAGTTGCTGACCTTGGCCACGATACCTACCCCGTCCGGACAGGCGATCACCAGACGAAACGTTTGCATAGCACAACCTCGAACGAAAAGGGGCTGCATTCTAGGCGCAGTCGCCGGCAGCGTCGAGCGGCGCAAGGCGCCATAGCGCGCGACGGTAGAGCTGGGGTAAAGACTTTGCAAAGGACAAGTAAGACCAGACAAGTTCCGCCAATGCCCTGCCGAAAGTTGCGCGCATTCGACAACTTCGCTGTTGCGACGAAACTGGCTGCAATTATCGATCTGTCAGGCGAACCGTTTACTTATCCCGATAGCCAATCTATGATCGATGCAGACTTTCATCTCTGCATCACTCAGAACAAAGGCCGTTTATGTCGCTCATCAATGAATACCGCCAGACCGAAGAAGCCATCAAGGAACTGCAGGAGCGCCTGAAGTCGCTGCAAGAAGACGACAAACTGCAGCGCGAGCTGGAATTCGAAAAGAAACTCCGCACCTTGATGGGCGAGTATCAGAAATCCCTGCGCGACATCATCGGCATTCTCGATACCGAAGCCAAGCCCGCTCGCCAGGCGCGTACTCCCAAGGCCAGCAGTGGCAGTACGCCCAAGCGCGCGCGCAAAGTTAAGCAATACAAGAATCCGCACAATGGCGAAGTGATTGAAACCAAGGGTGGCAACCACAAGACGCTGAAAGAGTGGAAAGCCAAATGGGGTTCGGACGACGTCGAATCCTGGGCAACGCTGCTGGATTGATCAGAAGAACGCCGGCCAGCCGGCGTTTTTTTTTGCCCGCCTGGCAGGCGTTTACCGCAGCCTGCCAGGCGCGGAGCCAGGTAAGGCCTGGTAACCGCTCGCTGTTATCGATACCCCGCACCACAGTACCCGAAGCGCTTTCATCTCCGGAGCAATACTTCTCCTTCACCTGCCCCCTGCTTAAACCGCGGTCGGATAGCGTCCGTCCGACCCTGCTGCTTGCCACTCTTTTTTGGTTAACAAGCGTCTCGGCTCGGTATCCGGCTTTTGCGACTTCAGGCAACCGCCCGATCCAATCGCTGCATCACCGCTCGAACATGAGCGGACCAAGCCTCGAGAATCGGCACCTGATCAACCGGGACTTCCCGCCGCAATTGTTCGGTCAGGGTGAGGAACTGCGTGCAGGTCATATGACCTTGTTGCTCTTCACCCAGCAGACGCTGCCGACAGAATTGTCGCCAACGAGCCTCTTCTTCCGCCGTCAGCAACTCGGGAAAGTTGCGCGCCCGATAGCGAAAGAACAGCTCTGGATGTCGCTCATCCCGAAAGGGCCAGGCGCGACTGCCAAGTTGCTCGGCCGGACATTGATGAACTTGGTCGCAGAGTTGCCGTTCTTCGGCGGCAATGAAGCCGTCGTACAGCCGTGCTTCGGCCTCCAGCTCCTGGGCGGCCAATCCGGATGCCTCGGCATAGAGCGCCTGCACCTTGGGTTGCCAGGTCGCACGCTGGTCGAGCAGTTGGCGGACGCGGCGCCAGACGGCCGCCAGATCGAAGTGCAGCCGTTCCGTGTCCGCCGGACGCAAGACGCTGAAGGGCGCCAGAATCGGACACTTGTTGACCTGTACCAGCTTGAGCGGCACCGGCAGGTCACCCTCGGCCAGCGCATCCCGCCGGGTATAGAGGCGTTCGCGCAGGGTCTCGACGTCCAGGTCCAGCAGCGGCTCCGGCGCCAGGCCGAGGTCGCAGACGATCAAGGCATTGCGATTGACCGGATGCCAGGCCAGCGGCAGGACAGGGGCGAGAAAATGCCGCTCGGCGCTGAAGCGTCCCGAGACATGCAACAGGGGTTCGAGCAGACGAATGCGCGCCAGCGCCGCCTTTTTCTGGCGTTGCGTCCAGAGATAGTCATAGAGCCTTGGCTGCCGCTGCCTGACCAGGCGCGCCAGCGCCAGGGTCGCGCGGACATCCGCCAGGGCGTCATGGGCCTGGGCGTGTTCGATGCCATTGGCGACGGTCAGGCGATCCAGGCGCAGGGAAACGCGCTGCTCGTCCTGCGGCCAGTCCAGGCTTTCCGGGCGAAAGGCATAGAGCGCCCGAATCAGGCCAAGCACATCCCAGCGACTGTTGCCCTGCTGCCACTCGCGGGCATAGGGGTCGTGAAAGTTGCGGTACAGGCTGTGCCGTACCATTTCGTCGTCGAATCTGAGGTTGTTGTAGCCGACGCTGCAGGTGTTGGGGCGCCGTAGCTCCTCATGCAGACGCTGGACGAAGTCCCGCTCGCGCAGCCCCAGGCGCTGCAGGGTGGCAGGCAGGATACCGGTGACAAGGCAGGCTGCCGGATGGGGCAGGACGTCCTCGCTCAGCTGGCAATGCAGATTGAGCGGCGCTTCGATTTCGTTGAGGTCCAGATCGGTACGCACTCCGGCCACCTGCAGCGGACGATCCCGCCGTGGATCGACGCCCGTGGTCTCGAAGTCGTACCAGAAGATACTTTGCGTCACACCGCCCTCCCCTTGAATCGGCGCAGTCTAGCATCGTCGCGCGCCTTGCTCCCGGGCGCCCGCACCCGCTAGGCTCTGGCGTCCGTCTCCCGCGTATCCCACCTTCCCATGCGTTCAGTCGATCGGCTCTCCGTTCGCTCCAGGTGCCGAAGTATCGGCGTACGCCTGGGCGCCGCCGTCTGGGCGCTGACCCTGTCGCTGGCCTGTCTGGCCCAGCAGGAGCCGCTGTCCTGCCCCCTGCCGCCGCAGACCGACAGCGGCCCGGCCAGCCTGCGCCTGACCCATCAGGGACTCGACAGCCGGACCGCGCGCCAGCTCGCCACCCAACTCGCCGCGACCACCCGCAGCAGCGATCCCCAGGTCCTGGCGGCAGCTTACCTGCAGCACTTTGGCAGCCGGGTGCAGCGCGGCCAACCCGAGCAGCTCGGCGAATTACCGCCCGAGGACGTCAGGTTCTGGCTGGCCGGCAACCCGCCCCTGGCGGAGGCTCAGGCCCAGGCGCTGCTGGACTGGGTCGAGGCGGGCGGCAGGCTGGTGGCCGTCGCCGATGACAGCACCCTGGCGCTCAGCGCGACCCTGGGCGTGCGTCCCATGGCGACCCGCGAACTGGGCGGCGCCGCCCCACCGATCATGGCGCTGCCCCTGTGGCCCAACCTGACCCAACTCTATCTCGCCGAGGACGACGCCCCCGCCTACCTCGGCTTCGACGACAGTCGCCATCTGTTCGATGTCGGCGATCAGGCGGTGGCCTGGGCCAGCAGCGCCAGCGCCACCCATATGCTGATGCTGCCCTGGGGCGATGGCAGCGTGACCCTGTTGTCGGACAGCGACCTCTGGAGCAACGCCCATCTCGCCCAATACGACAATGCCTGGCTGCTGTGGTACCTCACCCAGGGCGCGCCGGTAACCCTGATCGCCCCGGCGCCACCGCTCCCCCTGTGGCTGGACGCCTTGCAACGCTATGGCCTGGCCCTTGGACTGCTGACATTGGCGGCAGGGATCTGGCTGAGACGCCGCCGGCAGAATCCGGCGCCACGGCGTGATGCCCAACGCTGGCCGGAACTGATCGCCACCCTGCAGCGCGATGTCCAGCGCGAGGTGCACCGCCGCCGCCCCGAACTCGCCGAGCAGGGCGTGGCCGAGCGCTGGCAATATCTTGCGCGTCTAAGCGGCTTGAGCACCCGCGCAGTGGGCGAGGCGATGCGCCCCAGCCCGGCGCGCCTCTCCGCTCGCGCCTTCACCCGCCGCATCGTCCAGCTGCGCCTGTTGCACCTGGCCGTGCGCCCCCCGCTCCCGAGGACTTGCGATGACCGACAGTTCCCCTCCTGACGCCACTCCGGTGGACGCTGGCGACACCGGCGTCAAGGCCCGCGCCCTGACCCGCCTGCAGGCCCTGCGGCAGGCCCTGCTCAAGGTGCTGCCACAGCAGGACGCTGCCGTGGACGGACTGCTCGCCACCCTGCTGGCCGGCGGTCACCTGCTGCTGGAAGGTCCCACCGGCTCCGGCAAGACGCTGCTGACCCGCGCCCTGGCGGCCAGCCTGGATGCCGGTTTCGCCCGGCTGCACGGCCATCCGGCCCTGACCCCTGCCGAGGTGGCCGGCGAAATCGTCACGGACGTCGGCAGCGACAGTGCCCGTCTGCGCCGCGGGCCACTGTTCAATTCCCTGGTCCTGCTCGAAGACCTGCATCGGGCGCCACCGGCGGTCCTCCAGCTGCTGGACGACGCCCTGCAGGGCCGCCAACTGAGTCTGGGCGGTCGCCTGGTGCCCCTGCCGGCGCCCTTCATGGTGATCGCCACCCGCCCCCCCGGCAGCGAGCTGCCACTGACGCTGCGGGATCGCTTCCTGGTGCAACTGCGTCTGGAGTGGCCGGCGGAAGGCCAGGAACTGGCCGCCCTGCGCCAGGCCGTGCAGCAGGGTCAGGGCGACCCCCTGGAAGCGGCGGCGCTGCGCCCCCTGCTGCAGGCGCGGGATCTGCCGGCGCTGCAGCGACTGGTGGCCGGCCTGCCGGTTGCGGAGCCGGTCCTGGAGCATGCCGTGCGCCTGATCCGTCTCACCCGGGAATGGCCGGCCTTCGAACAGGGCGCCGGACCGCGCGCCGGTCAGGCCCTGCTGCGCCTGGCCCAGGCACAGGCCTTTCTGCGCGGTGGCGACAGCGTGACGCCCGAGGATGTGCGCAGCCTGCTGCCCGCCGTGCTGCGGCCGCGGCTGCGGCTGACGCCTGAACGCGAATTCGAGGGTGACAGCCTGGACGGCCAGATCCTCAAGCTGCTGGGACAGTGTCCGGCACCGCGCCCATGATCCAGCGCTGCCTGCCTCTGGCGCTGGTCGCCCTGGCGCTGCTCAGTCTGATCCTGGGCGGACTGGCGCCCCTGCGCTGGCAGGGCCTGCCGGCGGCGGGTGCCCTGCTGCTGCTGGGGCTGAGCGTTATGGGGCGGCTGAACGCCCGCCGGCGCCGGCGGGAGAGTGGTGAGCATCCGCCGCTCGCCGCGCTGGCCTCCAGGGCACGCCTGCGCGCGGATACCCCCCTGCACCTGCTGATCGCCAGCCCGGCCGAGCAGGGACGAGGACAGCCCGAGCGGTCAGGCGACCACCACCAGGTGCTGGGTTTCGGGCAGGCCCTGGCGGCCAGTGGCAATGAGCTGTGGCTCTATGGTCTCGGTCCCGAGCTGCGGCTGCTGGCGGCAGGCAGGGCTGCTTGCCGCCTGACGCCAGCCGAACTGCCGGTGCGGCTGTCAGGTGCGGTGAGCGATCTCAGGGCAGCGCTGGCACGGCTCTGCCGTCAGGCGCGCCCGGGCAGTGTCCTGGTGGTGGCGGCACCGCTGGATGAAGAGCTGGCGGTCTGGCTCGGCCGTCTGGATCTGGCCCGGCGCGGGCTGCAGCTCTGGCTGGTCGACACCGCACGACAGCAGGTGGCGGAACCCGACGACATCCGCAGCTGGCGCGATGCGCGCCGCTATGCCGACGCCTGGCAGGCCCGGATCCAGGGCGAGCGGCTGGCCGCGCGGCTGGAGCGAAGACCCGTCCGCTGGCTGGCGGCCGGCGCCACGGCGGATCTGCAGACCCGCCTGCTGCAGCTATGGAATGCCGGTGACCCGGATCAGGCCGCCGACTGAGAGAGGCGGCCGAAGGTGAAGTAGTGCTGCAGCACGTCGATCAATTCGGCGAATTCGGCCGGCGGCTCGGCGACGCTGAAGCCCGAATCGTAGTTGCCCGGGGTCACGTCTTCATGACTCCACTGGCAGCGGGCGTCGAAGTCGACGAAATGCAGCTGACCGTCCTGCCCCGGAATCTTCAGCCGAAGTTCGAAGCGCGCGTTCACCAGCATGGGCAGCTGGCTGATCATCAGCAGCCCCTCGCGGGAAATGTTGCCGATGTAGCCCATGGGCTTGTCGGTAAAGCGGTTGAACACCTTCAGGTAGTAAGGCAGCTGGTGGCGCTCGATACGACGATTCTGAGTCATGGTGCGATTCATCCTGCACACGGTAAAGCCACTTTACCGACAACGTCCTGGAAAGCTCAGCGCTGCGGTAGTTTTCGCACCGGTTGGGGCGTCGCAACGGCCGTTCCGCCATCTAGCCCCAATTGGCGCAGGGTGTCCAGTCGGGCCTGGGCCCGATAGGCGTATTCGCTGGCCGGAAACCGGACCTGGATGAAACGATAGGTCTGGACCGCGTCGGCGTACAGTTGCTGCTGCTCCAGACACTGGCCGCGCAGCATGGAAAATTCCGGTTGCAGCCAGGGCCGTGCCCGCCCCTTGCGTTCAGCCTGGGATATCTGCAGCAAGGCATTGTTGCAGTCGCCTTCGCTATAGGATTTATAGGCGGCATCCAGATAGGAATTCATCGAGACGCTGGTACAGCCGGTGAGGCCGAGCAGCAGGAACAGGCAGAGATAAGGGCGCATGGAAAGTCCTCCTGCTCGCTAGATCGGCGCGGGGGCCCGCTTCTTGAGGACAAACGACCATTGGTGTGACCAAGCTGCGAAAAGCCGTCATGTGCTGGCCACGCGACAGCGCTACAATGAGGTGCGCTCCGTGTTCTACGTCGACTCGGCGCTAAGGCGCCGACTCATGGTTGCAATCCGCTAAAGGAAAGACTGCATGATTTATCGCCGTACCAAGATCGTCGCCACCCTGGGCCCGGCCAGCAATTCTCCGGAAGTCCTCGAGCAGCTCATCATCGCCGGCATCGACGTCGCCCGCCTGAACTTCTCGCATGGAACGCCCGACGAGCACCGGGCTCGTGGTCAGCTGGTACGGGATCTCGCCGCCAAGCACGGTCGCCATGTCGCCCTGCTCGGCGACCTCCAGGGTCCGAAGATCCGCATCGCCAAGTTCGTCAACAAGCGCATCGAACTCAAGGTCGGCGATCCCTTCCGCCTGTCCATCGCCCATCCGCGCACCGAAGGCACCGAAGAGGTGGTCGGCATCGACTACCCGGGCCTGGTCACCGACTGCCGCGTGGGTGACGAACTGCTGCTGGACGATGGCCGCGTGGTCCTGCGCGTGGAAGGCATGACCGCCACCGAACTGCATTGCACCACCCTGATCGGCGGCCCGCTGTCCGACCACAAGGGCATCAACCGTCGTGGCGGTGGCCTCACCGCTCCGGCGCTGACCGACAAGGACCGCGAAGACATCAAGCTGGCCGCCTCCATGGAGGTCGACTATCTGGCCGTGTCCTTCCCGCGCGATGCCGAAGACATGCACGAAGCCCGTCGCCTGATGGAAGCCGCCGGTGGCAAGTCCTGGCTGGTGGCCAAGATCGAGCGCGCCGAAGCCGTGGCCGACGACGAAGCCCTGGATGGCCTGATCCATGCCAGTGACGCCGTGATGGTGGCCCGGGGCGACCTGGGCGTGGAAATCGGCGACGCCGAGCTGGTGGGCATCCAGAAGCGCATCATTTCCCACGCTCGGCGCCTCAACAAGGCGGTGATCACCGCGACCCAGATGATGGAGTCGATGATCAGCAGCCCCATGCCGACCCGCGCGGAAGTCTCCGACGTGGCCAACGCCGTGCTGGACAACACCGACGCCGTGATGCTCTCCGCCGAGAGCGCCGCCGGCCAGTATCCGGTGGAAGCGGTAAAGGCCATGGCGCGCGTCTGCGTCGGTGCCGAGAAGCAGCCCACCAGCAAGCTGTCCAGCCACCGCCTGGGCCATACCTTCACCCGTTGGGACGAGAGCATCGCCCTGGCCTCCATCTATGTGGCCAACCACTTCCCCGGCGTGAAGGCCATCATCAGCCTGACCGACACCGGCTACACCCCGCTGATCATGTCGCGCCTGCGCTCTTCGGTGCCGATCTTCTCCTTCGCGTCCAGCCGCGCCACCCAGGCCCGCACCGCGCTGTTCCGCAACGTGCACACCATCCCCTTCGACCCGACCACCATGCCGGCGAACAAGGTGAGCCAGGCCGCGGTGGACGAGCTGCTCAAGCGCGGCATCGTCGAGCACGGCGACTGGGTCATCCTGACCAAGGGCGACAGCTACACCAAGCGTGACGGCACCAACACCATGAAGATGTACCGCGTGGGCGACCTGCTGGTCTGACCCCCGCCACCGGTTTTCAACCGGTGCTGAAGACAAAGCCCCGCACAGGCCCCTGTGCGGGGCTTTTTTCTGGACGGATCGAGGTCAGGCAGCCCTAGCGACCGCCAGCGGCCAGATAGGCCAGGTGCAGGGCCGCAGCGCCCAGGACACCCAGGCTGCAGCCGATGAGGATGCCGCGCTGCAGCGCGCGCAAGCGCCCTTCCCGCCGTGCTTCCAGGCGACTGGCATCGATCAGGGCTACGCTGGTCAACGGCTGTTCACGCATCGTCTCGCTCCCCACCCATTTAAATGCACTATATTCTCATTCTCACATAGGTCAAGGGAGTCCGGCGGGCGCCTGGCGGACTGTGGCAGAATAGCCGGTTTGGTACGAACAGCCTGGGTGAACGATGGCGTTACGTTTCGAACGGCTCAAGTGGCAGGACTGGAAAGGCGCCTTCACGGAGCGCAACTACGAGCGCGGCCGGCGGCTGGCGCTCGACGGCCTGGTGCAGCTGCGCTCGGCCGCCAAGGGCCAGCTCTATGCCGAATGCCACAGCCCGGCCGGACCGGCCTATCGGCAGGCGATCAGCCTGCGCGCGGGCGAGACCGCCTGGCGGGTCGACGCCCGCTGCACCTGCCCGGTCGGCCGCAACTGCAAGCATGCCGCCGCCGCCCTCATCGAACTCGAGCGGCTGCAACGCAGCGAGGCCGCCCTGCCGGCCACGCCGGTCGCCCATCCGGAGCTGCCCCGCCCGGTCCTGACCCTTGGCAGCCATACCCAGATCGATTACGACCGCCACATCGGCAAGATGAGACCCACGGTGCGCCATCGCGCCGCCCTGGCCTTCGCCTATGGCTCGCGGCGACTGTTCGGGGCGCCGCCGCGCACTCCGGAGGCCGACTATCCCGCGCGCCAGCTGCCGGCCGAACAGCGCTGGCGGCAGACGCTGCTCGACCACGGCCTGCGCCTGGCGACCCGGCGCAGCGCCGCGCTGCCCGACGACAGTGGCGAGATGTTCGAACTCCCCGACGACCCAGCCTGGCTCAGATTCGTGCAGCAGGTCATTCCCGGCCTGCGCGAAGCCGGCTGGCAGATCGAGGCCCATCCCGAATTCACCTTCGACCTGACACCGGTGGCAGGCTGGTATGGGCATCTCGAAGAGGTGCAGGACGCGACCGCCACGAGCGGCCAGTTCGACGTCGAACTGGGCATCCGCCTGGGCCAGCGCCGCGTCAGCCTGATTCCGCTGCTGATCGACGCCATACGGCGCGAGCCCTCCCAGTACGAACCGGCGATGCTGGCCAAGCGCGCCGACGACGAACCCGTGCTCTTGCGTATCGAGCCGCCGCGCCTGGCCGGCCAACAGGGTCGGGTGCAAAGGGTCGCCGTGCCCCTAGGGCGGCTCAAGCCGATCCTGCAGATCCTCGGTGAACTCTATGCCACCGACCGCCTCACCCAGGACCGTGCCCTGCGCCTGCCGCGCCTGGACGCCGCGCGACTGGCCGAGCTGGACGAGCGCCTGCCGCTGGAGTGGGAAGGCGGCGAGCGCCTGCGCAGCTTTGCCGAACGCCTGCGCAGCTATGCCGCCGAGCCGGTGGTCCTGCCGGACACCCTGCACGCCGAACTGCGGCCCTATCAGCGCGACGGCGTGGCCTGGCTGCAGGCGCTGCGGGAACTGGAGGTGGGCGGCATCCTGGCCGACGACATGGGCCTGGGCAAGACGCTGCAGACCCTGGCGCACATCCTCGTCGAGCAGGCGGCCGGGCGCCTTACCGCGCCGGCGCTGATCGTCATGCCCACCAGCCTGATCCCCAACTGGCAGGACGAGATCGCCCGCTTCGCCCCCGGCCTGCGCGTGCTGACCCTGCAGGGCAGCGCCCGCAGCAGCCGCTTCGAGCGGATTCCGGAGCACGACGTGGTGCTCACCACCTATGCCCTGCTGCCCCGTGACGCCGAGCGCCTGGCCGGCTACGACTTCCACCTGCAGGTGCTCGACGAAGCCCAGTCGATCAAGAACGCCGCCACCAAGGCCGCCCAGGCGGCGCGCCATCTGCGCGCCCGCCATCGTCTCTGCCTGACCGGCACGCCGCTGGAAAATCACCTGGGCGAACTCTGGTCGCAATTCCACTTCCTGATGCCCGGCTGGCTGGGTGACGAGAAAGGCTTCAAGCAGGCCTATCGCATCCCCGTGGAGCGCGAAGGCGATGTGCAGCGCCTGACGGCGCTCAAGACACGGGTGCGACCCTTCATGCTGCGCCGCACCAAGCAGCGGGTCGCCAGCGAATTGCCGCCCAAGACCGAGATCGTCCAACTGGTCGAACTCAGCGCGGCGCAACGCGAGCGCTACGAAGACCTGCGCCTGTTGCTGGACGAGCGCGTCCGCGCCGAGATCGCCCGCCAGGGCATCGGTCGCAGCCAGCTGCTGATCCTCGATGCCCTGCTGCGCCTGCGCCAGGTCTGCTGCGACCTGCGCCTGGTGCCCAACGAAGACGCCAGCGTGGCCAAGCCCTCGGCGAAACTGGCGGCGCTGAACGAGCGCCTCGACGCCCTGCTCCCCGGTGGCAGCCGGGTCCTGGTGTTCTCCCAGTTCACCAGCATGCTCGACCTCATCGCCGCCGATCTCGACCAGCGCGGCATCCCGTACGTCACCCTGACCGGCGAGACCCGGGATCGGCGCACCCCGGTGCAGCGCTTCCAGAATGGCGAAGTGCCGGTGTTCCTGCTCAGCCTCAAGGCCGGCGGCAGCGGTCTCAACCTGACGGCAGCCGACACCGTGATCCACTTCGATCCCTGGTGGAATCCGGCCGCCGAGCAGCAGGCCAGCGACCGCGCCTACCGCATCGGCCAGGATCGTCCGGTGTTCGTCTACAAGCTGATCGCCCGCGGCACCCTGGAAGAACGCATCCAGCAGCTGCAGCAGGAAAAGGCGCGCCTGAGTGCCGGCATCCTCAGCGAGAACAGCGGCGACTGGCGCCTGACCGAAAGCGACCTGGCCCAGCTGCTGGCGCCACTGGACCGCTAGGCGCCAGCCCGCGGCTGATCCCGGCAACAACGCCTGGCATGGCCAGTTGCGCTGCCAGGATGAGCCGCGGATAGCGGTGCCGCGGGCTACTTGTCGCCCGCGCCCTCGCCCACCACATCCCCCGTCGCATCCAGCGACTTGCTGGAAGGAAACCTGTTCGAGGCGACGCGGACCGCCAGCACCGCAAGCGACAGCAGAAAGATCCCGCCGCAGAGATACAGCAGCCCGACATCCGGCGGCCGATGATGAGAGACGTCACCGATCAGGTAGCGGGTCAGGGCGGTGATGGCGATATAGAGCAGAAAGCGGATCGGCAGGTGATTGGTCTTGAAGTAGATGCCGACCATGGCACCCAGCTCCAGGTAGATGAAGAGCAGCAGGATGTCATCGATGCTCGCCTGGCCCTTGTCGAGCATGCCGATGAAAGCCAGCACCGAGGCCCAGGCCGTGGCCGCGCCGATGGCGAACAGACCGAAATAGTGGAAGCCTTCCACCAGCAGGTTGCCGAGGGAGTTCGCCCCGTCGTGCATGCGTTTGCGACCGTTGTCTGCCCATTTCATGGCGTGCTGCTCCCTCCATACGGGTGAAGATATCCACTCGAAGATTCGTCCATGCCGGAATTCCCGTTTTCGAGGTTGCCCTGGCACCAGTCGCTCTTATAGCGAGAAGCCGGACCGTCGGCCAGTGCGCAACTGTCGCAGACTGGACGGCCCGGCGCTGGCAGGCTAAAACCTGAGGAAAAGCCCGCGAGGGCTCTGGAGTCTACCGTGGACGCGCGTCTTTCCTGCCTCGCCTGCCTGGACCGGTCCGATCCCCGGCTGCTGGAAGCCGCCCTGTGGATCGCGGCCGAACACCACGAACAGATCGATCCCCCGGCCCTGCTGCACTCGCTGGACGACCTGGCACTGCACCTGGTCGCCAGCCTGGATGGCGATGCCAGTCACGCCGAGCGGGCCCAGGCCCTGTTGCGGCAGCTGTGCGATGCCGGTTTTCGCGCGGCCGAGTGGCCGCTGAACCCTACCGCCGCCCTGCTCGACGAGGTCCTGGCGCGGCGCCGCGGCCAGCCGCTGTCGATCGCCCTGGTGGCGCTGGAACTGGCCCGACGCCTGGAGATCGACCTGCAGGGCATCGGCTTTCCCGGACATTTCCTCTTGCGCGTGCCGGGCGCGGATCATCTGCTCGAACCCTTCGGCGGTCGCCGCCTGTACATGAACGACTGCCGCCAACTGCTGGTGGATCAGTTCGGGCCCAGCGCGCAACTGCAGGCCAGCTATCTGGCGCCGCTCGGTCCGCGGCAGATGATGCAGCGACTCTCGCGCAATCTGCGGGAATTGCATCGCCAGGGCGACCAGCCGCTGGCCGCGCTCAAGGACGCCCAGCGGGTCATCGAGCTGGGCACGGTCGGGGTCATCGATCACCTGGCGCGCGCCGATCTGTACCGCCAACTCGACTGCCCCCAGGCCGAGCGCTACGACCTGCAGCACGCCCTGCTGATCAGCGAAGACGACGCCGAACGCGAGCAGGTGCGACGGCGGCTGGCGCAACTGGGCGCGCCTTCCGCCACCCTGCACTAGCCGTGCAGCAGCCAGAGCACCAGCTGGGCGCCGAGCAGATTGCTCAGGCCGGCCAGCACCATGACCAGGCCGGCCACGGTGCCCTCCTCCAGGCCGACCTCGTAGGCCTTGCTGGTCCCCACGCCGTGGGCGCCCATGCCGAACAGGGCACCGCGGGCCAGCGCCGACTTGAGCGGCAGCAGCTTGATCAGCAGGCTGCCGAGAATCGCGCCTCCCAGGCCGGTGATCATCACGAAGGCCGCGGTCAGCTCGGGAACGCCCCCCACGGTGGCGGACATCGGCATGGCGAAGGGGGTGCTGATGGAGCGCGGCAGCATGGACAGCAGCACCCGGTCATCGAGCAGCAGCAGCCGGGCCAGCAGCCAGGAACTGCCGATGGCCACGCCACTGCCGACGCAGAGACCGGCCAGCAGCGCCTGCCAGTAGCGCGCCAGCAGGCGTCTCTGCTGCCAGATCGGCACGGCGAAGGCCACCGTCGCCGGCCCCAGCAGGGTGATCAGCCAGTGGCTGTAGTGGGCGTACTCGGCATAGCTCACCTGCTGCCAGAGGGTGGCGGTATAAAGCAGCACCGTGACGAAGATGATCGGACTGACCACATACCAGCGCAGCCGGGCATAGAGCAGCCGACTCACCCCATAGCCCGCCACCGTCAGCAGCAGCCAGAAGAGTCCGGGCAGATCAAGCATCGCGACGCCCTCGCCGGCGAAACATCCAGTCCACGGTCAAGGCGGTCGCGACCATGGTCAGCACGGTGCTGAGCAGGATGGCCAGCAGGATGCGCACGCCCTCCTGCCGCAGCAGCGGACCGTAGTCGAGCAGACTCAGCAGCGCGGGAATGAAGAACAGCAGCATTTCCCCCAGCAGCAGGCGCACGCCACCCTGCAACCACTCGGGCTCGACGATGCGCGCGGCCAGCAGCACCAGCAGCATGGCCAGCCCCACCACGCCGCCCGGTACCGGCAAGGCGAAATAGGTGGCCAGCCAGGTACCCACACCCCACAGCGCGCCCAATCCGCACAGCTCCAGAGCCAGGCGCAGATATCTATTCACCCAGGGCTCCTTCTCAACTCCTCGACAGGCGTCAAGGATACCGAGGCCGAAGGGGCGAGGACAGCGCACAGGGCCCAGCGGCGCGCTCCGCGTGGGTAAAGCAGCTTTGCTGCCGGGGCAAGATCAGCCCAGGGCGGCGATGACCTCGGCGACCCAGCGCTCGGCGTCTTCGTCCGGCGTGACCGTTTCACTGGCATCGATGCGCAGCATGGGCAGCACTTCGCGCAGCCCCAGTTCGGCGAACAATTCCTGCATCAGCTCGCCGCCGCCGCAATAGGTGTCGCCATAGCTGGAATCACCCAGGGCCAGCACCGCGCCGGGTCGTCCGGACCAGGGCGGCAGCCGATCGCGCAGCTGGAAATACAGGGATTCCAGGTTGGCCGGCAATTCGCCCATGCCGGTGGTGGAGGTGATGGCCAGCAGGGCCTCGGGCGCGAAGGCCTCCAGGCTGGCGAGATCGGCATTGGGCTGGTGCCAGACCTCATGGCCTGCCGCGCTCAGGCGCGCCTTCACCTGGCGGGCGATATCTTCGGCAGTGCCATAGACCGAGCCATTCAACAGTGCGACTTTCATACGGACCTCTTGCGTGGAATCCCGCCCAGTATGCCTGGCCCGGCCGGGGTTGGCGCTCCGTCAGCAAGACGACTCCGCTGGCAACCCCGACTGCAGTCAAGGGTCTCAAGGCTTGTTATGCTAGCGCCGCCTGCCACCCCAGGCGCCTTCGCCACCTGTCCGCCTACCCGGCGGCGTGACGGCATCCGGCCTATCCGGCCCGATCGCCCGGAGTTAGAGCATGAATCAGCCTGTTACCCTCATGATCGCGCGGCGCGTCGCGGCTGGCCAATACGACGCCTTTCTGGTCTGGCTGCGCGAAGGCGAAGCCCTGGCCACCGGGCATCCCGGCTATCTCGGTTCGGGGGTCCTGACCCCGCCTCCAGGCGACAACCTGGTGCAGATCGTCTTTCGCTTCGCCTGCCCCCAGACCCTCGACGCCTGGGAACACTCGGAGACGCGGCGCCTCTGGCTGGAGCGCGGCCAGGGCCTGTTCGAAGCGCCCCTGGCACGGCGTGCCCAGGGCATGGACGACTGGTTCGGCGCCGGTCTGCAGCCGCCGCCGCGCTGGAAGCAGAGCATCGCGGTCTGGCTGGCGTTCTTTCCCATCTCGCTGCTGTTCAATGCCGCCTTCGGCGATTACCTGGCCCATCTGCCGTTGCTGCCGCGCATCCTGCTGAGCACCCTGATCCTCACCCCGGTGATGGTCTGCGTCTTCATCCCGCTGATCACCCGGGCACTGAAGGGCTGGCTGCACAACGCCTCGCGGGCCAACGACTGGCGAGGCAGCGCCCGCTAGGCCCGCTCGGATCGGCCTGCATCCTGACGCGTCGAATGCGTACAATAGCCGCGGCCAGCCTTCTGGCCGCCTTGCTCATCAGGATCGGGTACCCTCATGTCCGCAACCCTCCCCCTTCTGGTCACCGGCGCCAATCGCCGCGTCGGTCTCGCCTTGACCCGCCGGCTGCTGGCGGAGGGCCAACCCGTCATCGCCGTCTATCGCGACGATCCCGGTCCCTTGCGTGAACTGGAGATCGAGGCCTATCAGGTCGATCTGGCGGAAGAGGCGCAGCGCGACATCCTGCTGCAGCAGCTGCATGAACGCCATCCGGCGCTGCGCGGCATCGTGCACAACGCCTCGGTCTGGGCCGAAGACGGCCTGGACAATCTGCGGCTGCTCTATCGCCTGCACCTGGAAGCGCCCTACCACCTCAACCTGGGCCTGCAGGACCTGCTGCTGGCCGCGCCCCGGGCCGACATCATCCATATCGGCGACGACAGCGCCACCCGCGGCAGCCGCAACCATATCGGCTACGCCGCCACCAAGGCCGCCCTGCACAACCTGACCCTGTCCTTTGCCGAGGCCCTGGCGCCCACCGTCCGGGTCAACACCATCGCGCCGGGGCTGCTGATCTTCAAGGAAGGCGCCGACGAGGCCTATCGCCAGGCGACCCTGGACAAGGCGCTGCTGGATTTCGAACCCGGCGCCGATCCCATCGTCGATACCGTGCTCTATCTGCTGTCGACCCGGTACGCGACCGGCAGCACCTTTACCGTCAACGGCGGGCGCCACCTGCGCCACGGCCGCCGCTAGCAAGAGGAATCAGCCATGACCGAACAAGACCGCCTGGAACTGGAAGCCGCCGCCTTCCGCACCCTGGTCGAGCACCTGCGCAAGCGCACCGACGTGCAGAACATCGACCTGATGAACCTCTCCGGCTTCTGCCGCAACTGCCTGTCCAAGTGGTACAAGGCCGCCGCCGACGACAAGGGCCTGGAGTTGAGCCTGGACGCTGCCCGCGAGGCCGTCTACGGCATGCCCTATGCCGAGTGGAAAGCCCAGTACCAGACCGAGGCCTCGCCGGCCCAGGCCGCGGCCTTCCAGGAGCAGCAGAGCAAATGAGCGATCTCGCCAGCTTCCGTGCACGCCTGGCCCAGGGCGACCATGCCTTCGCCGACACCCTGGCCTTTGTCGCCGAGCACTACCTCTACCAGCCCACCGCCTTTCGCAATGGCGAGGTGGACAATGCCGCGGGCCAGAACGAAGGCTCCTGCAAGACCCTGGGCCTGGCCAAGCTCGAAGGCCTGAGCGATCAGGAAGCCCTGCTGGCCTTTGGCGAGCACTATCGCAGCGTCTTGCAGACCCCCGAGGGCAGCGACCACGCCAACATCCGCGCCCTTATCGCCCACGGCCTGGCCGGGGTGAGCTTCCAAGGCGAGCCCCTGGCGCGTCGCTAGGCCTTTTCAGCGGCCATAAAAAAAGCCCTGCGGATGCAGGGCTTTTTCTTGGACCGGGCTCAGACGGCAGCCGCAGGTCTCATGTAGGAAATCGGTGCCAGACCGGAATCTTCGAAGGTCACCACTTCCCAGGCATCACGATCGGCCAGCAGCGCACGCAGCAGGCGATTGTTCATGGCATGACCGGACTTGTAGCCGCGGAATTCGCCGATGAGGCTCTTGCCGAGCAGGTACAGGTCGCCGATGGCGTCGAGGATCTTGTGCTTGACGAATTCGTCTTCGTAACGAAGACCGTCTTCGTTGATGACACCCTTCTCGTCCACCACGATGGCGTTGTCGACGCTGCCGCCCAGGGCCAGGTTGTGCGAACGCAGGAATTCCAGGTCGCGCATGAAGCCGAAGGTACGGGCACGGCTGACTTCCTTGAGGAAGGAGGTGCTCGAGAAGTCCACCGAGGCCTTCTGGGTACGGTTGTTGACCACCGGGTGATCGAAATCTATTTCGAAGGTCACCTTGAAGCCGTCGAAGGGCACGAAGGTGGCGCGCTTGTCACCGTCGACGACGGTCACTTCACGCTTGATACGGATGAACTGCTTGGCCGCTTCCTGTTCCTGCAGACCGGCAGACTGGATCAGGAACACGAAGGGACCGGCACTGCCGTCCATGATCGGCACTTCGACCGCGGACAGCTCGACGTAGGCATTGTCGATACCCAGACCGGCCATGGCCGACAGCAGGTGTTCAACGGTACCGACCTTGACGCCGGTGTCGCTGAACAGGTTGGTCGACATGGTGGTTTCACCCACGTTCTCGGCCCAGGCCGGGATTTCCACGACCGGATCGAGATCGGTGCGACGGAACACGATCCCCGTGTCGACCGGCGCCGGCTTCAGGGTCAGGTAAACCTTTTCCCCGGAATGCAGGCCAACGCCAGTGGCGCGAATGGTGTTCTTGAGGGTGCGTTGTCTAATCATGCCAGGGCCGCTCGGTCGCAGGGTGCGAATGGTGTTCAACGAAGTCGCGATGATAGCAGAAGCGAAAATCGATGCCCACTAATCACACCCTGGCTTGTGATATACCCGATCAATCAGCCTGACGACGCAGGAAGGCCGGGATGTCCAGGTAATCCAGGTCGTCGTTGGGATTGACCTTGGTCGCCGCTGCCGAGCCGCCATGATTCTGGCTGCCACGACCGGAGCGCATCGAGGTCGGATACTTGAGGTCGTCGTAGTTGACCGGAGCGGTTTCCTGACGGGCCGCGGCCAGGGTCTGGGCAGTGTTGTCCACCACCTTGACCGGCTTCTCGATGCGCGCACCCAGGCCGGTGGCGACCACGGTGACGTGCAGCTCGTCGCGCATTTCCGGATCGATCACGGCGCCGACCTTGACGGTGGCGTGCTCGGACGCGAAGTCCTCGATGATCTCGCCGACGGCGGCGTATTCACCCAGGGACAGATCCAGGCCGGCGGTGATGTTGACCAGGATGCCGCGGGCGCCGTGCAGGTTGACGTCTTCCAGCAGCGGGTTGCGGATGGCGGCCTCGGTGGCTTCGCGCGCACGGTTCGGACCGCTGGCGTGGCCGGTACCCATCATGGCCATGCCCATCTCGCCCATCACGGTCTTGACGTCGGCGAAGTCGACGTTCATCAGGCCGGGACGCTGCATGATGTCGGAGATACCACGGACGGCGCCGGCGAGGACGTCGTCAGCCTTGGCGAAGGCGGCCAGCAGGCTGGCGTCCTTGCCCAGAATGGTCAGCAGCTTCTCGTTGGGGATGGTGATCAGCGAGTCGACGCATTCGGACAGGGAGCGAATGCCTTCGTCGGCGACCTGCATGCGCTTGCGGCCTTCGAAGGGGAACGGACGGGTGACCACGGCAACGGTCAGGATACCCATTTCCTTGGCCACTTCAGCGATGATCGGCGCCGCACCGGTACCGGTGCCACCGCCCATGCCGGTGGTGATGAAGACCATGTCGGCGCCTTCGAGGACTTCGGCGATGCGCTCACGATCTTCCATGGCCGCCTGGCGGCCGATTTCCGGGTTGGTGCCGGCACCAAGACCCTTGGTGACGCCCGGGCCGAGTTGCAGCACGGTACGGGATGTGACGTTCTTCAGGGCCTGGGCGTCGGTATTTGCACAGATGAATTCGACGCCTTCAACACCGCTTTTGACCATGTGGTTGACGGCGTTGCCACCGCCACCGCCCACGCCGATGACTTTGATCACGGCGCTTTGTGGAATGTTGTCTACGAGTTCGAACATGGTCCCCTCTCTTCCTTTCGGATCTTCGCCTACTGCCGCGGTTTAATTGTGAATTACAAGTTGCCCTGGACCCAACGCTTCATGCGTTCCAGGACTGTGGATTTGGTTTCGCTGCTATATCCGCCAGAAACAACCGGCAAGGGATCGGTCTGCTTTTGCAGGCCATAGAGCAACAGGCCGACGCCTGTGGAATAGATCGGGTTGCTGATCACGTCAGTCAGACCCTTGACCGTCTGGGGCACCCCCAGGCGTACCGGCATATGGAAAATCTCTTCCGCCAGCTCGACCGCGCCTTCCATCTTCGCGGTACCACCGGTGAGTACGATCCCAGCGGGGATCAGATCCTCGTAACCACTGCGGCGCAGTTCCGCTTGCACCAGTGTGAATAGCTCATCGTAACGGGGCTCGACCACTTCCGCGAGGGCCTGACGCGACAATTCTCGCGGCGGACGGTCACCCACGCTGGGCACCTTGATGGTTTCGCCCGGTCCAGCCAGTTTCGCCAAGGCACAAGCATACCGAATCTTGATTTCTTCGGCATATTGCGTTGGGGTTCTCAAGGCCATGGCAATGTCATTTGTGACTTGGTCGCCAGCAATAGGTATCACTGCCGTATGGCGGATGGCGCCTTCGGTAAAGATGGCTATATCGGTGGTGCCGCCGCCGATGTCGACCAGGCAGACGCCCAGTTCCTTTTCATCGTCGGTCAGTACCGAATAGGCCGACGCCAGTTGTTCAAGGATGATGTCGTCGACTTCCAGGCCGCAACGACGAACACATTTCTCGATGTTCTGCGCGGCGTTGACGGCGCAGGTCACGACGTGGACCTTGGCTTCCAGGCGGACGCCGGACATGCCCAGGGGTTCGCGCACCCCTTCCTGGTTGTCGATCACATAGTCCTGGGCCAGGGTGTGCAGCACGCGCTGGTCGGCGGGGATGGCCACCGCCTGGGCGGCATCGAGCACCCGCTCGATGTCCGCAGGGCTCACTTCACGATCGCGGATCGCCACGATGCCGTGGGAATTCAGGCTGCGAATGTGATTGCCGGCAATGCCGACGAAGGCCGAATGGATCCGGCAACCGGCCATCAGCTGGGCTTCTTCGATGGCCCGCTGGATGGAGGCGACGGTGGATTCGATGTTGACCACCACGCCCTTCTTGAGCCCGCGCGACGGATGGGTGCCGATCCCGACGATCTCGATCTGACCATCGGAAGACACCTCGCCGACCAGAGCCACGACCTTGGAAGTGCCGATGTCGAGGCCGACGATCATCTTGCCGCTTTGCACGCTTGCCATAGTAAAAAACTTCTCCTCAATGCTTGGCCGGTTCGGTCACGGGGGTGGCGGCGACAGCGGGATCACGCCAGGCCACGGCCAGACCGTTCGGATAACGCAGATCGATCCGCGCGATATTGTCCATCTGTGCCTTGAGCACCTGATCGTACAGGCGCATGAAGCGCCGCATCTTTTCCACCAGCTGGTCGCGGCCGAACACCAGTTCCAGGCCCTGACCGGTGGTGAGGTACCAGCTGCCGCGCTCGTGCATTTCCAGGCGCGACACGGTGTAACCGAGCGGCCGAAGCATCTGGCTGAACATCTGGTACTGCTGCATTACCTGCTGCTGGGCCCGCTTGGGGCCGTACAGCCGCGGTAGATTGTCATAATTGGCCAGATCCTGCGGGGCAAAAGCCTCACCCTGGTTATTCAGCAGCGCCTCGTCGCCCCAGCGGGCGATGGGCATCTGTTCTTCCAGGCGGATGCTGATCTCGTCCGGCCAGACGCGGCGCACCTCGGCGTGGGCGATCCACGGCATGGTTTCCAGTTCGTGGCGCATGTCGGCCAGGTCGACCTGGAAGAAGGTGGTGCCGACGAAGGGCGCGATGCGCTGCTGCACCGCCCCCTGGCTGATGTAGGACAGGTCGCCCTTGACGCTGACCTTGGCGATCGGGCGGTCGGCATAGGGCAGCAGGCGCTGGGCACCTTCGTAGGTACCGAAGCCCAGCCCCAGCAGCAGGAACGGCCAGAGGATGCGCTTGAGCAGGCCCAGGCTCGGGCGTGGCAGGCGTGTCGACAGCGGTTCTTCGGCGACCAGGCGACTGGCGCCCCGCTGCTCGGCGTTGCGCGACCGGCCGAAGCCGGGCTGGTTGTGACGTAGGGTGGCGACCAAGGTTCAGCCCTCCACGTGCGCGCCGGCAACAGCGGTTGCCGGCAAGGGGTTGTACGGATGACGGCTCATGCCGAACTCCCGGCGGTCGCGGCAGTGGCGAACAGCGGGTGCTTGAGCAGTTGCGGCGCCAGCGCGCCGATGTCGCCCGCACCCTGGCAGAGCAGGATGTCGCCCGGGCGCAGCAGCGGCTTGACCAGCGGGGCGATGTTGCTGCCGCGCTCCACATAGATGGGATCGAGCTGGCCGCGCTGGCGGATGCTGTGGCAGAGCTGACGGCTGTCGGCGCCGGGAATGGGTTCTTCGCCGGCCGGATAGACTTCCATCAGCAGCAGG
This sequence comes from Pseudomonas sp. PGPPP4, assembly GCF_002256045.1. Taxonomy (NCBI): domain Bacteria; kingdom Pseudomonadati; phylum Pseudomonadota; class Gammaproteobacteria; order Pseudomonadales; family Pseudomonadaceae; genus Pseudomonas; species Pseudomonas sp. PGPPP4. Next base: position 59,110 of record NZ_NKID01000007.1, read on the forward strand.
ACGTTGGCATCGGCCAGCACTTGGACGAAGTCTTCGTAGAGATCGCGGGTACGGCTGAAACGGTGCGGCTGATAGACCATCACCAGTCGGCGCTCGGGCCAGCCGCCGCGCACGGCCTTGATCACCGCGGCGACCTCGCGCGGATGGTGGCCGTAGTCGTCCACCAGCATGACGCTGCCACCAGCGACCGGCAGTTCGCCGTACACCTGGAAGCGTCGCCCTACTCCCTGGAAGCCGGACAGGCCATTGAGGATGGCCTCGTCGCTGACGCCTTCGTCGGTGGCGATGGCGATGGTGGCCAGGGCGTTGAGCACGTTGTGCACGCCCGGCATGTTGACCGAGACCGCCAGGGGCGCGCGGCCCGCGCGCAGCACGGTGAAATAGGTACGCATGCCTTCCTGGCGGATGTCCACGGCGCGCACGTCGGCGTCTTCGGCGGTGCCGTAGGTGACGGTGGGTCGGGCGACCTGGGGAATGATCTCGCGCACCACCGGATCGTCGACGCAGAGCACGGCCAGGCCATAGAACGGCAGGTTGTGCAGGAAGTCGACGAAGGTGCGCTTGAGCCGGTTGAAGTCACCCTCGTAGGTGCTCATGTGGTCGGCGTCGATGTTGGTGACCACGGCGACCATGGGCTGCAGGTGCAGGAAGCTGGCGTCGCTCTCGTCGGCCTCGGCGATCAGGTAGCGGCTGGTGCCGAGCTGGGCATTGGTGCCAGCAGCATTGAGGCGGCCACCGATGACGAAGGTCGGGTCCAGGCCTTCGGCCGCGAACACCGAGGCGATCAGACTGGTGGTGGTGGTCTTGCCATGGGTACCGGCGACGGCGATGCCGTGGCGATAGCGCATCAGCTCGGAGAGCATCTCGGCGCGGGGCACCACGGGAATGCGCTGCTCGAGGGCGGCGGAGACCTCCGGGTTGGATCTGTTGATGGCGCTGGACACCACCAGCACATCGACCTGATCCAGGTTCTCGGCGCGATGGCCGATGTAGATACGCGCGCCGAATTGCTGCAGGCGCGCGGTCACCGCGGATTCCTTGAGGTCCGAACCCGAGACTTCGTAACCCAGGTTCAGCAGCACCTCGGCGATGCCGCACATGCCGACGCCGCCGATCCCGACGAAGTGGATGCGCCGGATGCTGCGCATGCGCCGAACTTCGGCCTGAATGGCACTTTGCGACTTAACCACGGGCAACCTCCAGACAGGCGTCGACGACTGCACGGGTGGCATCGGGTTTGGCCAGGGCTCGGCTGCGAGCGGCCATGCCGGCAAGACGTTCGGGATGCATCAGGACCTCGGTAAGCTGCGCGGCGAGATCCGCCGGGCGGGTGGAATGTTGCGGCAGCACCACACCGGCACCGGCGCGCTCCAGGAAGCGCGCATTGCTGGTCTGGTGGTCGTCGATGGCGTGCGGCAGGGGGATCAGCAGCGCCGGCAGACCGGTGGCGGTCAGCTCGGCGACGGTCAGGGCACCGGCCCGGCAGATCACCAGGTCGGCCCAGGCATAGGCGGCGGCCATGTCGGCGATGAAGGGCTGGACATCGGCCTCCACGGCGACGTTGGCATAGCGCTCGGCGGTGACCTCGGCGTGCTGGCGACCGGCCTGGTGGCGGACCTGTGGGCGAAGTCCGGCCGGCAGTTGCGCCAGGGCCTCGGGCAGGAGTTTGTTGAGCGGCTCTGCGCCCAGGCTGCCGCCCAGCACCAGCAGGTTGGCGGCGCGCTCTTCCAGCGGTGCGCGGGTCACCGGGGTGAAGAGTTCGGCACGCACCGGATTGCCGGTGGACAGGCGCTTGGCGGATGCCGGGAAGGTGTCGGCGAAGCCTTCGCAGACGCGCGCGGCCATGGGCACCAGCAGGCGATTGGCGGTGCCGGCGTGAGCATTCTGTTCGTGGATCACCAGCGGGATGTTGCACAGCTTGGCGGCCAGGCCACCCGGACCGGTGACGAAGCCACCCAGACCCAGCACGCAGACCGGCTTGAGCCGGCGCATGAGGCCGATGGCCTGCATGAGGGCGCCACTGAGTTGCAGCGGTGCCTTCACCAGGGAGCGCACACCCTTGCCCCGCAGCCCGGTGACCGGAATGTGGTGCAGGGTGATGCCGGCCTTGGGCACCACGTCGTTCTCGATGCCGCGCGGGGTACCCAGCCAGTGCACGGTATAGCCGCGGGCTTCGAATTCACGGGCGCAGGCCAGGGCCGGGAAGACGTGCCCGCCGGTACCGCCGGCCATGATGAGGACGTTAGCGGACATCGGCGAAATCCTCTTCGGTGAATTCCACATCCTCGGTATCCACCAGGGTGCGTCTCTCCCACTCGATGCGCAGCAGCAGGCCCATGCTCACGCAGCAGATCACCAGGGAGCTGCCGCCGTAGCTGAGGAACGGCAGGGTCAGGCCCTTGGTCGGCAGCAGGCCGACGTTCACGCCGATGTTGATCAGGAACTGGCCGATCCACAGCATCGACAGGCCATAGGCCACGTAGGCCGAGAAGAACTGCTTGGACTGCTCGGCCCAGTGACCGATGAACAGGCCGCGCACGCAGACGAAGAGGAACAGGCCGACGGTGGCCATGGCACCGATCAGCCCCAGCTCTTCGGCCAGTACGGCAAAGAGGAAGTCGGTATGGGCTTCGGGCAGATAGAACTGCTTCTGGATGCTGTTGCCCAGTCCAAGGCCGGTCCAGCCGCCGCGACCGAAGGCGATCAGCGCCTGGGTCAGCTGGTAGCCGGAACCGAACTGGTCGGCCCAGGGATCGGTGAAGGTGATCAGGCGCTGCATCCGGTAGGACTGGGTCTGCACCAGCACGAACACCGCCAGCACCGCCAGGGCGACCATCAGCAGGAAACGGAACAGGCCGACGCCACCAAGGAACAGCATGGCGCCGGCAGCGCCCATCATCACCACGGTGGCGCCGAAGTCGGGTTCGCGCAGCAACAGCATGGCCATCGGCAGGAGCACGATGAAGGGCTTGAAGAAGCCGGCCCAGGTGTGGCGTACCTCATGCTGGCGACGGACCAGGTAGCCGGCCAGATAGAGCACCACAAAGACCTTGGCGATCTCCGAGGGCTGCACGTTGAAGATGCCGAAGCCGATCCAGCGCAGAGAGCCGTTCACCTCGCGACCGATGCCGGGCACCAGCACCGCTACCAGCAGCAGGAAGGCAATGATCAGCAGCGGAAAGCCGAAGCGCTGCCAGGTGGCCATGGGGATCAGCATCACCACGCCGCAGGAGACGAAGCCGATCGCCAGGTAGATCAGGTGGCGGTACATGAAGTACAGCGGATTGCCGGACTGGGCGGCGGCCACCTCGGAAGACGCCGAGGTCACCATCACCAGGCCGAGGCCGAGCAGCAACAGACAGCCGGCCAGCAGCGGGAAGTCCAGGTCGATGCCGTGGCGGCTCGCCAGCGGCGAGGGATAGGGACGCAGCAGGCTGAGGATCATGCCAATGCCTCCACGGCCTGGGCGAACAGCCGTCCGCGTTCTTCGAAATTGCGGAACATGTCGAGACTGGCGCAAGCCGGCGACAGCAGCACGGCGTCGCCCGGCTGGGCCAGCCGACGGCTCTCGGCCACGGCCTCTTTCAGGGTGGCGACGCGCAGCTGCTGCACGGTGGCCGGCAGGATCTCGGCGATCCGCGCGGCATCACGCCCCAGCAGCACCACGGCGCGGCAGTGACGGGCGATGGGTTCGCGCAGGGCGCTGAAATCGGCACCCTTGCCGTCGCCGCCGGCGATTAGCACCAGTTGGCCGGCGATGTCGTCGCCCAGGCCTTCCACGGCGGCCAGCGCCGCACCGACATTGGTCGCCTTGGAATCGTTGTAGTAGTTGACGCCCGCGACCTCGCCCACCCACTGGCAGCGGTGCTCCAGCCCCGGGAAGGCGCGCAGGGCCTCCAGCATGGGCGCCATGGGCAGACCGGCAGCCTGGCCGAGCGCCAGCGCAGCCAGGGCATTGCTGTGGTTGTGGGTACCGCGGATCCTGAGTTCCTCGACATCCAGCAGGTTGTCGAAGGCCAGCGCCAGGTAGCGGCGGCCCTCCTCCTCGCGAATGCCGAAGGCGCGGAAATCCGGACGCCCCAGACCAAAGGTCAGGCAGGGCACGCCCTCGCCGATCAGCGGCCGCGACAGCGCATCGTCGCGATTGACCACCACCTGGCGGGCGCCGCGGAAGATGCGGTGCTTGGCCTGGTGATAGGCCGGCATGCCGGTGTAGCGATCCATGTGGTCTTCGCTGAGGTTGAGCACCGTGGCCACCTCGGCGTTGAGCCGTTCGCAGGTCTCCAGCTGGAAGCTCGACAGCTCCAGCACATAGAGCTCGACGTCATCGGCCAGCAGATCCAATGCCGGGGTGCCCAGGTTGCCCCCCACGGCCACGCGCTTGCCGGCGCGCAGCGCCATGTCGCCCACCAGGGTGGTGACGGTGCTCTTGGCGTTGGAACCGGTGATGGCGACGATGGGTGCCTGGGCATGGCGCGCGAACAGGTCGATGTCGCCGGACAGCCGCACGCCGCGGGCAGCGGCTTCCTGCAACGCCGGCGTTTCCAGGTCCAGGCCGGGACTCACGTAGAGTTCGGCGGCGCGGGCCAGGAAGTCGGCATCCAGCTCGCCGCAGCGTACCTCGACCTGGGGATACTGGGTTCTCAGGGTCTCGAGTTCCGGCGGCTGTTCCCGCGTGTCGGCCACGGCAAAGGGCACGCCCCGGCGCGCGAGAAAGCGCACCAGCGACATGCCACTCTTGCCGAGGCCGACGACGATACGGAACTGGTCGGAAGCGATGAGCACTGCGATTACCTCAACTTCAGGGTGGCGAGACCGAACAGCACCAGGATCACGGTGATGATCCAGAAGCGCACGATGACCCGCGGTTCGGGCCAGCCCTTCAATTCGAAATGGTGGTGGATCGGCGCCATGCGGAAGACGCGCTTGCCGGTCAGCTTGAAGGAAGCGACCTGGATGACCACCGAGAGGGTCTCCATGACGAAGACGCCACCCATGATGAACAGCACCACTTCCTGGCGGACGATCACGGCGATGGTGCCCAGGGCGGCGCCCAATGCCAGGGCGCCGACGTCACCCATGAAGACCATGGCCGGATAGGTGTTGAACCAGAGAAAGCCCAGGCCCGCCCCGATCAGGGCGCCGCAGAAGACGATCAGCTCGCCGGAACCTTCCACATAGGGAATCAGCAGGTAGTCGGCGAATTTCACGTTGCCCGACAGGTAGCAGAAGATGCCCAGGGCGCCGCCGACCATCACCGTGGGCATGATCGCCAGGCCGTCGAGGCCGTCGGTGAGGTTGACTGCGTTGCTGGAGCCCACGATGACGAAGTAGGTCAGCACAACGAAGAAAATCCCCAACGGGATTTCGATGTTCTTCAGCAGCGGCAGGATCAGCGTCGTTTCGATCGGCGCCTTGGCCGTCAGGTAGAGGAAGATCGCCGCCCCCAGGCCGAACACCGATTGCCAGAAGTACTTCCAGCGGCTGGGCAGACCACGGGAGTTCTTTTCGATCACCTTGCGATAGTCGTCGACCCAACCGATGGCGCCGAACAGGAAGGTCACCGCCAGCACGGTCCAGACGTAACGGTTGTGCAGATCGGCCCACAGCAGGGTGCTGATGCCGATGGTGGTTAGGATCAGGGCGCCGCCCATGGTGGGGGTGCCGGACTTGGACAGGTGCGACTGGGGGCCATCGTTGCGCACGGCCTGGCCGATCTGGCGGATCTGCAGGGTGCGGATCATCCAGGGGCCGAGCCACAACGACAGCAACAGAGCGGTCAGAACGCCCAGAATGCCGCGCAGGCTGAGGTATTGGAAGACGGCGAAGCCCTTGTAGAACTGTTGCAGGAACTCCGCCAACAGCAGCAGCATCAGTGTTTCTCCTCGGTGTTGATAGCGCAGAGCGCGGCGACGACCTTGTCCATCACGGCGCTGCGGGATCCCTTGATCAGCAGGGTGGTTCCGGCCCGGTCCTCGTCCGCCAGGGCCTCGATCAGGTGTTCGCGATCGGCGAAATGCCGGGCCTCGGCGCCATAGGCGCGGGCCGCATGGGCCATCGAAGGACCGACGCTGTAGAAGGCATCCACCTTGCCGCGGGCGTGCTCGCCTACCTCGCGATGGCCCTGCTCGGTCCACTCGCCCAGCTCGGCGATGTCCCCCAGGACCACCACCCGACGGCCCGGCAGGGCCGCCAGCAGGTCGATCCCGGCCTTCACCGACGCGGGGTTGGCGTTGTAGCTGTCGTCGATGACCTGGGCACCGCGCTGGCTGGTGCGGGTCAGGGTGCGGCCCTGGACCGGTGCCGCGGCGGCGAGGCCACGGGCGACGGTGGCCAGTTCCAGCCCCAGGCTGAGGGCTGCGGCCGCGGCGGCCAGGGCGTTGCCGACGTTGTGGGCACCCAGCAGTTGCAGGGTGACCGGCGCCTCGCCCTTGGCGGTGTGCAGAAGGAAACTCGGGCGCCCCTGGGCGTCCAGGGTCACCTGGCTGGCGCGGACATCGGCGCGGGCATCCAGGCCGAAGGCGACGACCCTGCGACCGGCCGCGCGGCGCTGCCAGATCTCGAAGGCCGCGTCGTCGCGGTTGAGCACCACGGTGCCCGCCTCGCCCACGCCTTCGATGATCTCGCCCTTGGCCTCGACGATACGGTCGACGCCACCGAATTCACCCACATGGGCCTGGCCGGCGTTGGTAATGATAACGACATCCGGGCGTGTCAGGCTCACGGTGTAGGCAATGTCGCCGACATGGGAAGCACCCAGCTCGATGACGCCATAGGCGTGCTCGGCGGCCAGTTGCAGCAGGGTCAGGGGCGCGCCCAGGTCGTTGTTCAGATTGCCCTGGGTGGCCAGGGTGGTGCCCTGCTGACGCAGGATGGCGGCGAGCAGCTCCTTGACCGTGGTCTTGCCACTGGAGCCGGTCACGGCAGCGAGCTTGCCCTGGTACAGGTCACGATTGAAAGCGCCCAGGCGCCCCAGCGCCAGGCGGGTATCGGCCACCACCAGCTGGGGCAGGTGCACCTCGGGCACGGCCCGCTCCACCAGGGCTGCTGCGGCGCCCTGAGCTGCCACGTCGGCCAGATAGGCATGACCATCGAAGCGCGGCCCGGTCAGGGCGACAAAGAGCTGTCCGGCCACGGCCTTGCGGCTGTCGGTACCGACGCCGTCGAACAGGGCATCGGCGCCCAGCAGGTTGCCGGTCAGGGCCTCGGCCACTTCGGTGAGGGTGAAGGATCTAAGCATGCTGTCGCTCCCAGGCGGTCAGGGCCCGCTCGGCCTGGTCGAGATCGGAAAAGGGATGGCGGACGCCGGCGATCTCCTGGTAGGGCTCATGGCCCTTGCCGGCCAGCACCACGATGTCCTGGGCGGTCGCCGCGGCCACGGCCTGGGCGATGGCAAGCTCCCGTCGGCCGGCGAAGCTCACCTGCTCGGGATGCGCGAAGCCGGCGCGGATGTCGGCGACGATGGCGGCCGGATCCTCGGTACGGGGGTTGTCGTCGGTCACCACCACCTGATCGGCCAGGCGCTCGGCCACCGCGGCCATCTCCGGTCGCTTGCCGCGATCGCGATCGCCGCCACAGCCGAACACGCAGACCAGACGCCCCTCGGCACCGACATGGGGCCGCAGGGCGGTGAGTACCTTGTCCAGGGCGTCGGGGGTGTGGGCGTAGTCCACCACCACCAGCGGCCGCCCAGCGCCGCCCAGGCGCTGCATGCGTCCGGCCGGGCCCTGCAGCTGCGGGAGGATGGCGAGGATGTCGGCCAGTGCATGACCGAGACCCAGCAGGGCACCGATGGCGGCCAGCAAATTGCTCAGGTTGAAGCGCCCGATCAGCTGGCTGCGCAGCTCACCGGTGCCCTGGGCGGTGACCAGCTGGGCGCGCACGCCGTGGTCGTCGAACTGGATGGCCTGGCAATGGAGGCTGGCGGCCGGATCGCTCAGGCTGTAGGTCAGGGTCGCGGCCGGGCTGGGGCGAGCCGCCAGCTCGCGGCCAAAGGCGTCATCCAGATTGAGGACGCGGGTACCGAGCCCGGGCCAGGCGAACAGCTGGGCCTTGGCTTCGCCATAGGCGGCCATGGTCCCGTGATAATCGAGGTGGTCGCGGGAGAGATTGGTGAAGACCGCGACCTTGAAGGCCAGCGCCGCCACCCGGCCCTGGGCCAGGCCATGGGAAGAGACTTCCATGGCCACGGTGGCGGCGCCACCCTCGGCCAGTTCGGCCAGGGTCGCCTGCAGCTTGAGGGCATCCGGCGTGGTATGGCGACCTTCGGCCAGGGCGCCATAGAAGCCGCTACCCAGGGTGCCGACGATGCCGCAACGCTGACCGAGCAGGTCGCAGGCCTGGGCGATCAGCTGGCTGACACTGGTCTTGCCATTGGTACCGGTGACGCCGACCAACGCCTGGCGCCGGCTGGGCTCGTTGTGAAAACGCCCGGCGATGGCGGAAAGCTGGGTGGCCAGACCCTCGACGGCGATCAGGGGAATGTCCAGGGTCGGCAGCGCGGGGGCGTCCTTCGCTTCGTAGGCGATGGCCGCGGCTCCGCGCTCGGCGGCAGCGGCGATATGGGCGCGGCCGTCGCTGTGCAGACCGGGAATGGCGAGGAACAGGAAACCCGGCTGAACTTCGCGGCTGTCCAGCGCCAGACCGCCGATATCGACGGCGGCGGTGGCTTCAGGCAGGAGGTCGGTCAGCAGACGGCTCATCGATCACGCTCCCCGACCAGCAGCGGTTTGGCGGCAGCCTGGGCCTGGGCCTGCTGCACGGGCAGCGGCTGCAGGTTGTCCGGCTGGATGTTCATCAGGCGCAGGGCACCGGACATCACGCGGCTGAACACCGGCGCCGAGACCACGCCGCCGTAGTAGCCGCCCTTGCTGGGACGATCGATCACCACCACCGCGGCCAGGCGCGGATTGCTGGTGGGGCCGAAGCCGGCGAACAGCGAGCGATAGGAATTCTCGGCATAGCCACGGGTACCGGTGCTGGTCTTGCGCGCGGTACCACTCTTGCCGGCGACGTGGTAGCCCGGCACCTGGGCGCGGAAGGCGCCGCCGGGGGCTTCCACGACCTGTTGCAACATGCCCTGCAGAGTCTTGGCAACGCGTTCTTCCACTGCCTGATCGCTGGGCGGGGCCTTGTCCAGGCGCACCATGGACAGCGGCACCGAGCGACCGTCGTTGGCCAGCACCGAATAGGCGTGGGCCAGTTGCACGGCGGTCACCGCCAGGCCATAGCCATAGGACAGGGTCGCGGTCTCGGCCGGACGCCAGTTGCGATGGTTGGGCAGATTGCCGACCCGCTCGCCGGGAAAGCCCAGACCGGTGTCCTGGCCGAGGCCGACGGCGCGCATGGCGTTGTAGATGTTCTCGCCACCGACGTCGAAGGCGATCTTGCTCATGCCGACGTTGCTGGACTTGATGAGGATGCCGGTCAGGTCCAGGGCGCCGTCGCTGTGGGAGACGTCCTTGATGGTGTAGCGACCGATCTGCAGCGAACCGGGATAGACGTTGACCTTGTCGGTCGGCTTCCAGCGGCCGCTGGCGAGCGCGGCGGTCATGGAGATCGGCTTCATCACCGAACCGGGCTCCATCACGTCGATCATCGCCCGGTTGCGCATGGCGGCCGGTTCCAGACTGCGGCGATTGTTGGGGTTGTAGGTGGGCATGTTGACCATCGCCAGGACCTCGCCGGTCTTGACGTCGACGATGGTCAGGCTGCCGGCCTCGGCTTCGAACTGGGTCAGGGCGTTGCGCAGTTCGCGCGCGGCGAGGTACTGCAGGCGCAGGTCGATGGACAGCGCCAGGGTATTGCCCGGCTTGGCGTTCTTGGCGACCTGGACATCGCGGATCAACCGACCGCGGCGATCCTTGACCACTTGGCGACGACCCGGCACGCCGGACAGCCACTCGTTGAACGCCAGTTCGATGCCTTCGCGCCCGTGGTCGTCGATGTCGGTGAAGCCGACCACATGGGCCGCCACCTCACCCGCCGGATAGAAACGCCGAAATTCCTCGATGTCGTAGACACCGGGAATCTTGTGCGCCTTGACCTGGGTCATCACCGCATCGCCCTGCTCGGGCGTGAGGCCGCGGGCCAGGTAGAGGAATTCCTTGCTGGCGTTCTGCTCGATGCGCTTGGCCAGTTCCGCCCGTGGCTGGCCGACGGCATCGGCCAGGGTCGCCCAGCGATCCTCGGCACCCAGCAGTTCCTTGGGATTGATCCACAGGGTGGTGACCGGCGTACTCACGGCCAGGGGTTCGCCGTTGCGGTCGGTGATCAGGCCGCGGTGCGCGGGAATGGGGATGGTGCGCACGCTGCGCGCATCGCCCTGCCCCTTCAGAAAGGCCCGGTCGATCACGTGCAGATCGACGATGCGCCAGATGATGGTGCCGACCATGACCAGCAACAGCCCGATGATGAGGCTGAAGCGCCATGGCAGGCGCGCGATCAGGCCTTTCACGGATTGACCATCCGAATTTCGGCCGGATCGGGGATGCGCATCTGCAGCTGGCCGCTGGCCAGGGCCTCGACGCGGCTGTGGGCGGTCCAGGTGCTCTGCTCCAGCAGCAGCCGGCCGTATTCGGCCTGGGCCTTGTCGCGGATGGCCATCTCGCCATAGAGGGTGTTGAGCAGCTGGCGATTCCAGTGGGCGCTATAGGCCACGGCCACCGCCGACAGCAGCACACCGGCGAACAGCACCAGCATGACGCTGCTGCCCAGGGGCAGTTTCTTGACGAAGAGCCGGCTCATTTCAGCTTCTCGGCAACGCGCATCACGGCGCTGCGCGCGCGGGGATTGGCGGCCAGTTCGGCTTCGCCGGCATAGACCGGCTTGCCCAGCAGGCGCAGCGAGGGCTCGAAGACGGTAGCGCGGATCGGCAGGTCGCGCGGCAGCTGGTCGGCCTCGCCCTTGGCCAGCCGGCGCATGAACTGTTTGACGATGCGATCTTCCAGCGAGTGGAAGCTGATCACCACCAGCCGGCCACCCACGGCCAGCTGTTCGTAAGCGGCCTGCAGGCCCTGCTCCAGATCGCTCAGTTCGCGGTTGATGTAGATGCGCAGACCCTGGAAGGCGCGCGTCGCGGGATGCTTGCCCTTTTCCCAGGCCGGATTGGCCTCGGTGAGCACCTTGGCCAAGTCGCCGGTGCGCTCGAAGGGCTGGACGTCACGGCGCTGCACCACGGCCCGCGCCATGCGCTTGGCGAAACGCTCTTCGCCGAATTCCTTGAATACCTGGGCAATGTCGGCCTCGGGCGCGGTGGCGATCCAGGCGGCGGCGCTCTGCCCCCGACTCGGATCCATGCGCATGTCCAGAGGGCCGTCCTGCATGAAGCTGAAACCGCGCTCGGGATCGTCGAGCTGGGGCGAGGACACGCCCAGATCCAGCAGCACGCCGTCGACCTGGCCGGACCAGCCCCGGCCGACGAGTTCATCGCCCAGCTCGGCAAAGCTGCGCTGGACGATTTCGAATCGTGGGTCTTCCGTGGCCAGGGCCTGGCCGGCGGCGATCGCCTGGGGATCCTTGTCGAAGCCCAGCAGCCGCCCTTCTCCACCCAGCAGGCGCAGCACGGCCCGGCTGTGTCCGCCGCGGCCGAAGGTGCCGTCCAGATAACGGCCGGCAGGCTGGATCGCCAATGCCTGTACGGCCTCGTCCAGGAGAACGGAGACGTGGTGGAAGACTGGGTTCATGGTCACAGGATCAAATCGCGCATTTCATCCGGCATACCGCCGGGTTCCTTAATCGCCAGGAGATCCGCGTCGCACACGGCACTCCAGGCATCCTCATCCCATAACTGGAACTTGTTGAGCTGCCCGACCAGCATCACGCGGCGGTCCAGCTTGGCGTATTCACGCAGGCGCGGCGGAACCAGGAAACGGCCACTGCCGTCGAGCTCCAGATCCACCGCATTGCCGATCAGCAAGCGCTGCAAGCGGCGAGTCTCCTCGCGTAGCGAGGGCAACTGCCGCAGCTTGCTTTCGATGATTTCCCATTCCGGGAGTGGATAGACGCAAAGGCAGGGGTCGACGGCATCGATCGTCACGATGAGCTGGCCGGCACAACGCTCCAGCAGCTCGTCACGATACCGGCTCGGCATCGCGGCGCGCCCCTTGGCGTCGAGACTGATGGCGTTCGCTCCCCGGAACAATTTCGCGTCCTCTAATAGGCTGTCCTTGCCATTAAATCCCACTTCGCCCCACTTCGTACCACCGGCCGCCACTATATTGAGGAGGGCCGGTTTCAGTCAAGGTAAGCGAGGGGGTTCCCAGGCCGCGTGGGACGGGGATTTCGAGCAAATTGCACGAGTTCACGACCAGGACGAACGACATCGATTTCCGACAAACGGAAATGAAGTCAATTGATTGGCTCAATTGATTAAAGTGATGTCTCAAGAAGAGGTCACACGCCTGAGCGCAGGGACCCAGGAGGGAGGGGGTGCGAGAGCCGACCTGTAAGCCGGGTTCTGTCGAGGACAGTCATTCCTCTGGGACAACCATCGCTGATTGCCTCTAGCGACCTACCCGAATCCAGCGCGGGCCACGCCTATGGATTCCTATTTGGTCTTGCTCCAGGTGGGGTTTACCTAGCCACGAACTGTTGCCAGCCGTGCGGTGCGCTCTTACCGCACCTTTTCACCCTTACCGGCGCTTGCGCGCTTAGGCGGTTATTTTCTGTGGCACTTTCCGTAGGCTCACGCCTCCCAGGCGTTACCTGGCACCTCGCCCTATGGAGCCCGGACTTTCCTCCCTCGCAACCCTTGCGGATCACGACAGCGACTGCCCGGTCGGCTCTCGCGGCGCAAGGGTATAGAGACTGGGGGCGGATAACAAGGAAAGATGCCCACTAATTCACCCTGACTCAGCCCGGCTCGCCCTTGCGCTCCAGGGCCAGCTGATAGAGCAGATTCTTGCGCGCGCCGGTGATCTGGGCGGCCAGGGCAGCGGCGCGCTTGATCGGCAGCTCGGCCAGCAGCAGATCGAGGATGCGCAGGGTCTCGGCATCGACCTCGGCATCCTCGGGCGCCGCCCAGCCACCCACCAGCAGCACGCACTCGCCGCGTTGCTGATCCAGATCCGCGCGAATCCAGGCCAACAGCTCGCCGGCGGGCAGGCCGCGCAGGGTCTCGAAGGTCTTGGTCAATTCGCGCCCGAGGACGATGTGTCGCTCAGGTCCGAAGGTGCTCACCATGTCGGCTACGCAATCCTCGAGCCGATGGGGCGCCTCGTAGAAGATGAGCGTGCGCGGATCTTCGCGCAGCGCCGCCAGCCGCCCCTGCCGGCCCACCGCCTTGGCGGGCAGGAAGCCTTCGAAGCTGAAGCGATCCGAGGGCAGCCCGGCTGCCGACAGCGCCGCGATCAGCGCGCAGGCGCCCGGTATCGGCGAGACCTTGATGCCCTGGGCGCGGGCGGCCCGCACCAGGTGGAAACCCGGATCGGAAATCAGCGGCGTGCCCGCATCGGAGATCAGGGCGACGTCTTCCCCCGCCAGCAGCCGGGTGATGAAGCGGCCACCGGCATCGCGTTCGTTGTGATCGTGACAGGCCGCGAGCGGCGTCTCGATGCCGAAGTGACGCAGCAGACGCGCCGAATGACGGGTGTCTTCGGCGGCGATCAGGGCCACGTCGCGCAGGACCTTGAGCGCGCGGGCGGTGATGTCGTCCAGGTTGCCGATGGGCGTGGCAACCACATAAAGAGTACCCGGCGAAATCATGATGAAACCTGACGGACTGGAAATAGCCCAACAGTGTACGCCGCTCTCGCCCTCGGCGTTCGCAGCGCTTGGGTGCTGTGAGACAATCGCCCCCTTTCCAGACATTTGCTCAGGAACCACAGCATGAAGTTCCGCCTGCGTCCGCTGCTCTGCGCCACCGCCTTCGCCCTGCTCGCCGCCTGCAGCAGCTCGCCCGTCAACAACGCCCTCGGCGAGCTGCCCCAGTCCAGCCAGGCCAGCATCGAGCAACTGCTGAACCAGGCCGACTCCAGTCAGTCCGAGCAGGCCAATCTGCTGCGCCTGACCGCCGCCGACAAGGCCTATGCCCAGCAGAACTCCCGCGAAGCGCGGCAGATCCTGGGCTCCATCAATCTCGAAGGCCTCAAGCCGGCCCAGCAGATGTTCGCCCAGACCCTGCTGGCCCAGCTCGACCTGCTCGACAAGCAGCCGGCGCAAGCCGTCAAGCGCTTCGACCATCCGAGTTTCGCCCAGCTGGGCGAATTGCCGGCCCAGCAGCAGATCCGCAGCGGCCTGACCAAGGCCGATGCCCAGGCCGCCAACGGCCAGCCGCTCGCCGCCGCCCAGGAGCGGATCTTTCTCGGTCCGCTGCTGGACGGCGATGCCGCCCACGACAATCGCGAGCAGATCTGGCAACTGATCACCAGCCTGCCGGATGCGCAACTGCGCCAGAGCGTGAAGGACGCCGATCTCAATGGCTGGCTGGCGCTGGCCGCCATCACCCGCGGCAACCTGGCGCTGGATCAGCAGCTGGCCGCCATCGAGGACTGGCAGAAGCAGCACCCCGGCCATCCCGCCGCGCGCAACCTGCCCGATGATCTGGAGCGCCTGAAGACCCTGGCGCGGGAACCGCTCAATCGCGTCGCCCTGCTGCTGCCCCTGCAGGGTCAGCTCGCCGGCGTCTCCCGCGCGCTGCAGGACGGCTTCATGGCCGCCCGCTACGAAGCCCTGGCCGCCGGCCAGAGTGCGCCGGCCGTGACCGTCTACGACAGCACCCAGATGGGCTCGCTGGACGCCTTCTACCGCCAGGCCCAGGCCGCCGGTATCCAGTTGGTGGTGGGTCCACTGGAGAAGAACTTCGTCAAGCAGCTCGGCGATCGCCCGCAGCTGCCGATCAACACCCTGGCGCTGAACTATGGCGACAGCCAGGGCGCTCAGCCGCCGCAACTCTTCCAGTTCGGCCTGGCCGCCGAGGACGAGGCCCGCGAAGCCGCGCGCCGCGCCTGGGCCGATGGCAAGCGCAGTGCCGGCGCCATGGTGCCCCAGGGTGACTGGGGTGCCCGCGTGCTGGCTGCCTTCCAGAACGAGTGGCAGCAACTGGGCGGTCGCCTGGTCGCCGCCGAGCGCATCGGCCAGCCGGTCGAGATCGCCAATCGCATCAGCAGCCTGCTGCAGATGCGCCAGGGCATGGACTTCATCTTCCTCGCCTCGACCCCGGCCCAGGCCCGCCAGATCAAGCCGATCCTGGTCTACCAGAACGCCCGCGATCTGCCGGTGTACGCCACCTCCAACCTCAACAGCGGGGTCAATGAACCCGGCGTGAACCAGGACCTCAACGGTATCCTGTTCTGCGAAACGCCCTGGCTGCTCGACCCGAGCAATCCGTTGCGCGCCAAGATCACCGCCCAGTGGCCCCAGGCCGGCACCAGCATCGGTCGCCTCTACGCCATGGGCGCCGACGCCTACCTGCTGGCGCTGCATCTGCAGCAGCTCAAGGCCCTGCCCAACTCCGAGCTGCCCGGCCTGTCCGGCAACCTGAGCGTGGCGCCCGATCAGCGCGTGGTGCGTCACCTGCCCTGGGCGGAATTCCGCAACGGCGTGGCCCAGCCGCTGCCGGCCAGCAATGCGCCGCTGCCCACCACCAGCGTGCCGGCCTCGCTCAGCACCCCGTGAAGCAGGCGCCGCACCTCCAGCGCGGCCGGCAGGCCGAGGATCGCGCGCTGCAGTTCCTGCAGACGCGCGGTCTGCGCCTGCTGGAGCGCAACTGGCGCTGGCAGGGTGGCGAGCTCGATCTGGTCATGCTCGACGGCGATACAGTAGTATTCGTCGAGGTACGCGCCCGCAGGCATACCGCCTGGGGCGGCGCCGCGGAAAGCATAGATGCCCGCAAGCGGCAGCGACTGGTCAACAGCGCCGCCCTCTTTCTGCAATCCGAAGCGCGCTGGGCCAAGCGGCCCTGTCGTTTCGACGTGATCGCGATCGGCCCCGGGGCCGACGCATCCCCTCAGGCACTCGAATGGATCAAACAGGCCTTCGACGCCTGAGGCCCTCTACAGCACAGGTCAAAGATATCGCGATGGACACCCACGCCCGCATCCAGAAACTCTTCCGGGACAGCATCGAAACCAAGCGTCAGGCCATGGAAGTCCTGATTCCGCATATCGATCTGGCCAGCCAGGTCATGGTTGCGGCCCTGCTCAACGAAGGCAAGATTCTCACCTGTGGCAACGGCGGTTCCGCCGGCGATGCCCAGCACTTCTCCTCGGAACTGCTGAATCGCTTCGAGCGCGAGCGTCCCAGCCTGCCGGCCCTGGCCCTGACCACCGACACCTCGACGCTGACCTCCATCGCCAACGACTACAGCTACAACGAGGTGTTCTCCAAGCAGATCCGGGCCCTGGGTCAGCCGGGCGACATCCTCCTGGCCATCTCCACCAGCGGCAACTCGGCCAACGTGATCCAGGCGATCCAGGCCGCCCACGACCGCGAGATGACCGTGGTCGCCCTCACCGGCCGCGACGGCGGTGGCATGGCCTCCCTGCTGCTGCCCGAAGACGTCGAGATCCGCGTGCCGGCCAAGGTCACCGCCCGCATCCAGGAAGTGCACCTGCTGGTGATCCACTGCCTGTGCGACCAGATCGATCAGCAACTGTTTGGAAGCGAAGAATGAAGAAGGCTCCTCTGCTCGCCATCCTGGCGCTGTCCTTTGCGGTCGCCGGCTGCAGCAACGTGGTCACCGCCAGCCGCGACAAGCCCATCGACGACAACCGCGGTACCCGTACCCTGGGCAGCACCGTGGACGATGCCCTGATCGAGACCAAGGCGTCGGTCAACATCTCCAAGGCCAATGCCGATCTCGCCAGCTCGCACATCGTGGTGGTGAGCTACAACGGCGTGGTGCTGATCGCTGGCCAGACGCCGCGGGCCGATCTCAAGGCGCAGGCCGAACAGGCCGTGCGCAGCGTGCAGCGGGTCAAGACCGTGCACAACGAATTGCAGGTGACCGGCAACTCCTCGCTGCTGGCGCGCAGCAACGATTCCTGGCTGACCACCCGCATCAAGACCCAGATGTTCGCCGACGAGGACATCCCCGGTTCGCGCATCAAGGTGGTCACCGAAAACGGCATCGTCTACCTCCTGGGCCTGGTGACCCAGCAGGAAGCCGCCCACGCCGTGCAGCTGATCCAGAGCGTCTCGGGCGTGCAGCGCATCGTCAAGCTGTTCGAATACATCAACTGATCGCTATTCGCCGGCCAACAAAAAGCCCCGCCAGTGCGGGGCTTTTTGTTGCTGTGCCAGGTGCCTCAGGCGGCCTGCCACTCGCGCTCGGCTTCGTCACGGGTCTTGACCAGGCGCACCTGGCTGCCTTCCACGGACTGGACCCAGCTCAGCGGGATGTAGTGGTGCTTGCCCTGGGCGTCCTGGTCGCGCTTGGTCAGCTTGATGCGATCGGCGCCTTCCATATGGTCGACGGTGCCTACGTGCTGGCCGTCCGAACCGACGACTTCCGCATGCTCTTTGATCTGGGTTGCATCTACCATGGTCGTTCTCCGGCAGGTTAAGAAAAAGGAGGCGCCTCTCTGAGTGCCTGCAGGATAGGAGGCGCAAGAAGCCGTCTGGGTTCGGCCTGTGCCGACGAAAGGCCATCATGGCGGTCAAAAACCCACGACCCGTGAAGAGGATCCCTCGATGAGCGATGAGCCAAGCAAGCTGACCCGTTCCAAGGAACGCTGGGCCCAGGAGGGCCGTTTCCTCACCGGCCAGAGTGCCCGTCCGGAAAGCGAGCGGCTGCCGCCCGGCCAGCATCGCGTCAGCAACTGGCCGGTCCTGGATCTGGGGGTGCGGCCGGAGGTCAGCCGGGAGCGCTGGCAACTGGCGGTAACCGGCGCAGTGCGCAGGACGCTGCGCTGGAACTGGGAGACCTTCGCGGCGCGGGCGACCAGCCAGGCCGTCAGCGACATGCACTGCGTCACCACCTGGTCACGCTATGACAATCACTGGATCGGCCTGCCGGTAAGCGAATTGCTCGACGAGGTGCAGCCGCAGGACGAGGCGACCCATGTGCTCCTGCACAGCTACGACGGCTACATCACCAACCTGCCGCTGGCGGATTTCGCCGCACCCGGTGCCATGCTGGTCCACAGCTGGGAGGGCCAGCCGCTGACCGCCGAGCACGGCGGGCCAGTGCGGGCAATGATCCCGCACCTCTATCTGTGGAAGAGCGCCAAATGGCTCAGGCGCATCGACTTCCGGGTCGGCGACACGCCGGGCTTCTGGGAGATGCGCGGCTATCACGACCGCGGCGACCCCTGGCAGGAACAGCGCTACGCCGACGACGCCTGAGGGCGTCTCAGCGCGCCGCCGGAGCCAGCTGCAGCTCCACCGGATCGCCGGGGTTGAGGCTGCGGATACGGAATTCGTCGCGCGAGAGGCTGAGGATTTCCGTGGGATAGGTGATGCCTTCCTCGATCAGGTTCAGACCCTTCTCGGTGCGCGTCCAGCGGCCCAGGGAGGGCTGGCTGCTCGGCGAGGCCATCACCAGGGTGCCATCGCTGAGAAAGACGTAGAGCATTCCCGGCTCGATGCTGTTGCTGGTCTTGATCTGCCAGACCTTGTTGACGAAGCCTTCCTGGGCACTGCCCTGCTTGTCGCCACCGCCCTGACCGTAGCCGATCAACCCGGCCACGACACAGAGCGCACCTATCACCAGCACCACTACGCGCCAGTAACGACGCGCCTTGTCTTGCAAACTCATGTCACTCCTTGGGTGTTCTTGAGGCTGGCCAGGTAGGTGCCCAGCGGGGGGCGCTCCTGGAAATAGCCATGCAGTCCGGCAAAGATGGAATCGGCCAGCTGCTTCTGGTGGCGACTGTCGAGCAGGCGTCGGCAATCGCGATCATTGGAAATGAAGCCCGTCTCGACCAGGATCGAGGGGATGTCGGGCGATTTGAGCACAGCGAAGCCTGCCTGCTCCACTCGTTTCTGGTGCAGGTTGGTGATGCTCGACAATTGCCCCAGCACCTTGTGGCCCAGGTCCAGGCTCGACGAGATGGTGGCGTTCATCGACATGTCCAGCAGCACGCCGGCGAGCATGGGGTCGCGGCCCTTGAGAATCTCGTTGGCGCCGATCAGGTCGACGTTGTTCTCGCTGTCGGCCAGGAAGCGCGCCGTGGTGGAGGTCGCGCCCCGCTCCGACAGGGCATAGACCGAGGCACCGTAGGCGGTGCGGCGTGGCGCGGCATCGGCATGCACCGAGACGAACATGTCGGCGTTGTAGCTGCGGGCAACCTCGACGCGTTTGCGCAGCGGCACGAAGAAGTCGTCGTTGCGCACCAGCTTGGCCTTGAAGCCCTTCTGCAGATTGATCCGCCGCGCCAGATTCTGCGCCACGATCAGGGCGATGTCCTTTTCCCGATCACCGCGCGCGCTCAGCGCTCCCGGGTCCTTGCCGCCGTGACCGGCATCGACCACCACCATGATGTCGCGACCCGTGGCCAGGCCCTTGCCGCGCTTGACCTCCAGCGGCGGCTCGGCGTCGACCGGCTTGCGCGCAGCCACCGCCGGCGCCCCGGCCCGCTTGAGATCCAGCACCAGGCGATTGGCCGCGCCTTCGCCCGGACCGAGGATGAAGCTCTCCACCTCCACCGGATGGGCCAGCTCCAGCACCACCCGGGTGTCCTGGGCGCCATAGTGGGCGCTGCGCACGGCGCGCACCGGCGACCCCTGCAGGGCGAGATGATTGAGTACCGCCGGCGCCTGGGTATCGGCGAGATCGAGAATGATGCGGTCCGGCGCGACCAGGGTGAAGGTCTTGTAGCGGACCGGCCCGGTGAGATCGAACACCAGGCGGAGCTTGTCGGCATCCTGCCAGGCCCGGGCACCCTTGAGTTGCTGCCGGGCGGCGAACGCCGGCAACCCGACGGGCAAGGTCATGCCAGCCAGGATCAGATTGAGCAGACGACGGCGATTCATGAGGTCCTCGCGAGAAACGAGAAACGGCTGGGAAGTTACAACATAACGCTAAAGATCGCCTGCCGCCTGGACCCTGTCAACTGCCGTTCGGACAAAATAATCCTTAAAAAACGGGGGCATAGCGTTCGTTTGCAGAATCAGCTTTAGATACAGTCACTTGCCGTCGCCAGTGGGTGATCCGTCAAAGCGGCAAACGGCGAGAAGTGCGACGGAGAGCGAATTTATCGGCGCCGCCATCGTCGAAGTGTCAGGCACTTCCGCCTTTGAAGGGATCACACCATGAACAAGAAGATTGCAGTCGCGACCGCCCTGCTGGCTGGCACCGTGCTGGCGGGCTGCGCCTCGGTAAAGAACACCGCCGACTACACCGTGGGCCGCGTCGAATTTCGCGAGCAACCCCTGGTGAAGCAGGTGGACAAGGGCATGAGCAAGGCTGACGTGCTGCGCATCGGCGGTACTCCGTCGAGCACCTATACCCGCAAGTTCCGTCCCGGCACCTGCAACAACTATGTGCTCAACAAGGACGGCAAGGAGCAGGTCTATTCGATCGGCTTCGACAGCATGAACCGCGTCGACAGCAAGGACTTCGAAACCTGCGAAAGCGCCGACCGCGCCTGAGCCGGGCACTGACCGGCCAGCCAGGCCGGGTGTCCTGAAGGACGCTGGCGGCGTCTGATGGACAGGATAGGCGAGCGGCAGCACCATGGGCCCTCGCCATCCCCGACCGCTGCGCCAACCTCCTGCACTGTGGATCGACGCAGGCGCGGCCAGCGCCGCCAGGCTCTACCCATCGTTCCAAGGAATTCAGGCATGTCCAGACGTCACCTCATACTCACAGCTGCGGTGCTTTCCCTGACTGGCTGCGGTGGCTATGACTACAGTTGCGATGCGGCCAAGACCGCCGAGCTGGTCCGTCAGCAATACGCCCAGACCATCAACGAGATCTATGCGGACGACATCGCCGCCGGCCAGCCCGCGCTGGAAGCCGGCCAGGTCTCGCTGGTCGACATCAAGACCCAGGAAGAACCCTCGGACAGTGGCGAAGCGGGCTTCTATACCTGCAACGCGACCGTCGAGGCCACCTGGCCCAAGGCTGCCCTCGAACGCCTGGCGCCGGCCGCCGCGCAGCTGGCCAGTGTCGGCGCCATCCTCGAGAACGGCCACCTGCGCCATGCGCTGAGCTACGAATCCTCGCTGGAAGGCAGCGACAAGCAGCGCGTCGACATCACCCTGCCCGAAGCCGTGGACCTGAGTCTCAAGACCCTGGCCGGCCAGGAGCCCATGGACGAATACCTGGAAGATGCCCCCGACGGCGAACAGGAAGCGCCCTAGGCCTTGCCTGAAGAGTGCCTGCGCTCGGTCATGCGGCGTTAAAAATCCGTTCGGAATGCTCATTTACCATTTGTAAATTCCGCTTCCTCACAGATTTTTGCCTTGCCTGACCTTCGCTCGGCGACTTTCAGTCAAGTCCTACCCCTTAGGCGCCGGCCTGCTGTGCAGTGCTGGCGCCCGGGTGTATGATCCGGATTCCCCTCCGCCAGCATCCTCCGGCGGGTTCGTGAGCCCTGGCACCCCTTGTGGAGATCCCGCATGGCGTGACCGCCCTCCGGCCCGGCAACCGTCACTCCGCGTTTGCACCGTGCCTCGTCTGCGCTCACGATGACCAGAACCGTGATCTAGAAAGCCGCCTCGGAGAGACGCTTCATGCCTGACTATCGCTCGAAAACCTCCACCCAGGGCCGCAACATGGCTGGCGCCCGGGCGCTCTGGCGCGCCACCGGGATGAAGGACGAAGACTTCAAGAAGCCCATCATCGCCATCGCCAACTCCTTTACCCAGTTCGTGCCGGGCCACGTCCACCTCAAGGACCTCGGCCAGCTGGTCGCCCGGGAGATCGAGAAGGCCGGCGGCGTGGCCAAGGAATTCAACACCATCGCCGTGGACGACGGCATCGCCATGGGCCACGACGGCATGCTCTATTCGCTGCCCAGTCGCGAGATCATCGCCGACGCCGTGGAATACATGGTCAATGCCCACTGCGCCGATGCCCTGGTGTGCATCTCCAACTGCGACAAGATCACCCCCGGCATGCTCATGGCCGCCCTGCGCCTGAACATCCCGGTGGTCTTCGTTTCCGGCGGCCCCATGGAAGCCGGCAAGACCAAGCTGGCCAGCCACGGCCTGGACCTGGTGGACGCCATGGTCATCGCCGCCGACAGTTCGGCCAGCGACGAGAAGGTCGCCGAATACGAACGCAGCGCCTGCCCCACCTGCGGCAGCTGCTCGGGCATGTTCACCGCCAACTCCATGAACTGCCTGGTCGAGGCCCTCGGCCTGGCCCTGCCCGGCAACGGCTCGACGCTGGCCACCCACGCCGACCGCAAGGAGCTGTTCCTGCAGGCCGGCCGCACCATCGTCGAGCTGTGCCGCCGCTACTACCAGGAAAACGACGAGTCGGCGCTGCCGCGCAACATCGCCTCCTATGCGGCCTTCGAGAACGCCATGACCCTGGACATCGCCATGGGCGGCTCGACCAACACCATCCTGCACCTGCTGGCCGCCGCCCAGGAAGCCGAGGTGGACTTCGATCTGCGCAACATCGATGCCCTGTCGCGCAAGGTGCCGCAGCTGTGCAAGGTGGCGCCGAACATCCAGAAGTACCACATGGAAGACGTGCACCGCGCCGGGGGCATCTTCAGCATCCTGGGGGAACTGGCCCGGGGCGGTCTGCTGCATACCGACCTGCCCACCGTGCACAGCCGGACCCTGGGCGAAGCCATCGAGCACTGGGACATCACCCTGACCCAGGACGAGGCGGTGAAGACCTTCTTCCGCGCCGGTCCGGCCGGCATCCCGACCCAGGAAGCCTTCAGCCAGGCGACCCGCTATGACAGCCTGGACGCCGACCGCGCCGAGGGCTGCATCCGCTCGGTCGCCCATGCCTATTCCCAGGAAGGCGGCCTGGCCGTGCTCTACGGCAACATCGCCCTGGACGGCTGCGTGGTGAAGACCGCCGGCGTGGATGAATCCATCCATGTGTTCGAAGGCAATGCCAAGGTGTTCGAGAGCCAGGACGCCGCCGTGCGCGGCATTCTCGCCGACGAGGTCAAGGCCGGCGACATCGTCATCATCCGCTACGAAGGGCCCAAGGGCGGCCCGGGCATGCAGGAGATGCTCTACCCCACCAGCTACCTGAAGTCCAAGGGCCTGGGCAAGCAGTGCGCCCTGCTCACCGACGGCCGCTTCTCCGGCGGCACCTCGGGCCTGTCGATCGGCCATGCCTCGCCGGAAGCGGCAGCGGGCGGCGCCATCGGCCTGGTGCGCGACGGCGACAAGGTGCTCATCGACATTCCCCAGCGCAGCATCAACCTGCTGGTGAGCGACGAAGAGCTGTCCCATCGCCGCATCGAGCAGGACAAGCTGGGCTGGAAGCCGGCACAACCCCGTGCCCGCCGCGTGACCACCGCACTCAAGGCCTATGCCCTGCTGGCCACCAGTGCCGACAAGGGCGGCGTGCGCGACAAGGCCCTGCTGGGCTGATTCGCGACCTCCGGGCGACGGCATCCGTCGTCGCCCGGAGGCTGCGCTCCACCTTTCCCCCTGCTTCTTCCGCTCTATTCCGCCCTTCCGCCTTTCTCCGCTCCCCTCCGCTTCGGCTGACCCGGCTTCACCTCGAGTGCGCCACCGGTGACCCCCATTCCAGACGGGTTCTACAGTTGCTTGGCTTGCTATTTTTGTAGAAGCACAGCTTGTGATTCAGCTCACACATCGCTGTAATCGAGCCGCTAGGCCGTTGAGTGATCAAAGGCTACCCTCCGTCTGCCGCTGAATTGATTCAGCGATAAGTTTGTAGTCAGGTTGGGTTCCAATGGTCACACCTATGTTGATCTTCCGCTGGAGCACGGCGGGTCAGGTGTAGGCCAGGCACTGAGTTACACAACAACAATAAACAGGGAACATAAATGAATAAGAAAAAGGCTATGCCCTTGGCCAGGGTTTCGGTCGCGTCCTTGATGAGCACTCTTCTGCTGATTCCTGCGGCTAACGCCCTGGAAACCACCGGTTACTTCCGTACCGGTCTCGGTGATTCCTCCGGTTCCGACTCCATGCGCTGTTTCAAGCTGCAGGGTGCGCAGTCCAAGTACCGTCTGGGCAACGAGTGCGAGCAGTACGGTGAACTGGCGCTGAAGCAGAACGTCTTCAATCTCGACGACGGCTCGGCAATCGGCGTCTATGGCATGGGCAGCTTCTTCAACAGGTACGATCGCACCCCGACCTTCAATGGCGACAACGGCGAGATCCGCGCGGTCCAGGCCTACGCCTACTGGAACAACATCGCCGCGCTGAACGGCGGCAACCTCTGGGCCGGTCGCCGTTACTACAAGCGTAACGACATCCACATCTCCGACTTTTTCTACTGGAACCAGAGCGCCACCGGCGGTGGTATCGAGGACGTCAACATCGGCGGTCTCAAGTACAGCCTGGCCTTCTCGCGCAAGGACAACCAGAATCAGAAGGACTTCCAGAACCGCATCGACTTCAACGTCGCGGGCTTCAACACCAACCCCAATGGCTCGCTGGAGATCGGCGTCAGCTATCTGGACAAGCCCAGCAACCAGCCCAACGCCAACAGTGGCTTCGCGGTGACGTTGCAGCACAAGCAGGCCAACTTCATGGGCTGGGGTGGCGTGAACACCTTTGCCGTGCAGCGCGGCCAGGGTCCGGGCACCGCCCTGGGCAGCACCGGCGATCCCACCCTGAGCAGCGCCGACGTCTCCTATCGCGTCGTCGACTACTTCGATTGGCAGATCAGCCGTTACTGGGGTGGTCAGATCGCCGCGGTGTACCAGAAGGACGAGCGCCCTAATGGCAACGACCTACGCTGGACCTCGCTGGGCGGCCGTCTGGTCTACGGCATCACCGACCAGTTCAAGTTCTCCACCGAGCTGGGTCATGATCAGGTGCAGGCCCCGGGTGGTACCCGCAAGCTGACCAAGCTGACCCTGGCACCCACCTGGTCGCCCAAGGGTCCGGAATTCAAGTCGCGCCCCGAATTCCGCCTGTTTTACACCTATGCCGCCTGGAACCGGGCAGCCCAGCAGGCAGCCGATGAATTCGACGCCGGCTCCGCGCTGTCGAGCACCGGTACCTTCGGCAACGATCTGCACGGCTCCAACGTCGGCTTCCAGATCGAGCAGTGGTGGTAACAGCTCCACCGCGACCGGCGTCATGCCGGTCGCCTTCCCGTCTCTGAACCCGAGCGCACAACAATGAAAAGAACCGTCTCCCTCGCGTCCTTCGCCGGTTGCCTGTTGGCCGCCGCCCTGGCCAGTGGCACCGCCCAGGCAGCCCCTGTCTCCGCCTGCCTCATCACCAAGACCGATACCAATCCCTTCTTCGTGAAGATGAAGGAAGGTGCCACCGCCAAGGCCAAGGAGCTGGGGGTGACGCTCAAGGCCTACGCCGGCAAGATCGACGGCGACAGCGAAAGCCAGGTGGCCGCCATCGAGACCTGCATCGCCGATGGCGCCAAGGGCATCCTCATCACCGCCTCCGACACGAAGGGCATCGTGCCCAATCTGCAGAAGGCCCGCGAAGCCGGCCTGCTGGTGATCGCCCTGGATACTCCGCTGGATCCGGTGAGCGCCGCCGACATGACCTTCGCCACCGACAACCTGCTGGCCGGCAAGCTGATCGGCCAATGGGCGCGGGAAACCCTGGGCGACAAGGCCAAGGATGCGCGGGTGGCCTTTCTCGACCTGAACGCCTCGCAGCCGTCGGTGGACGTCCTGCGCGACCAGGGCTTCATGCTCGGCTTCGGCATCGACCCCAAGGATCAGAGCCGCATCGGCGACGAGACCGATCCGCGCATCGTCGGCCACGACGTGACCAACGGCAACGAAGAAGGCGGCCGCGCCGCGATGGAGAATCTGCTGCAGAAGGATCCGACCATCAACGTGGTGCACACCATCAATGAGCCGGCCGCCGCCGGCGCCTACGAGGCGCTCAAGGCCGTGGGTCGCGAGAAGGACGTGCTGATCGTGTCCATCGACGGCGGTTGCCCGGGCGTGCACAACGTCGCCGACGGCGTCATCGGCGCCACCTCCCAGCAGTACCCGCTGCAGATGGCGGCCCTGGGCATCGAGGCGATCAAGACCTTTGCCGACACCGGCAAGAAGCCGACCCCGACCGAGGGCAAGAGCTTCGTCGACACCGGCGTGAAGCTGGTGACGGACAAGCCGGTCCCCGGCATCCAGTCCATCGACAGCAAGACCGCCCTGCAGAAATGCTGGGGCTGATGGCCCCTCGTCTACGCTAGAGGAGACCGATCGCCCCGCCTGAGCCCTCCGGGTCCGGGTGCGGGCGATCGACTCTCGGCCGCTTTCCCGCTTTCAGGAGATTGCCATGAGCGATCCGACCTCACCCTCTCCGTCCGGCCAGCCCTTCGAACAGGTGCTCAAGCACAGCGCCACGGAGGTCGCCTCCTTCGCCCGTGACGAGCGCAGCCCGCTGGTCAAATTCCGTCACTTCCTGCATTCACGCCCCTCGGCGGTCTCGCTGCTGGTGCTGCTGCTGTCGCTGGGCATCTTTGGCGCCCTCCTGGGCGGCAAGTTCTTTTCCGCCTTCGCCCTCACCCTGATCCTGCAGCAGGTCGCCATCACCGGCATCGTCGGCGCGGCCCAGACCCTGGTGGTGGTCACCGCCGGCATCGATCTCTCGGTGGGCGCCATCATGGTGCTGTCCTCGGTGGTCATGGGCCAGTTCACCTTCCGCTACGGCCTGCCGGTGGAGCTGTCGATCCTCTGCGGCCTGGCGGTGGGCACCCTGTGCGGCATGGCCAACGGCTGGCTGATCGCCCGCATCAAGCTGCCACCCTTCATCGTCACCCTGGGCATGTGGCAGATCGTGCTGGCGGCCAACTTCCTCTATTCGCGCAACGAGACCATCCGCGCCCAGGAAATCGGCGCGACCGCGCCGCTGCTGCAGGTGTTCGGCGACAACTTCCGCCTGGGCGGCGCAGTCTTCACCTATGGCGTGATCGCCCTGGTGGTGCTGGTCGCCCTGCTCTGGTACGTGCTCAACCACACCGCCTGGGGGCGCCACCTCTATGCGGTGGGCGACGATCCCGAGGCCGCGGCGCTGGCCGGGGTCAACGTCCGGCGCATGCTGATCACCGTGTACGGGCTGTCCGGCCTCATCTGCGCCTTCGCCGGCTGGGTGCTGATCGGCCGCATCGGCTCGGTCTCGCCCACCGCCGGGCAGTTCGCCAACATCGAGTCCATCACCGCCGTGGTGATCGGTGGCATCTCGCTGTTCGGCGGCCGCGGCTCCATCCTCGGCATGCTGTTCGGCGCCCTGATCGTTGGCGTCTTCGCCCTCGGCCTGCGGCTGCTGGGCACCGACGTGCAGTGGACCTATCTGCTGATCGGCACGCTCATCATCGCGGCCGTGGCTATCGACCAATGGATCAGAAAGGCGGCCAGCTGATGACTACCGAACCCCTGCTCATGGCCCGTGGCCTGGTGAAGCGCTATGGCCGCGTCACCGCACTCGACCACGCCGACTTCGACCTGCTGCCCGGCGAGATCCTCGCCGTGATCGGCGACAACGGCGCCGGCAAGTCCTCGCTGATCAAGGCCATCTCCGGCGCCCTGCGGCCCGATGAAGGCGAGATCCGCTTCGAAGGCCAGCCGGTGCAGTTCGCCTCGCCCATCGCGGCGCGGCGGGCCGGCATCGAGACGGTCTACCAGAACCTGGCGCTGTCGCCGGCGCTGTCCATCGCCGACAACCTCTTCCTGGGTCGCGAATTGCGCAAGCCGGGGCTGCTGGGCACCCTCTGCCGCACCCTGGACCGCAAGGAAATGGAGCGCATCGCCCGGGAAAAGCTTTCCGAACTGGGGTTGATGACCATCCAGAACATCAACCAGGCGGTGGAGACCCTGTCGGGTGGTCAGCGCCAGGGCGTAGCCGTGGCGCGGGCGGCGGCCTTCGGTTCCAAGGTGATCATCCTCGACGAACCCACGGCGGCGCTGGGGGTGAAGGAATCGCGCAAGGTGCTGGAGCTGATCCTCGATGTGCGTGCCCGCGGCATCGCCATCGTGCTGATCTCCCACAACATGCCCCATGTGTTCGAGATCGCCGATCGCATCCACATCCATCGCCTGGGTCGCCGCCTGACGGTGATCGATCCGCGCCAGCACTCCATGGCCGACGCCGTGGCATTGATGACCGGCGCCCAGACGGTCGCCGCCTAGGCGTAGACCAGGCCCCGGGTCTCCCCGGCCACGGCCGACAGGGAGACCCAGGCCGACCCGATCTCCGCTGTTCCGGCCCACCCAGGAAAAACCTGACTGGCCGCTCAAGTTATCTCCGGCAGGCACCGATAAAGTCGGACAATTAATTATCGGAGCCACCCCGCCGTGCCTGCCCTGTCGTTGAAACAGAAACTCTCGCTGTCTGCCACCGCGGCCGTATTGGTCGTGGGGGTCGGTCTCACCGCCATCAACTTCTTCAATACCCGTACGGCGCTGGAAGCCTCCACGGTCGAGCAGCTGAAGACCGTCAGCTTCGTCTTCAACGGCGGGGTTCGCCAGTGGCTGGACGGCAAGGCCGCGGCGCTGGGCGCCCTGGCCGCCGACACCCAGGACGCCCAGCTTCCGGCCAGTCTCAATCAGGTCAAGAACTCCGGCGCCTTCGACAACGTCTTCTATGCCCGCGGCGATGGCAGCCAGGTCAATGCCAATGGCGTCCAGTTGCCGCCGGACAACAACGATCCGCGCAGGTGGCTGTGGTACCAGCAGGCGCAGCAGAATCCCGGCAAGGTGTTCTTTTCCATTCCCACCGTGGCGGCAGCGACCAAGCAGAACGTGCTGTCGCTGGGCTGGGCATTGCAGTCGGCGGGCAAGACCACGGCGATCCTCGGCGCGGACGTCAGCATCGGCGACATCCTCGACCAGCTCAAGCGTGTGCAACTGCCGGGCGCCGGCAGTGCCGTGCTGGTCAACGGCCAGAACATCGTCCTGGGCCACGAAGACGCCGCCCTGCTGGCCAAGCCGATCACCGAACTCTTTCCCCAGCTCGACGCGGACACCCTCCAGCGCCTGGCCCAGGCGCCCGGCGAGCGCTATGTGGAAACCGCGGCTGGCCAGCGGCTCTATGCCGCGCCCATGAATCACCATGGCGAAACCCTGGTGATGATCGTCGACAGCGGCGTGCTCATGGCGCCGCTGCAGCGCCAGCTGTGGATCAGCCTCGCCATCCTGGCCGTGGTGCTGGGTGGCTCGCTGCTGCTGATCAACTTGCTGTGCAGCTATCTGCTCCGGCCGCTGGGCGTGGTCTCGACCGGGCTGCAGGTGATCGCCGATGGCCAGGGCGATCTGACCCGCCGCATCGCCGTGCAGAGCACCGATGAGGTCGGCGGGTTGGCCGGCCATTTCAACCAGTTCGTGGCCAGTCTGCACGGTCTGATCGGCGGCGTGCGCCAGCATGCCCAGAGCGTGGACGCCGAATCGCAGAAGGTGCTGCAGCGCAGCGCCGCGGCCACCCAAGAGCTGGGTCGCCTGCAGCAGGAGATCACCCTGGTGGCCACGGCCGTGACGGAGATGTCTTCCGCCACCCAGGAGATCGCCCGCAATGCCGAGCAGACCGCCGAGGCCATCCGCCAGTCCTCCGACAGCACCGCCCAGGGCCTGACCCTGGTGCAGACCAGCAAGGAATCCATCAACAGCCTGGCGCGGGAAGTGGATGACGCCACCCGGGTGATCGGCGAGCTGGATCACCACTCCCAGGCCATCGCCAAGGTGCTGGACAGCATCCAGAGCATCGCCGAGCAGACCAACCTGCTGGCGCTCAACGCGGCCATCGAGGCGGCTCGCGCCGGCGAGCATGGCCGGGGCTTCGCGGTGGTCGCCGACGAGGTGCGGACGCTGTCCCAACGGACCCAGGCCTCGACCCGGGAGATCAACGAGACCATCGGCACCCTGCAGCAGATGACCCGCCAGGCAGTGCAGCGCATGGACAGCAGCATGGCCATCGCCGAACGCAGCGTCGCCGACGTGGAACGCGCCTCCAGTGCCCTGGAAGAGATCGCCCAGAGTGCCGGCGTCATCTCCGAGATGTCCCTGCAGATCGCCACCGCGGCCGAGGAGCAGACCTCGGTCACCGAGGAGATCACCCGCAACGTCATCACCATCAAGGGCCTCGGCGACACCCTGGCCAGCGGCGCCGAGGATTCGGAGCGCCAGTCGCGCTCGCTGCAGCATTACGCCGCCGACCTCAATCGCGACGTGGCCCGCTTCATCCTCTAAGCCACAAGGCACAGCCGCCGGCCGCCAGGCCGACGGCTGTCTCCCGGTCGAAGACCCTGCGCCCCGGGGCGGGCATCCGGTAAGATCGGCGCTTTTTCCGCGACGACCCCACCCATGTCCCAGCCCTCCCGCTCCGAACTGCTCTATGGTCCCCAGGACCGACCGCGCCCGCTGATCGCTCTGCTGGCCGCCATCCAGCACCTGCTGGCGATCATCGTGCCCATCGTCACCCCCGGTCTGCTGATCTGTCAGGCCCTGGGCGTCTCGCCGCGCGACACCAACCTGATCGTCTCCATGTCGCTGGTGATCTCGGGCATCGCCACCTTCGTCCAGTGTCGTCGCTTCGGGCCCTTCGGCGCCGGGCTGCTGATCGTCCAGGGCACCAGCTTCAACTTCGTCGGCCCGCTGATCGCCGGTGGCGCCCTGATGGTCAAGAACGGCACCCCGGTGGAAGCCGTGATGGCGGCCATCTTCGGCGTGGTCATGGCCGGCTCCTTCGTCGAGATGGGAGTGTCGCGGGTGCTGCCCTTCGTCAAGCGCCTCATCACCCCGCTGGTGACTGGCATCGTGGTGCTGATGATCGGCCTGACGCTGATCAAGGTCGGTCTGATCAGCATGGGCGGCGGCTTCGCGGCCCTGGGCAACGGCACCTTTGCCAATGGCGAGAACCTGCTGCTGTCGGGCACCGTACTGGCCACCATCGTGGTGCTCAATCGCATTCCGCTGCGCGCCCTGCGCAGCAGCGCCATCGTCGTCGCCCTGCTGCTGGGCTATGCCCTGGCGGCCTGGCTCGGCCGGTTGAACTTCACCGGCATGCACGAGGCTGCCTGGGTGCAGATCCCCCTGCCGCTGCACTTCGGCCTGGGCTTTTCCTGGTCGCTGTTCGTGCCCCTGCTGGTGATCTACCTGGTCACCTCGCTGGAGGCCATCGGCGACATCACCGCCACCAGCAAGGTCTCCCGCGAGCCCGTGGAAGGCCCGCTGTGGATGCAGCGGATCAAGGGCGGGGTGCTGGTCAATGGCGCCAACTCGCTGCTGGCCGGGCTGTTCAACACCTTTCCCAGCTCGGTGTTCGCCCAGAACAACGGGGTGATCCAGCTGACCGGCATCGCCAGTCGCCATGTCGGCCTGTGGATCGCCGCCATCCTGGTCCTGCTGGGGCTGTTCCCGGCGGTGGCCGGGGTGATCCAGGCGGTGCCCGAGCCGGTGCTCGGCGGCGCGGCCATGGTGATGTTCGGCGCGGTCGCCGCCTCCGGGATCAACATCCTCGCCGGCGTCGAACTGGATCGACGCGCGCTGCTGATCATCGCCGTGTCCCTGGCCCTGGGCCTGGGCATCTCCCAGGTGCCGGAATTTCTCGCCCATATGCCGGCCGGCCTGAAGGCGGTGCTGGAATCCGGCGTCGCCACCGGCGGCCTGTGCGCGCTGCTGATGAACTGGTTCCTGCCGGAGACGCCAAAGGCCGCTGGCTAGACCAGGCTTTTTCATCCGCGGGCTGAAGTTCCGCGCCGGGGTGCCGATAAGCCTGGCAAGTCACCTGTGGGCTTGCCGCGGTCGTCGTTTCGAGCGTGGGCGACCCACCCAGCAGAGCGCCCATGATCAGCCCGGATGTTCCTGTCGTTAAGGTCCCGCTGCGCGAATATGCCGTCCTGGCGCGTGCCATGGGCGCCACCGTCTTTGCCCAGAATCTCGAAAAGCAGCCGGGCGAGCTGGTCGGCTGGCGTTTTCCCAAGGGCTGTTTCGTGCAGAAGGCGCATTTCCAGAGCCTGCTGGGCCGCCAGCCGGAGACGCTCTAGGCGCTGCCTTCCAGCGCCGCGAGCAGGCGCTGCGCCGCAACCAGTTCGGTCTCGTTGAAGACGGCGACGCCGGCGCGTTTCAGCGCCGCCGCCGTGACCCCCTCGCCCGCCACCCGGGTGCCGCTGAAGCTGCCATCGTAGTTTTCCAGATTGCCGCAGGAAGGACTGCGCGCCTTGAGCACCGCCAGGCGGATGCCATGCCGCGCGATCAGTTCGAGGGCGGCCTCGGCGCCGGCGACAAAGGCGGCGGTCACGTCCTCGCCGCCCACGGTCACGACCGGCAACCGACCATCCAGCACCGCCCCACCCTGACCACCGGGGATCTCGGCCGGCGGCCGCGGCGTGGACAGGCCCCCGGCCACCTCCGGACAGAGGGACACGATGCGCCCTTCCGACTGCCAGACGCCCAGCAGATCGAAGGGGCCATGGGCGCCACCGTCATAGCGCACCCGATGCCCCAGCAGGCAGCGACTCACCAGTATCTTTTCCATACGCCCTCCGCGTCCGCCGCCAGTCTACGCCCTGGGCTTTGTCTGAAAAGTGCCTGCGCTCGGCCATGCTGCGTTAAAAATCCGCTGGATCGCCAGCCCGGCCGGAATGCTCATTTACCACTCGTAGACTCGAGCGCGAGTCCGATCCGCTTCCTCACGGATTTTTGCCTTGCCTAGCCTTCGCTCGGCGACTTTTCAGACAAGCCCTAGCCCTGCAGTGGATTCTCGCCACGGCGACGGAACCAGCCGGTCAGTGACAGCCGCTCGCGGGTGGCCGGCAGCACCTCGTGGGGCAACTGGCCGGACAGGAAGCACACCAGGCTGCCGCCCAGGGGCAGGACATCCTGGTGGCGCTGTTCGTCCAGATAGAGCCGCAGCTCGCCGCCCTGCTCCGGCAACCAGGCGTCGTTGAGATAGAGCACCAGGGAAACCATGCGCCGGTCGTCGTCGCGGAAGCGATCCAGGTGGCGGGCATAGAAGGCCCCCGGCGGATAGAGGGCGAAGTGGCTCTCGTAGTCTTCCAGCCCCAGGAACAGGGTGCGGTTGAAGGCCTCGCGCAGGGTGTCCATGAGCTGCAGGTAGCGCTGCACGCCAGGGTGCTCGTCGTCCGGCTCCAGCCAGGCGATGTGATCGCCGCGGACGCCTTCGCGGATCAGCGGGCTTTCGCCACGGCCGATGCCGGCGCGCTCTAGCTCACCGCGGGCATGGCGCAAGCGGCATTCGGCGGCCAGCTCGGCGGTGAGGTCCAGGGGCAGGAAGATGCTCTGCCGCGACCAGCCGTGCTCGGCGAGATCGTCGACGATACGTTGCAGCAGGGGATGCTCGGGATGCAGAGCCATCGAGAAAACCGTAGCGGACCGGACCAGGCCGGCGGGATGCCGAGTGTAAGAGAAGTCGGCCACGGCTGCGCGCCTGCCTTGACCAGGCGACGAATGCCCGGGATGAGCGCCTCGACAGCCAGCCTGGGGTTGCCGACAATGGCGGACTTTCCGGCTCCGTGCCGCTGCCCGAGGTGTCCATGCGCGTTCTGTTCGCTTCCCTGCTTTTCGCCATCAGCCTGCCCGTCCTGGCCGACGATACGGTCAGCCTCTATCAGGCCGCAGGTTGGCCCGAGCAGCGCGGACACTTCCGCGACGCCCTGCAGGCCGCCCAGCAGCGCTACCAGAACAGCCTGCCGCCAGCGCTCTATCAGAGCCTGGTGGACAACAGCAACAAACGCTACACCGCCGCGGCCATCGACCAGCGCGCCCTGGCGGCGCTGCGCCAGAGCTTGCCGGCCGACGGCCCGGCCCTGCAGTTCTTCCAGTCGCCGGTGGGCCGCAAGGTGGTCGCCGCGGAAATCGCCGCCACCCGCAGCGACCAGCTGGCCAAGAACGCCAATGGCGTGCCGCAGATGCAGGCCAGCGCGGCCCGCCGCGCCCAGGCCAAGCGCCTGGCCACCGCCCTGCCGGTGCGTGAAGCCGGGGCCGAGGTCAGCGTGGCCCTGGCGGGTCTTGCCGCCGACAGCCTGAGTTCGATGCTGCCGGGGCTGATGGGTCAGCAGCAGTCCGGTGGCATGATCGAGCAGCAGCGCCAGAGATTCATCCAGCAGATGAATGCCGGCGACCTGGAAAACACCCTGCTCTATGTCTATCGCACCCTGAACGACAGCGAACTCGGCCAGTTCGCCGACTTCGCCAGTTCGCCCAATGGCAGCGCCTACTACCGCGCCGCCGTGGCGGCCCTGCGCGCCGGCCTGGGCGGCGGCGGTCAGTAATCCGGCTCAGGCGAGACGGTCGTCCAGCCAGCGGAAATAGCGTTGGCGCAGGGCTGCGGTCTCGTTGACCAGATGGTGCCGCGCTTCCGGCAGGCGCAGCACCTCGGGCCGCGCGAACTTGGCCTCCAGCACCCCCAGATTGTGGCGCCAGTCGACGGTGAAATCCTGCTCGCCCTGGATCACCAGCGGGCGGCGGGAACTGGCCGGTGCCCCCTCCAGTTGCGGAATCCAGCGCGCCAGGGCGCCGACCCATTGCGCGGGTAGCTCGCGCGGCTGCAGGCCGTCCTGCTGCAGGAATTCGAGAAAGGCCGGATCTCCGGAATTCACCGAGAAGCGCCGCGGCAGGGCGCGCACGAAAGGCTTCACCAGCCGGTAGGTCCACAGGCCCTGGCGCCAGGCGTGGGGCCTGACCAGGGGCGCCAGCAGGATCGTCTCGCCCAGCTCGGGAGCGGGCTCACCGCGCAGCAGATAGTCCAGCAGGATGGCGCCGCCGGTGCTCTGGCCGAGCAGGTGCCAGGGCCGCGGCAGGTCCAGGCGGCGCGCCTCGGCGATCAGCGCCGCCAGGGCGGTCTGGTATTCGGCGAAGTCGTTGATGCTGGCGCGGGCTCCGCTCGACAGGCCATGCCCGGGCAGGTCGCAGGCCAGCACCGCCAGCTGCCGTGACAGGGCCCAGTCCACCACGTGGCCATAGAGGCCCATGTGGTCGTAGTAGCCATGCAACAGCAGCAGGCTGCCCCGCGGCTCGCGTGGCCACCAGCCCTGCACGGCGAGCTGGTAGCCGCCGGCGGCCAGCGCACCCAAGGCCACGGTCAGCTCCGGCCGCGCGTGGCTGTCCGCCAGGCGGTAATGGGCGCGATAGCCCTGGTGGTCGAGATCCGGCGGCAGGTCGTGGCGCAGGGGCACCAAGGCCTGGCGCAGTCGGTCTAGATCGAAGAGAGGCGTCATGGCTCGGTTCAGCGTGGAGTTGCCGCCATGATCGGCGTCCAGGCGGCCACGGGACAAGGGTCTGCCAGCAGACTTTTCCAATTGTTTCAAAATGCGCAACTCTCCCCTGCGCAAAGGTGTCTGAATATTTCACTGCCTAGGCAGTATTCTGGATACGCTTGATTGCCTGGGCAGATACTGCAATGTCACATTTCGACCGTAGCAACTTTCCGCTGCGCAATTCCGTAGGCCACCTGATCCACCTCGCGAACCAGTACAAGGATCGTGTGCTGGACAGTCACCTCGCGCCCTACGACATCACCGCTGCCCAGTTCAAGGTGCTGTTGCTGCTCGCCCGCGACCAGACCGACACCCCGGCCGAACTCAGTCGCTGCCTGTCCCTCGACAGCGGCGCCATGACCCGCATGCTCGATCGCCTGGAAGCCAAGGGCCTGCTGCGCCGCGTACGCAGCCTCAGCGATCGCCGCCAGGTGCGTCTGGAGCTGACCGACCAGGGTCAGGCCCTGAGCAGTGAACTCATGCAGATCGGCGTGGATGCGCTCAACGACCTGACCCACTGCCTGGATCGCCAGGAACTGGATGACCTCGAACGCCTGCTGCGCCGCCTGCTCAGCCCCTCCGGCCTGCTGCCGGAGTCCTCTGGAGACCTCTGACCCATGACCTTTCGCCTGCCATTGACCGCCCTCTGCGCCGCCCTGCTGCTGGCCGGCTGCGTGTCGTCCGAAGGGCTGCACACCCAGGGGCGCGCCGTGGATCCGGCGACGCTCAAGGGCGAAGCCACCTTTGCCAGCGACCGCCTCTCCCCTGCCCAGTGGCCGAGCGCCGACTGGTGGACCCGGCTGGGCGATCCGCAACTCGACAGCCTGATTCGCGAGGCCCTGCGTGACAGCCCCTCGCTGCAGGAAGCCGATGCGCGCAGTCGCCAGGCCGATGCCGCGGTGCTCGCCGCCGACGCCGATCGCTATCCTCAGATCGACGCCAACGGCGGCGTGACCCGTTCGCGCCTGGCGCGACCGGACGATCCCCTCGGCCAGGGCGACCGCTACAGCACCCTGCGCCAGTTCGATGTGAGCGGCAGCTACAGCTTCGACCTCTGGGGGGGCCAGCGCGCCGCCTGGGAAGCCGCTCTGGGTCGTGCCCGCGCCGGCGAGGTGGATCGCCAGGCCGCACGCCTGACCCTGGCGGCCAACGTCAGCCGCGCCTACAACCAGCTTGGCCTGGCCTATGCCAGCCTGGACGTGGCCCAGCAGGATCTGGAGCGCACCCGCGGCATGCTCGACCTGGCCCAGCGCCGGGTCGACGCCGGCCTCGACAGCGACTACCAGCTGCAGCAGACCCAGAGTCTGGAAGCCAGCTCCGCCTCGGCCCATACCGCCGCCGAGCAGCAGGTGCGCAGCGCCCAGATCCGTCTCGCCGTGCTGCTGGGCAAGGGCCCCGATCGTGGCGCCGAGATCCCGCGGCCCAAGCTGATCGCCCCCGCCGCGGTGAATCTGCCGGCCCAGTTGCCCGCCGAACTGGCTGGGCGCCGTCCGGACCTGATCGCCGCCCGCTGGCGCGTGGAGGCCGCGAGCAAGGACATCACCGCGAGCAAGACCAACTTCTATCCCAACCTCAACCTGACGGTGGCCGCCGGCAGCAAGGCCATCCTTGGCGACGCCCTGTTCGGCGGACCGGCGCGCTTCTTCAACGTCGGTCCGGCGCTGTCACTGCCGATCTTCGACGGCGGTCGCCGCCGCGCCGATCTGGCCAGCCGGGACGCCGACTACGACCTGGCCGTGGCCCAGTACAACCAGACCCTGGTGCAGGCGCTGGGCGACATCGCCGACGCCATCACCCGCCAGCGCTCACTGGACCAGCAGATCGTCGAGCAGCAACGGGCCCGCGACATCGCCAAGAGCTCCTTCGACATCGCCATGCAGCGCTATGGCGCCGGCATCGGCAACTACCTCGACGCTCTGACCGTCGAGCAGCAACTGCTGCAGGCCGAGCGCCAGCTGGCCAGCCTCCGGGCCGATCGCATCGACAGCGGCGTGCTGCTGATGCAGGCCCTGGGTGGCGGCTTCCAACCGTCCAACCTGCCGCCGGCACCCGCCGCCGCGGCCACACACTGATACCGAGAGCCCGACCATGGCCGATTCCGCCGCAACCCCCAACGACAATGCCCAGGAGCAGAAGCCGCAGCGCTCCGGCAAACGCAAACTCTTCCTGCTGCTCCTGCTGCTGGTGGTGATCCTGGCCGGCGTGGGCGTCTACTGCTACCACCTGTTCTATGGCCGCTTCCACGCCAGCACCGATGACGCCTACGTCAACGGCAACCTGGTGCAGATCACGCCCCAGGTCACCGGCACCGTGACCCACATCGCCGTGGACGACGGCGACTTCGTCCGCCAGGGCCAGCCGCTGGTGGAGTTCGATCCCAGCGACACCGCCGTGGCCCAGCAGAGCGCCGAGGCCAACCTGGCCAAGACCGTGCGCCAGGTGCGCGGCCTGTTCAGCAACGTCGACAGCTACAAGGCCCAGGTGGCCGCACGGCGCGTCGAGGTCGAGCGCGCCCGTGCCGACTACGCCCGCCGCCAGCAACTGGCCAAGGGCGGCGCCATCTCCAAGGAAGAACTGGCCCATGCCCGGGACACCCTGGTGGCGGCGCAGAGCTCCCTGACCTCCGCCCAGCAGCAACTGGACACCAACCAGGCGCTGGTGGACGACACCGAGATCGCTTCGCACCCGGACGTGAAGGCCGCTGCCGCCCAGCTGCGCCAGGCTTACCTGAACCACGCCCGCAGCACCCTGGTGGCGCCGGTCAGCGGCTATGTCGCCAAGCGCTCGGTACAGGTCGGCAGCCGCGTGCAGCCCGGCGCGGCGCTGATGGCCGTGGTGCCCCTGGACCAGATCTGGATCGACGCCAACTTCAAGGAAACCCAGCTGGCCGAGATGCGCATCGGCCAACCGGTGGAAATTCATTCCGACCTCTATGGCGACGACGTGCGCTATCGCGGCGTGGTGGAAAGCCTGGGCGTGGGTACCGGCAGCGCCTTCTCGCTGCTGCCGGCGCAGAACGCCACCGGCAACTGGATCAAGATCGTCCAGCGGCTGCCCGTGCGGATCCGCCTGGAAGGCGACAACCTGGACAAGCACCCGCTGCGCATCGGCCTGTCGACGGTGGTCGACGTCGACCTGCACGACCAGGACGGCGCCCGCCTGCCCACCACCACGCCGCAGCAGCCGCGCTACAGCACCGACGTCTACGACCATCAGCTGGCCGAGGCCGATCAGCTGATCCAGCAGATCGTCCACAACAACGGTCCGGCCGCCCGCGCCGCCGGCGTCGCCAAGCGCTGACAGCCAAGGAGGCTCCCTGGCGAGTCTCCCCGTCCACCCTTCTGGTAATCCGTCATGAGCGATAACGCCTTTCGCCCGGCGAGCCTGGTGCTCGCCACGGTGGGCCTGTCCCTGGCCACCTTCATGCAGGTGCTCGACACCACCATCGCCAACGTCGCCCTGACCACCATTTCCGGCAACCTCGGGGTGAGTTCGGAACAGGGCACCTGGGTCATCACCGCCTTTGCCGTGAGCAACGCCATCGCCCTGCCGCTGACCGGCTGGATGGCGCGCCGCTTCGGCGAGGTCAAGCTGTTCATGGCCGCCGTGGTGCTCTTCGTCATCACCTCCTTTCTCTGCGGCATCGCCACCTCCATGCCGGAGCTGGTGATCTTCCGCGCCATGCAGGGCTTCGTCGCCGGACCGCTCTACCCGATGGCCCAGACCCTGCTGCTGGCGATCTTTCCGGCGGCCAAGCGCGGCATGGCCCTGGCGCTATTGGCCATGGTGACGGTGGTGGCGCCCATCATCGGCCCCATCGCCGGCGGCTGGATCACCGACAACTACAGCTGGCCGTGGATCTTCTTCATCAACATCCCCATCGGCATCTTCGCCACCCTGGTGGTCTGGAGCCAGCTGGGCAAGAAGCCGGAAAAGCTGGTGCACCAGCCCATCGACTATGTCGGGCTGATCCTCCTGGTGCTGGGCGTGGGCGTGCTGCAGGTGGTGCTGGACAAGGGCAACGACCTGGACTGGTTCGAATCCAACCTGATCTGCCTGGGCGCCGCCTTTTCCGCCGTGGCCCTGACCGCCCTGGTGATCTGGGAACTGACCGACAAGCACCCCATCGTCAATCTGCGGCTGTTCCGCTATCGCAACTTCAGTTGCGGCACCCTGGCGCTGGTACTGGGCTATTCGGGCTTCTTCGGCATCAACCTGCTACTGCCCCAGTGGCTGCAGACGCAGCTCGGCTACACCCCGGTATGGGCGGGCCTCGCCGCGGCGCCCATCGGCATCCTGCCGGTGATCCTCTCACCGCTGGTGGGCAAGTTCGCGCACAAGACCGATCTGCGGCTGCTGGCCGGCGGCTCCTTCCTGGTGATCGGCGCCTCCTGCTTCATGAGGGCCACCTTCAACAACGAGGTAGATTATCGCCACATCGCCGAGGTGCAGACCTTCATGGGCCTGGGCGTGGCGCTGTTCTTCATGCCCACCACCAGCATCCTACTGTCCAGCCTCAAGCCCTCGGAACTGGCGGACGGCGGCGGTCTGGCGACCTTCCTGCGGGTCCTGGGCGGCAGCTTCGCCTCCTCCCTGACCACCTGGCTGTGGCAGCGGCGCGCCATCCACCACCATGCCCAGCTGACCGAGGACGTGACCCCCTACAGCCCGGCCACCCAGCACTACCTGGACGCCCTCGGCGGACCGTCGCAGCAGGCCTATGCCCAGCTCGACAAGGTGGTGGAAGGCCAGGCGTACATGCTCTCCACGGTGGACTACTTCACCCTGCTCGGCTGGATCTTCATGGGGCTGTTCCTGATCATCTGGCTGGCCAAGCCGCCCTTTGCGGCCAAGCAGGGCGCCGGAGGCGGCGACCACTAGGAACCTGTTCACGATCTGCTGCGCGTCGGCTAAACGGCGTTGAAAACGGCTTCGGAATGCTCATTTACCACTTGTAAACTCCGCTTCCTCAGCCGTTTTCGCCTTGTTTATCTCTAGCTCGCAAGATCGTGAACAGGTTTTAAGGAATGCCGTGCTGGGTCTGCAGGTAGTCGGCGATGTCGCCCAGATCCTCGGCATCGCCGATGCCCCAGAATCTCATCTTGGTACCCGGCACCTTCTGTTCGGGATCGCGCAGAAAGGCCGCCAGGGCCTCCCGATCCCAGGCGAAGCCGGCCGTGCGCATGGCGTCGGAGTAGGTGTAGCCGGCCAGGCTCCCGGCCTGACGACCAAAGAGGTCATTGAGCTGGGGGCCAAAGCCGGACTGGGCGCCCGGTCCCACCGAATGGCAGTTGTGGCAGCGGCGCAGGAAAAGGTTGCGGCCGTTGTCGGCATCCGCCCAGGCCGCCTCCCCGCCCAGCAGCGTCAGCAGAACCATCGCGGCCAGGGCCTTCATCGCTGGCACTTGCGGCAATAGACGCTGGCGCGCTGGCCGAGGCGGATCTCCTGCAATCCCGTCCCGCAGACCTTGCAGAATTCGCCCTTGCGGCCGTAGACGAACAATTCCTGCTTGAAATAGCCCGGCGCCCCATCCCCGCCGATGAAGTCGCGCAGGGTGGTGCCGCCACTCTCGATGGAGCGCGCCAGCACCTTCTTGATCTCTTCGGCGAGGCGGTCGTAGCGCGCCCGGGAAACGCTGCCGGCGGCGCGCCGGGGATCGATACCGGCGGCGAATAGCGCCTCGGCGGCGTAGATGTTGCCCACCCCCACCACCACGGCGTTGTCCATGATGAAGGGCTTGACCGCCATGCTGCGTCCGCGCGACAGCTCGTACAGCCGACCGCCGTCGAAGGCCTCGGTCAGGGGCTCGGGGCCCAGCTTGCTGAGCAGCACATGGGCATGGGGATCCTGGGTCCAGAGTAGCGCACCGAACCGCCGGGGATCGGTGTAGCGCAGCGACAGCCCGGATTCCAGCTCGATGTCGACGTGCTCGTGCTTGGCCGGCGGCTGGTCGGCCGGCACCAGGCGCAGGCTGCCGGACATGCCCAGGTGGCCGATCAGGGTGCCGCTCTCGGCGCGGATCAGCAGGTACTTGGCCCGCCGCTCGACGGCCTCGATGCGCTGCCCGGAAAGGCGCACGTCCAGGTCCTCGGGCACCGGCCAGCGCAGCCGGCCATCGCGGACGATGACCCGGAGCACGCGCTGACCGACGACATGGGGCGCGATGCCCCGGCGGGTGGTTTCGACTTCAGGTAATTCGGGCATGAGGATCCAGGAGGCTTGCGGGTGCCTTAGTAATTGATCCGACCGCTGCCCATTTCAAGGATGGTCTCCTTGAGCGACTCGAAGTCGTACTCGGACAGGCCGACGTGATCCAGCACCCGCGGGGCGATGGCCTGCCACTCGTGATCCTCGTCCTGGCCGCCAAGGGCGCGATAGCAGCCGCAGATGTGTTCGGCCATCTTCAGCAGGGCCAAGAGATTCTTGATCTGGATGTCGGTGGTCGACTCCTCGTCAAAAACCGACTGGGCGTTGTGGTGGTTGGCGATGGCCTGGCCGACGTGCTCCGGCAGGCGCCAGGAGCGGGAGATGAAATAGCCCACCACGGCGTGGTTGGTGCTGAAGATGCGATTCTCCACGTCCACCACCCGCACCTGCTCGTTGACGCTGGCATAGGCCTCTTCCAGCACCGCCATGTAGTTGGGGAAGCGCTTGAGCATCAGCGGGATGCCGCAGTTGTGAAACAGACCCAGGGCGTAGGCTTCGTCCGGGGTCGGATAGCCGGTCTTCTTGGCCAGGCTCAGGCAGGTCTCGGCCACGTCCTGGGCGGTGTCCCAGAAGCGATTGAGGATGACGATGGTCTCGTCGGTGAGCTCGCCCTTGATCGACTGGGCGTTGATCAGGTTGATGACCGACTGGCTGCCCAGCAGGTTGACCGCCCGCTGGATCGAGGTGATGCGATTGCTGAGGCCGAAATACGGCGAGTTCACCAGCTTGAGCAGGGCGCCCGAGAGCCCTGGGTCCTGGCCGATCAGGCGCGAAATGACCTTGAGATCGGGGCTGGGCATGAGCTGTTCGAGTTGCAGATCCACCATGATCTGCGGCTGCGGCGGGATGCTGATGCCTTGCAGGGCCTGACGGATCTGCTCCTCGGTCAGCTGAGGGGACGCTTGGGACATGGGGACTACTCTGCGATGGATGTCGCAAATTTACTCCGCGCCGCTCGGCGATGCCATCGGGCGCGACGAAGGAACTTCGCGAGGGTAAAACGGGCCGGATTCAGGAGCGCTGGCAAAAGGCTAGCCCGATCAGATTCCAACCGAGGTATGCGCAACCATGGCTACATCCCTGAACGGCAAGAAAATCGCCATCCTGGTCACCGACGGCTTCGAACAGGCCGAGCTTACCGGCCCCAAGCAGGCGCTGGAGCAGGCCGGCGCCCAGACCCACATCATCTCCGCCGAGAGCGGCGAGGTGCGCGGCTGGGACGGCACCGAGCCGGCCGACAGCTTTCCGGTGGACCTGACCTTCGCCGCGGCCAATGCCGGTGACTATGACGCCGTGCTGCTGCCCGGCGGCGTGGTCAACGCCGACACCATCCGCATCGACGAACAGGCCCAGCAGCTGACCAGGCAGATCGCCGACGCCGGCAAGCCGGTCGCCGTCATCTGTCACGGTGCCTGGCTGCTGATCTCCGCCGGCCTGGTGCAGGGCAAGACCCTGACCAGTTGGCCGTCGCTGACCGACGACCTCAAGAATGCCGGCGCCACCTGGCAGGACCAGGAGGTCATCGTCGATGGCCAACTGGTGAGCAGCCGCAAACCGGACGACATCCCGGCCTTCAATCGCGAGTTCATCAAGCTGCTGGCAGGCTGAGCCATCAAGACTGGCACTTTGATCTCATAAGACTGAACTTATGGCAAAGTGCCAGAGTCCTATCCAGTGCCCCCAAAGCACTTTTAGCCCGCCCTGCCCGGCGGGCTTTCTTTTGCCTGGCGTTTGGCCTCAGGCCTGGAAATCACCCTGCAGATCCACCAGGTGGCGCTCGATGTCGGCCAGGCGCTGGCCCTGGTCGTTCAGGCCCAGCCATTCCAGCTTGAGGTGCGCCTCGAAGGGCAGCAGATAGGCCAGCTGGCAACCCAGGGCCTGGCGGTCGGCGACTTCACCCCCCATGTCCAGGCTGGCGACCATGGGGTGCTGGGCCAGGGCCACCAGCAGCGCCATGAGATCGGCGTCGCCATCACGCAGCGGCTGGGGCTCGGTCTCCGGGAGCCATTCCACCTCTCCCACCACCAGGTGGTCGGGCTGCTCTTCCTGGCTCAGCAGGCGAAAGCGCCGTCCGCCTTCGATGCGGATGCCCAGCAGGCCGTTGCTCTGCTGCTGCCAGTCGCGGATCAGCGCCTCGCAGCCGTAGGCGCCCAGGCGATTCGGCGCGGCACCGGTCTCGCGGCCTTCGAGGATGGTCACCACGCCAAAGCTGCTGCCCTGCTTGAGGCAGCGACCGAGCATGTCCAGATAGCGGGCTTCGAACAGCTGCAGGTCGAGGCGGCAGCCGGGAAACAGGGTGGTGTTGAGCGGAAACAGGGGCAGCGTCATGAAACCTCCGGGGCTTGAGGGTCCTGCTGGATAAGGCATCGCGCGCCGCCGAAGGCTCCCGCGCGGCGACGCGCGGGAGCCTTGCGGATCAGAAGCGATAGACCTCGGCGCCGGTGCGGATGGGCACCACGGCC
This sequence comes from Pseudomonas sp. PGPPP4, assembly GCF_002256045.1. Taxonomy (NCBI): domain Bacteria; kingdom Pseudomonadati; phylum Pseudomonadota; class Gammaproteobacteria; order Pseudomonadales; family Pseudomonadaceae; genus Pseudomonas; species Pseudomonas sp. PGPPP4. Next base: position 103,027 of record NZ_NKID01000007.1, read on the forward strand.
GGCAGCGTCGGCCGGGCCTGGGCCTCTTCCACGAGTTTCTTCGGCTCCTTGCGCGCCACCTCGCTGTCACGCCGGCCGCGCTGGGCGACCTTGGTGAGATCGGTGGCCAGCCGCGCCGACAGCTGTTGCAGCAATTCGCTCTGGGCGCGCACTTGGGCCGCCCGATCACCCGCGTGACGGGCCTGCAGGTGGACCACCTCGGTGTCCAGCAGCCGCCCCTGGCCATCGCGCAGCTGCCAGCTGGCGTCGAGGGCGGCAGGCGCCTGGTCGCCGGCATCGAGGCGGGTCACCACCAGTTCCACCCGGTACTGCGGATCGAAGCCGGCGGGTTGTTCACCCACCACCACCCGGCCGCTGTTGAGGCGACCGGCGAGCTGGCGCTGCAGCAACTGGCGCACGTTGGCGTCGAGCGGCCCGGCCCAGTGATCGCGGGTGGTCCTGAGACTGCCGTCGGGCTGGCGTTCCAGCAGCACGTCGCGCTGCAGGTAGTCGGCCAGCTGCAGGTTTTCGATCCACACGGCAAGGCCACGCTCGCTGCTCGCGGGCGTGCGCGCATTGCCGCCATCGAGCTGATAGTAGTGGCTGGGGCCGAGGCTGGCACAGCCACCCAGGCCGGCCAGCAGGCCAACGAGCGCCAGCCTGGCGAGACACATCCGTTTCATCGAGGCTCTCTCTCGACGGGCGCCATGGCCCGGCGAGTCCTGGTCGAAAAAATCCGGGCTATGCTAGCGGCTGACCGCGGGCGGCTCAAGTTTCCACCTGCAGCGAGTCCACCCGCTGGAAGCCCCGCGGCAACTTGTTGCCGCGCCGACCGCGCTCGGCCCGGTAGTGCTCCAGGTCGCTGCCCTTGAGGGTATAGGGCCGCTTGCCGGCCTGCAGCGTGAGGGAGGCGCCGGCCGGCACCACGGCCAGATCGACCACGTATTCCTCGCGCTTGGCGACCCGCTCGCCAGGGATGGAAATCAGCTTGTTGCCCTTGCCCTTGGCCAGCTGCGGCAGTTCGCTGATGGCGAACACCAGCAGCCGCCCCTCGTTGGTGACCACCGCCAGAGAGGTGTCCTCCAGGGAAGCCACCGGCTTGGGCGGCAGCACCTTGGCACCGTTGGGAAGGCTGATCAGCGCCTTGCCGGCCTTGTTCTTGGCCTGCAGGTCCTCGCCCTTGACCACGAAGCCGTAGCCGGCGTCCGAGGCCATGACATAGAGACCGCTGTCGTCCGGCAGCAACAGGCATTCGAAGCTGGCGCCCGGCGGTGGCGTCAGGCGTCCGGTCAGGGGCTCGCCCTGGCCACGCGCCGACGGCAGCGAATGGGCAGCCACCGAATAGCTGCGCCCGGTGGAGTCGATGAACACGGCGAACTGGTTGGAGCGACCCAGGGCCGCCGCTTTGAAGCCGTCGCCGGCCTTGTAGGACAGCCCGGTCGGATCGACATCGTGGCCCTTGGCCTGGCGCACCCAGCCCTTCTCGGACAGCACCACGGTCACCGGCTCGGTGGGCATGAGTTCGGTTTCGGACAGGGCCTTGGCTTCGGCACGCTCGACGATGGGCGAGCGGCGCGCGTCGCCATAGGTCTCGGCGTCCTTGATCAGTTCGTCGCGGACCAGGTTGCGCAGCTTCTTGTCGCTGCCCAGCAGGGTCTGTAGACGCTTCTGCTCCTTGAGCAGCTCAGCCTGTTCGCCACGGATCTTCATCTCTTCCAGCCGCGCCAGCTGGCGCAGCCGGGTTTCCAGGATGTAGTCGGCCTGTTCCTCGGAGAGCTCGAAGCGGGCCATCAGTGCCTGCTTGGGATGCTCCTCGGTGCGGATGATGTGAATGACTTCATCCAGGTTGAGGAAGGCGACCAGCAGGCCATCCAGCAGGTGCAGGCGGCGATTGACCTTATCCAGGCGGAACTGCAGGCGACGGCGCACGGTGCCGATGCGATAGATCAGCCACTCCTGGAGGATCTGCCGGAGGTCCTTGACCTGGGGCTTGCCGTCCAGGCCGATGACGTTGAGGTTGACCCGGTAGCTGGACTCCAGATCGGTGGTGGCGAACAGGTGCTGCATCAGCTCGTCGGCATCGATGCGATTGGAGCGCGGCACGATGACGATGCGGGTCGGATTCTCGTGGTCCGACTCGTCGCGCAGGTCGGCCACCATGGGCAGCTTCTTGGCCTGCATCTGGGCGGCGATCTGCTCCAGCACCTTGGAACCGGAGACCTGGTGCGGCAGCGCGGTGATGACCACGTCGCCGTCCTCGCGGCGGTAGACGGCGCGCATGCGTACCGAGCCGCGACCGGTCTCGTAGATCTTGCGCAGGTCGGCCTGCGGCGTGACGATCTCGGCCTCGGTGGGGAAGTCCGGACCGGGTACGTGTTCGAGCAGCTCGGGGATCCCGGCGATGGGGTCGTCCAGCAGGCGCACGCAAGCGGCGGCCACCTCGCGCAGGTTGTGCGGCGGGATGTCGGTGGCCATGCCCACGGCGATGCCGGTGGTGCCGTTGAGCAGCAGATTGGGCAGGCGTGCCGGCAGCACCGCCGGCTCGTTCATCGTGCCGTCGAAGTTGGGTACCCAGTCCACGGTGCCCTGCCCCAGTTCGCTGAGCAGCACCTCGGAATAGCGCGACAGCCGCGCCTCGGTATAGCGCATGGCGGCAAAGGACTTGGGATCGTCCGGCGCGCCCCAGTTGCCCTGGCCATCCACCAGCGGATAGCGATAGGAGAACGGCTGGGCCATGAGCACCATGGCTTCGTAGCAGGCCGAGTCGCCGTGGGGGTGGTATTTACCGAGGACGTCGCCCACGGTACGGGCGGACTTCTTGTGCTTGGCGTCGGCGTCCAGGCCCAGTTCGCTCATGGCATAGACGATGCGGCGCTGGACCGGCTTCAAGCCGTCGCCGATGTGCGGCAGGGCGCGGTCCATGATGACGTACATGGAGTAGTTCAGGTACGCCTGCTCGGTGAAGTCGGCCAGCGAACGGCGTTCGACGCCATCCAGGCTCAGATCGAGGGGTGCACTCATGGGAATCCTTTGGTGTTACGTCTTTGATCGGGGGGCCTATCCATCGCGGCCATGGGCCGCTCCTACTGTAGGAGCGGCTCATAGCCGCGATTGAAACGACCAATAAGTCTGGCGCTAGATCAGCACTTCGGCGCGGTCGCCCTTGGATTCCAGCCAGCTCTTGCGATCGCCGGATCGCTTCTTGGCCAGCAGCATGTCCATCATCTCGAGGGTGCCGGGCACGTCTTCGAGGGTCAGCTGTACCAGGCGGCGGGTGTTGGGATCCATGGTGGTCTCGCGCAGCTGCAGCGGATTCATCTCGCCAAGGCCCTTGAAGCGGGTGACCTGGGGCTTGCCGCGCTTCTTCTCCGCGGCCAGGCGATCGAGGATGCCGTCGCGCTCGGCTTCGTCGAGGGCGTAGTGGACCTCCTTGCCGAGATCGATGCGGTACAGCGGCGGCATGGCCACATAGACGTGGCCGGCATCCACCAGCGGCCGGAAGTGCTGCACGAACAGGGCGCACAGCAGGGTGGCGATGTGCAGGCCGTCGGAGTCGGCATCGGCGAGGATGCAGATCTTGCCGTATCTCAGGCCGCTCAGGTCGGCGCTGCCCGGATCGATGCCGATGGCCACGGCGATGTCGTGCACCTCCTGGCTGCCCAGTACCTCGCTGCCGTCCACCTCCCAGGTGTTCAGGATCTTGCCGCGCAGCGGCATGATGGCCTGGAATTCCTTGCTGCGCGCCTGCTTGGCGCTGCCGCCGGCGGAGTCACCCTCAACCAGGAACAGCTCGGAGCGCATCGGGTCCTGGCCGGCGCAATCGGCCAGCTTGCCAGGCAGCGCCGGGCCCTGGGTGATTTTCTTGCGCTCGACCTTCTTGCCCGCCTTGAGGCGGCGGCCGGCGTTGTTGATGGCCAGTTCGGCGATCTGCTGCCCCAGTTCGGGATGGGCGTTGAGCCAGAGGCTGAAGGCATCCTTGACCACCCCGGCGACAAAGGCCGCGGCCTCGCGGGAGGACAGGCGCTCCTTGGTCTGGCCGGAGAATTGCGGCTCCTGCATCTTCATCGAGAGGACGAAGGCGATGCGCTCCCAGATGTCTTCCGGGGCCAGCTTGAGGCCGCGTGGCAGGAGGTTGCGGAATTCGCAGAATTCGCGGATGGCGTCCAGCAGGCCCTGGCGCAGGCCGTTCACATGGGTGCCGCCCTGGGCGGTGGGAATCAGGTTGACGTAGCTTTCCTGCACCGACTCGCCGCCCTCGGGCAGCCAGAACAGCGCCCAGTCCACCGCTTCCCGGGCCGAAGCCAGGCTGCCGTGGAAGGGCGCCTCGGGCAGCCGCAGGGCGTCGCCCACGGTGTCGATCAGATAGGATCTCAGCCCGTCTTCGTAATGCCATTCGCTGCGCTCGCCGCTGGCTTCGTCTAGGAAGCTCACCGCCAGGCCCGGGCAGAGCACCGCCTTGGCCTTGAGCACGTGCTTCAAGCGGCTGACGGAGAACTTGGGCGAATCGAAGTACTTGGGGTCCGGCCAGAAGTGCACGCTGGTGCCGGTATTGCGCTTGCCGACGCTGCCGACCACGGCCAGTTCGCTGGCCTTGAAGCCGTCGGCGAAGGCCATGGCGTATTCGTTGCCCTCGCGCTTGACGCGTACCTCGACGCGGGTCGACAGGGCGTTCACCACCGAGATGCCCACCCCGTGCAGGCCGCCGGAGAACTGGTAGTTCTTGTTGGAGAACTTGCCGCCGGCGTGCAGCTTGGTCAGGATCAGCTCGACGCCGGAGACGCCCTCTTCCGGATGGATATCCACCGGCATGCCGCGACCGTCGTCGATCACCTCGAGGGAGTTGTCGGCGTGCAGGATCACCTGCACCTGGCGCGCATGACCGGCCAGGGCCTCGTCCACGCTGTTGTCGATGACTTCCTGGGCCAGGTGATTGGGCCGGGAGGTGTCGGTGTACATGCCAGGGCGCTTGCGCACCGGATCGAGTCCGGAGAGGACTTCGATGGCGTCGGCGTTATAGGCGTTCTGCGTGGCCATGGGGTCTCTATTCGAAGGTGTTGAAATCCAGCTCGCGCCAGAGCGCCGGGTCGAAGCCGGCCAGCTCCAGCAACAGGGGCAGCTGGCGCTGGAAGCCCTGGAAGCCGTGGTCGCCGCCCTGCTCGATGCGCAGGGTACAGCCGCCGTAGTAGCGCTCGGCGTCCCGGTAGTCGAGGGTCTCGTCGCCGGTCTGCAGCCAGACGTGGAAGCGTTCGGGATCCGCCGGCGCCGCGACTTCCTGCGCCCGCATGGCCTCGACATGGGCCTCGGTGAGGATCCAGCTCTCGCCGGTATGGTGATTGCGCTGGGGGCCCAGGTAATGCTCCATGAAGCGCCAGGGCCGGACCGCCGGGTTGATCAGCACGGCCTTGAGCCCGTGGCGCTCGGCCAGGACGGTGGCATAGTAGCCGCCTAGGGAGCTGCCGACCAGTAAGGGGGCGTCCAGCTCGGCCAGTTCGCGCTCCAGGAGGGCGAAGGCGGCGTCGGCATCGTTGGGTAGCGCCGGCGCGCGCAGGCGGTCCGCCAGGCCCAGGCGGGTCATGCAGGCGGTGAGCTGCCGCGCCTTCAGGGACGCGGGTGAGCTGTTGAAACCATGGATATAGAGGATCGACGGCATCGGGCCGCTCCTACTGGATAAATAAACAGGTAAAGAATAACCCGTTTCGACCCTCGCGACCAAGGCAGCCGACCGGCGTCAGCCCTAGCAGCCCTAGTAGCCCGCGGCGCTGTGATCCACGGTAAAGGCATGCTGTTGCAGGCGCGAGACACCGGTTTCCAGGGTGCCGTCGGGCAACAGGCGCAACCAGCGATAGCCTGGCGCCTGATCGCCGGCCTTGAAGTCTTCGCTGCCCGGCTCGAATTGCAGACCGGTGGAAGGCGAGGCCAGCAGGCGCACGCCATTGCGCAGCTGGTCGAACTCCTGGTGGATGTGGCCCCAGAGCACCACCCTGACCTGGGGATGGCGATCCAGCACGGCAAACAGCTCGTCCGCCCGGTGCAGGCCCAGGGGCTCCATCCAGCCACAGCCCACCGGGACCGGATGATGGTGTAGGCAGATCAGGGCCGGACGCTCGGGCGCGGCGCTCAGGGCCTCGTCCAGGGCCAGCAGTTGCGCCTGCTCCAGTTCGCCGAACACGCAACCGCGCACGGTGCTGTCGAGCAGGATGAGGCGCCAGGCGCCCAGGTCGGTGACCGCCTCGAGGAAATCGCGATCGCCACAGGCCTTGGCCATGGGCGCGTTCTCGTCATGGTTGCCGGCCAGCCAGCGCATGGGCGCGGCCAGGGGCTCGGTCAGCTCGCAAAAGCGCTGATAGGAGGCCACGGAGCCGTCTTGGGAGAGATCACCGCTGGCCAGCAGCAGATCGATGCGTGGCTGCTCCCGCACCACCTGGGCGACCACCTGTTGCAGGCTGGCGGCCGTATCGATACCCAACAACCGACCGTTGGCGCGCGCAAACAGATGACTGTCGGTCAATTGGACGACGAGGGGAGCGTTGACACTATCCGGCAAACTCACCAAAGCCTCCTAGGCAAAGAGAACAACGAGCGCAGGCAGGGTGCAGAAAAGTTCCCGAGAACTTACGTGCACAGGTCACATTTTCGCAGCTTGGTTATCGCGATGGAAGATGCGACTGTCGGCGTTGCGCCCTAGTGCTCATCGCTGCAGGATAGGTTCAGCTTCGTGGCCACAGGCCAGGCAGTGACTCAGCCACTCACCGAGGAACAGATTGAGCTGGCTCTTTTCGTCAGGCTGATGCATCGCCTGATTGGGATAGGGATAGCGCCCGAGCAGGTGCCGAGAGGCTCCGGCCGACACCACTTCCGCCATCCGCGCATCGTGATAGACGCGCACTTCCAGTTCGGGCACCGGCAACCACGGCAGTCCCAGTTCCTGGCGCACCCGCAGGGCCGTCGTATAGGGACAGGCCTCGGTGACTTCCAGCGCGAGCACCCCCAGTGGGCGCTCACCTTGCGACAACATGACGCGGCGCGATACCACGGCTTCGCGCATCTTGGGCAGAAGCCGCATCAGCCGCACGTAGTTGGCCTCGCACGTGGCCTGCAGGCCCGGCAGGTCAACCCGATAGCGATCTCGCAGTTTCAGCCCCATAACCCCCGTACCTCGGCGCGATTGAGCGCCAACCATTGCAGGGCGATGATTGCCGCTGCGTTATTGATTCGACCGTCGCGAACCCCTGCCAGTGCCTCGTCCAGCGACCAGACATGGACGCGAATGTCCTCGCCCTCCTCTTCCAGACCGTGGACGCCACCGGCGTCCACGGTGCTGCAGCGACCCAGGTAGAGATAGACCTGTTCGTCACTGCCGCCAGGCGAGGGGAAGTAGGTGGAGATGGGCCAGAGCGATTGCAAGGTCAGCCCGGCTTCTTCCTCGGCTTCCCGATGAGCGACCGCCTCGACGGCCTCGCCCTGCTTGTCCACCAAGCCCGCCACCGGCTCAAGCAGCCAGGGATGAGCGGTCTTTTCCATGACGCCGACGCGAAACTGCTCGATCAGCACCACCTCATCGCGCACGGCGTCGTAGGGCAGCACGCAGACGGCATCGGGACGCACGAAGACCTCGCGTTCCAGTTCCGGGCCCAGGGCACCGGAGAACTGGCGATGGCGCAGCCGGAAGCGGGCCATGCGGTAGAAGCCCTGGAAGCAGATCTCGCGGCTCAGGATTTCAACGGCGGGCGCCTGGGATTCGTTGGCTTCGGTCATGGGCGCTCCAGCGCTGATTGCAGGTAATCAGATCATCCTAGCGTGCCGCCTGCGTGCGTGCAGCCCCTGACGCGCCAAGTCGCGAAAAGGACAACAAGCCGGGAAACCTCCGCCCGCCCCTGGCAAACTTATGGGGCCAGACGGGTTCGAAAGCCGTCGTTCTCCGTTTCCATGACAAAGGAATCCCATGCGTATCCGCTCGCTCCTCCTGCTCGCCGGCCTGTTGCTCGGTGGTTGCCAAAGCGTCTTCGGCCCCAACCTCGACAAACCCCTCACGCCTCGCCACCAGGCCTGGGAGCACCGCCCGGCCGGTTGCCAGGGCGAAGACTGCCCGCTGATCAACATCGACTACGTGGAATTCGGCGATCCGGCGCTGGACGCCCTGGTGCAACGGCACCTGCTGGGCCTGGCCCGTGCCGAGCCGGGCGCGCCCATCCCCGCTTCGCTGGAGAGCTACGAGCGGGATTTCCTCGCCAAGGCCCAGCCGCGCTGGAGCAGCTATCTGCAGGCCAAGGTGCGTGAACAGCATGACGGCCTGGTGATCATCGAATTCTCCAGCTACCTGGCCAACGGCGGTGCCCATGGCCTGGCCGGCCGCGACTTCGTCACCTGGGATCGCCATCTCGACCGGCAGATCACCCTGGGCGACATGCTGGTGCCGGGGCAGGAAGCGGAATTCTGGCGCCTGGCCCAGCTGTCGCGCGAGGCCTGGATGCTCAGCAACAACGTCGGCGATGCCGAATTCCGCCAGCAGTGGCCCTTCCTCAAGACCAACAACGTGGCCCTGGACTTCGGCGCCCTGACGCTCAAGTACGACATCGGCAGCATTGCCCCCTACGCCATGGGCCATCCGGAACTGAAGATCCCCTATCCCAAGCTCAATGGCATCCTCAAGGGCGAGTACTTCCCGGGCCGGGGCAAGGCGCGGCAGCCGTAGGACCTGGTCAACAGAAATCATCTGCCGTAATTGGGTTTGATCGCGGCCATGGGCCGCTCCTACAGCGGACTCAATCTTCTGTAGGAGCGGCCGTATCGACGGACCGCCATGGCCGCGATACCCCCACCCCAACCCTCCCCCGCTAGCGGGAGAGGGGGCAGTTAGGCGTAGGTTGGGTTGGGCGCAGCGAAGCCCAACGGCCGGACGCTAGACTCGTTTCAAGCCCAGCAGCGCCTGCGCGGTCCCCGCCACCACGATGGCTGGCAGGGTCGCGCCCCAGGCCGGCAGCAGCGTCGGCAGCAGGTGGTAGACGGCCACGCCCAGGGCCCAGGCGAGCAGGGATTCCAGGCGCAGCGCCCGTACCCGCTGCGGGGCCTTGCGGCGGCGCAGCAGAAAGTGATCCACCAGCACCACGCCGAACAGCGGGGCGAACACCGAGCCGATCAGCAGCAGGAAGTGTTCGTATTGGGCCAGGGGTACCAGCAGCGCCAGCAGGGTGCAGAGGATGCCAATGGCCAGGGTCAGCTGCCAGATCTTCACCTGGGCCAGGAAACCCGTGGCCACCGCCGCCGAGTGATAGGCGGCGAAAGCGTTTTCCGACTCGTCCAGCAGGATCAGCAGCAACGGCAGGCCGAGGCCGGCCACGGCCAGGGCGCGTAGCAGGGCGTCGGCTTCACCGCCGCTGGCAAAGGCCAGGGTATAGGCGAAGCCCAGGCCCATGAGCCAGAGGTTGCCGCAGAAATAGCCCAGCATGACGCCGCGACCGGCGCTGCGGCCGGTGCGGGCGAAGCGGGTGTAGTCGGCGATCACCGGCAGCCAGGACAGCGGCATGGCCACCACTAGGTCGAAGCCCAGGGCCTGGGTCAGGGAGCCGTCGCCCGGGCGCTGCCAGAGCGCGGCCAGGTCGGCGCGCAGGAACAGGTCCAGGGTCAGCCAGGTGCAGGCGCCCAGCAGCAGCCAGATGCCCCAGCGACTGAGAAAGCGGCGGACGAAGGTCAGCGGACCGGCCACCGCCAGGGCCGTGGCCAGAGCGCCGAAGACCAGGGTCCAGAGCACCGGCGAGGCCCAGCCCTGCAGACCCCAGCTGCCCAGCAGCACGCTGGCCGCCTCGCGCATCACCACCAGTTCGAAGGCGCCCCAGCCGATCAGCTGGGTGATGTTGAGCACCGCCGGCAACAGCGCGCCGCGCTGACCGAGACTCTGGCCCAGGGCGGTCATGCCGGCCAGGCCGGTGTCGCTGCCCACCAGGCCGGCAGCCGCCAGCAGCAGCACCCCGACCGCGGTGCCGAGCACCAGCACCAGCAGGCCGTCGGCCAGGCCCAGTCCGGGCGCCAGCAGCGCGCCGGCCTGGGCCACCATCAGGCCGATGCCGAGGGAGAACCAAAGGGTGAAGAGGTCGCGCCCGCCAAGGATGCGGCGGTCCGCCGGAACGGGGACGGTAGGGGTATAGAGGCCGGGGGCCTGGGCCATGATGGGTCTCGTGCGAAAAGAGTTTAAGTAAGGCGTAGGTTGGGCTGAGACGGCTCTATCGTCGAAGCCCAACAGTGTGGGATCGACCCGGGCATCGTTGGGCTTCGCTGCGCTCAACCCAACCTACGGAAACAGGGTGCTGGCTTAACAGACGTAGGTTGGGCTGAGACGGCTCCATCGTCGAAGCCCAACGTTGCGAGGTCGATCTGTGCATTGTTGGGCTTCGCTGCGCTCAACCCAACCTACGATTTTCAGACCTGCTTGTAGATCACGCCGCCTTCGTCCTTGAAGCGCGCCGCCTGTTCCTGGAAGCCGGCCTCGATGGCCTTCTGCTCGTCGGTCAGGCCGTTTTCCTTGGCGTAGTCGCGGACCTCCTGAGTGATCTTCATGGAGCAGAACTTGGGCCCGCACATGGAGCAGAAGTGCGCCACCTTGGCCGAGTCCTTGGGCAGGGTCTCGTCGTGGAAGGCGCGTGCCGTGTCCGGGTCCAGGCCCAGGTTGAACTGGTCTTCCCAGCGGAATTCGAAACGCGCCTTGGACAGGGCGTTGTCGCGGATCTGGGCGCCGGGATGCCCCTTGGCGAGGTCAGCGGCATGGGCGGCGATCTTGTAGGTGATGATGCCGGTCTTGACGTCGTCCTTGTTGGGCAGGCCGAGGTGCTCCTTGGGCGTCACGTAGCAGAGCATGGCGCAACCGAACCAGCCGATCATGGCGGCACCGATGCCGCTGGTGATGTGGTCGTAGCCGGGGGCGATGTCGGTGGTCAGCGGGCCGAGGGTATAGAACGGCGCCTCGTCGCAGCACTCCAGCTGCTTGTCCATGTTCTCCTTGATCAGCTGCATGGGCACGTGGCCCGGGCCTTCGATCATGGTCTGGACGTCGTGCTTCCAGGCGATCTTGGTCAGCTCGCCGAGGGTTTCCAGTTCGCCGAACTGGGCGGCGTCGTTGGCGTCGGCGATGGAGCCCGGGCGCAGACCGTCACCCAGCGAGAAGCTCACGTCGTAGGCCTGCATGATCTCGCAGATGTCTTCGAAGTGGGTGTAGAGGAAGTTTTCCTTGTGGTGCGCCAGGCACCACTTGGCCATGATGGAACCGCCGCGGGAGACGATGCCGGTGACGCGCTTGGCGGTCAGGGGCACGTAGTGCAGGCGCACCCCGGCGTGGATGGTGAAGTAGTCCACGCCCTGCTCCGCCTGCTCGATGAGGGTGTCGCGGAACAGCTCCCAGGTCAGTTCCTCGGCGACGCCGCCGACCTTTTCCAGGGCCTGGTAGATGGGCACGGTGCCGATGGGGACCGGCGAGTTGCGGATGATCCACTCGCGGGTCTCGTGGATGTGCTTGCCGGTGGACAGGTCCATCACGGTATCGGCGCCCCAGCGGATGCCCCAGGTCAGTTTCTCCACCTCTTCCTCGATGGAGGAACCCAAGGCGCTGTTGCCGATGTTGCCGTTGATCTTCACCAGGAAGTTGCGGCCGATGATCATCGGCTCCAGCTCCAGGTGGTTGATGTTGGCCGGGATGATGGCGCGGCCGCGGGCCACCTCGTCGCGGACGAATTCCGGGGTGATCTCCTGGGGAATGCTGGCGCCAAAGCTCTGGCCGCGGTGCTGGTTCCCCAGCAGGCCGGCGGCACGGGCCTCCTGCAGCTTCATGTTCTCGCGGATGGCGATGTATTCCATCTCCGGGGTGACGATGCCCTGGCGGGCATAGTGCATCTGGGAGACGTTGCGCCCGGCCTTGGCCCGCCGCGGCTGGCGCGCCAGGTCGAATCTCAGGGCGGCGAGACTCGGATCGGCCAGGCGCGCCTGCCCGAATTCGGAAGAGAGCCCAGCCAGCAGTTCGGTGTCGCCGCGTTCTTCGATCCAGCGCGAACGCACGTCCGGCAGGCCCTTGCGCAGGTCGATGCGTGCAGCCGGGTCGGTGTAGGGACCGGAGGTGTCGTAGACGAACACCGGGGCGTTCTGCTCACCGCCAAAGGCGGTGGGGGTGTCGGCGAGGGAAATTTCCCGCACCGGCACGCGGATGTCGGGACGCGAGCCGGTCAGATAGACCTTGCGCGAATTGGGCAGCGGCTGGGTGGACTGGCGGTCGACGCGGGTGAAGTCGGTGACGTTGTTCTGCTTGTTCATCGAGGCTCTCCTGGTGGGCGCGTTGCCGAGGGAAGAACCTGGACGAAGGGTGGGCACGCAAGAAGCGGCAAGCCCGGACGGATGGCGACCACGGAATAAGGCTGCGGACGCCCTCTTGTTCCCTACGCAGGTTGACGCACCGCCATGCGGCGCGCCTAGCCTGATCAGGTTCAACGGGATCCGGGACTACCCGATCTCAGCGCCTCGTAGCGCACCCCGACAAGAACGCGGCCAGTGTAAACCCAGAGCGGCAGAAACTTCGACCGCTATTTCCTCTCCTATGGCGGATTCGGACGAAGCCACTACACTGGCGCGGTCCCTCAAGGAAGGCTCCTAGAATGCGAAGATTCCTGCTGCTCGCGGCGCTCTGCAGCTCGGCCGGCCTAGCCCAGGCCCAGGTCGCCGGCAATGGCCTGCTCGACGTCTACCGCGAAGCGCTGGACAACAACGCCGACCTCGCCGCCGAACGTGCCGGCCTCGGTGCCCAGCGCGAGGCGGTGCCCCAGGCGCGCGCCGGCCTGCTGCCGCAGATCGGCCTTGGCGCCCAGTTCAACGACACCCATACCAGCCTGCAACTCAAGGACAATCCGGCGCTGGGCGTCCAGGGTGGCCGCTACAGCAGCGACCGCAGCAGCCAGCTGATCCAGGCCAGCCTCAGCCAGCCGCTGTTCCGTGCCGATCGCTGGTTCCAGCTCAAGGCCGCCCAGGCCGCCACCGAGCAGGCCGAGCTGCAATTCTCCGCCGCCCAGCAGCAACTCATCCTGCAGACCGCCGAGGGCTATTTCAGCGCCCTGCGCGCCCAGGACGCCCTGGCCACCGCCCGCGCCGAGGAAAAGGCGCTGTACCGCCAGCTGGACCAGTCCCGCGAGCGCTACAAGGTCGGCCTGACCGACGACACCGACGTGCTCCAGGCCCAGGCCAGCTTCGACAACGCCCAGGCCAACCGCTCCCAGAGCGAGCAGCAGGTGGCCGACGCCTTCCAGGCCCTGACCCGGCTGACCGATCGCGACTACGGCAGCATCGCCGGCATCCGCCACGACCTGCCGATCCTGCCGCCGCAGCCCAACGATGCGCGGCTGTGGGTGGACACTGCCATGCGCCAGAATCTGCAGCTGCTGGCCGCCGGCCAGGGCGTCACAGCCGCCCAGGAGACCCTGCGCCAGCGCCGCGCCGGGCACCTGCCGACGGTGGATGCGGTGGCGCGCTACAGCCACAGCGACAACGACGCGGTGAACCTGCCCAACGCCGAGCAGCTGTCGCTGTTCGGCAGCCCGGTCAACAGCCGCAGCATCGGCATCCAGGTCGAGGTACCGCTGTACAGCGGCGGCGCCACCAGCTCCCAGGCGCGCCAGGCCTACCAGCAGCTGGACCAGAGCGAACAGCGCCAGGAAAGCCTGCGCCGCCAGGTGGTGCAGAACACCCGCAACGCCCATCGGGCGATCAACACCGACATCGAGCAGGTGCGTGCCCGCCGGCTCTCCATCGCCTCCAGTCAGCGCGCGCTGCGCGCCACCGAGATCGCCTACCAGGTGGGCAGTCGCACCATCGTCGATGTGCTCGACGCCCAGCGGCTGCTGTACAACGCCGTGCGCCAGTACAACGACGCCCGCTACAACTACATCCTGGACACTCTGAGACTCAAGCAGGCGGCCGGCACGCTGGCGCCCAACGATCTGCTGGCGCTGTCCGGCTATCTCGATCCCCACTACGACCCGGATCGCGACTTCCTGCCGCCGGACCTGGCCAAGACCCGCGCCGACGTCCTGCCGGCGCGTTCGGCTCAGGGGGTGAGCAACCTGTCCAGCCCGGAGAGCAGCCGCTCCAGCGCGCCCTGATTGGCGGCCAGTACCGCCAGGCCCGCCTGCCGGCGTCGCGCGGCTTCCGCCGGCTCGGCCCAGAGCCGGGTCACGGCGGCGGCGATCGCGGGTGCTTCCGCCACGGTTTCCAGGGCGCCGGCGTCGCGCAACTGGGCGACGATGTCGAGGAAGTTGAACACGTGCGGTCCGCTGAGCACCGGCACGCCGAGGGCCGCCGGCTCCAGCGGATTGTGACCGCCGCGCTCGATCAGGCTGCCGCCGACGAAGGCGACATCGGCCAGGGCGTAGAGAAACAGCAATTCGCCCATGGTGTCGCCCAGCAGCACCTGGGTCTGCGGCTGCACCGCCTCCCCCGTCGAGCGCTGCACCACGCCGAAGCCTTCGCGACGCACCTCGGCCAATACCTCGGGAAAGCGCTCGGGATGGCGCGGCACCAGGATCAGCAGGGCATCGGGGTGTACGGCCAACAATTGGCGATGGGCCTGGAGCAGGATGCCGTCTTCGCCGGCATGGGTGCTGGCGGCGATCCATACCGGGCGCTGGCCCCAGCCCTGGCGCAGCGCAGCGGCGCGGGCCGGCAGCGCGGGATCGATGCGCAGGTCGAACTTGATGGAACCGGTCACCGTGACCCGCTCGGCGCGGGCGCCGAGGGCCCGGAAGCGTTCGGCCTCCACCGGCGTCTGTACCGCCAGCCAGGCCAGTTCCGCCAGCATCGGCCCCGTTACCCCACCCAGCTTTCCGTAGCCACGAGCCGAGCGCTCGGACAGCCGGCCATTGGCCAGGGCGATGGGAATATCGCGGCGCGCCGCCTGGTGGATGAGGTTGGGCCAGAGCTCGGTCTCCATCACCACCCCCAGGCTGGGCCCGAGCCGGTCGAGGAAGCGTCCGGCCAGCCAGGGCAGGTCATAGGGCAGGTAGCAGTGGTGGACGTCGTCACCGAACAGGGCGCGGATGCGCTCCGAGCCGGTGGGCGTCATGCAGGTCACGGTGATCGGCAGGTCGGGATGCCACTGGCGCAGGGCGCGAATCACCGGCGCGGCGGCGATGCTCTCCCCCACCGACACCGCGTGTACCCAGATACCGCCGGGCGGCACCTCAGGCAAGCCCAGCGCCAGGCGTTCGCCGATGCGCTGCCGATAGGCGGGGGCCTTGCGGCCGCGCCAGAGCAGGCGCAGCAGGATGAAGGGCAAGGCCAGGGTGAAGATCAGGCTATAGAGGGTACGATTCATGGCGGCAGAGCTTAATGAAGCAGGGCCGCTAGTGCGAGCCCGTTCGACCTAGTGCGAATGCCGCGGCACCCCACCCTCGCGGGCGATCACCTTGAGGTGCAGGGTGGCCGGTTCCAGGCAGCCGCCGGTGGAGAGCTGGCCCACCAGCTGCCGGTAGAGTTCCTGCCAGGGGGTCTGGGCCGGCGGCAGGTTGGGCGTCCATTCGGCGCGGCGCCGTTCCAGTTCGCCATCGTCGAGCAGCACGTCGACGCTGCGGGCATTGAGGTCCACGCGCAGCCGGTCGTTGGTCTTGAGCAGGGCCAGGCCGCCGCCCACCGCCGCTTCCGGCGACATGTTGAGGATCGAAGGGCTGGCCGAGGTGCCGCTCTGGCGACCGTCGCCCAGGCACGGCAGGGAATCGATGCCCTTCTTGATCAGCGCCGCCGGGGGCGCCATGTTGACCACCTCGGCGCTGCCCGGATAACCCACCGGACCGGCGCCGCGGATCACCAGGATGCAGCGCTCGTCGATGTCCAGCGCCGGATCGTCGATGCGCGCGTGATAGTCCTCAGGGCCTTCGAAGACGATGGCCCGCGCCTCGAAGCTGTTTTCCTTGCCCGGCTCGGCCAGGTAGGTCTGACGGAAGGCCTCGCCCACCACCGACATCTTCATGATGGCGCTATCGAAGAAGTTTCCGCTGAGCACGATGAAGCCGGCGCGGTGCTTGAGCGGCGCCTCATAGGGCTGGATCACCGCAGGATCCGAGCTGGCGGCGCCCTCGGCGATGGTGCCGATGGTCTTGCCGGAGACGGTTAGGCACTCGCCGTGCAGCCGGCCGGCCTTGAGCAGTTCGTGGAGCACCGCCGGCACCCCGCCGGCGCGGTGGAAGCCTTCGCCCAAATACTTGCCGGCCGGCATGCAGTTGGCCAGCAGCGGGATGTCCTCGCCCAGGCGCTGCCAGTCGTCCAGCGACAATTCGATGCCCATGTGCCGGGCGATGGCGATCAGGTGCGGCGGACAATTGCTGGAGGCGCCCAGGGCCGAGGCCACCACGATGGCGTTCTCGAAGGCCTCGCGGGTCATGATCTGCGAGGGGCGGACGTCGTCCAGCACCAGCTGGCAGATGCGCTTGCCGGTGGCATAGGCCATCTGGCCGCGCTCACGGTAAGGCGCGGGGATGCTGGCGCAGCCGGGCAGCGACATGCCCAGGGTCTCGGCCAGGGCATTCATCGACAGGGCCGTGCCCATGGTGTTGCAGTGGCCCACCGAGGGCGAGGCGGCAGTGGTCAGGGCCATGAAGCCCTCGTAGTCGATCTCGCCGGTCGCCAGCAGGTTGCGTGCGTGCCAGAGCACGGTGCCGGAGCCGATCAGCTCGCCCTTGAAATGCCCGTCGAGCATGGGTCCGCCGGAGAGCACGATGGCCGGCAGGTCGGTGGTGGCCGCGGCCATCAGGCAGGCCGGGGTGGTCTTGTCGCAGCCGGTGGTGAGCACCACGCCATCCAGCGGGAAGCCATGCAGGATCTCCACCAGGCCGAGGTAGGCCAGGTTGCGATCCAGGGCCGCGGTGGGCCGGCGACTCTGCTCGGCGATGGGGTGCACCGGGAATTCCATGGGGATGCCGCCCGCATCGCGGATGCCGGCCTTGACCCGCTGGGCCAGTTCCAGGTGGTGGCGATTGCAGGGGGTGAGATCGCTGCCGGTCTGGGCGATGCCGATGATGGGGCGACCGGACTGGAGTTCGTCGCGGGTCAGGCCGTAGTTCATGTAGCGCTCGACATAGAGCGCGGTCATGTCGGCGTGGGCAGGGTCATCGAACCAGAGCTGGCTGCGCAGCGGGCGTTTGGCGGAAGTCATGGTGATCTCTATTTGTTATTGGGTTCTGCACGAAAAGTGCCTGCGCATCGGTGATGCTTCGTTGAAAAAGGCCTGGATCGCCAGTCCGATCGGAATGCTCATTTACCGCTCGTAAACTCTGCTTCCTCAGCCTTTTTCGCCTCGCCTGACCTTCGCTCGGCGCCTTTTCGTACTGAACCAAGGAAAGAAAGGATCAGCGGCCCAGCAGGCCACGGGCGGCCAGGTTGTGCATCAGGGCGCCGAGGCCGAAGCGCCAGGGCGCGGCCTGGTCGCTGGTGGTCACCCGGTTGTGCAGGGTACCCAGCAGCGGGCTGGCGATGCTGACCCGGTCACCCACCTTGTGGGTGAAGCCACCGCCCGGGGCGTCACGGTCCTGGGTCGGGGCGAACAGGGTGCCGAGAAACAGCACGAAGCCGTCGGGATACTGGTGGTTGGCGTTGAGGGTCTGAGCGGCGAGATCGGTGGGGTCGCGACTGATCTGCGCCATGGAGCTGCTGCCCTGGAGTCGGAAGCCGTCGTCGCCCTGGACCTCCAGGGTCACCACGCACTGGCGCACCTGGTCGAGATCGAAGGTCTCGTCGAACAGGCGGATGAAGGGCCCCAGGGCGCAGGAGGCGTTGTTGTCCTTGGCCTTGCTCAGCAGCAGGGCGCTACGGCCCTCGATGTCGCGCAGATTGACGTCGTTGCCCAGGGTAGCGCCATGCAGGCGACCGCGGCTGTCGGCCACCAGCACCACCTCGGGTTCGGGATTGTTCCACTGGGACACCGGGTGGATGCCGATGGCGCTGCCAGAGCCGACCGCGGCCAGCACCGGCGCCTTGGTGAAGATCTCGGCGTCCGGGCCGATGCCCACCTCCAGGTACTGCGACCACATGCCCTTCTCGATCAGCAGCGCCTTGAGCGCCTGGGCCCGCGGACTGCCCGGCTCCAGGCCCTGCAGGTCCGCGCCGATCACCGCCTGCACCTGCTCGCGGATGGCTACGGCGCGCCCGGCATCGCCACCGGCCTGTTCCTCGATCACCCGCTCCAGCATGCTGGCGGCAAAGGTCACCCCGGCGGCCTTGATCACCTGCAGATCGGCTGGCGGCAGCAGATGCAGGCGGTCCGCAGCGGCCTGCTCGCCGCTGTTGGCCAGCAGTTCCTCCACACTGCCGAGGTAACGTCCGGGAGTGTCGCGCAGGGCCTGCAACGGTGCCTCCTCCTCGAACAGGGCGCTGAGGGTGGCGAACCGCTGGGAGACATCGAAGACGCCGTCTTCGCGCAGCACCACGGGCGAGGGACCGGCCAGCGGGCCGGGCACCCAGGCGCGGCCCACCAGGGTGCCGGCCAGGCCATCGGTGGGAAGGGTGTTGGCAGGCGAGAGACGAAGGGACATGGGCAGGACTCCAGGGCTGATGGGTCCACGCTAGGCAGCCGGACTGATAAACTCAAATGGGCTTATTTCATCATTCGATAACCTGCGCTTATCGCCTGGGAGGCACCCGTGTCCGAGCCGTCGTTCAGCCAGATCTGCCACTGGCTTAAATTTCGCCACCTGCTGCTGATCGACACCCTGGGTCGCACCCGCAACATGCACCTGGCCGCGCAGCAGATGAATCTCAGCCAGCCGGCCATCAGCAAGATGCTCAAGGAGATCGAGCACCTGCTGGGCTTCGCCCTGTTCGAGCGCCAGCCGCGCAGCATGCCACCCACCGCCCTGGGTGAGCACGTGCTGCGCTATGCGCGGGTGGCGCTCAACGATGCCCGCGACTTCGCCGAGCAGATCGACAGCCTGAGGCGCGGTGGTCACGGCCAGCTCAAGGTCGGCGGCATCTTCGCCGCCACCGCGGTGGCCCTGCCGCAGGCCATCGTCGCGATCAAGCAGCGCTGGCCGCTGCTGGCCATCGAGGTGATGGAGCAGACCAGCGACCACCTGATGGAGATGCTCGACGACAAGCTGCTGCATCTGGCGGTGGCGCGTTTCACCGACGAAGCCCAGGCCCTGCGCTTCGACTTCCAGCCGCTGGCGCCGGAGCCCTTCCGCTTCGTGGTCAATGCCGATCACCCGCTGGTGGGCAGCGGCCCCGTGGGCCTCGACCAGGTGCTGGCCTGGCCCTGGATCCTCTATCCCAAGGGCACGCCCATCCGCGGGCGCATGGAGCGGGCCTTCGCCGCCGCCGGCCTGCCGGTGCCGAGCAACACCATCGACACCATCTCCATGCAGACCTTTCTCCAGGTGCTGCGCGCCGGCCCCATGATCGGCATGCTGCCCGAGGCCATGGTCGAGCCCTATCTCGCCAGCGGCGCGCTAAGTGCCCTGGAGCTGCCCTTGCACCTGCCGGCGCAGGACTACGGCATCCTCACCCGCAAGGGCGAACCCCTGGGCGAGGCGGCCCGGGAATTCGCCGCCATCCTGCTGAGCCATGCCGGTCGCGGAGAGGCCTCGGCCTAAAGGCTTCGATAACGCGCCGTTATCGAATGATCCGCAAATGCCATTGGGAAAGAATCGCTCTCGCTCCTAGAGTGGCCTGGCAATTCAGACGGCCACCCTGCATCCCCGGCCGCCTTCGACCTCTTCAATAACAACAACGGGCCCCAAGGCCCCGAAGGTCATTCCCATGTTCGAGACCACCGCTCCCCAGGGCGCCGCTGGCGACGCCTTCGAAGAACGCACCTATCGCAAGGTGGTGCTGCGCATCCTGCCGATCCTGCTGCTGTGCTACATCGCCGCCTACCTGGATCGGGTCAACGTCGGCTTCGCCAAGCTGGACATGCTCGACGACCTCGGCTTCAGCAACACCGTCTATGCCCTTGGCGCCAGCATGTTCTTCTGGGGCTACTTCCTCTTCGAGGTCCCCAGCAACCTGCTGCTGCATCGCTACGGCGCGCGCTTCTGGATCGCCCGCATCATGCTGACCTGGGCGATCATCTCCATGGCGGTGGCCTTCACCCAGCCGCTGGCGCAGTTCTTCGGCATGCAGTCGAGCACCCTCTTCTATGTGCTGCGCTTCCTGCTGGGCGTCTGCGAGGCGGGCTTCTTTCCCGGGGTGATCCTCTATCTCAACTACTGGTTTCCCACCCGCCGACAGAGTCGGGTGATGTCGGGCTTCCTCATCGCCCTGCCCTTCAGCCTGAGCTTTGGCGGCGTGCTCTCCGGCTGGCTGATGAGCAGTCTGCACAACTGGCACGGTCTGGCCGGCTGGCAGTGGATGCTGCTGGTGGAAGGGGTGCCCTCGATCATCATGGCGGTGGTGGTGTTCTGCTGCCTGAGCGACAACATCGACAAGGCGCCCTGGCTGGACGCCCGGGAAAAGGCCCTGCTCAAGCGCAACCTGGAGCAGCAGAACGCCGGCAAGGCCTCGCGACTCGGTGAGGTGTTTTTCAATCCGCGGGTCTGGCTGCTGGTGTTCATCCTGCTGACCTTCAACACCGGCTTCTATGGCCTGGCCTTCTGGATGCCCTCGATCATCAAGAACGCCGGTGTCAGCGGCAGCCTGCAGATCGGCCTGCTCACCGCCATCCCCTACAGCGTCGCCCTGGTGGTCATGCTGCTCAACGCCCGCCACTCGGCCCGCACCGGCGAGCAGCGGCTGCACGCGGCGGTGCCGGCCTTCGTCGGCGCCCTGGGCCTGGTGCTGAGCGCCTGGTTCATCCACAACATCGTGCTGTCGATCTTCTTCCTCACCGTGGCCGCCTCGGGCCTGCTGGCGCTGATGCCGATCTTCTGGTCGCTGCCCGGCACCCTGCTTTCCGGCGTCGCCGCCGCGGCGGGCATCGGCATGATCAACGCCATCGGCAACCTCTCCGGCTTCACCGGTTCCATGATCACCGCGACCATGGAAACCCTCACCGGCGACATCAACAACGGCACCTATGTGCTCGGCGCCTGCCTGTTCGTCAGCGGCCTGCTGATCCTGGCGATCCCGGCCTCGATGCTGCACCGCGCGCCGACCGCCGTGCCGCTGGACCTGAAGCCCGCCTAGCCCACTTCGGGCACGGCCGAGCGCCCGGCTCCCGCGGCGCTCGGCCGGCCGATCCACAGGGCCATCAGCGCCGCCAGGATGCCGGTCAGGCCGGCCAGCACCAGGGCCTCCTGGTAGGAGCCGAAGTGCTCGCGCAGGGCCCCGGCGAGAAAGGCCGCGCAGGCGGCGCCGAGCATGTGGCCGCAGAACACCCAGCCGAACACCACCGGCGCGCTCTTTTCGCCAAAGCTCTGGTTGGTCAGCTTGACCGTGGGCGGCACCGTGGCGATCCAGTCCAGCCCGTAAAAGATGCCGAACAGCAGTAGCTGCTCGGGGGCGAAACCGGAGAACGGCAGATAGATCAGCGAGAGGCCGCGCAGGCTGTAGTAGACGAACAGCAGGCGGCGCGGATCGTACCTGTCGGTCAGCCAGCCGGAAGCGGTGGTGCCTACCAGATCGAAGATGCCCATCAGCGCGAGGATCCCGGCGGCCTGCACCTGGGACAGCCCGTGGTCATGGCCCATGGCGATGAAGTGGGTGCCAATCAGCCCATTGGTGGTGAAGCCACAGACGAAGAAGGTCAGGAACAGCAACCAGAAATCACGCCGCCGACTGGCCATGGCCAGGGTGCCGAGGGTCACGCGAAACAGGTTGCCCGGTGCGGTAGCAG
This sequence comes from Pseudomonas sp. PGPPP4, assembly GCF_002256045.1. NCBI lineage: Bacteria > Pseudomonadati > Pseudomonadota > Gammaproteobacteria > Pseudomonadales > Pseudomonadaceae > Pseudomonas > Pseudomonas sp. PGPPP4. The sequence continues at coordinate 124,787 of NZ_NKID01000007.1, forward strand.
CTGGCGCCTGGTAGTCCGCCGGGGCGCCATGGGGCCGCAGGCCGATGTCCGCCGGCCGCTCCGGCAGCAGCCAGGCCACCAGCGGGATCAGCGCGGCGCTGGCCACGGCCACGGTGAGCACCACGGTCTGCCAGCCTTCGTGGCTGGCGAGATGGGCCAGCAGCGGCAGAAAGACCAGATTGCCGGTGGCGGTGCTGGCCGCCAGCAGCCCCATCATCAGCCCCCGCCGGGCGACGAACCAGCGATTGACGATGGCCGCGCCCAGCACCATGGCCACGCAACCGGTGCCCAGGCCGCTGAGCACGCCCCAGGTGGCGACCAGATGCCAGGGTTCGCGCATCAGGGTGCTCAGGGCGGTGGCCAGGCTGATCAGGGTGAGGCCGCCGAGCAGGGTGCGGCGGATGCCAAGGGTCTGCATCAGGGCCGCGGCGAAGGGGCCCACCAGGCCATAGAGAAAGATGCCGATGGCGGCGGCAAGCGAGACCGTCTCGCGACTCCAGCCAAAGGTGTCCTGCAGCGGCAAGAGCAAGACGCCGGGGGTAGACCTGACGCCCGCCGAAACCAGCAGGGCAAGAAAGATCAGCGCCAGGACGACGAAGACAAAGCGCTGGCCGAGGGCGGGAGGTGTGGTCATGGCGATCTTCACCGGCGGGAAAGGGATGAGTCGAGTATTGCAGCCCGGGCGACCTGGCGCTGGCCAAGCTGGCCCACGGATCTGGCCAGAATGGGTGTTCGTTGGAAAGGGTTGTGGGCGAGTGCTGGAAGCCCAACACGTCGATTCAACCAATCGCCCGCAACTCTTCCGCCAGGCGCTGCGCCAGCCAGCGCGCCGCCGGTCCAGGTGCGGCGTTGCGGCGCCAGGCCAGTTCCACCACCAGGGCCGGCGGTACCCAGTCGCAGGCCAGTTCGGCCAGCAAGCCCTGGTAGGTGGGATAGCGCGCCACGTGCCGTGGCAGCCAGCCCCAGCCCAGGCCACGCATCAGCAATTCGGCGAGCAGGTAGAAGCTGTCGGCGCGCCAGACCTGGGGGGCGATCTGCTCGCCGCCGGGATAGGGATTCTCCAGCGGCGCGATCAGCAACTGGCGGTGGCGGGCCAGTTCGCGCCGGCCCACACCCTGCTGGCGTGCCAGCGGATGCTGGGCGCCGCAGGCGGTGACCTGGGCGACATCGCCCAGGGCCTGGCGCTCCAAGGCCGCGGGCATGTGCTCATGGCGAAACAGCAGGCCGAGGTCGGCCTGGTCGGTCAGCAGCTTACGCGCCACATCGCCCTGGGCGCCACTGGTGAGCTGGACCTCCAGGTGCGGGAAAGCCGCGGCCAGGGCGTCCAGGGCATCGAGCACCGGCTGGTAGGGCATGGCCTCGTCCAGGGCCAGGCGCAACAGCGGTTCCTGTCCAGCGCAGAGGGCCTGGGCCCGGCTGTCCAGCCGCTGGCACTGGCGCAGCACCTCGCGCGCCTCCTCCAGCAGGGCCAGACCGGCCGCGGTGATGACCGGCGTGCGCCCGTTGCTGCGCGTGAACAGCGCCACGCCCAGATCGGTCTCCAGCAGGGCGATGGCCGAGCTGATCGCCGATTGCGCCCGGCCCAGACGCCGCGCCATCGCCGAGAAACTCGCGCCCTCGGCGATGCCGACGAAGATCTCCAGTTGCTCAAGATTCCACTGCACGACCCATCTCCCCGATAGATAGGTATCAACTTTCACCCATCGCCCGGAAAGGCACAATGGGGCCTTCTACAGGAGGAAGCCCCATGAGCGGATACATCTACCTGGCCATCGCCATCGCCGCCGAAGTCGTCGCCACCACCTCCATGAAGGCCATCAGCGGCTTCAGCAAGCCGCTGCCGCTGATCCTGGTCGTTTGTGGCTACGGGCTGGCCTTCTGGATGCTGACCCTGGTGGTGCGCAGCATCCCGGTGGGCATCGCCTACGCCATCTGGGCCGGCCTTGGCATCGTGCTGGTGAGCATCGCCGCGGCCTTTCTCTACGATCAGAAGCTGGACCTGCCGGCCCTGCTGGGCATGGGGCTGATCGTCGCCGGGGTGGTGGTGATCCAGCTGTTTTCCGGCAGCACCGGGCATTGAGACCAGCGGCGGCGAGGAGCGTGTAAAATCGCTTCTTTGCCGATCACCCGAGCAGGCCGTTCATGTCCCAACCCTGGTCCACCGATATCCTCATCGTCGGCGGCGGCGTCGCCGGCCTCTGGCTCAACGCCCGCCTCAGACGCGCCGGCTACGCCACCGTGCTGGTGGAGACCGGCGCCCTGGGCGGCGGCCAGAGCGGCAAGTCCCAGGGCATCATCCATGGCGGCACCAAGTACGCCCTGACCGGGATGCTCACCGGTGCCTCCGAGGCCATCGCCGACATGCCGCGGCGCTGGCGTGAGAGCCTGGCCGGCAGCGGCGAGCTGGATCTCTCCGGCGTGCGCCTGCTCTCCGAAGCCCATTACCTCTGGTCGCCGGGCAGCCTGGCCGGCAACCTCACCAGCTTCTTCGCCAGCAAGGCGGTGCGTGGCCGGGTGGATGCGGTCAAGGGCGACGAACTGCCCCCGGCCCTGCGCGATCGTGCCTTCAAGGGCAAGGTCTATCGCCTGGCCGAACTGGTGCTGGACGTGCCGAGCCTGGTCGCGCGCCTGGCCGAGCTGGCCGGCGACAGCCTGCTGGCCGGGCATGAGCTGCAACCGCTGCGCGAAGCCGGCGAACTGACCGGCCTGGTGGTGGACGGCCAGCCCATTCGCGCCCGCCGCATCGTGCTCACCGCCGGCGCCGGCATGGCCGAGCTGCTCCAGGCCCTCGGTCTCGAACAACCGGCCATGCAGCGCCGCCCGCTGCACATGGTGGTGGTCAAGGGCCCCATGCTCAAACCCCTCTATGCCCACTGCCTGGGTGGCGGCCCCAAGCCGCGGGTGACCATCACCAGCCACCCCACCGCCGATGGCCAGTGGCTGTGGTACCTGGGTGGCGACCTGGCCGAAGCCGAGGGCGTGGCGCGCGAACCCCAGGCGCAGATCGCCGCGGCACGCGAGGAATTGCAGCGCCTGCTGCCCTGGATCGACTTCGCCGGCGCGCACTGGGCGACCCTGCGCGTGGATCGCGCCGAGCCGGCGCAATCCGGACTGGTGCGCCCGGACAATGCCTTCCTCGCCGAGGAAGGCCGCCTGCTGGTGGGCTGGCCGACCAAGCTGGCCCTGTCGCCGGACCTGGCCGATCGCGTCCTGGCCAATCTCGACCGCGACGGCATCGCCCCCGGGCAGCACCCCGCCCTGCCCGCCCATCCGCAACCGCCGGTGGCCGCACCCTTCTGGGAGGAACTGCTGCCATGAGCTTGCGCACCCTGCATGGTCTGCACCGTCCGCTGGGCAGCACCGGTCTGGAGATCTCCCCGCTGGGCCTGGGCACGGTCAAGTTCGGCCGCGACCAGGGCGTGAAGTATCCCAATGGCTTCACCATCCCCGACGACCGCAGCGCCGCGGACCTGCTGAGTCTTGCCCGTGAACTGGGGATCAATCTGCTGGACACCGCTCCGGCCTATGGCCGCAGCGAGGAACGCCTGGGTCCGCTCTTGCGTGGCCAGCGCCAGCACTGGGTGATCGCCAGCAAGGTCGGCGAGGAATTCGAGGGCGGCCTGTCCAGCTTCGACTTCAGTCCGGCCCATACCCGCCGCTCGGTGGAACGCAGCCTGCAGCGCCTGGAAACCGACTGGCTGGATCTGGTGCTGGTGCACTCCGATGGCAACGACCTGGCCATCCTCCAGGACAGCGGCTGCTACGAGACCCTGGCCGAGCTCAAGCGCGAGGGGCTGATCCGCGCCTTCGGCTTTTCCGGCAAGACCGTCGCCGGCGGCCTGAAAGCCCTGGAAGCCGGCGATTGCGCCATGGTCACCTTCAACCTCAATGAAGACGCCGAGATCCCGGTGATCCAGGCCGCCGCCGCCCAGGGCAAGGGCATCCTGATCAAGAAGGCCCTGGCCAGCGGTCACGCCGTACTCGGCGCCGGCCAGGATCCAGTGCGGGCCAGCTTCGCCCGGGTGTTCGGCGAGCCCGGGGTGAGCAGTGCGATAGTCGGCACTATCGATCCCCTGCACCTGTCACATAATGTCCGTACCCTGGCCGAAGTGATCACCGCTCGGCCCTGATCCAGAGCGTTTCGCTGAACCCTTGCCTTCGTCCGCTGGACGCCCCGCCCGGTCGCTCAGGGACGGCGCGTCCGCGGCATACAACAAACAGGAGTCGGCCATGCCCCAGCTCATCGCCCGCCACAATCCCAAGGCGTTCAAGACCCTGCCCCTTTCGGTCGAGGCCAACCATGACGGCCTCACCTACCAGGCCCTCGGCCAACCCCTGAATTTCAGCGAGATGCTGGAGCGGCGCAAGCCCATCGAGATCGACGATGCCCAGCACTTCAGCGCCAGGCTCGCCAATCTGGGGGTCTCGGTACGCCTGACGCTGAACTGGCAGGGCCAGGATCACTGGCTGCTGGTGCGCCAGCGCCGGCCCGATCGGGGCGACGTGGTGCTCAAGCTGATCTCCGGTTACATCCCGACCCACGAACTGGCGCTGCCGCTGCTCACCGCCGTCCAGGAGGTGGCCGAGGAGTGCCTGATCGAGACGCCGCGCGGCTGGCTGGCCGGACGCTTCGCCGACACCTGGCTGCCGACGCCCTATGCCCCGGCCCTGCCCTATCGCGAGGACGTGGCCTTTCGCCTGACCCCACGTTCGGGCGCGGCGCGGCCGGTACGCTGCGGCAGCCTGGCGCTGCTGGAGCGCCCACGCGCCTATGTGCACACCCCCACCGCCTCGCTGCAACTGGTCTATGACCTGCTGCTGGAGCTGCCCAAGGAGTGCAAGGCGCCGAGTCTGTTCCACGTCGACGAGAAGATCGAGAACGGCCAATTGCTGGCGCGCCTGGCCCGGCAACGCCCGGATCTCTATCTGGTCGCCCTGGACGACGGCAAGCCCACCGGCGAGCTCTATACCCTGTCCGCCGGCCAGCGCCTGCCGGTATCGACCCGCGGCCTCTGGCTGTCGGAAAGCTTCGCCCGCCAGGACGGCTGGCTGGTTCACGACAGCCGGGTGCGCTGGCGTGACTGGCTGGAGCGCATGGCGCCCCAGAGCGCCCTGCAGCGGGCCTAGGGTAGGCGAAAGATCAGTCGCCACCGGCGCGGCGTTCACCGACGCCGCCGCCGGCCGCGGCTTGAACTCGGCCGGCTAATCGCGAAAAGGGCAGCGTCTGGATCCACACGGTGCCGTGACCGCTCAGGGTCGCCAGCACCAGGCCTTCGCCGCCGAACAGCATGCTGCGCAGGCCACCCGCCAGCTTGATGTTGTAGTCGATGCCGCTGGTGAAACCCACCAAGCAGCCGGTGTCCAGGCGTAGCGTTTCGCCCCTGAGTTCCTTGCGGATCACCGTGCCGCCGGCATGCACGAAGGCCATGCCATCGCCCTCCAGCCGCTGCAGGATGAAGCCTTCACCGCCGAAGAAACCGGCGCCCAGACGGCGGGTGAAGGCCACGCCGATGCGGGTACCCATGGCCGCACAGAGAAAGGAATCGCGCTGGCAGAACAGGGTGCCGCCCAGGGCGGCGAGATCCAGGGGTACCACCTGACCCGGATAGGGCGCGGCAAAGGCGACGTGGCGCTTTTCGCGGCCTTCGTTGGTGAAATGGGTCATGAACAGCGACTCGCCACCGAGCATCCGTTTGCCGGCGCCCCACAGCTTGCCGAGCAGGCCGGCGGAGCCGTCGCCCATGCGCGCGGTGAAATCGATGTCGGCCTCCATGTAGGTCATGGCGCCGGCCTCGGCGATCACCGTCTCGCCCGGATCGAGGCCGATCTCCACCGCCTGCAGGGATTCGCCGAGGATGCGGTGGTCGAGGATATGGCTGGGCATGGCTGTCAGACTCCTGGTGTAGCGTGGAAAACGGCGCAGCCTTTTCCACTGTCCTGCGTTTGGGCAAGGCGCGTGGAAAACGCTGCGCGGTTTTCCACCCTACAACATCGCGGTCATTACCGGTGCTACCTGGCTTCCCTCAACCCAACCCTCTCCCGGAGGGAGAGGGGGATGTACGGTACGAATGAAAGTCCCGTAGGTTGGGCTGAGTGCAGCGAAGCCCAACACATCGCAACCCCGTAGCGTGGAAAACGGCGCAGCCTTTTCCACTGCCCTGCGAATATGCAACGCGCGTGGAAAAGGCTGCGCGGTTTTCCACCCTACGACATCGCGGCCATTACCGGCGCTATCTGGCTCCCCCTCACCCCAGCCCTCTCCCGGAGGGCGAGGGGGATATCCGGTGCGGATGGACGCTTTGTAGGTTGGGTTGAGCGCAGCGAAGCCCAACACGGCAAGGCTCAACCACGGCCGTTGGGCTTCGACGATGAAGCTGTCTCAGCCCAACCTATGCAGCCAATCAGACGTCACGTAGCTCACCAGCGAAACGCTCTAGCCGACGGCGCAGGCGCTGGTTTTCCCGCCGCAGTTCTTCCACCTCATCCAGCAGGTGCAGGGCCAGGGCGGTGGCGGACCAGTCCAGTTCCAGCTCGTGCCTCAGGCGCACGGCGCGGCGGGCGCGATGCAGGGCGCTGGTATCGAAGTGCCACTCGGCCGGGCGCTTGCCCCGCTGGGGTGCCAGGATGCCGTGCTCGACGATCTCCACCACCACCGGCTCGCTCACCTCGCAGAGCACGCAGAATTCCTGCAGGACGATCAGACTGCTCATCAGACTTTCCTCCAGTCGCGGCGGGGATCGAAGGCCGCCCGCTCGGCCAGTTGGCGCCACAGCGCCTGGGTTTCTTCATCGCCCCTGGGCGGCATCACCACCTTGAGCAGGGCATGCAGATCGCCCTGCCCCGCCTTGCCGGCCAGGCCCTTGCCGCGCACCCGCAACCGCGCACCGTTCTGGCTGCCGGGCGGGATACTGAGCATGATCTGTCCATCCAGCGTCGGCACCTGCACCTTGGTGCCCAACGCAGCTTCCCAGGGGGCGAGCGGGACGCTGACCACCAGATCCTGGCCGTCGACGTCGAACAGCGGATGGGGCACCAGGCGGATGACCAGGTAGAGATCCCCCGCCTCCGCGCCGCCGACGCCCGGCTCGCCCTGGCCTTTCAGGCGGATACGTTCGCCGTCGGTGCTGCCGGCGGGAATCTTGACGTTGAGGGTCTTGGTGGTCTCGCCGACGCGCCGGCCCAGCTCGTCGCGCTGCGGCAGCGTAAAACTCAGCGGCTTGGTGCTGCCCGCCTGGCTCTCTTCGAGAAACAGCGGCAGCTCCAGCTCGATGTCACGACCCCGGCGGGCGAAACCGCCCTGCTGCGAGCGCCCGGCAGCACCGAACAGGGATTCGAAGAAGTCGGAGTAGTCCGCGCCGAAGCCGGCATGGGGATCGCTGTAGTCATCGCCTGAACCCGGCTGCCAGTCCGGCGGCACCTGGAAGCGCTCGCCCTGCTGCTGGTAGAGGCGTACCTGATCGTACTCGGCGCGCTTGTGCGGATCGCGCAGGACGTCATAGGCCTCGGCCACCTCCTTGAAGCGGGCCTCGGCATCGGCCTCCTTGCTCACATCGGGGTGGTACTTGCGCGCCAGCTTGCGATAGGCGGTCTTGAGGGTCTTGTCGTCGACGTCGGGAGCGACGCCGAGCACCTCGTAGTAGTCCTTGAAGTCCATTGCGGTCTCCAGTAACGGTTCTCCTAGAGACCGCGCAGCGCCCCCAGGGGTTGCACGCAGCCGGTCAGTCGCCTCGCTTGCGAAAGGCCAGGGTGCCGGCCAGCACCGTGAAGGTCGCCACCAGCGCCACCAGGATCCAGAAACCATGGGGCGAATCGGCCAGCGGGATACCGCCGACGTTCATGCCGAAGAAGCCGGCGATGATGTTGATCGGCAGGGCCAGCACCGTGACCAGGGTCAGGGTGAACAGGGTGCGGTTGGTCTGCTCGGCGGAGGCGGCGGCGATCTCCTCCTGCAACAGCTTGAGCCGCTCCACCAGGGCGGCGAGGTCGTCCAGCACCCGGTCGAATTCCTCGGTGGCCTCGCGCAGGGTCTGGATGTCGTCGCGGCGCAGCCAGGCCGGCGGCCGGTTGAGCAGCCGCAGCAGGGAACCCGGCTCCAGGGCCAGCAGCCGTTGCAGCCGGACCAGGGCGCGTCTCAGGCTGCCCAGTTCGGCGCGACTGGCGGACAGCCGCTGGGACAGCAGGCGATCCTCGATGGCATCCACCTTGACCGTGGTGTCGCGGATGATGCCGGTCAGCACATCGGCCTGGTCGCGCAGGAGGTGCACCAGCAGCTCCAGGGTCGAGCCGAAGCCCTCGCCGCGGCGTACCGCGTGGCGCAGGCGATCCACCGAACGCAGTGGCTGGGCCCGGGCGGTCACCAGCAGCCCCGGGCGGGCGCAGGCCCAGAGGGTGGCGACGTCCACCGAGACCTGGCCGTAGGCGAGGGTCACGTCGTTCACCACCCCGAGCAGGGTGTCGTCGGCCGGTTCCAGGCGGGTCGAGTGGGAACCGGCATGCAAGGATTCGAAGAATTCCTCGGGCAGCTCCAGGTGCTCGCGCATCCAGCGTTCGGCGGCGGCGTGGGCCAGGTTGAAGTGCAGCCAGCGAAATCCGCCCTCTTCCGCCTCCCAGGGATCTTCCGGCGCCATCGTCAGGGCCCGGCCCGGCTGGCCGGAGGTGAAATGATAGGCGTATAGCAGCCCCAGCCGTTCGGCGGCCGGATGCAGGGGGATCAGCGTATTGGTCATGGCTACCTGCGGAGGGAACGCGACATCAGGGCTCTGTTAGCAGGTCCGAATGAACCTTTGATGACAGAGCCCCGGTCGGCAGGCGCCGGAGCGACGCCCCGGACGGGGCACCGCTCTTATTGCGGACGCATGTGCGGGAAGAGGATGACGTCGCGGATCGACGGCGAGTTGGTCAGCAGCATCACCAGGCGGTCGATGCCGATGCCTTCACCGGCGGTGGGCGGCATGCCGTATTCCAAGGCGTTGATGAAGTCGGCGTCGTAGTGCATGGCCTCGTCGTCACCGGCGTCCTTTTCCTGGACCTGCAGCATGAAGCGCTCGGCCTGATCTTCGGCGTCATTGAGCTCGGAGTAGGCGTTGGCGATCTCGCGGCCGCCGATGAACAGCTCGAAGCGGTCGGTGACGCTGGGATTGTCGTCGTTGCGGCGCGCCAGTGGCGAGACCTCGAAGGGGTACTCGGTGATGAAGTGCGGCTGCTCCAGCTTGCTCTCCACCAGCTCCTCGAAAATCATCACCTGCAGCTTGCCCAGGCCTTCGTGGCCGAGCACCTTGGCGCCAGCCTTCTTGGCGATGGCGCGGGCCTTCTCGACGTCCTGCAGGTCTTCCGCGGTGATGTCCGGGTTGTACTTGAGGATGGAGTCGTACACCGACAGGCGCACAAAGGGCTCGCCGAAGTGGAAGACCTTGTCGCCATAGGGCACATCGGTGGTGCCGAGTACGGCCATGGCCAGTTCGCGGAACAGTTCCTCGGTGAGGTCCATGTTGTCGCGGTAGTCGGCGTAGGCCTGGTAGAACTCGAGCATGGTGAACTCGGGATTGTGCCGGGTCGAGACGCCTTCGTTACGGAAGTTGCGGTTGATCTCGAAGACCTTCTCGAAGCCACCGACCACCAGGCGCTTGAGGTACAGCTCCGGCGCGATGCGCAGGAACATGGCCATGTCCAGGGCGTTGTGGTGGGTCTCGAAGGGCTTGGCCGCCGCACCGCCGGGAATGGTCTGCAGCATGGGGGTTTCCACTTCGAGGAAGCCCCGCTCCATGAGGAAGCGGCGGATGTGGGCGATGACCTGGGAGCGTACGCGGAAGGTCTGGCGCACCTCTTCGTTGACGATCAGGTCGACATAGCGCTGGCGATAGCGCAGCTCGGTGTCGGTCAGGCCGTGGTGCTTGTCGGGCAGCGGTCGCAGCGACTTGGTCAGCAGTCGCACGTCGCTCATGTTGACGTAGAGATCGCCCTTGCCGGAGCGGGCCAGGGTGCCTTCGGTGGCGATGATGTCGCCCAGGTCCCAGGTCTTGACCGCTTCCAGGGTCTCGGCCGGCAGGGTCTTGCGGTCGACGTAGACCTGGATGCGCCCGCTGGTGTCCTGCAGCACCATGAAGGCGCCGCGGTTGAGCATGATGCGGCCGGCCACCTTGACCTTGATGCCCGCGGCTTCCAGCTCTTCCTTGGTCTTGTCGGCGTACTGCTGCTGCAGATCACCGGCCAGGCTGTCGCGGCGGAAGTCGTTGGGGAAGGGAATGGCCTGCTGGGCACGCAGCGCGGAGAGCTTTTCCTTGCGCTGGGCGATCAGCTTGTTGTCTTCCTGTTCCTGGGCTTGGGGGTCTAGGGGTTGTTCGCTCATGTCTGCTGTTTACCTGGGGAGTGCTTGTCGTAGGAGCGGCCCATGGCCGCGATAACTAGCAGTATCGCGGCCATGGGCCGCTCCTACAGAGATAGGTTGGTTAGATGCCCTGCTTGAGGCTGGCTTCAAGGTATTCGTCCAGATCGCCGTCGAGCACCTTGTCGCAGTCGCTGCGTTCCACACCGGTGCGCAGATCCTTGATCCGCGAGGCGTCGAGGACGTAGGAGCGGATCTGGTGGCCCCAGCCGATATCGGACTTGGAGTCCTCCAGCGCCTGGGAGGCGGCGGTGCGCTTCTGCATCTCCAGCTCGTACAACTTGGCCCGCAGCATCTTCATGGCGGTGTCCTTGTTGGCGTGCTGGGAACGCTCGTTCTGGCAGGCCACCACGGTGTTGGTGGGCACGTGGGTGATCCGCACCGCGGAGTCGGTGGTGTTCACGTGCTGACCACCCGCACCCGAGGAGCGGTAGGTGTCGATGCGCAGATCGGACGGGTTGATCTCGATGTCGATGTTGTCGTCGATCTCGGGCGAGACGAACACCGCGGTGAAGGAGGTGTGGCGACGGTTGCCCGAGTCGAAGGGACTCTTGCGCACCAGGCGGTGCACGCCGATCTCGGTGCGCAGCCAGCCGAAGGCGTATTCGCCCTTGATGTGCACCGTGGCGCCCTTGATGCCGGCGACCTCGCCTTCCGACAACTCGACGATCTCGGCGCTGAAACCGTGCTGGTCGGCCCAGCGCAGGTACATGCGCAGCAGCATGTTGGCCCAGTCCTGGGCCTCGGTGCCGCCGGAGCCGGCCTGGATGTCCAGGTAGCAGTTGTTGGGGTCCATCTCGCCGCTGAACATGCGGCGGAATTCCAGCTTCTCGAGGATGCCGCGCAGGCGCTCCACCTCGGTCGCCACGTCATCGACCGCGCCCTGGTCTTCCTCTTCGGCGGCCATCTCCAGCAGGTCGCTGGCATCGGCCAGGCCACCGGTCAGCTCGTCCAGGGTCCCGACCACCTGGGCCAGCTGGGCGCGCTCGCGACCGAGATTCTGGGCGTATTCGGGCTTGTTCCAGACAGCGGGATCCTCGAGCTCGCGCTCGACTTCGACCAGACGATCCTTTTTCAGATCGTAGTCAAAGATACCCCCGAATGGTCTGGGTACGGCTGGTGAGGTCCTTGATGCTGGTGACGATCGGGTTGATTTCCATGGGGGAAACACTCGCGAGAAAAGCTGTGGAAAAGCTCGCGAGTATAACCCAATCGGCGGCGAAACTCAGCGGGCGGCGGGCAGCGCCGCCCGCACGCGCCTCAATCGGCGTCGAGATCGCGATGGCGGGTTTCCGGCAGGCACAGCAGCCCCACCACCAGGCTGACGCCGGTGATCAGCACCGGGTACCAGAGGCCGTAGAAGATGTCGCCGGTATAGACCACCAGGGCAAAGGACACCGTGGGCAGGAAGCCGCCGAACCAGCCGTTGCCGATGTGGTACGGCAGCGACATGGAGGTGTAGCGGATGCGCGTGGGGAACAGCTCCACCATCAGCGCCGCCAGTGGTCCGTAGCAGAGGGTGGCGATCAGGATCAGGGCGAAGATCACCGCCACCACCATCGGCTTGTTGACCTGGGCCGAGTCGGCCTTGGCCGGATAGCCGGCGGCCTGCACCGCGGCGCGCAGGGCCGGTTCGTCGAAGCCGACGATGAGCTTGTCGCCGACGCTGACCTGCACCGCATCGCCGGGCGCCGCGGCCACGCTGCGGTAGGGCAGACCGCTCTTGGCCAGCAGTGTCTTGACCCGGTCGCAGGGACTGTCGAAACGCGCCTTGCCCACCGGATCGAACTGGAAGGTGCAGGTGGCCGGGTCGGCGGTCACCACGATGGGAGCCTGCTGGCTGGCCTGGTAGATCTGCGGATTGGCGTAGTGGGTCAGGGCCTTGAACAGCGGGAAGTAGAGCACCGTGGCCAGCAGCAGGCCGAGCATCAGGATCGGCTTGCGCCCGACCTTGTCCGACAGCCAGCCGGCGATGACGAAGAAGGGGGCCCCGAGGATGACGCTGATGATCAGCAGGTTGTTGGCCAGCACCGGATCCAGCTTGAGGGTCTGGGTGAGAAAGAACATCACATAGAACTGCGACAGGTAGAAGGTCACTGCCTGGCCGCCGTTGATGCTGAACAGCGCGATCAGCACCACCTTGAGATTGCTCCAGTTGGTGAAGGAATCGCGGATCGGCGCCTTGCTCTGCTTGCCTTCGGCCTTCATGCGCACGAAGGCGGGCGATTCGTGCATCGACATGCGGATCCAGGTGGAGATGGCCAGCAGGAAGATCGACAGCAGGAACGGCAGGCGCCAGCCCCAGACCTCGAACTGGTCGCCGGTCAGGTACCGGCAGACCAGGATCACCACCAGCGACAGCAACAGCCCCAGGGTCGCGGTGGATTGCAGCCAGCTGGTATGGGCGCCGCGCTTGCCGGGCGGCGCGTGCTCGGCGATGTAGGTGGCGGCGCCGCCGTATTCGCCGCCCAGGGCCAGGCCCTGCAGCAGGCGCAGCACCACCAGGATGATGGGTGCGGCCACGCCGATGCTGGCGTAGGTGGGCAGCAGGCCGACGCCGAAGGTGGCGATGCCCATGAGGATGATGGTGGCGAGAAAGGTGTACTTGCGGCCGACCATGTCGCCCAGGCGGCCGAACACCAGGGCGCCGAAGGGCCGCACCACGAAGCCGGCGGCAAAGGCCAGCAGGGCGAAGATGAAGGCGGTGGTGTCGTTGACGCCGGCGAAGAACTGCTTGCTGATCACCGCCGCCAGGGCGCCATAGAGAAAGAAGTCGTACCACTCGAAGACGGTTCCCAGGGACGAGGCGAAGATCACCTTGCGTTCTTCGCGGCGACTGCTGGCCGCGCTGGGTTGGACCCGGGGTTGGGCATAGTCGGACATCGCACGTTCTCCTGACCCGGGATCGCCGGGCTGATTGTTGTTATGGGCGACAGCTACTACGGTGGAAACGGCGGGAGGCCCGCCGTCGGTGAAAGCGGAGGGACGCCGCTAGGCCGCCGAGACCGCGCTGGCCCGGGCCACCACGGCGGGCAGCTCGTGACTGCCCTGCTCGCGCGCCTCGGCCAGCATGAAGCTGGCCGCCTGCTCGGCGATCATCAGCGTTGGCGAGCAGCTGTTGCCCGAGACCAGGGTCGGCATGATGGAGGCGTCGGCCACCCGCAGCCCGGGAATGCCATGCACCCGCAGGCGCGCATCGACCACGGCGTCGGCGTCCTGACCCATGCGGCAGGTGCCGGATGGATGGAAGATGGTGGTGCCTATGGCGCCGGCCGCCTGCTGCAATTCCTCCTCATTCTGGTAGGCCGGGCCCGGCAGGTATTCCTCGGGTCGATAGGCGGCCAGGGCCGGAGCGGCGACGATGCGCCGGGTCAGGCGGATGGCGTCGGCGGCCACCTTGAGATCCTCCGGCGCGCTGAGGTAGCGCGGCTGGATCAGCGGCGCGGCCAGCGGGTCGGCGCTGCGGATGGCCACCTGGCCGCGACTGGCCGGACGCAGGTTGCACACCGAGGCAGTAAAGGCGGGAAAGCCGTGCAGCGGCTCGCCGAAGCGCTCCAGCGACAGCGGCTGCACGTGATACTGCAGATTGGCCGAGCGCTGCCCGGGATCGGAGCGGGCGAAGGCGCCCAGCTGACTCGGCGCCATGGCCAGGGGGCCACTGCGTTTCCAGAGGTATTCCAGGCCCATGCCCAGCTTGCCCCAGAGACTGCCGGCCAGGGCGTTGAGGGTCGGCACGCCGTGCACCCGGTAGATCAGCCGCAGTTGCAGGTGATCCTGCAGATTGCCGCCCACCCCTTCCAGGCGGTGCCGGACGCCGATGCCCAGGCCTTCGAGCAGACCGCGCGGCCCTATGCCGGAGCGCTGCAACAGGGTCGGCGAGCCGATGGCGCCGGCGCAGAGCACGATCTCCCGCCGTGCCACCAGGCGCTGGGGCTCGGCCTGGCCCGGCAGGCGCGCCAGCACCGCCCGTGCCCTGCCCTCCTCCAGCAGCACCCGCTCGACCTGGACGCCGGTCAGCACCTCGAGATTGGCGCGCTGGCGGATGGGCTTGAGAAAGGCCTTGGCGGCATTCCAGCGCACGCCATTGCGCTGATTGACCTGGAAGTAGCCGCAGCCTTCGTTGTCACCGGTGTTGAAGTCCTCCACCGGCGCGATGCCGGTTTCGCCGGCGGCCGCGCGAAAGGCGTCGAGCAGCGTCCAGTGCAGGCGCTGCCGCTCGACCCGCCATTCGCCCCCGGCGCCATGAAACTCTGAATTGCCGTCGCAGTGATCCTCCATGCGCTTGAACAGCGGCAGCACGTCCTGCCAGCCCCAGCCGGGATTGCCGGCGGCGGCCCAGCCGTCGTAGTCGCGGGCCTGGCCACGCATGTAGATCATGCCATTGATGGACGAGCAGCCACCCAGCACCCGCCCGCGTGGATAATTGAGCGCGCGGCCCCCCAGGCCCGCTTCCACCTCGGTCTTGAAGCACCAGTCGGTGCGCGGATTGCCGATGCAGAACAGATAGCCTACGGGGATGTGGATCCAGGGATGGTTGTCGCGCCCGCCGGCTTCCAGCAGCAGCACGCGATGGGCCGGATCGGCGGACAGTCGATTGGCCAGCAGGCAGCCGGCCGGACCGGCGCCGACGATGATGAAGTCATATTCCGCAGCAGGACCGGGCATGACGTTCCCTCGCTTTTTTGTTGTTGTGGTCCCTATCCTAGTGTCGTCATCCGCGAACAACAGTCGCAGAAAACGGGCACCGGCTGTGCATTTCTGAACAGCGCCCCGCAAGCGACCGCGCAGACAGACCTAGACGAGGGAGACGGGATGTTCGACTGGAACGATCTGCGGGTTTTTCTGGAGATCCAGCGCCATGGCCGCCTGCTGACCGCCGCCCGTAGCCTGGGCGTCAGTCATGCCACCGTCGCCCGCCACCTGGAGGCCCTGGAGCGCGCCCTGGGCAGCCAGCTACTGGTGCAACAGGCCAGCGGTTATCAACTCACCCCGGCTGGTCAGGCCCTGCTGGCGCACGCCCAGGCAATGGAAGAAGCCGCGTTGCTGGCCCAGGAGGCAGTGACCCAGAGACTCAATCCGCTGGGCCAGGTGCGGGTCGGGGTGACCGAAGGCCTGGGCACCGGCTTTCTCGCCCAGCGCCTGGGAGCGCTGCTGCGCGACTATGCGGGGCTGGAAGTGGAACTGGTCTCGGTGCCGCGCTTCGTCAGCGTCACCAACCGCGAGGCGGACATCGCCATCACCCTGGAAAGGCCCACCGCCGAAGGCCTGATCGGCCGGCGGCTGACGCCCTATCGCCTGAGGTTCTACGCCAGTCGCGCCTACCTGGATCGGGCGCCGCCCCTGGGGGCCGAAGCCGACCTCGGCGAGCAGACCTTCATCGGCTACGTCGACGACCTGCTGTACACCCGCGAACTGCAATTCATCCAGGGACTCTGCCCCGAGCCGCGCATCGTCTTTCGCAGCACCAGCGTCATCGCCCAGCGCGAAGCCGCCTGTGCCGGCATCGGCATCGCGGTGTTGCCCTGCTACCTGGTGGGTCAAGGCACGCCCCTGGAAGGCGTGCTCCCGGAGCGCTCCTTTACCCGGGAGTACTGGATCTCCACCCACCGCGAGCTGCACCGCTCCGCGCGCCTGCGCGTGGTCTGGGATTTCCTGCTGCACCTCTGCGCAGCGGAGCGGAGCGTCCTGCTGGGCGAGGAACGTGCCCTCGCCTAGCCGTCAGACCGCCGCGGCCTCGCGCTCCAGTTCGGCGCGCAGGCCGGGCTCCAGGCGCAACTGGCGCGCCAGCTCGTCCAGATAGGCCTTTTCCATGTATTGCTGATCGTCGATCAGCATCAGGCTGGCCAGGTACATCTCGGCCGCCATTTCGGGGGTTTCCGCCGCGGCGGCGACCTTGGCCGGGTCGAGCGGCTGTTCCAGTTCGCGCTGCAGCCAGCTGCGCAGTTCGGGATCGTTGTCCAGCTTGGCCATCTCGGCTTCGATGGCCTGGCGTTCCTGGTCATCGACATGGCCATCGGCCTTGGCCGCCGCGATCAGGGCGATCAGCACCGCCCGGCCGTGGGCCTCGGCTTCGTGCTCCGGTACCCGATCCACGGTGCGGGGCTCGGCGGCCGCCGCGCCCTGGGCCTGATTGGCCTGCCAGGACTGATAGGCCTTGTAGGCCACCATGCCGAGCGCCGCCAAGCCGCCATAGCCGACCGCCTTGCCCCCCATGGCACGCCCGCGCTTGCTGCCCAGCAGGGCGGTCAGGGCACCGGCGGCCAGGCCGCTGTTGCCCAGTCCGGAGAGCAGACCGCCGAGGGGATCCTTGCCGGAAGACGGGGTACCGGGTCGTGGGGCCGCGTGGCCGGTCTTCTTGGCCAGGGCCTGCTGGCTCGCCTTGAGCAATTGATCGAGCAAACCGCGGGTGTTCATGGATGACCTCCACAGAGTCGGGATTCAGCTTCTTGGGACCGCCGTCCGCACCGTCCGGCTCCCGGCACCTGCTTACCAGATGTTGCCGGGACCCCCGGCGCCAGCGGCCAGCCGCTACAAAATATTGCTGACCGCAGGCCACCCACGGCGCTACTCTTGCGCCTTCCCCCCTGCAGTTGCCGGAGACACCCCATGCGCTCGCGTCTGGCTGTGCTGTTCGCGCTTTCGCTCGCCCTTACCGCCGGCCAGGTCCAGGCTGCCGCCGAGGATGCCCGCCTCATCGCCAATCGCTATCTCGATGCCTGGAACGATCACGACGCCGAGGCCGCCAGCGCCCTGCTCGATCCCAAGGTGCAGTACTTCGACAGTGGCGCCGCCACCACCGAGACCAGCCGCACCCAGGCCCGCGACAGGATCGTCAAGGTCACCCTCAAGGCGGTACCGGATCTGCAGGTGAAGATGGTGCACAAACCGGTCATCGGCCCGCGCAGCATCGCCTTCGAATGGGAATTGACTGGCAACCGCACCACCGCCACCGGCAAGCAGCCGGTGAAGATTCGCGGCGCCAGCATTATGAAGATCCGCGACGGTCGCATCTGGTACCTGGGCGACTACTACGACAGCGACGCCTTGGAGGCGATGCTGCGACCGGTCAAGCCCTGACCCGGGAGCCATCCGGGCGGATGGCTCCGTTGCTCCCCTATTCCACCCCGAACGGCTTGCGCAGCGGCGTATCCCGGTGCGCGGCGCGGACATACTGCGGCGGCCAGGAGACCTTCTCGCGCAAGGCTTCGGCGGCATTCAGCGGCCAATAGGGATCGCGCAGCAGCTCACGGGCCAGCAGCACCAGATCGGCCTGACCGGTGCGCAGCACGTGCTCGGCCTGGGCCGCATCGGTGATCATGCCAACCGCGCCACTGGGAATCCCGGCTTCCTTGCGCACCCGCTCGGCGAACTGGGTCTGGTAGCCGGGGCCGGTGGGAATGTCGGCCTGAGCCGCGGTGCCGCCGGAAGAGACATCGATCAGGTCGACGCCCAGGGTCTTGAGCCGGCGCGCCAGTTCCACCGTCTCGTCGACGTCCCAGCCGTCTTCCACCCAGTCGGTGGCCGAGACCCGCACGAACAGCGGCAACTCCTCCGGCCAGACCGCGCGCACGTCGGCGGTCACCTCCAGCAGCAGGCGGATGCGATTCTCGAAATTGCCGCCGTAGTCGTCTTCGCGGCGGTTGGAAAGCGGCGAGAGGAACTGGTGCAGCAGATAGCCGTGGGCGGCATGGATCTCGGCTACCTTGAAGCCGACCGCCAGGGCGCGTTCGGCAGTGTCCACGAAGGCCCGGCGAATGCTGGCGATGTCGTCGCGATCCACCGCCGTGGGCCGGGTGTGCTGGGGATCGAAGGCGATGGCCGAGGGCGCCACCGGCACCCAGCCGCCTTCGGCGATGGGCACGCTGCCGTGCTTGCCGAGCCAGGGTTGCCAGGTGCTGGCCTTGCGCCCGGCGTGGGCCAGCTGGATACCGGCGACACTGCCCTGCCCCTCGATGAACTGGGTGATGCGCCGCAGGGGCTCGATCTGCTCGTCCTTCCACAACCCCAGGTCCTGGGGTGTGATGCGCCCGTCGGGGGTGACCGCGGTGGCCTCGAAGATCACCAGGCCGGCGCCACCGGTGGCGCGACTGCCCAGGTGGACCAGATGCCAGTCATTGGCGAAGCCGTCTTCGCTGGAGTACTGGCACATCGGGGAGACCACCACGCGATTGGGCAGGGTCAGCTGACGCAGGGTCAGGGGCTGGAACAGGAGACTCATGGCGGACCTCGTCTAGTCGGGATTCACTGCATTGGAGTGTTCCCGAACAGAATAGGTCGCTATTCCGACTAACGAGGTGCCAGGTGCACCACCAGCAACTGCACGCTCTCGTTGCCGCGGAATTCGTTCACGTCCAGCCGATAGGCCAGTTCGGCCCAGCGGATGTTGGGATCGGGCCAGGTGTCGCGATCGATGTTGAAGGCGATGCCGTCCAGCTCCGGTCCGCCCTGCTCGCTGCGCAGGGTCAGCTTGAGATGCCGCTCCTTGAGCAGGCGCTGGGAAAGGATCTCGAAGGTGCCGTGGAACAGCGGCTCTGGGAACTGCTGGCCCCAGGGACCGGCCTGACGCAGGGCCTGGGCCAGGCCGAGCTGGAATTCGGTGGGAGCGAGGCAGCCATCGGTCTGCAGGCGCCCGCTGAGGTCGTCGGCCTGCAGATGGCGGCGTACTTCGGCGTCGAAGGCCGCGGCAAAGGTCTCGTAGTGCGCCTGGGGCAGGCTGAGGCCGGCGGCCATGGCGTGACCGCCGAACTTGGTGATCAGTCCCGGATGACGGGTCGCCACGGCGTCCAGGGCATCGCGGATGTGCAGCCCGGGGACCGAGCGCGCCGAGCCCTTGAGCATGCCGTTGCCACTGCCGTCGTCGGCGAAGGCCAGCGCCGGGCGGTGATACTTTTCCTTGAGCCGCGAGGCCAGGATGCCGATCACGCCCTGGTGCCACTCCGGATCGAACAGGCAGAGACCGAAGGGCAGATTGTCTTCCGGCAACTCCTTGAGCTGCTTGAGCGCCTCGCGCTGCATGCCCTGCTCGATGCTCTTGCGATCCTTGTTGAAGTCGTCCAGCTGCTGGGCGTATTCCTGCGCCAGCTGCGGGTCTTCGCAGAGCAGCAACTCGATGCCGATGGACATGTCGTCCAGCCGACCGGCGGCATTGAGCCGCGGGCCGAGGATGAAACCGAGGTCGCTGGAGGCCACCTTGCCCGGCTGGCGCCCGGCCACTTCCAGCAGCGCCTTGAGTCCCGGCCGCGCGCGGCCGGCGCGGATCCGCATCAGCCCCTGGTGCACCAGGATGCGGTTGTTGGCATCCAGCGGCACCACGTCGGCGACGCTGCCGAGGGCGACCAGATCCAGCAACTCGGCCAGATTGGGCTCAGCCAGGCCCTGGCGCGCGAACCAGCCGTTCTCGCGCAGGCGACTGCGCAGGGCCAGCATCACATAGAAGATCACCCCGACCCCGGCGATGCACTTGCTGGGAAAGGCGCAGGCCGGCTGGTTGGGATTGACGATGGCATCGGCGGCGGGCAATTCGGCGCCCGGCAAGTGATGGTCGGTGATGACCACCTGCAGCCCGGCGGCCTTGGCTGCGGCCACGCCGTCCAGGCTGGAGATGCCGTTGTCGACGGTGAGCAGCACCTCGGGTTCGCGCTGCAGGGCCACGGCAACGATCTCGGGTGTCAGGCCGTAGCCGTATTCGAAGCGATTGGGCACCAGGTAGTCGACCCAGGCCGCGCCCAGGCGACGCAGGGCCAGCACGCCCACGGCACTGGCGGTGGCGCCATCGGCATCGAAGTCGCCGACGATGAGGATGCGCCGGCGCTCTTCCAGGGCACGTGCCAGCAGCTCCACCGCCGCCTCGATGCCCTTGAGCTGGTGATAGGGCACCAGCCGCGCCAGCCCCTTGTCGAGTTCTTCCGGCAAGGTCACGCCGCGCGCGGCATAGAGCCGGGTAAGCAGCGGCGGTAGATCGCCCAGATCGGGCAACACCGCCGGCAGCGGACGGGGCTCCAGGCGCATCAACGTTCGCCCAGCAGCCATTCCAGCTGCAATTCGTGCTGACCGCGGTCGTCGGTGACGAACAGGGTGCCTTCGCTGATCATCACCTGCCAGGAAATGCTGCGCGGCAGGTCGCGGGCCAGCTCGGCCAGGGGCTCGGCGGGCACTGCGGCGATGTGCAGATTCTTCAGCGTCCTGACCGCGTCCACCACCTTGGTCTGCCAGACGCGCAGGTTGCCATAGGCCAGCAGGCTGGTGCGTTCGGTGCGGCGGCTGCACCAGGTCAGGCGCTCGGCATCGGGCTGGCCGACTTCGATCCAGTGCAGCACCCGACCGTCCAGGCTCTTTTCCCACAGCGCCGGCTCGTCGACGTCGGACAGGCCGCGCCCGAAGGCCAGCTGCTCGTTGTACCAGAGCACATAGGCCAGCAACCGCACCGCCATGCGCTCCTCGGTCTCGGAGGGATGCCGCGCCACGGTCAGGCGCAGATTTTCGTAGACCCCGCGATCCAGGTCGGTGAGGTTGAGTTCGACTTTGTAGGGCGTGGCTTGCAGAGCCATGGGCGGGTCACCGGCAGGGAAAGCCGGGCATTGTACCGGAAAAGGCAGGAGGCTCGGGATCAGAGGAGCGTCAGGGGATCGGTGGAGCGGAGGTAGGATGTATCGCGGCCATGGGCCGCTCCTACAGGTGCTCAGACTTCCCGTAGGAGCGGCCCATGGCCGCGATAACCGCGATCTAAAGGGCTAAAAATCTACAGCGGCTGACCACGCTTGCCGTGGCGGCTGACGAAGGCCTGGACGGCGGCGAGGTCGTTGGGCAGCACGGTGCAGCGCTCTTCCCGCTGCAGCAGGTCGGCCAGGTGGGTCGGCAGGCTGAGGGTCGCGCCGATGCCGGCCTTTTCCACCGCCTCGGGGAATTTGACCGGGTGGGCGGTGCCCAGCACCACCATGGGCGTGGCCAGGCTGCGTCGGCATTCGCGAGCGGCGCGGACGCCGATGGCGGTGTGCGGATCCAGCACCTCGCCGGTGGCGGCATACATCTCGGCGATGGTGGCGCAGGTCTCTTCATCGCTCACGGCGAGGGAATCGAACAGCTTGCGCGCTTCGGTCCAGCGATCGTCGGCCACCGTCAGGGTGCCGCTGCTGCGGAAATTCGCCATCAGCTCGGCCAGGGCCAGGCCGTCGCGACCGTGCAGGTCGAACAGCAGGCGCTCGAAGTTGGACGAGACCATGATGTCCATGGACGGCGACAGCGTGGCTTCCAGCTGCTGCTTGTCGTAGCGGTTGCCGGACATGAAGCGGTGCAGGATGTCGTTGCGGTTGGTGGCCACCACCAGCTGGCTCACCGGCAGACCCATGTTGCGCGCCAGGTAACCGGCGAAGATGTCGCCGAAGTTGCCGGTGGGCACCGAGAAGGCGATGGAGCGCGCCGGGGCGCCCAGCTGCAGGGCCGCATGGAAGTAGTAGACGATCTGGGCCATGATCCGCGCCCAGTTGATCGAGTTGACCGCCACCAGCGGGGTGCCCTTGAGGAAACCCTGGTCGGCGAAGCTGGCCTTGACCATCTCCTGGCAATCGTCGAAGTTGCCTTCGATGGCGATGTTGTGGATGTTGTCGCCCAGCAGCGTGGTCATCTGCCGGCGCTGCACTTCCGACACCCGCTGGTGCGGATGGAGGATGAAGATGTCCACGTTCTCGCAACGCTTGCAGCCTTCGATGGCCGCCGAGCCGGTGTCGCCGGAGGTGGCGCCCATGATCACCACGCGCTCGCCGCGCTTGGCCAGTACATGGTCAAGCAGCCGTCCCAGGAGTTGCAGGGCGAAGTCCTTGAAGGCCAGGGTCGGGCCGTGGAACAGCTCCAGTACCCACTCGTTGGCGTCCAGCTGGCGCAGCGGCGCGATCGAGCTATGGGCGAAACCGGCGTAGGTCTCTTCCAGGATGGCCTTGAATTCGGCATCGGCGATGGAGCCGGCGACGAAGGGCTTCATCACCCGGAAGGCCAGCTCGTGATAGGGCAGACCGGCCCAGGAGGCGATCTCCTCCAGGGAAAAGCGCGGCAGGTTCTCCGGCACATAGAGACCGCCATCGCTGGCGAGACCCGCCAGCAGCACTTCTTCGAAATTCAGCGCGGGCGCCTGGCCGCGGGTACTGATGTAACGCATGACTCGACCTCGGGAAAGACGGCGGCGCCGGGCGCCGCCAGGCTGCTCAGTTCAGGTGCTCGACGCGGATGCGGACGACATCGCCGACGACATCGTCCAGGGCTTCCAGCGCGGTGATGGCCTCGACCATGTGGCGCTCGGTCACGCGATGGGTCAGCAGGATCATGGGCACCAGGCCGTCATGTTCCTCGGCTTCCTTCTGCATGATGGACTCGATGTTGATGCCGCGCGCCGAAAGGATGCTCGCCACCTGGGCCAGCACGCCCGGGTGATCCTTGGCCTGGATGCGCAGATAGTAGGCGCTCTCGCAGGCCTCGATCGACAGCACCGGATG
Source organism: Pseudomonas sp. PGPPP4 (assembly GCF_002256045.1). Classification (NCBI taxonomy): domain Bacteria; kingdom Pseudomonadati; phylum Pseudomonadota; class Gammaproteobacteria; order Pseudomonadales; family Pseudomonadaceae; genus Pseudomonas; species Pseudomonas sp. PGPPP4. The sequence goes on from NZ_NKID01000007.1 coordinate 147,650, forward strand.
GTCGGACAGCGCATCGGGCTGGAAGGCCAGGTGCGGCACGCGATTCTCCGGATCCGAGGTCATGGCGCGCACCACGTCCACCAGGTCGGCCACCACCGCCGAGGCGGTCGGCTCCTGACCGGCACCGGCGCCATAGAACAGCGTCGAGCCGACGGCGTCGCCATTGACCATCACCGCGTTCATTACGCCGTTGACGTTGGCGATCAGGCGATCGGCCGGGATCAGCGTCGGGTGCACCCGCAACTCGATGCCCTGGTCGGTGCTGCGCGCCACGCCCAGGTGCTTGATGCGATAGCCCAGTGCCTCGGCGTAGCCGACGTCGGCAGTGGTCAGGCGGGTGATGCCCTCGGTGTAGGCCTTGTCGAATTGCAGCGGAATGCCGAAGGCGATGGAGGCCAGGATGGTCAGCTTGTGGGCGGCATCGATGCCTTCCACGTCAAAGGTCGGATCGGCCTCGGCATAGCCCAGCGCCTGGGCTTCGGCCAGGACATCGGGAAAGGTGCGACCCTTCTCGCGCATCTCGGAGAGGATGAAGTTGCCGGTGCCATTGATGATGCCGGCCACCCAGTTGATGCGGTTGGCGGCCAGGCCTTCGCGCAGCGCCTTGATCACCGGGATGCCGCCGGCCACCGAGGCCTCGAAGGCGACGATCACGCCCTGCTCGCGCGCCTTGGCGAAGATCTCGTTGCCGTGCACGGCGATCAGCGCCTTGTTGGCAGTGACCACGTGCTTGCCGTTGGCGATGGCGCGCAGCACCAGTTCGCGAGCCAGGGTGTAGCCACCGATCAGCTCCACCACCACGTCGATCTCGGGATTGTCGGCCACCGCCAGGACCTCGGCGGTGATCGGCGTGCTACCAGTGTCGCATTGGGGATTGGGCCGGCGCTGGGCGATCTGCGCCACCTCGATACCCCGACCGGCGCGCCGGGCGATTTCCTCGGCGTTGCGCTTGAGTACGTTGAAGGTCCCGCTGCCCACGGTACCCAGACCACAGATGCCTACTTTGACCGGCTTCACACCCTTATCCCCATGTCGTGTGGGACCGCTCCGCGGCCCCGTTCATAACTCTGATTGAGGCGCCTAGCGGGCGCCGATTGCCGCTTCCGCCAGCTGATCGGCCGGCTGGTAGCCCGGGATCATCTGGCCATCGGCGAGAATGATCGCCGGCGTGCCCTGGATACCCATGTTCTGCCCCAGCGCGAATTGCTGGGCGACCGGATTCTGGCAGCTCTCGGACTTGACCTCACGACCGGTGAACATCTGGTTCAGCGCCGCCGGCTTGTCCTTGGCGCACCACACCGCCTCCAGTTGCTTGGAGCCCGGCGAGCCCATGCCCTGGCGCGGGAAGGCCAGGTAGCGCACCTCGATGCCGCGTTTGTTCAGCTCGGGCACCTCGGCGTGCAGCTTCTGGCAATAGGGGCAGGTGGTGTCAGTGAAGACGGTGATATGCGCCTTGGTCTCGCCCTGGGCGGGATAGACGATCATCTGGTTGCGATCGAGGCCATTGATCTGCCGCGCCACCGCGACGTTCTCGGCCTTCTCGGTCAGGTTGGAGGCCTTGCCGTCCTTGACCTGATACAGATAGCCCTGCATGACGAACTGGCCATCGCCGCTGGCATAGAGCACGCGACCGCCCTTGAGCTGGACCTGGTAGAGGCCCTCCAGCGGACTCTTGGCGATGGACTCGATGGCGAGATTGGGTTGCAGCGCGGTCAGGCTCTGGCGAATGGCCTGCTCAGGTTCGGCCTGAGCCAGTTGCACGCCGAGCCCCAGGCAAGCGGCGAGCAACAGTTGGGAAATACGCATGTTTGACTCCTGTTGAGACGCCGGCAAGCCTACCACAGACCTGCCGGCTACGGCGGTCCCGCCCTACCCCCGCGGATGGTGCTGGGCGTGCAGTTGCTGCAGCCGCACGCGGGCGACGTGGGTGTAGATCTGGGTGGTGGACAGGCTGGTATGGCCGAGCAGCATCTGCACCGTGCGCAGGTCCGCGCCGTGATTGAGCAGATGGGTGGCGAAGGCGTGCCTCAGGGTATGCGGCGACAGCGAGGTGCGGATGCCGGCCACCTGGGCATGCAGCTTGATGCGGTGCCAGAAGGTCTGCCGAGTCATGGGCGTGCCGCGCTGGCTGGGAAAGAGGATGTCGCCGGGCTGGCCGCCCAGCAGCAATGGACGCGCGGTCTTCAGATAGCTTTCCAGCCAGGCGATGGCCTCTTCGCCCAGGGGGATCAGCCGCTCCTTGCTGCCCTTGCCGAAGACCCGCAGCGAACCCTCGCGCAGATTGATCTCGTCCAGGGTCAGGCTGATCAGCTCGGTCACCCGCAGGCCGGTGGCATAGAGCACCTCGAGCATGGTGCGATCGCGCAGGCCCAGGGTGTCCTCGGTATCCGGCGCAGCCAACAGGGCTTCCACATCCGCCTCGGACAGGCTCTTGGGCAGCGGCGCACCCAGCTGCGGCATGCTCACCAGCAGCGTCGGGTCCTCGGCCAGCCGCCCCTCGCGCACCGCGTACTTGTAGAAGCTGCGCAGCCCGGAAAGGAAACGCGCCGTGGAGCGCGCCTGGTAACCCTCGCTCAGGCGCCAGCCGAGGTGATCGAGCACCGCGTCGCGGCCGACGGACTCCAGGGTCAGGCCCCTGCCCTCCAGCCACCGAGCGAAGGCCAACAGGTCGGTGCGGTAGGCGCTGCGGGTATGGGGCGACAGCCCCTTCTCCAACCACAGGGCGTCGAGGAATTCCTCGATCAGCCGCTCGGCGTTCACGCGGCGAATCCGGGCAGCACCGGCGTCGGCTTGCCCTCGTCATCGACGGCGACAAAGCTGAAGGCGCCATTGATAGCGCGCTCGCGGCCTTCCGCCAGCATGCCTTCGACGAAGACCTCCACCTGCACCTTGATGCTGGTGTTGCCCACCTTCACCACCCGGCCGATCAGCTCGACGATGGAGCCCGCGGGAATGGGATGGTTGAAATCGATGCGGTCGGTGGAGACCGTGACCAGCGGCTTGCGACAGAAGCGCGTCGCGGTGATGAAGGACACCTCGTCCATCCAGGCCAGGGCGGTGCCGCCGAACAGGGTGTCGTGATGATTGGTGGTGGGCGGGAAGACCGCCTTGGCCACCCGGGTTTCCGACAGCGCGGTGCGCCGCTGGATTTCCGCTTCGCGGGTCGTCATGTCTTACCTCGAACCTCAGAACCTACTCAAAATCTGCTGCGCGTCGGCCAAACGTCGTTGAAGCCGGCCCGGAAGGCCAGCCCCGTCGGAATGCTCATTTACCAGCTGTAAACTCGCGCGCGAGCCCGGTCCGCTTCCTCAGCCAGCTTCGCCTTGTTTGTCTCTAGCTCGCGAGATTTTGACTAGGCTCTTAGAAACGAAAAAAGCAGCCGAAGCTGCTTTTTTCTGGTCACGCCGCGATCAGGAAAGCTTTTCCTTGATGCGGGCAGCCTTGCCGGACAGTTCGCGCAGGTAGTACAGCTTGGCCTTGCGCACGTCACCGCGACGCTTGACGCTCAGGCTGTCGACCAGCGGGCTGTAGGTCTGGAAGGTACGCTCGACGCCAACGCCGTTGGAGATCTTGCGTACGGTGAAGGCGCTGTTCAGGCCGCGGTTACGCTTGCCGATCACCACGCCTTCGAAGGCCTGCAGACGCTGACGGTCGCCTTCCTTCACCTTAACTTGGACAATCACGGTGTCGCCGGGGGCGAACGCCGGGATTTCTTTGTTCATCTGCTCAGCTTCGATCTGGGCAATGATTTTGTTGGTCATGTCACTCTGCTCCTAAGACAGGCCGCGGCCCGCCATCGATACCTAACTATCGTTCCGCTGACGGAGGTATTCCGCCAACAGGTTCTGCTCTTCTCCAGAAAGCGAGCGGCCATCCAGAAGATCGGCGCGTCGCTCCGCAGTGCGTCCCAGGGACTGCTGCAGGCGCCAGCGCCGGATATGCTCGTGGTTACCACTGAGCAACACGTCGGGTACGCGACGGCCCTCGTACACCTCGGGTCGGGTGTAGTGCGGGCAATCGAGCAGGCCATCGGTAAACGAGTCCTGCTCGGCGGAATCCGCATGCCCCAAGGCTCCAGGCAGCAGTCGCGTGACCCCATCGATCAGCACCATGGCCGGCAATTCACCGCCGGACAGCACATAGTCGCCAATCGACCATTCTTCATCCACGTGCGTCTCGATGAAACGCTCGTCGATGCCTTCGTAACGCCCGGCGATGAGGATCAGATGCCCCTCCTGCGCCAGTTCCCGTACCGCCGCCTGGTCGAGTTTGCGACCCTGGGGGGACAGGTAGATCACCTTCGCCGCCGAATCACCCTTGGCATCGGCCAGGGCACGCTCCAGCGGCTGGATCTTCATGACCATGCCGGGACCGCCGCCAAAGGGCCGGTCGTCCACGGTCTGGTGACGATCCTCGGTATAGCTGCGCGGGTTGTAGCAGGTCAGCTCCAGGAGCCCCTGCTTCATCGCGCGACCGCTCACGCCATAGGCGCTGACGGCCTCGAACATCTCGGGAAAGAGGCTGATGACATCGATACGCATGGATCAGAAATCCGCGTCCCAGTCGACCTGCATCTCGCCCTTGGCCAGATCCACCGCCAGCACGTACTGGTCGGGCAGATAAGGCAACAGACGCTCACGATCGTCGAGGCTGCCAGCACAGGGCTTGACCACCATGACGTCGTTTGCCCCGGTCTCCAGCAGATGATCCACCACGCCCAGCCACTGGCCTTCGCGATTGATCACCTTGAGACCTTCCAACTGATGCCAGTAGTAGTCACCGGCGCCCAGCGGGGGCAATTCACTGCGCGGCACGCAGATCTCGAAACCAGCCATCAGGCGGGCTTCTTCGCGATCGTCCAGGCCCTGCAGACGTACCGTCAGGACCTTGCCGTGCATCCGACCGCCGAGCACCTTGACCTGCCGGGTCTCGCCTTCGCGCCGCAGCGTCCAGGTCCGATAGTCCAGCAGATTGTCGAGCGGATCGGTAAAGGAGTAGATCTTGAGCTCACCGCGTACGCCAAAGACCGAGACTATCTTGCCCAGGACCACCAGGTCGGGGGCGGAGGTCGGCGTACTCATGGTCTTCAGGCGGTAGCCTGAGCGCTCTTGAGCAGCTGAGCGACGCGCTCGGACGGCTGGGCGCCCTGCGACAGCCAGTAGTTGGCGCGCTCTTGGTCCACCGACAGACGGATTTCGGCGCCGCTGGCCACCGGGTTGAAGAAACCGATGCGCTCGACGAAACGACCATCGCGCGCGTTGCGGCTGTTGGTCACGGTCAGGTGGTAGAAGGGGCGCTTCTTGGAGCCGCCACGGGCTAGACGGATGGTTACCATTGAACTTCGTTCCTGTAGTCGGTGCTTGTAGCTGTGGGCACACTGGGCCACATGGCCCGAAAGGCCGCATATTCTAAGGGCTGTTACCCGGTTTGCCAATGGCTTTCAACGGCACCTTCGGCATAGCGGCAGCCTGGAGACTCCAGCGGTGGAGCCCCGTCGCTCGCGAAGGTGCATCAGCACTGGTGCCGACGCCCCTCGCAGAGCCCTTTCCGATGCCGGCCATCTGGCGACGGGCGGCACCTGGAAATCACATCTTGGGCATGCCGCCGCCGGGGAACATGCTGCCCATGCCGCGCATCATCTTGGCCATGCCACCCTTGGCGGTGACCTTCTTCATCATCTTCTGCATCTGCTTGTGCTGCTTGATGAGGCGGCCGACGTCCTGCACCTGGGTGCCGGAACCCAGGGCGATGCGCTTCTTGCGCGAGCCGCTGATCAGCTCCGGATCGCGGCGCTCGGCCGGGGTCATGGAGTCGATGATGGCTTCCATCTGCTTGAAATGCTTTTCCGCGGCGCCCTGGGCGTTGCCCATCTGCTGGATGTTCATGCCACCCATCATGGTCGGCAGCTTGTCCATCAGCGAGCCCAGGCCGCCCATGTTCTTCATCTGGCGTAGCTGGTCGCGGAAGTCTTCGAGATCGAAGCCCTTGCCCTTCTTGAGCTTCTTGGCCAGCTTGTCGGCCTTTTCGCGATCCAGGGTCTGTTCGGCCTGCTCGATCAGCGAGAGGACGTCGCCCATGCCGAGGATGCGCGAGGCGACGCGATCCGGGTGGAAGGGGTCGAGGGCTTCGCTCTTCTCCCCCATGCCGATGAACTTGATCGGCTTGCCGGTGATGTGACGGACCGACAGGGCGGCACCGCCCCGGGCATCGCCGTCGACCTTGGTCAGGATCACGCCGGTGAGCGGCAGGGCGTCGTTGAAGGCCTTGGCGGTGTTGGCGGCGTCCTGACCAGTCATGGCGTCGACCACGAACAGGGTCTCGGCCGGCTTGGTGGCGGCATGGACCTGCTGGATCTCCGCCATCATCTCGCTATCGATGTGCAGGCGGCCGGCGGTGTCGACGATGACCACGTCGATGAACTTGAGCTTGGCTTCGCGGATGGCGGCCTGGGCGATCTCCACCGGCTTCTGACTGATGTCGGAGGGGAAGAAGGTGACCCCCACCTCCCCGGCCAGGGTTTCCAGCTGCTTGATGGCGGCCGGACGATAGACGTCGGCGGAGACGACCATGACGGTCTTCTTCTTGCGCTCCTTGAGGAAGCGCGCCAGCTTGCCCGCGGTGGTGGTCTTGCCCGCGCCCTGCAGGCCGGCCATGAGGATGACCGCCGGCGGCGCGACGTTGAGCGCCAGGTCTTCGTTGGCCGCGCCCATGATGGCTTCGAGCTCGGCGCGCACGATCTTCACGAACGCCTGGCCCGGGGTCAGGCTCTTGGACACCTCGGTGCCGACCGCCCGCTCCTTGACCCGATTGACGAACTCCTTGACCACCGGCAGGGCGACGTCCGCCTCGAGCAGCGCCATGCGCACCTCGCGCAGGGTGTCCTTGATGTTGTCTTCGGTGAGCTTGGCCTTGCCGGTAATGTGGCGCAGGCTTTGGGACAGGCGGTCTGTGAGATTCTCGAACATGCGGACATCCAGGGCAGAAACGGCGGCTGACCGGCAAGTATAACGAAAGAGCGCCTGAGCAGGGATAGCTGCCAGGGCCGCTACCCCGTGAAACCGTCAGCAGAGCCTGGATCGGCGAGCCGCCGAGGCAGGAGCGCGAGGCACCGACGCCAGGGCCGGTGCCTGCAGGGAAGGGATCAGAAAATCAGCGAGAAGATGCCGATGACCACCACCAGGCCGATCAGAAAGATGATGCCCATGGTACCGCCGAGAAATTTAAGCATGGTCGCGACCTCTTCTAGATATGTACCTCTTGGGACCACCCGCTGGCGGCAAGGGTTCGCCCAGTCTGGCCAGCCGGCGCCAAGGCGCGGCTCAGACTTTCTGTACCGCCCTGTCTGTGCCACACTCGCCTGCTTTCCGCTCTGCTGAAACCGGACCATGCACGCCCTGCTGCCCACCCTCCTGGCCGCCGCCCTCTATCTGCTCGCGACCCTCTACCAGGGCAGTTGCCTGCTGCGCAAACAGCCGTCGAGCAAGCCCCTGGTCCTGGGCGCCGGCATCCTGGCCCTGCTGCCCCATGCCCTGGCCGTCTATCTGCAGCTGATCCTCGAACCGACCCTGAGCCTGGACTTCTTCGACGCCTCCAGCCTGATCTCGGCGACCGCCATCGCGCTGATGCTGATCGGCTGCCTGCGCATGCCGCTGCAACCGCTGCTGGTGCTGGTCTATCCCCTCGGCGCCATCACCGCGCTGCTGGCCGAATTCGTGCCGCCGGGCACCGTGACCCCGCTGGACGTCTCGCCCAAGATCGTCGTGCACGTGCTGCTGTCGATCATCGCCTATGGCCTCTTCACCCTGGCGGTGCTGCAGTCCTGCCTGGTGCTGTTGCAAAACCATCAACTCAAGAACAAGCACCCCTCGGGACTGATCCGCAGCTTTCCGCCGCTACAGACCATGGAAAGCCTGCTGTTCGGCTTTCTCTGGGCTGGCTGGGTAGTGCTATCACTGGCGCTGATCTCCGGCTGGTTCTTTGTCGAGGACATGTTCGCCCAGCACCTGATCCACAAGACGGTGCTCTCCTGCATCGCCTGGGTGGTGTTCGGCATCCTGCTGTGGGGTCGCCATCGCCTGGGCTGGCGCGGCCATACGGCGATCCGCTGGACGCTGCTGGGCTTCATCCTGCTGATGCTGGCCTACTTCGGTAGCAAGCTGGTGCGGGAATTCATCCTGCATCGTTGACAGTCGTCGTTCCACTACCTGCATAATCAGGCGACCGAACCACGTTCGGCGCGACCCGGCCAACAGCCGCTTCGCGCCCGGCACGTCATAACAGGTCGTCCCGCCCGTCCCCATCCTCGGACAGCCGCTGCCCCACCGGGCCGCTCCGGCAGACGCCTCCTACAAGAACGACTGCCCGGTACCCCTGCATGTCCACGACCGCTGCCGCCTTCGACGCGCCCACCTCCGTGCCGCGCAACTCCCCCACCCGCGTGGCCACCGCCAGTTTCATCGGCACCGCCATCGAGTTCTACGACTTCTACGTCTACGCCACGGCCGCGGCCCTGGTGATCGGCCCGGTGTTCTTTCCCCAAGGCGCGGGCATGGCCCAGACCCTCAGCGCCTTCATCACCTTTGGCATCGCCTTCCTGGCACGGCCGCTGGGTTCGCTGCTGTTCGGCCACTTCGGCGATCGCATCGGGCGCAAGTCCACCCTGGTGGCCTCGCTGCTGCTGATGGGCATCTCCACCACCCTGATCGGCCTCCTGCCCGGCTACGCCAGCATCGGCGTCTGGGCTCCGATCCTGCTGTGCCTGCTGAGATTCGGCCAGGGTCTGGGGCTGGGCGGCGAATGGGGCGGCGCAGCGCTGCTGGCCACGGAGAATGCCCCACCCGGCAAGCGCGCCTGGTTCGGCATGTTTCCCCAGCTCGGCCCCTCCATCGGCTTCCTCATGGCCAACGGCCTGTTCCTGGCCCTGGCGCTGCTGCTGGACGACGAGCAATTCCGCGCCTGGGGCTGGCGCATCCCCTTCCTGCTCAGCGCCCTGCTGGTGGTGGTCGGCCTCTATGTGCGGCTGTCGCTGCACGAGACGCCGGTGTTCGCCGAGGCCATGGCGCGGCGTGAGAAACTGCGCCTGCCCATGGTCGAGACCTTCGGCAAGCACGGCAAGGCGGTGCTGCTGGGCGCCCTGAGCATGGTGGTGTGCTACGCCCTCTTCTATATCTCCACGGTGTTCTCGCTGAGCTACGGGGTGAAGAATCTCGGCTACAGCCGCCAGGAATTCCTCGGCCTGCTCTGCGTGGCAGTGCTGTTCATGGCCCTGGCCACGCCGCTGTCGGCCTGGCTGGCGGATCGCTTCGGCCGCAAGCCGGTACTGGCGGTGAGTGCCATCGCCGCCCTGCTGTCGGGCTTCGCCATGGAGCCGCTGCTGACCCACGGCTCCAGTCAGGCGGTCGGCCTGTTCCTGGCCCTGGAGCTGTTTCTCATGGGCATGACCTTCGGCCCCATGGGCGCCCTGCTGCCGGAAATCTTCCCTACCCGGGTGCGCTACACCGGTGCCTCGGCGGCCTACAACCTGGGCGGCATCCTCGGTGCCTCCCTGGCGCCCTACGCCGCGCAGCAACTGGTGGAGGCCGGTGGCCTGAGCTGGGTGGGTGGCTATGTCTCGGCGGCGGCGGCCATCAGCCTGGTGGCGGTGCTCTGCCTGCGCGAGACGCGCGACCAGTCGCTGTAGAGTTCTCCAGCCAATGAAAAAGGGCCCCGCGGGGCCCTTTTTCGTGGGGCGCGGCCAGCCTTACAGCTCGACCTTCACCGCCTGGGACGCACGCACGGCCTTGGCCCGGGCGGCTTCGATGCTTTCGTCGCGGGCCAGGGCGACGCCCATGCGCCGTTGCCCCTTCACCTCGGGCTTGCCAAACAGGCGCAGCGCGGTGTCGGGTTCGGCCAGGGCCGCGCCGAGGTTGGTGAAGGCGGTCTGCCGCGAATCGCCGTCCACCAGGATCACCGCCGAGGCCGAGGGACCGAACTGGCGGATGGTGGGGATCGGCAGGCCGAGGATGGCCCGGGCATGCAGGGCGAATTCGGAGATATCCTGAGAGATCAGGGTCACCAGGCCGGTGTCGTGGGGCCGCGGGGAGACCTCGCTGAACCAGACCTGGTCGCCCTTGACGAACAGTTCCACGCCGAACAGGCCGCGACCGCCCAGGGCCTCGGTGACCGCGCGGGCGACCCGCTCGGACTCGGCCAGAGCCTTCTCGCTCATGGCCTGGGGCTGCCAGGACTCGTGGTAGTCGCCCTTGACCTGGCGATGCCCGACCGGCGCGCAGAAGGAGGTGCCGCCGACGTGGCGCACGGTCAGCAGGGTGATTTCGTAGTCGAAGTCGACGAAGCCCTCGACGATCACCCGGCCCTTGCCGGCGCGACCGCCTTCCTGGGCGTATTGCCAGGCGGCCTGCAGCTCGTCGGCGCTGCGCAGCAGGCTCTGGCCCTTGCCCGAGGAACTCATGATCGGCTTGACCACGCAGGGATAGCCCAGCGCCTCGGCGGCGGCGGCATAGTCTTCGTAGGTGTCGGCGAAATGATAGGGCGAGGTGGGCAGGCCCAGTTCCTCGGCGGCGAGGCGCCGGATGCCTTCGCGATTCATGGTCAGCTGGGCGGCGCGGGCGGTGGGCACCACGGTGTAGCCCTCGCCTTCCAGCTCCACCAGGGTGGCGGTGGCGATGGCTTCGATTTCCGGCACGATGAAGTGCGGCTGTTCGCGCTCGATCACCGCGCGCAGGGCGGCACCGTCAAGCATGTCGATGACGTGGCTGCGGTGGGCGACCTGCATGGCCGGGGCATCGGCGTAGCGATCCACGGCGATGACCTCGACGCCCAGACGCTGCAGTTCGATGACGACTTCCTTGCCCAGTTCGCCGGAGCCGCAGAGCAGCACGCGGGTGGCGCTGGGGGACAGGGGGGTACCGATACGGGGCATGACAGATCTCTCCGGCTGATGTCAGGTCAGGAAGGCCGCACCGCCCGCCCGCGCCCGCTCGCTGCAGCGCAGCAGCACCTCGCGGCGCTCGCTGTCGCTCATGGACATCCAGCGGGTGATCTCGGCGGCGCTGCGCTGGCAACCGATGCAGATGTCCTGTTCGTCCAGGGCACAGACATGGACGCAGGGCGAACGCACGGGTGAATCGGCGGTGGTCATGCGGCTTCCCTCGAATGGCCGCGCATTGTGCCCGTTAATGCCCGACTTGGCATGTGCCTTTACCTTGTCGCTAGGCTCTGCACGAAAAGGCCTGCGCTCGGTGATGCTTCGTTGAAAAACGCCTGGATCGCCAGCCCGGTCGGAATGCTCATTTACCATTCGTAAACTCGTTCGCGAGCCCGGTCCGCTTCCTCAGCGCTTTTCTCCTCGCCTGACCTTCGCTCGGCGACTTTTCGTACAGAGCCTAGCGCTCAATCCCGCCTGGGCGGTGCCTTGAGCACGATACCGGCGTCGTACAGCAGATTGACCAGTTCGACGATGATCACCGCCGTCAGCCCCCAGATGCGGTGCTCGCCATATTGATAGCTGGGCACCTGCCAGCGCCGGCCGTCATGGTCGACCCTGAGGGTGAAATCCGGCGGCACCTCGCAGAAGAACTGCAGGGGCACGCTGAAGATCGCGGCGATCTCGGCCTCGCTGGGAACGTATTCGAGCTGATCGGGGATCAGCGCGACGATGGGGGTCACCGCCAGGCCGTAGCGCGACACCAGCGGACTCAGGGGGGCGATCACCTCCACCAGGCCCGGTGGCAGTCCGACCTCTTCCTCGGCTTCGCGCAGGGCGGTGGCGACCAGATCGGCGTCCTCGGGATCGCGCCGGCCGCCCGGCAGAGCCACCTCGCCGCCGTGGGTGGACAGGTTGCTGGCCCTCAGGGTGAGCAGCAACTCGGGATGCTCGCCACGGATGATGGGCACCAGCACCGCCGCTTCCTGGTAGCTCTCGGTGCCGCTCAGGGTGCGCGGCTGATAGTGACGCAGGCGCTGGAGCAACTCATCCACGCCGGAATTCTCCCTTGCTCATCGTATCCCCCGGATCATGGCACGCCCGTCGGGCAATCCCAAGCCCAGCCATCGCTTGCGAGGCCCGGGAGCGCCCCGGCACACTGCAGCAAAACGAGGATGAACCATGAAGCATTGCAATCACTGTGGCGGACTGCTGGAAGAACGCCTTCCCGCGGGTGATAACCGGATGCGCCTGATCTGCAGCCAGTGCGGCGCAGTGCATTATCAGAATCCGCGGGTGGTGGCCGGCTGCCTGGCGACCTGGGAGGGCAAGGTGCTGCTCTGCCAGCGCGCCATCGAACCGCGTAAGGGTTACTGGACGCTGCCGGCGGGCTTCATGGAAAACGGCGAGACCACCACCGAGGCCGCTGCTCGCGAGACCTTCGAGGAAGCCGGCGCGACCGTGCAGGGCCTGGAGCTCTATACTCTCTTCGACCTGCCGCACATCGACCAGATCTACATGCTGTTCCGCGGCGAACTGGTCGACGGCCGCTTTGGCGTCGGCGAGGAAAGCCTCGACGTGCGCCTTCTGGACGAAGCCGACATCCCCTGGTCGTCTCTGGCTTTTCCGACCATCAAGCGGACACTAGAATGCTTTTTCGCCGACCGCCGTCGCGGCGAGTTTTCCCTGCGCCATGAAGGCATGGCGCCCATGGTGGTCGCACCCAAGCCTGCCTGAGCTCTTCCGAGGATCTACCCGACATGCGTCCGTTGCACCTGTTGTTGGCGCTCTGCTATGTGCTGTGCGGTTCGTTGCTTCCCCAGCTGGCCCAGGCCAGTACCAGCGTCACGGTGATCCGCCAGCCGGCCGCGCCGCTGATCGACAAGGTGCTGGTCATCAAGTCGCGCAATCAGCTGCAACTGCTCAGCGGCGATACCGTGATGAAGTCCTATCGCATCTCGCTGGGCAAGAATCCCCGCGGCCCCAAGTTGCGTGAGGGCGACAAGCGCACCCCGGAAGGCTTCTATTGGATCGACTGGCGCAAGACCAGCGACAAGTTCAACCTGGCCATGCACATCTCCTATCCCAATCGCGAGGACCTGGCCCGCGCCAGCCAGGCCGGCGTGCGTCCCGGCAGCATGATCATGCTGCACGGCACGCCCATCGACGAGGAGTACCCGGAGTGGTACTTCAACTCGCTGAACTGGACCGAGGGCTGCATCGCCATGACCAACCACGACATGCGCGAGGTCTGGGGCCTGGTCAAGGATGGCACCCTGATCGAGATCCGCCCCTGAGCCACAGACCGTCAGGCGGCAGCGCTGCGACCGCCGCCTGAGTCCCTGCCCTACCCCGCCACCTGCTCCGCCGGCGAGACGATGGTGGTCTTGCCGCGCGACCGACCGCTGCTGAGATAGTCGGCGATGGATTCCTGGGTGACCTCGCCGAGGAAATCGTTGTCGGCGCTGAGCACCGGCAGCCAGGAGCTGTTGAACTGGTACATGCGCGACAGCAGGATGCGCAGGTGCTCGTCGAAGGCCGCGGTGGCCTTGAACGGGGTGATGAAGGGCGCCACCGGGCCGCTCTGCCCGCGCAGGTCACGCCGGCGCACATAGCCCAGGCCCTTGTTGGCGGCATCCGTCACCACCAGGTAGCGGCGGTCGTGCTCCTCCATCAATTCCACGGCATCGCCGATCAGGGTCTCGGCCTGGATCGAGGGCGCGTTGTCGGCCGCATCCTCGGCACGGATCAGCAGGAGACGCTTCAAGGTGCTGTCCTGGCCGACGAAGTTGCTGACGAAGTCGTCCTTGGGATGGGCCAGCAGGGTGTCCGGGTGGTCGAACTGCACCAGGCGGCCGCCGCGGAACACCGCGATCTTGTCGCCCAGGCGGATGGCCTCGTCGATGTCGTGGCTGACCATGATCACCGTCTTGTTCAGCGCCCGCTGCATCTGGAAGAACTCGTTCTGGATGGCATCGCGGTTGATCGGGTCCACCGCGCCGAAGGGTTCGTCCATCAGCAGCAGCGGCGCCTCGGCCGCCAGGGCGCGAATCACGCCGATGCGCTGCTGCTGGCCACCGGACAGTTCGCGCGGATAGCGCGACAGGTACTGCTTGGGTTCGAGCTGCACCATGCTCATCAGCTCGGTGGCGCGCTCGCGGCACCGCTTCTTGTCCCAGCCCAGCAGCTTGGGCACCACGGTGATGTTTTCCTCGATGGTCATGTTGGGGAACAGACCGATCTGCTGGATCACGTAGCCGATATGGCGTCTGAGCGTCACCTCGTCGATACCGGTGGTGTCCTCGCCGTTGATCAGCACCCGTCCCGAGGTGGGCTCGATCAGGCGGTTGATCATCTTCAGGGTGGTGGTCTTGCCGCAGCCGGAGGGGCCGAGGAAGACGCAGATCTGGCCCTCCTCCACGGTGAGGCTCACGGCGTCCACCGCGGTCACGTCCTTGCCATGCTGCTTGAAGGTCTTGGTCAGGCGGTCGAGTTCGATCATCTGGGACTCCTTAAGGGGCGCTGCGCAGGCCGCGCGGGGTGAGGCGGCGTTGCAGCCACTGCAGGACGAGGTCGGCGACGATGGCCAGCAGACTGACCAGCACCGCGCCGACGATGAGGGTGGCCATGTCGCTGCGGCTGATGGAGGTGAGGATGAGCACGCCCAGGCCCCCGGCGCCGATGGTGGCGGCGATGGTCATGACGCCGATGTTCATGACCACGGCGGTGCGCACCCCGGCCAGGATCACCGGCAGGGCGATGGGCAGTTCCACCATGCGCAGGCGCTGCCAGAAGGTCATGCCGATACCGGCACCCGCCTCGCGGATGCCCGGCTCGACGCTGGTCAGCGCCAGGTAGGTGTTTCTCAGGATCGGCAGCAGCGAATAGAGGAACACCGCGGTGATGGCCGGCAGCGGACCGAGGCCCTGGCCGAACTTGGAATAGAACGGCAGCAGCAGGCCGAACAGGGCGATGGAGGGCAGGGTCATGACCACCGTGGCCACCGCCTGCAGCGGTCCGGCCAGCCAGGGATAGCGGGTCATGAGGATGCCCAGGGGCACGCCCACCAAGATCGCCAGGGTCACGGCGATCCCCACCAGGGTGATGTGCTGGCGGGTCAGTTCGAGGACCTGCAGCCAGTCGATGTGATTGAAGGAGGTGACGAAATCCATGGGTCATTGCCCTCCGTCTAGGGGGTGCTGGGCGAGGAAGTCGCGGGCCACCTGGGCCGGCGTCTGCCGCTCGATGTCCACCTTGGCGTTGAGCTGGCGCATGGTGGCCTGGTCCAGGCTTTCCGCCAGGGGCTTGAGCAAGGCGGCGAGATCCGGGTGCTTGGCCAGGTACCCGGCGTTCACCACGGGGGCGGCGGTGTAGTCGGGAAAATAGCCCTTGTCGTCTTCCAGCACCTTGAGCCTGAAGGCGTCCAGGCGGCCGTCGGTGGTGTAGACCAGGCCGGTGAAGACCTGGCCGTTGCGCAGGGCGGTATAGACCAGTCCCGGGTCCATCTGGCGGATGTCGTCACGGGTGTAGCTCAGGCCATAGGCCTTGACCAGGCCGGCGAGGCCATCGGAGCGATTGGCGAATTCAATGTCCAGAGCGGTGAGATGCTGCTTGCCGGCCTCGGCCTTGAGCAGTCCGGCCAGGTCGCTGATGCTGTTCAGCTCGGGATGCTGTCGAGCGATCTTCTCCGGCAACGCCAGGGCATAGGTGTTGTTGAAGCGGGTGGGCGCCAGCCAGGCCAGACCGACCTTGGCATCCAGCTGCTTGACCCGCTGGTAGGAGGCCTCCTTGTCCAGTCGTTCGGTGACATGGTTGTAGGCCACCAGCGAGGTGCCGGTGTATTCCCAGGTGAGGTCGAGCTGGGCGTTCTTCACGCCATTCCAGGCGATGGTGCTGCCCAGGCCGCCGACGATCTCCGGCTGATAGCCGTGGCGGGACAGATACTGCCCGGTGAGTTCGGCGAGGATGGCCTGCTCGGTAAAGACCTTGGCGCCGATACGGATCGGATCGGCCTGAGCGGCGCTCGCCAGCGTCAGTCCGAACCAGGCGGCGCCCAGGGCGATAAGCAACTTCTTCATCTCGTCTCCTTAGCGGGCCAGGCCGCGTTCCAGCCAGAGGCGACTGGCGAGCAGCACCAGGCCGTCCAGCAGCAGCGCCAGCAGCGCCGTGGCGGCGGCGCCCAGTAGCAGCTGCGACTGGTTCTCCAGGGCGATGGCGGGAAAGATCAGGCTGCCCAGGCTGTTGGCGCCGATGAGAAACACCAGTGGCGTAGTGCCGACGTTGATCGCCAGGGCGACCCGCACCCCGCCGATGATGATGGGCACGGCATTGGGCAGCTCCACCTTGGTCAGTACCTGGGTGGGGGTCATGCCGATGCCGGTGGCAGCCTCCTTGAGCGAGGCCGGCACGTTCTTCAGCCCCTCGTAGGTGTTGCGCACGATGGGCAGCAGCGAGGCCAGGAACAGCGCCAGGATCGCCGGCCCATCGCCAATGCCGACGATGCCCAGGGCGATGGCCAGCACCGCCAGCGGCGGCACGGTATTGCCGATGTTGAACACCTGCATGAAGCGCTCGGCGCTGCGGGCGAAGGCTGGCCGACTCAGCAGCACCCCGGCGGGGATGCCCACCAGCAGGGCCAGGACCATGGAGACGGCCACCAGGTAGAGGTGGGCCTGGAGATAGAACAGCAGATCCGCACGATAGGTACTGAGGGTATCCCTACCGATCCAGTGCACCAGCAGTGCCAGGATCACCACCCCCACGGCCGTGCCGAGCAGGAGGGTCTTGAACTTCGCCATGTCAGGCTCCTTCAACGGGCGGACAGGCCGCATGCCTTCCGAGTGCGGACCTCGCACGGGGGCGAGGCGCAGGACGGCTGTCCGGGTTCAGGGTCGAGACACAGCAGGGCATGGCGGGTATGCCGGCTGGACCAACGGGGCACTGCGGATCTCTGATCTGCCTAGCCCTTGGGTGTCGCTCCGGGGGGAACGACATGGCGCCTTGTCTCGACCGAAGAGATTGACGTCCATCGCAGTCGATAGTTCGCCAGCTCCTTTTCAGGCTAACCCAATAGACTCGCTCAATGCCAACCCGATCATGCAAAGCGGGACGTCTTGACAGGGTGAAAGGCCCGGCCGTGAGGCCCGGACAGCCGGCAAAAAGCGAGAGTCGCGCGCTAGAGCCCTCGGCGAATGTGTGACGATAAATTTAATACGCTTACTGTTAGCTGCTTTGCAGTACCAGCGCGACGCCTGTCACGGATGCCGACGCAAGCCACGGCGGTTTCGTGGAGCGGCACACAGCTCAGCTGACGTACGGTCATAACTGAAACATCTTTCTGTGAGCCAGTGCGGTGACGGGGTTTTGGCACCCCTTTATCATGCCGACGAATGGCTGACGCTTTGAGGGATCATTCAGCCATACCAAGGTCAATAGGTGGCCCAGTGATAGCACCAAGCGCCGTTTCTGGAACCGCTATAAAAACAGACTATTCACCGAGCTAACTTCAAAGGGAACGTTATGAATGACATGACGGCTTGTGCATCGTTGGACTCCGCTGTTCTCTCCTCTGCCCCCGTAATGCTGCTGCAACCCAAGGTGGAAAATTGGGTGGTGGTGTATGCGCACGGCGGCCTGATCGCCGAATTCAGCGACGAGGCCTCGGCCCGCCGCGAAGCCGAGCAGTGGGCTGGGATCTGCCTGCGTCGCTAAAGACCGCTTTCGAATGACCTGCCTGCGCCATGGAAAGATGGAAAGCAGTCACAGGCAGTTCATTACCCGCTTCACCCCTCTCCTTCCCCATCGAGGGGTCCGCTCTGCCCGGATCCAGACGCAGCGGCGTCCCGCTCCAAGCTGCCCGCCAGTCTACCCAGCTCGCATTTCCGCGGTTTTCGCCCGACATTAACGTTGTCTGGCGCACCTTCTGAGTCTTGCACTGCAACTTCCCGGCGTCTCTTCAGGCCTCATGGCGGATCGGGCCACGACAGCCCGACATTCTCACGTCTTCCGTCACTGTCCGGGACCTTGCCGATGACGCTACGCCTGAAATCCAAGCTCACCCTGCTGTTCACCCTGCTCTGCAGTCTGGCCGCCATGCCGGTTGCCCAGGCCGCCACACGGGACTTCCCCACCGATCTGGTCGGCCTGAATTTTTCCGGCGCCGGCTTCGCGCCCCACGTACTGCCGGGCAAACCGGGAACCAACTACTTCTTTCCCGACGCCGGCCATTACCGACGCTGGGCGGCCAAGGGCATCCGGGTGATCCGCTTCCCGGTCATCTGGGAGCGCCTCCAGCCCACGCTGGGACAACCCCTGGATCCCGCCTACGCCAAGCTGATCGACCAGACCCTGGACAACGCCAAGCGCTATCGCATGAGCGTGATCCTCGATCTGCACAACTACATGAGATACCGCGGCCAGCTCATCGGCAGCGCGGCGGTGCCCTATCCGGCCTACGCCGATGTCCTACGCCGGATCGCCCAGCGCTGGCACGAGCACCCCGCCCTCGCCGCCTACGACATCATGAACGAGCCCCACGATGCCGTGGAGCAATGGCCGGTGGCCGCCCAGCACGGTATCGACGCGGTGCGCGAGGTGGATCGGGCGCGTCCGCTCCTGATCGAAGGCAATGGCTGGGCCAGCAGCTATCTCTGGCCGCGCTACAACGCCAAGCTGCTCGGTCTCAAGGATCCGGCCGACAACCTGATCTATTCGGCGCACGTCTATTTCGACAATGACGGTGGCGGCAAGTACCTCAAGAAGGACATGACCGACTTCGATCCCGACGTCGGCATCCGCCGGGTCGAGCCCTTCATCACCTGGCTCAAGCAGCACGGCAAGCGCGGCCACATCGGCGAATTCGGCGTGCCGGACAACGACCCCCGCTGGCTGGCCGCCATGGACCGCTTGCTGGCGCGGCTGCGCCAGGAATGCATCCCGGCCATGTACTGGGCAGCCGGCCCCAACTGGGGCGACTATCCGCTGGCGATCGAACCGATCAAGGGCAAGCCCCGCCCACAATGGAAGGTGCTGCAAAAGTACGTGAAGCCGGCCGATTGCCAGACCCTGGGTCCCCGCTGAGCGAAGCGCCGCCAGGCAGCACGGGCGGCGCCTTCTTGCAGTCAGGTGACAACTTGTCTGGAAATCGGTGACTGCAATCACAAAACGCCGGGCCAGGGACGGCATAGCAAGAACTTGCTGGTTTTTGGCGATCAAAATGTAACAGCAAGTAATAGTTCGACTATTAAGAAGCTTGCGACGCACAAGAGCCAGGATGCCATGTCAGCTTTCACGTTCCCGCACTACCCCTCCGCTCTTTCCCCCTAACGGCAGCGCTGCATCCGTTCGCCTCTTCTTGCCGCACCCTCAGGGATATCCCATGGAAAGATTTGTCGCTTTGGATAGCTTTCGCGGTCTGTTGGCCGTCGCCGTCGTGCTGTTTCACACCTATGTCGCTCAGGCCGCCTCGGAAAATCCGCTGATCGCCAACGCCTACCTGTTCGTCGAGTTCTTCTTCGTGCTCAGCGGCTTCGTGCTCATGCACACCTATGAGAGCCGGCTGCGCACCCTGGACGATTATCGCGACTTCGCCATCAGTCGCGCGACGCGGATCCTGCCGCTGCATCTGGCCATGCTGGGTCTCTATGTGCTGCTGGAGTGCGGTCGCCTGCTGGCGGAAAAACTGGGAGTCGGCTTCAACGATCCGGCGTTCAGCGGCGCCACCGCGCCCGAGCAATTCCTGCCCAATCTGTTGCTGCTGCAATCCTGGCTGGGCCAGGCCATCACCGGCTCCTTCAACTACCCATCCTGGAGCATCAGCATCGAGTTCTACCTCTATCTGATCTTCGGCCTGCTGGTGCTCAAGGGCCAGGGTCATCAGCGCCAGTGGTTCCTGGCGATCGCCCTGCTGGCCTTCGTGCAGCTGCTGTTTCCCTTCCTGCCGCTGAAGACCGAAATCTTTCGCGGGCTGTCGTGCTTTTTCGCCGGCGCCTGCACCTATCGCCTCTATGTCTGGATCAAGCAGCACAACGGCGGACAATTCGGTGGCACCCTGCTGGAACTGGCCTGCCTGATCGCCGGTGCCGCGGTGATGACCTCCGATCTACCGGTACCCAAGAAGGGCGTGCTGGCGACCCTGGTGTTCTGCGTCACCATCCTCACCTTCGCCTTCGAGCGCGGCCTGGTCTCCAGCGTGCTGCATCACGGCCTCTTCGTGCGCCTGGGGGTACTGTCCTATTCGATCTACCTGTGCCACGCCGCGGTGATCTTCGTGGTCAAGAGCGCTTTCATCGTGCTGGGCAAGCTGCTGCACCAGGACCTCACGGTGGTGGCGCCCTCCCATGACGCCCCGCTGCCCTTCATGATCCGCTACATCGCCACCGGCAGCGTCGTGCTGGACAACCTGGTGGTGGTGGTGGAACTGGCGGTGGTCTTCGCCTTCGCCTGCCTGACCCACAGATACATCGAGGTCCCGGGCATGGCGCTGGGCAAGCGTCTGGTGCGCCGCAAACGCACCCCGCCCTGCTGCGACGGCAACATCCAGCCGCAGCGCTGAGTGGCGCCTGGTGCAGTCCTACCGACCTCGAGCCGGTAGGACTGCCCTCTGCTATACTCCGCCCCCTCTTTTTTCGCTCTCGCCCAGGTTCATCCATGACCACCCAGGCCGCCGAAGTCGCCAAGCGCCGTACCTTCGCCATCATTTCCCACCCCGACGCGGGCAAGACCACCATCACCGAGAAGCTGCTGCTGATGGGCCAGGCCATCGCCGTCGCGGGTACGGTGAAGTCGCGCAAATCCGACCGGCACGCGACCTCCGACTGGATGGAGATGGAAAAGCAGCGCGGCATCTCCATCACCACCTCGGTGATGCAGTTCCCCTATCGCGAGCACATGATCAACCTGCTCGACACCCCCGGCCACGAGGACTTCTCCGAAGACACCTACCGCACCCTGACCGCGGTGGACTCGGCGCTGATGGTGCTCGACGGTGGCAAGGGCGTCGAACCCCGCACCATCGCCCTGATGGACGTCTGCCGCCTGCGCGACACGCCCATCGTCAGCTTCATCAACAAGCTCGACCGCGACATCCGCGATCCCATCGAACTGCTCGACGAGATCGAGGCGGTGCTCAAGATCAAGGCCGCGCCCATCACCTGGCCGATCGGCAGCTATCGCGACTTCAAGGGCGTCTATCACCTCTCGGACGACCGCATCTACGTCTACACCCCCGGCCATGGCCACGAGCGTATCGCCACCAAGACCATCGACAAGCTGGACTCCGACGAGGCCCGCGCCCACTTGGGCGATCTCTACGACCGCTTCGTCGAGGAGTTGGAGCTGGTCCAGGGCGCCTGCCATGAATTCGATGGCGAGGCCTTCCTGCGCGGGGAGATGACCCCGGTGTTCTTTGGTACCGCGCTGGGCAACTTCGGCGTCGACCAGGTGCTCGACGCCGTGGTCGACTGGGCTCCGCGCCCGCTGTCGCGCGCCGCTCACGAGCGGGTGGTGGAGCCGGTGGAAGAGAAGTTCTCCGGCTTCGTGTTCAAGATCCAGGCGAACATGGATCCCAAGCACCGCGACCGCATCGCCTTCATGCGCATCTGCTCGGGCAAGTACGAGAAGGGCATGAAGCTGCGCCATGTGCGCATCAAGAAGGATTTGAAGATCGCCGACGCCCTGACCTTCTTCTCCAGCGAGCGCGAGCACCTGGACGAGGCCTTTGCCGGCGACATCATCGGCCTGCACAACCACGGCACCATCCAGATCGGCGACACCTTCACCGAAGGCGAAGCCCTGGGTTTCACCGGTATCCCGCACTTCGCCCCGGAACTGTTCCGCCGCGTGCGCCTGAAGGATCCGCTGAAATCCAAGCAGCTGCGCCAGGGGCTGCAGGAACTGGCCGAGGAAGGCGCCACCCAGGTGTTCTTTCCCGAGCGCAACAACGACATCGTGCTCGGCGCGGTGGGCGTGCTGCAGTTCGACGTGGTCGCCAGCCGCCTGAGGGAAGAATACAAGGTGGAGTGCGCCTACGAGGCCATTAACGTCTGGTCGGCGCGCTGGATCGAGTGCGACGACAAGAAGAAGCTAGAGGACTTCAAGAACAAGGCCTTCGAAAACCTGGCGGTCGACGGCGGCGGGCACCTCACCTACCTGGCGCCGACCCGGGTCAACCTGGCGCTGATGGAAGAGCGCTGGCCGGAGATCAAATTCCGCGCCACCCGCGAGCACCACTAAGCCCTACTGTCCTGACCGGTGCGCCTGGCGCACCGGTCAGGCGGAGCTCCGGCTCTCCTGTCAGGTCTGCGCGAATCAGTCCCGGTCGGAAGACTCGGCCGCGGCTTCCAGCTCGACCATCGTCAGCTCCAGTTCCGCCCGCTCGGTCCACTGGCCGTCCAGTTCGGTGCGTACCGCCACGCCCAGCTCCTTGAAGTCGGCCACCTGCTTGACCAGGTTGCCCGGCCCGCCCACCAGTTGGCCGCAGGCCTTGCGATAGGCTTCGCCGGCCTTGTCCAGACTCTTGCCGATGCCGTCCATGCTGCCGAGAAAGGTGCGCAGCTTGTCGTAGACCTTGCCCGCGCGCTCGGCCAGTTCGGCGGTGTGGCGATTCTGGTCCTCGAAGCGCCAGAGCTGGCGGACGATGTTGAGGCTGGTCAGCAGGGTGGTCGGCGTCGCCACCAGGACATTCTGCTCGATGGCCCGCTGGAACAGGCTTTCGTCGGCCTTGAGCGCCTCGACGAAGGCCGATTCGATGGGGATGAACAGGAAGACCATCTCCGGCGAATTCAGCCCCGGCAGGCTGAAGTATTCGCGATCGGCCAGTTCGCGGATACGCTCGCCCACGGCGCGCACGTGCTCGCCCAGGGCCAGGCGCCGCTCGCCCTCGTCTTCGCTGTTGACGTAGCGGGTGTAGGCGTTGAGCGACACCTTGGCGTCCACCACCAGGTGCTTCTTCTGCGGCAGATGGACCAGCACGTCCGGCCGCCGGCGGCCGGTCTCGGTGGTGAAACTGCGTTCGCGGACGAAGTCGCGCCCCTCGCGCAGGCCGGAGCGTTCCAGCACGTTTTCCAGGATGAGTTCGCCCCAGTTGCCCTGGGCCTTCTTCTGGCCGCGCAGGGCGGTGGCCAGGTCGTGGGCCTCCTGGGTGATCTGGCGGTTGAGCTCCTTGAGGTCGAGCAGTTGCTGGCCGAGGGCCGCCTGCTGCTGCACATCCTTGTGGTGGATGTCCTCGACCTTGGCGCGAAAGCCCTCGATCTGCTCGCGGAAGGGCCGTAGCAGCGCATCCAGGGATTGCTGGCTGTGCTGGGCGAAGGCCTGGCCCTTGGCGTCGAAGATGCGTCCGGCCAGTTGCTCGAATTCCAGCTTGAGTTGCTCGCGACTCTCGCGCAGCAGCTGTTGCTGCGCCTGGAAGTGCTCTTCCTTCTGCTCCAGGGTGGTTCTCAGCGTCGCGTGTTCTTCGGTCAGGCGCGCATGGCGTTCCTGCACCTCGGCGTGCAGCTGTTGCTCGCGGTGCTGGCGCTCGCGCACCTCGGCGAGCTGCTCCTGGATGCCCTGCAGCTGGGCGCGGGTGGCCTCGGCCAGGGCGTGCTGTTCGGCGGCCTGCAGCTGGGCCTGGCGGGTCTGCTGGCGCAACTCCGCCTCCAGCTCGCGATTGGCCTCCAGCTGGCGCTGCAGGACGGCGGTGCGTTCGCGCTCGGCGCCCAGCTCCACCACCTGGCGACCGTTGGCCAGCTCGGCGCGTTGCAGGTCGTCGCGCAGCATGTCGTAGCGCTCGGCGGCGCTGTCGAGTTGCTGTTGCAGATAGCGCTGGCGCCCGGTCAGCCAGACGGCCGAACCCGCCCAGCCGGCCAGCAGCAACAGGGGAAGCACAAGGGAAACGAAAGGCAGGGAAGTCATGGCGCTCTCATCGCGGACGGCTCCCCTCACCTTAGGCAGGCGCGAGGGGAGCGTCCAGCGTTTATCTGTACATTTACACAGTGTTTCGCAAATCCAGGTCCAGCCCGCTGACGCGGCGGACCCGACGCGCCACCGCCTCGGCGAAGATGCCGCTCCGGGCCTCGATCAGGGTGAAATCATCGCGCGCCCGGGTGATGCCGGTATAGACCAGCTCCTTGGTCAGCACCGGACTGAGCTGCTCGGGCAGCAGGAGCGCGGTGTGGGCGAATTCCGAGCCCTGGGACTTGTGCACGGTCATGGCGAACACCGTCTCCACTGCGGCCAACCGGCTGGGCAGGACGAATCTCAGACCGCCGCTGCCATCGCCGCGGGGAAAGGCGACCCGCAGGGCCTTGCGCCCCGGCTGGTTGGCATCCGGCAGGCAGAGGGTGATGCCGATGTCGCCATTCATCAGCCCCAGGCTGTAGTCGTTGCGCGTCACCAGCACCGGACGGCCTTCGTACCAGCCGTGCTCGCCCGCGAGCAGGCCGGCCGCCAGCAGGGCGCTGGCGATGCGCAGGTTGAGGCCTTCCACACCCCAGGGGCCCTTGCGCACGGCGCAGAGCAGCTGGAAGTCGTCGAAGGCGGACAATACCTGGCCGGCCCAGAGCGTCCAGGCGGGATCCTCCAGGACGGTATCCAGTTGGGGCCGCGTCCCCTGCAGGACCTCGAGATAATGACGATAGCCCCGAGCGCGCCCGCGTCCCTCCAGCACCAGGCGTTCCAGGGCGCGATCCTCCGGCCCCTTGAGCAACACCCGATGGAGATCGGCATAGCCGCCGTCGACCAGCACCTGCTGAGCACCCTGGCCGTCCTGGGCATTGACCCGGCGGGCCAGCTGGCCGATCCCGCTGCCGGCGCCGAAACGCCGTGAGCGCCTGAGCATCACCACCTGCTGCGCCAGGGCGTCAGCCTGGTCGTCGCCGACCGCCAGGGCCGTCTGGGCCAGCGACTGGCCACTCACGGCTTCCAGCCAGGCGCGGGTGGCGGGGCTGTAGCGTCCGGCTTCGGCATCCCGGCAGAGATCGCCCAGCACCGCGCCCGCCTCCACCGAAGCCAGCTGATCCTTGTCACCCAGCAGCACCAGGCGCGCCCGCGGCGGCAAGGCCGCCAGCAGACTGGCCATCATTTCCAGGTCGATCATCGAGGCTTCGTCCACCACCAGCACGTCCAGCGGCAGAGGATGCCCGCGGTGATGGCGGAAATGGCGGGTGTTGGGCCGACTGCCCAGCAGCCGGTGCACCGTGGTCACCCCGGTGGGGATGTGCCGGCGTAACTCCTCATCCACCGGCAGGCGACTGACCTGGCCGCCGATGGATTCGGTGAGGCGCGCGGCCGCCTTGCCGGTGGGCGCGGCCAGGCGGATGCGCAAGGGACGACCGGCCGCCACCGCGGGCGCCTGGAGCAGCGCCAGCAGGCGCACCACGGTGGTGGTCTTGCCGGTGCCGGGGCCACCGGTGACGATGCTGAAGGCACCGCGCACCGCCAGGGCGCAGGCCAGTTTCTGCCAGTCGGGTTCGCCGCCCGCGTCGGGGTCCGGCGGAAACAGCCGATCGAGACGCTCGGCGAGATCCGCCGGCAAAGGTTCGTGGGTGGCCAGGCGCTGGCGCAGGCTGGCCGCCACCGCGCGTTCGTAATTCCAGTAGCGACGCAGGTAGAGGCGCTCGCCACCCAGCACCAGCGGTCGTTCCGGACAGCTGCCGTCGCCATCGACCAGGTCGCTGGCCAGCAGCGCCCGCTGCCAGGCCTCGAGGGTCTGGCCGTGCAGCAGTTGCGACGGCAAGAGCGAGGCGCGCGCCTCGTCGCCCTCGGGCGGCAGCGACAGGGCGGCATCGGGATTGCGCAGGGTGGCGGCGAGATCCAGGCAGACATGGCCATGGCCGAGCTGATGGCTGGCCAGGGCCGCGGCCAAGAGCACCGCCGAGTCGCCCTGGGGTTCGAGTTCGCCGAGAAAGCCGGTGAAGGCCCGGTCCACCTGGCGCAACCAGCCGCGCTGCACCCAGAGCTCCAGCAGGCGAAAGAGGTCGTCCCGCTGTTCGAGCGGGGCAAGCGGGCGCTCCTGGGCCAGGGACGCCAGGCGCAGCAGCCGTTCGGTGGCGGGGCTGAAATCAGACATGGGCATTCTCCGCACCGCTGAACAACAGATCCAGGGTCTCGATCAGCGCCTGGGCGGGCCGCTCGACGAAGACGCCGTGGCCGGCCGGATCGCAGCCGCGCAGGAAGAGGTAGACGGCGCCGCCGAAGTGGCGCTCGTAGCTGTAGTCGGGCAGCCGCGCCTTGAGCAGCCGGTGCACGGCCAGGCTGTAGAGCACGTACTGCAGGTCATAGCGCTTGGCCAGGACGGCCTCCTCCATGGCCGCGCGGGTATAGGCGCCGGCTTCGGCGCCCAGCCAGTTGGACTTGTAGTCCACCACGAAATAGCGCCCCTCGTGTTCGAAGACCAGATCGATGAAGCCCTTGAACAGGCCGTTGAGCTGCCCCGGCTCCAGCATCGGCCGCACCTGGCCGCGGTGGGTACCACGACTCACCAGGTCATCCAGCCGCTCCAGATCGACGCCATGGGTGGCGAACCAGAATTCCATTTCCACCTGGTAGCGCGCCAGTTCGCCCAGGCGCTGGCTGCCCCCCGGCAGGGGCAGCGGCAGCGTCAGCAACTGGCGCAGCCAGCCCTGCAGGATGGGAATCCAGTGATTCCAGCCGCGCCGCTGGCAACGCCGGGCGATCAGGTCGTCCAGCCGCTCGGGCGCCGCCTGGATGGCGGTGAAGCCTTCCTCGCCGACCCACTCCAGCAGGCTGTGCAGGAAGGTGCCCGGGCCGGGGCCGCGGGGAAAGCGATGCAGGTCTTCACCGGCTGCGGGCTGGCGGGCCTCGTCGGGAGCGAGGCGGTCGTCGTCGAACAGCTTCTGGGCCGCCGGGGTATCCAGGTCCAGCTCCAGGTTGAACGGGCCCTCTTCCCGCGCCTCGCCCAGGCGCGTACCGATGCGCAGGGCGCTGTAGGAGGCGATCCACCAGTCCTCGCGAGCCGCCCGACGCGCCGTCAGCGCCTTGAGGGTCACCGGCGCTTCGCGGGCTTCGGGCAGGCGTGCCGGACTGGCCTCGGGGAGCGGCAGGATAAGGGTGTCGGGCTGGGCGCCGATCAGGGTAGTCAGGGCAGTGCCCA
Organism: Pseudomonas sp. PGPPP4; assembly: GCF_002256045.1. Classification (NCBI taxonomy): domain Bacteria; kingdom Pseudomonadati; phylum Pseudomonadota; class Gammaproteobacteria; order Pseudomonadales; family Pseudomonadaceae; genus Pseudomonas; species Pseudomonas sp. PGPPP4. Next base: position 174,664 of record NZ_NKID01000007.1, read on the forward strand.
GGGCCGCCGAACTCGCCAGGGGCTCGCCGCCGGTGGCCAGGTAGCCGAGGGCACTGCGGGCGAAGCCGGATTCCTTGCTGCGCCCGCGCTTGAGATCGGCCACCCCGACCCAGCAGGCATGGCGGGCCCGGGTCAGGGCGACATAGAGCAGGCGCAGGTCTTCGGCCAGGCGCTCGTCGTCGGCGCGGGCCAGTTCCTCGGCGGAGGGCTTGAAGGTGCGGCGCAGCTGGCCTTGGTCATCGTGATAGCGCAGCGGCAGGGTCGTGCCTTCTTCGGCGCGATAGGCGCAGGCGAAGGGTAGGAACACCAGGGGATATTCCAGGCCCTTGGACTTGTGCACCGTCACCACCTTGACCAGCTCGGCGTCGCTTTCCAGGCGCAGGATCTGCTCGTCGGCGGCGCCTTGGGCGGCCAGTTGCTCGGCCAGGTGGCGGATCAGCGCCTGCTCGCCATCCAGCTCGCCGGCGGCACGCTGCAGCAGTTCGGCGAGGTGCAGCAGATTGGTCAGCACCCGCTCGCCATCGGCGCGAGCCATCAGCCGCTGCGGCAGGCGGAAGTCCTGCAGCAGGCGGCGCAGCATGGGCAGCACGCCCTGGCCGCGCCATAGCTGGCGATAGCCGCGGAATTGCAGCACCCGCGCCTCCCAGGCCTGCTCGTCGTGGTTGAGGGCATCCAGTTCGGCCAAGGGCAGGTCGAGGGTCAGGCTGCCCAGGGCCGCACGCAGCCGGCGATCCACATCGGGCTCGGCGCAGGCCTTGAGCCAGTCCAGCAGGCAGCGGGCCTCCTGGGCGGTGAACACCGAATCCTTGTCCGACAGATAGACGCTGCGCACCCCGCGCCGCACCAGCGCCTGGCGTACCGCCTGGGCCTCGCTGCCGGCGCGCACCAGGATGGCGATGTCGGCGGGCCGCAGTGGCGTGAACTCGCCGTCTTCGCGCCGAAAGCCGGCCTTGGCCTCGGCGGCCAGGGTCAGCAACCGGACGATCTCACTGGCGGTGCTCTCGGCCAGGGCGGCGCGATAGGCGGTGCCGGCCAGGGGCTCGTCTCCGGCCAGCTGCCAGAAGGTCAGGGCCGCACCCGGCGTGCCGTCGATCTCCAGCGCTTCACGCCGCCCCTGGGCGCGGACCGGCTCGAAGGGCACCGGATTGTCCTCGCCCTGGCGGAAGAGGAAGGCCGCCCGCGGGGCCGTGGCCTCGCCATGGGCGAACACCTGGTTGACCGCCGCGACCATGGCGGCGGTGGAACGGAAGTTGGTGTCCAGCGAGTGCAGGTGGCCGGCATTGGCGCGACGCGCCTGCAGATAGGTATGGATGTCGGCGCCGCGAAAGGCATAGATGGCCTGCTTGGGATCGCCGATCAGGAACAGCCCGGTGCCCTCCCCCGCGCCATAGACGCTGCTGAAGATGCGGTACTGTACCGGGTCGGTGTCCTGGAATTCGTCGATCAGTGCCACCGGGAATTGCTCGCGGATCAGCGCCGCCAGCCGCGCGCCGGCGCCATCGGCCTGCAGCGCCCGATCCAGACGGGTGAGGATGTCGTCGAACCCCAGCTCGGCGCGGCGCAGCTTCTCACGCTCGAATTTCTGCTGGACCCAGGCCGCCGCGTGCTCCAGCAGCGGCACCTCCGGGCTGGGCAACTCGGCCAGTTGCCCGGGCAAGCGCGCCATGGCCGCCAGGGCCGGATGATCCGGCGGACTGGCCTTGGTCCAGACCTCGGCGAAGCCCTCCTCGGTCAGCCGGATAAAGCCGGTGCCGATATCCAGGTCCTCGCTGGCGGGGTTGTCCGCCCAGGCGACCAGCTTGTCGCACCAGGGCCCGAAGAATCGCTTCTGCAGCTTGCGACCGTCGACCACCTTGGCGTCGCAGCCGGCCTGGCAGAGGTCGCGCACCTCTTCCGCCCACCGGGCCCAAGGCGCCTTGAGGTGTGCCAACCGCTCGCGACGCTCCGTCAGGGCGGTGGCCAGCAAGGCGGCCGGTTCACCCTGGGGCGCGCCCAGGGCCTCGCTCAGCAAGGGTCGCAGGCGCGCGGCCAGGGCGCGGGGCTCGCCCCAGTGCTCGATGACCCAGTCCAGTGCCTCGCCCTCCAGCGGATAGCAAAAGCGTCGCCAGTAGTCGCGCACCACCTGGGCGAGCAGCTCGCTCTGGTCCTGCTCCAGGTTCTGCACGAAGAGACTGCCGCTGTCGAAGGCGTGCTCGCGCAGCATGCGCTGGCACCAGCTGTGGATGGTGGAAACGGCCGCCTCGTCCATCCACTGGGCGGCGATATCCAGGCGCCGGGCGCACTCGGCCCAGGCTTCGACCGGAAAGTCCTCGCGCAACTCGGCGAGCAGCGGATCGGGCGCGGCGATCTCGTCGCGAAAGAAGCGCGCTGCCTCGGACAGGCGATGTCGAATGCGATCGCGCAATTCCTGGGTAGCGGCCTCGGTAAAGGTCACCACCAGGATCTGGGGCGGCAGCAGTTCGCGGCCGAACGCCGTCTCGGGCGTACCGTGGCCCAGCACCAGACGCACATAGAGTGCGGAGATGGTGAAGGTCTTGCCCGTCCCGGCGCTGGCCTCGATCAGCTGATTGCCCTGCAGCGGAAAGCGCAGGGCGAGCGGACGCTGATTCATGCCTGGCCCTCCCCGCCCACCACCTGCCAGCCGGCGGTGTGCACCGGCGCATAGAGGGTCTGGCACCAGCCGTCGAACTCCTCGTCGGCCAGCAAGGCGGCGAAGTCCGGATACTGCCGACGCAGCGCCGGATGGGTCGCCGCCTCGCCCTGATAGACCTGCTCGGCCGCGGCCAGGGCCTTGTCCGGGTCATTGGCCAGCCAGGCGAAGGCGGTGCGCGGCGCGACGGGAAGCGGCCGCCGCTGCCCCAGGGCCCAGGCGTCCAGTAATTCGTTCAGCTGACGGCGGGCCAGCTCGGCGTCCAGTGGCGCCAGCAACAGGGTCAGATCGGTCGCCACCACCGCGGTGGTCAACTGCAGGCCACCGGCCGCGGCGACCAGATGCTGTACCCAGGGGCGCAGTAGCCGGTGCCACTTGCGGGTGCGCGTATTGCCCAGGCCATTGGCCTGGGCGGTCAGGGCCAGCAGGCCCTCGGGACCGCGGCGCAGCCGTTCGAGGTTCGCCACCAGTTGCAGCTCGCGATGTTCGATATCCAGGGTCAGGGCCTCTTCCAGGGGTTCGGGCCAGCGCAGCGTCAGGGCCTCGACCTGGGCCACCACGGCGGGCAGCGGCTCGCGCAAGGCCCGCCCGGCTCGCTCGCCAAAACCCGCCAGCGGCAGCCGACCACTGCCGCGCAGGCGCTCGGCGGCGGCCATGAGCGCCTGATCCGCCTCGGCCGGCGCGGCCAGAGCCGCCGCCAGCAGGTCTTCGCCCAACTGGTAGCGGGTCAGGGCGTCCAGGCCGAAAGGCTCTTCGTCTTCCGCCGGCGCATCGGGCGGCGCGAAATGCACCTTGAGGCGATTGGCGAAGAACAGGTCCACCGGTCCGCGCAGAAAACGGGCGAGATCATCGAGGCCCAGGGGCTCTTCGGGCACCAGTGGCGGCAACAGCTCATCCTCATCACGCGTGGTGCGGTCATGCACGCCCAGCCACTCGGTGGCGAAGCTGAAATAGCCGCGCTCGCCGCGGAAGTAGCGAGCACTGAAAGGCTGCAGGGGATGCTCCTGGGTCAGGGCCGTGAGCAGGCGCTCCGGCTCCTCTTCATGCCCTTCCAGCCGCCAACCGGCCTGGAGATGATCGCGCAACTGGGCGACCAGCACCGACGGCGGACGCTCGCTGTTGTCGCGGATGCTGCGCCCCACCCAGCTGACATAGAACTGATCGCGCGCCGAGAGCAGCGCTTCCAGCAGCAGATAGCGGTCGTCCTCCCGTCGCGAGCGATCACCGGGACGGTAGTCTTGGGCCATGAGATCGAAATCCAGCGGCGACTGGATGCGCGGATAGGCACCGTCATGCATGCCCAGCAGGCAGACCACGCGAAAGGGAATGGCGCGCATGGGCATCAGGGTGCAGAAATTGACCGCGCCGGCGAGAAAGCGCTGGGCCAGGCCGCCGCTGTCCAGTCCCGCCAGCCAGGCCTCGCGCACCACGGTGAGCGGCAATTCTTCATCCAGCGCCACGTCCTCGCACAGTTCCAGCCAGCGCTCACGGAGATTTTCCAGCTGTTCCAGCAGGTATTCGTCGTGCTCGTCCTGGGCACTGAAGAACAGCGCCAGCAGCGCCTGCAGGCGGGCGCCCCACTCCGCCGGTCGCGCCGGCTGGGCCAGTGCCGCCTGGGCCGCGTCCAGGGCATCGAGCAGATCCACCAGCGGCCCGACCAGGGCCGCGTCCAGGCCGCCCACCTCGTCGAAAGGCTCGATATCCCCCAGCGCCGCGCCACTGCCCACGGCGTAGCCCAGCAGCATGCGCCTCAGGCCGAAGCGCCAGGTGTTCTGCGTCAGCCCCTCGGGCAGGTCGAGGCGACTGCGCTGCTCGGCATCCAGCCCCCAGCGCACGCCGGCGCCTTCCAGCCAGAGGTGCAGGGTCGGCAGATCGCCCTCGCGCAGACCGAAGCGGGCGCGCAGCGCCGGCACGTCCAGCAGGTCGAGGATCTCGCTCAGGGCGAAGCGGCTGTCGGGCAACTGCAGCAGGTGCTCCAGGGCGATCAACAAGGGTTGGAAACCGCGCTGGTGCTGGTCGGCCAGGCTGAAGGGGATGAAGCGCGGATCGCCGCGCTCGAGCTGGCCGAACACCGCGCGGATGTGCGGCGCATAGGCGTCGATGTCCGGCACCATGACGATGACGTCGCGCGGCCGGAGACTGCTGTCGCTGTTGAAGCGCGCCAGCAGCTGGTCGTGAAGAATCTCCACCTCGCGCTGGGGGCTGTGGGCCACATGGAAGCGCATGGACCTGTCCCGCGCCGGATCCACCGCCGGCCAGCGCTCGCGGGTCTCGCTCAGCGGACGCAATTCGAGGATGTCGTCCTGCAACTGGCCGAGCAGGTGCTGGGGTTCGGTCTCGGCGAAGAGGTCGATGCGCCCGCCGTTGAGGTCCTCGAACAGGCGGCGATAGCCATCGGGTTCGTCGAATTCGTCCAGCAGGTGGATGTAGTCGCGGCCCTGCTTGCCCCAGCTCGCCAGCAGTGGCTGGCCATGCTGGTGCAGCGCCTCGGCATCCAGCGTCTGCGGCATGCCCGGCTTGCGCTGCTGGCGCCGGTAGTTCTGCCGCAGCAGATCCTGGTCGGCGACGATGTCGGACCAATGATGGCGACAGGGATTGTGCACGCAGAGCAGCACCTGGCTGAACTGGGCCAGGGCGGCCAGGGCTTCGAGGGTCTGCGCCGGAATCGCCGACAGGCCAAAGATCACCACCCGCCGCGGCAGACCGGCAGGCGGCTCGGTCGCCGCCTGCATCACCTCCAAAAAGCGCCGGTGCACCCCGGCGCGACTGCGGGCCAGACCGCCATCGCCCACATCGTCCAGCAGCGCCCGCCACAGCTGCGCCTGCCAGCGGCAACTTTCCGGCAAGGGGCGCCGACCGTCGCGCAGGCTGGCCAGCAGATCGCGGCCCGCCGCCCAGTCGTTGAGCCAGTCGGCGCGATAGACCTGGTAGCCGTCATAGAGATCAGCCAGGCGCTCGGCCAGCTGATAGCGCTTGCGCAGATCGCCGTCGTCGTCGAGAAAGCGCCGCAGCGCGGCGAAGTCCGGTTGCAGGAGCAGGGTCGGCAGGAGTCGCATCAGGCGCCAGGTCAGGGGCGCGCGGTCCAGCGGCGAGGAGGGCGGAACCTGGTCACGCCCCAGTACCTGGCGATAGGTCCGCCAGAGAAAGGCCGCCGGCAACTGCACCTCGAGGGCCGCGGCGACCCCGCAGCCACCCTCATCGTCACCGCGCGGATCCTCGGCCAGCGCCAGCTTGAGCCACTGGGCGATGCCATTGCTCTGCACCAGCACCTGTTCGTTTTCCAGCGGCGCCAGGGGATACCGCCGCATCCAGCCGACCGCCAGGCCGCGCAGCTCTTCGAGCCGATTGCCGTGTACCACCATGAATCCGGGAGTGAGCGCCTCGGACATCCTACGCCTCGCTGTTCGCTATCTGCGGCCAGGGTAAGGATCACCCGCGCCAGACACCAGCCCGCAATGTGTTGACCGACGCATGACGCAGTGCACAGCCGCTCTGTCCACCCGCCTATCGCGGGACTCGAGCCGGTAGACTCAGCCGCTATCGGCCGCCGGCCTTCGACAGGATGTTTTCATGCGTTTCCTCGTTGCCCTTCCCCTGCTCCTGGGCGCCGCCCTTGCCCATGCCGACACCGGCGAGCCCGTCGACTGCGCCAGCCTGCAGGCCCAGTTGCCGCTGCCCCTGCTCCAGCAGACCTCCGGCCTGCCCCTGGCCTATGCCCGGCAGATCGCCGGCGGCTGCGCCTTCACCGATCGCGACACCGGCCAGCCGGCCAACTACCTGCTGGGGCTGTCGGCGGGCTACGAGAATGGCGGCAGGGCGCTGCCCAAGCTGCGGCGGCAGGTGCAATCCTTGAGCGAACAACTGGAGTGCAAGGCCATCTACGGCCTGGGCGAGGGCGCCAGCGCCTGCAGCAAGCCCTTGCTGGGTACCCAGGTGTTCTTCATCAAGCGCGACCGCATCCATACGGTAACGGCATCCAGTCCGCTGGAATACGAGAAACCCGAGCTGGCAGCCAAGCTGCGCCAGGCGGCCCAGGCGACCGCCCAGGCCTGGGCACAGCGGCTATAGGGGAAGGAGCGCCCTAAGCTTGTCTGAAAAGTCGCCGAGCGAAGGTCAGGCAAGGCAAAAATCTGTGAGGAAGCGGAGTTTACGATTGGTAAATGAGCATTCCGAACGGATTTTTAACGCCGCCTGGCCAAGCGCAGGCACGTTTCAGACAAAGCTTAGTGGCCGCGCCGATTGAGGTCTTCGGAATAGAGATCGTCTTCCAGCTCGTTGCCGGGGATGGCGTGTTCTTCCGCCGCCCAGGCGCCCAGGTCGATCAGTTTACAGCGGTCCGAACAGAAGGGCCGGTTGGCGCTCTTCTCGCTCCATTCCACGGGTGCACCGCAGGTGGGGCAGTCCACGGTAAGAGTGCTCATGCTTGGCCTCCGTCAAGGGTCAGATAAAAGGAATGCAGGCGCTCCACCTCGGCGTGGAGCGCGGCGAGATCGCCGTCGTTGCAGATGACGTCATCCGCCTTGGCCAGCCGCTCGACGCGCGGCAACTGCGCCGCGAGGATGGCCCGCACCTGGGCTTCGTTTACCCCGTCACGGCGCATGGCCCGTTCGAGCTGCAACGCTTCCGGCGCGTCTATCACCAGTCCTCGCCGGACCAGCGCTCGCTGTCCGGACTCGAACAGCAACGGCGACACCAGGATGGCATAGGGCGACTCGGCACCCGCCAGGGCCGCCAGGATTTCCTGGCGAATGAGGGGATGCAGCAGGGCTTCCAGCCAGCGCCGCTCGGCCGGATCGGCAAAGATCGCGGCTCTCAGCGCCGCTCGATCCAGACTGCCATCCGACTGCAAGACAGCGGGCGAAAAATGCCCGGCGATCTCGGCCAGCGCCGGTCGTCCCGGCTCCACCACCCAACGGGCGGCCTGGTCGGCGTCGACACAGGTAATGCCCAGTTGGGCGAAATGCTCGGCAGCGGCGCTCTTGCCACTGCCGATACCCCCGGTCAGGCCGAGGGTCCAGGCAGAAGTCATCGGAATCCGGCGAAGTTCAGGTACAGGCCGGTTATTTGATCACCCCAGAGCAAGGCAATCCACCCCGCCACGGCGAGATAGGGACCGAAGGGCAAGGGCGTGCTGCTTTCCGCCCGCCGCAGCCGCAGGGTGATGACGCCCAGAATGGCGCCCACCAGCGACGACAGCAGGATGGTCAACGGCAGGATCTGCCAACCGCCCCAGGCGCCAAGCAGCGCCAGCAGCTTGAAGTCGCCATAGCCCATGCCTTCCTTGCCGGTCACCAGACGGAACAGCTGGAATACCAGCCACAGACTCAGATACCCCGCCACCGCGCCCCAGACGGCATCGCTGAGGTTGGTGAATAGTCCGAACTGATTGACTACTAGCCCCAACCACAACAGCGGCAGCACGATCACATCCGGCAGCAGCTGGTGATCGGCATCGATCAGACTGGCCGCGAGCAATCCCCAGGTCAGCAGCAGAAAGGCCCCACCCTGCCAGGCCACGCCCAGGTGCCAGATGACCCAGGCCGACAGCAGTCCACAGGCCAGCTCCACCAGCGGATAACGCAGGCTGATAGAGGCCTGACACCCCTTGCAGCGACCGCGCAGGAGCAGATAACTCAGCACCGGCACATTTTCCCAGGGCCGCACCGCGCGCTGGCAATGAGGACAACGTGAAGCAGGTCGCGCCAGGTTAAAGGGGGCGCCGGCCGGCTCAGCCGGCAGCTCCAGCACCTCACGTGCCTCCGCCTGCCAAGCCCGCCTCAGCATCACCGGCAGGCGATAGACCACCACAGTGAGAAAGCTGCCCACCAGCAACCCCAGGACCAGCGCGCACAGCGCTGCGGCCAGCGGCGCGCTGGCCAAAAATTCCAGCAGCGCCATCAGACCACCGAGCCGAGCTGGAAGATGGGCAGGTACATGGCAATGATCAGACCACCGACCAGGACACCGAGGACCGCCATGATCATCGGTTCCATCAGGGTGGTGAGGTTGTCGACCATGTTGTCGACCTCGTCTTCATAGAAGGTCGCGACCTTGGACAGCATCTCGTCCAGCGAGCCCGACTCCTCACCAATGGCCGTCATCTGGATGGCCATCGAAGAGAACACCCCGGTGGTACGCATGGAGAAGTTGAGTTGCATACCGGTGGACACATCGCCCTTGATCTTCTCCACGGCGTTGCGGAACACCACGTTGCCGGTCGCGCCCGCCACCGAGTCCAGGGCATCCACCAGCGGGACACCCGCCGCGAAGGTAGTGGCCAGGGTCCGGGCATAACGGGCGATGGCCGACTTATAGAGAATGGAGCCGATCAACGGGATCTTGAGCAATCCACGATCGACCGCGTCGCGGAAGTTTTCCGATTTCTTGTAGAAGTGACGAAGGACGAGAGCCAGCACAAAGATCCCGCCCAGTACCAGCAACCACCACTCCTGCAAGACCTCGGAAATGGCGATAACCATAAGGGTAAAGGCCGGCAACTGAGCACCGAAACCCTCGAATACCGACTGGAATTGAGGCACTACCTTGATCAACAGAATGGCCGACACGATCACCGCGACGACGATCACCGCTGCGGGATAGGTCATGGCCTTCTTGATCTTTTTCTTCAGCGCTTCGGTCTTTTCCTTGTAGGTGGCTACCCGATCCAGCAAGGTCTCCAAGGCGCCAGATTGCTCCCCGGCATCCACCAGGTTGCAATAGAGATCGTCAAAATACTGAGGATGCTTACGTAGGGAATTGGCCAGGCTATTACCCGCAGCGACATCCTGTTTGATGTCATCGACTAGCTTTCGCATGTTGGGATTGTCGAAACCTTCGCCGATGATGTCGAAGGCCTGCAGCAGAGGTACCCCTGCGGTCATCATGGTTGCCAGCTGTCGCGTGAACAGGGCGATATCCATGGGCTTTATCTTCTTGCCCTTGCCGAACAACGATGCTGACTTCTTGCGCACCCGGGTCGGATTGATGCCCTGCTTGCGCAACTGCGCCTTGATCAACGCCGGATTAAGCCCCGTCATCTCGCCCTTCACCTTGGTCCCTTTGCGATCGGTCCCCTCCCAGGTGAAGCTGCCCATCTTGATAGCTTTATCGGCCATGGCCTCGACTCGTCAAAAGAATGCTCTGTTCAGAGCCGGTTGCCGCTTTAAAGGCAAGCATCGCGCCAAACAGCGATAGTCGCCACGCCCCGGCTTATCCGGGGCTTGCAGCGATGATCGACCAACGCTCGGATAAAGTCCCCTCTCCCTCAGGGAGAGGGCTAGGGTGAGGGAAAGCCGCTAGTCCTTGGTTACCCGATTGATCTCTTCCAGACTGGTAATCCCCTGCATCGCCTTCACCAGCCCCGACCGCCGCAGATCATTGAAGCCCTCTTTGCGCATCCGCGCCGCGATCTCGATGGAGTTGCCCTCCTCCATGATCATCTGCTGCAGTGCCGGCGTGATCTTCACCACCTCGTAGATCCCCACCCGGCCGCGGTATCCCGCATTGCAGTCTTCGCAACCGATAGGCTGGTAAAGGGTAAAACTGCCGATCTCCTCCTCGCGAAAGCCTTCGGCCAGCAGCGCCTCACGAGGTACCTCATGGACTCGCTTGCACTTGTTGCACAGCTTGCGCGCCAGGCGCTGGGCGATGATGAGGTTGACCGAGGTCGCCAGGTTGAAGGCGGGCACCCCCATATTCCGTAGACGCGTCAGGGTTTCCGCCGCGCTATTGGTGTGCAGGGTCGACATCACCATGTGACCGGTCTGGGCTGCCTTGATGGCGATCTCCGCCGTTTCCAAGTCCCGGATTTCACCGACCATGATCACGTCAGGATCCTGACGCAGGAAGGCCCGCAACGCCTGGGAGAAGTCGAGCCCCTGACGCGGATTGACGTTGACCTGGTTGATACCTTCCAGGTTGATCTCCACCGGATCTTCCGCGGTGGAAATATTGATGTCTTCGGTATTGAGGATGTTGAGGCCGGTATAGAGGGATACCGTCTTGCCCGAACCGGTCGGCCCGGTCACCAAAATCATCCCCTGCGGCTGCTTGAGTGCCTGTAAGTAGAGTTCCTTCTGCACGTCCTCATAGCCCAGGGCATCGATACCCATCTGAGCGCTGGAGGAATCCAGAATCCGCATCACGATCTTTTCGCCCCAGAGGGTGGGCAGAGTGTTGACCCGGAAGTCGATGGACTTGGTCTTGGAGACCTTGAGCTTGACCCGCCCATCCTGGGGCTTGCGCCGTTCAGAAATATCCATATTGGACATCACCTTGAGCCGCGCCGAGATCCGCGACACCAGTTGCACCGGCGGCCGCGCCGCCTCGTGCAGGACACCATCTGTGCGGAAGCGTACCCGGTACATCTTTTCATAGGGCTCGAAATGCAGGTCGGACGAACCCTTCTTGATGGCATCGAGCAGCATCTTGTTGACGAACTTCACCACGGGCGCATCGTCGGCGTCTGTACCGGCTACGGCTTCTTGCGTGCGCTCTCCGCCTTCAGCTTCCAGATCCAGATCCAGATCGGACAACTCCAGCCCGCCGGTTCCCGTATCGAGATACCGCTCGATGGCCTGGTGCAGCTTATCGTCCTCGACCAGCACCACTTCGACCGCGAGCTTGCTGCCAAAGGACACATCATTAATGGCCTGCTGGTTGGTAGGATCGGAAAGCGCGATGAAAAGCTTGTTGCCTCTTTTGCTCAAAGGCAGGAAGTGATGCTGCTGCATCAGCTTCTCGTTGACGAGGTCCTTGGGTAGCTGCTCCTTATCGATGGCCGCAAGATCGAGAAAGGGCACACCGAATTCCTGAGCCGCCAACTCTGCCAGCGGCCGGCTCTGCACCAGCCGCTGCTGAACGAGATAGGTCACCAGTGGCACCTTGGCCTGCTTGGCCTTGACCACAGCTTGCTGTGCCGCCGCCTCTGCTAGCAACTGCGCATCCACCAACTGCCGCGCCAGTCCTGACAGCATCACCGTCTCGTTCACCATCGTTCCTACTCTCAGTTATCCCTAGCGTTATAACACCCCCCAGGGCGACCGCAAAATGGCGCCAGACAGCTGACATTTTTCGTCATCACCTGCCCTTTTGTTGACACCCACCCCACAGAAAACGTGCTGTAGTCCCCATTTTTTCTTGGCACGACCTATGCTAAATCACTAACAGGCACGTTGGCCTGATCCAACCTTGGAGATTTGGAATGAAAGCTCAAAAAGGCTTCACTTTGATCGAACTTATGATCGTAGTAGCGATCATCGGTATTCTCGCGGCAATTGCAATTCCGCAATATCAGAACTACGTTGCTCGCTCCCAAGTGGCGCGAGTGATGTCCGAAGCGGGCAGCATGAAAACATTGGTAGAAGACTGCATCAACAGTGGTAAGACTACGGTTGGTAGTGCCGCATCTTCTGCTGTCAACTGCGACCCTGCAGTTGGCCTTGTTCAATCGAACTTGATTACCGGCGCTAAGCAAGGATCTGCTGCTGACCCTGCTTCTGGGACTGGTTACCCACAAGTAGCAATGACACAAACTAACGGCGCTGCTGACGGCGGAGCTACTATCATTGCAACTTTTGGTAACAACGCAGCAGCAGCCATTGCTACGAAGACCTTGACCTGGACTAGATCCACTACCGGCGGCTGGACCTGCAAAACATCCGCCGATTCCAAATATGCTCCTAATGGATGCCCCTACTCCGCCACTTAATAAAACAGATAAAAGAAGGGCGCAAAATGCGCCCTTCTTTTATTTGAAAACCTATGACAACCCAATAGAAGAAGGAAAACCGAGGAGCATAGCAACCCCGAAAGAGCAAGTACATTTATTATTTAAACTATTGCGAAACATATTTTCTATATCTTAACGTATTCTTACGGCATCCCCTCCCCCCCAAACGCCCCCACCACCGTTCCCGTACTGAAACTCGCATCCTCCTCCGCAAGCGCCACATAAAGCCCCGCCAACTCCGCTGGCTGTCCTGCCCTTCCTAGCGGCGTGTCCTGCCCAAACCCCTTCATCTGCCCTTCCAATTGCCCGCCAGCCACCTGCAGCGGTGTCCACACTGGACCTGGCGCCACGGCGTTGACGCGAACGCCCTTCTTGGCCAGTTGCTTGGCCATGCCCTTGGTGAGATTGAGGATGGCGGCCTTGGTCGAGGCATAGTCGATCAATTCTTCGCCGGGATCGTAGGAATTCACCGAGACGGTATTGATTATGCTGGCGCCTGGCGGCAGGTGCGGGATGGCGGCCTTGCTGAAGCGGAAGACGTGATAGACGTTGGTCTTGAAGGTGCGGTCGAATTGCTCGTCAGTGATCTCGAGGATGTCGGCCTTGCTCTGCTGATAGGCGGCATTGTTCACCAGCAGGTCCAGGCCGCCGAGTTGCTGGATGGCCTTGCTCACCACGTCTTCGCAGGCCTCCTGGGTACGGATGTCGGCCGGCAGGGTGATGGCCTTGCGGCCGGCTTCCTGGATCAGCTTGACCACCTCCTGAGCGTCGGACTCTTCGGAAGGATGGTAGTTGATGGCCACATCCGCCCCTTCCCGGGCGAAGGCGATGGCCACGGCGCGGCCGATACCGCTGTCGCCGCCGGTGATGAGGGCCTTGCGCCCGGCCAGGCGACCCGAGCCGTGATAGCTGGTCTCGCCATGGTCGGGACGCGGCTCCATCTTGCTGGTGAGCGCCGGCCATTCCTGGCGCTGCTCCTTGAAAGGCTCGCGGGTGTACTTGGTGCGTGGGTCCTGCAGTGGCTTGGCGGGACGAGTCATACTGCTACCCTCCTGGGCGACGGCAGCGCCTGAAGCAGCGGCGGCGAGCCCCACGGCGGAGCCGACGAGCACGTTACGACGGGTAAGGGAGTAATCGGTCATCGAGGCTCTCCGCATGGGCAGCTATCTAGTGGCATGATCATGGAGTCGAAGCTGCGGCAAGGCTGGATCCGCGAAGATTTAGGTATGACGAAGCCGGTAAAGGTTTCCCGAATGCATGCCGCCCTGACCACTGACCTTCGCGCGCAACAATCACGTCAGGCCGAGAAGCACTGACGAATCGTGAAATCAGGGGCGGGCAGCAGTGCGACACATCGCCACAGGGCTTGGCACAGGCACGATGACCAGGCTTGCACAGCAGATGACCGAAGACTTATCATTGAAAGCTTCGTGCCGGTGTAGCTCAGTTGGTAGAGCGGCGCATTCGTAATGCGAAGGTCGTAGGTTCGACTCCTATCTCCGGCACCATCCTTCCGCTGCATCCCTCCTCGCTCTTTTCAAAGCCTTCAAGGCCTTAGCCGCCTTGGACCGCGCCTTTCTGCGCCCCTTTCCGATCTGCGCCTTGCGTGCGAGCCGACGGCAAACGCCAGAGCAAACTGGCGACTCCCTGCCGCTCGGCTACTCTTACCCAGCGCATGACAGTGCCTTACACCGCCTGATTTCGGCTTGCTTGACGGGCGGCAACACCTGAACGGCGGCTGACCAAAGGGTCGAATATCCAGCCCCTCTGTGGCACCATACCGCGCTGCGAAATCCCGCAATTTCTGCAATCCATCAGCCTGCCGCACGGATGCCTGTCCGTTGCGGAGCATGAGGCTGGCGACAGGCACGTTGAGAGAATAACCACGATGAGCCGCTCTACTGAGGTCGTGAGATGAAACTAACGAAGTATCTAAAACCAACCGGTTGGCTTCTGGCCGGTGCCGCCGCGCTGCTGCTCAGCGGGTGCGACGCCGTGCTGCTGGATCCGAAAGGCTCCATCGGCGTGCAAGAACGCAACCTCATCTACACAGCGTTCGGCCTCATGCTGATCGTGGTGATCCCGGTCATCGTGATGACCTTCCTGTTCGCCTGGAAGTACCGCGCTACCAACAAGGAAGCCAAGTACACCCCGAACTGGGCTCACTCCTACAAGATCGAAGCCGTGGTCTGGCTGGTCCCCCTGGCCATCGTGGTGTTCCTGAGCATCCTGAACTGGAAGACTTCCCACGAGCTGGATCCCTTCAGGCCGCTCGACCATTCCGAGCAGCCGCTGGTGATCGAAGCGGTCTCGATGGACTGGAAATGGCTGTTCATCTATCCCGAGCAAGGCATCGCTTCGGTGAACGAGATCGCCATCCCGGTGAATCGTCCGGTGCAGTTCAAGATCACCTCCGAGTCGGTCATGAACACCCTGTCGATCCCGGCCCTGGGCGGCATGATCTACGCCATGTCCGGCATGCAGAGCCAGCTGCACCTGATCGCCGATCATCCCGGCGAATTCGAAGGTCGCTCGGCCAACTACAGCGGCGCCGGCTTCTCCGACATGATCTTTGCCGTGCACGCGGTACCCACCGCCGGTGATTTCGACGCCTGGGTAAACAAGGTCAAGCAGTCGGGTGGCAAGACCCTGGACCAGGCGAGCTACACCGAGCTGGCCAAGCCCAGCGAGAAGCAGCCGGTCGCCTACTACTCGACGGTCGAGCCGGATCTGTTCAGAACGGTCATCAAGAAGTTCATGAAGT
Organism: Pseudomonas sp. PGPPP4; assembly: GCF_002256045.1. Taxonomy (NCBI): domain Bacteria; kingdom Pseudomonadati; phylum Pseudomonadota; class Gammaproteobacteria; order Pseudomonadales; family Pseudomonadaceae; genus Pseudomonas; species Pseudomonas sp. PGPPP4. Next base: position 189,808 of record NZ_NKID01000007.1, read on the forward strand.
CCGACTTCAGCAAGCAGACCGATCACGTGATGGACATGAGCCAGCACGGCGGTCAACACGGTACCGAGGAATAAGTCATGTTCGGTAAATTAACTCTCGCGGATATTCCGTATCACGAGCCGATCATTCTCGTAACGTTCATCGTGGTCGCCCTGGGCGGCCTGGGACTGGTGGGAGCGATCAGCTACTTCGGCAAGTGGGGCTACCTCTGGAAAGAGTGGCTGACCACCGTCGACCACAAGAAGATCGGCGTGATGTACTTCATCGTCGCCCTGATCATGCTGCTCCGTGGCTTCTCCGACGCCATCCTGATGCGTAGCCAGCAGGCCATCGCCTCCGGCGGCGCCGAGGGCTACCTGCCACCCCATCACTACGACCAGATCTTCACCGCCCACGGCGTGATCATGATCTTCTTCGTGGCGATGCCGTTCGTGGCCGGCCTGATGAACGTGGTGACCCCGCTGCAGATCGGTGCCCGCGACGTGGCCTTCCCCTTCCTGAACTCGCTGAGCTTCTGGCTGTTCGTGGCCGGTGCCGTGCTGATCATGATGTCGCTGTTCGTGGGCGAATTCGCCGCGACCGGCTGGGTGGCCTATCCGCCGTTGTCAGGCATCCAGTACAGTCCAGGCGTAGGGATGGACTACTACATCTGGGCCCTTCAGCTCTCCGGTATCGGGACGACCCTGACCGGCGTCAACTTCTTCGTGACCGTGCTGAAGATGCGTACCAAGGGCATGACCCTGATGCGCATGCCGATCTTCACCTGGACCTCCTGGTGTACTGCCATTCTGATCATGGCAGCCTTCCCGATCCTGACCGTGACCCTGGCGCTGCTGACCCTGGACCGTTACCTGGGCTTCCACTTCTTTACCGCGGAAGCCGGCGGCAACCAGATGATGTACACCAACCTGATCTGGGCCTGGGGCCACCCCGAGGTATACATCCTGATTCTGCCGGCCTTCGGCGTGTTCTCGGAAGTGACCTCCACCTTCAGCAAGAAGCGTCTGTTCGGCTACGTCTCGATGGTCTGGGCAACGGTAGCCATTACCGTGCTGTCCTTCATCGTCTGGCTGCACCACTTCTTCACCATGGGCTCGGGCGCTAACGTCAACGCCTTCTTCGGCATCGCGACCATGATCATTGCGATCCCGACAGGGGTGAAGATTTTCACCTGGCTGTTCACCATGTATCAGGGCCGCATCCAGTTCACCTCGCCGATGCTCTGGACCCTGGGCTTCATCGTGACCTTCAGCATCGGCGGCATGACCGGCGTTCTGCTGGCGGTACCGGGTGCCGACTTCGTGCTGCACAACAGCCTGTTCCTGATCGCCCACTTCCACAACGTGATCATCGGCGGCGCCGTGTTCGGCTACTTCGCCGGCATGATCTACTGGTTCCCGAAGGTCTTCGGCTTCAAGCTGAACGAGAAGCTGAACAAGCAGGCCTTCTGGTGCTGGCTGATCGGCTTCTATGTCGCCTTCATGCCGCTGTACATGCTGGGCTTCATGGGCATGACCCGTCGTCTGAACCACTACGACAACCCCGACTGGCACCCCTTCCTGGTGACCGCCGCCATTGGCGCCGGCATCATCGCCCTGGGCATCCTGAGCCAGCTGTGGATGTTCTACGTCAGTATCCGCGACCGCAATCTGCCGGAGAACGTGGACGTGACGGGCGATCCGTGGGATGGCCGTACCCTGGAATGGTCGACCTCTTCGCCGCCGCCCTTCTACAACTTCGCTGAAGTGCCGGAAGTGCACGACATCGACGCCTACTGGGGCATGAAAGAGAAAGGCATCACCGAGAAGAAGGATGCGGACTACAAGCAGATCCACATGCCGCGCAACACTGGCGCCGGTATCGTGATCAGCCTCTTCGCCCTGATCCTTGGCTTCGCCCTGATCTGGCACATCTGGTGGCTGGCCATCGCCAGCTTCGTGGGCTGCATCGTCACTGCGGTCGTCCGCAGCTACGACGACGACGTCGACTATTACGTACCAGCGGAAGAAGTGGCACGCATCGAAACCGCGCGCATTCAGTCCCTGGCGAAATTGAAGCAGGCCTAACCCAATGGCGAATCAAGTTATGCATAACGAAGTCGCCCATGCCGAGGAGCATGGGCACCACGACGCCGGATCGATGAAGACGTTCGGCTTCTGGTCCTACCTGATGACCGACTGCATTCTGTTCGGGACGCTGTTCGCGACCTATGCAGTCCTGAGCGGGGCCCATGCCGATGGCCCCTCCCAAAAGGACATCTTCGAACTGTCGTTCGTCCTGGTCGAAACCTTCCTGCTGCTGTTCTCCAGTATCACCTACGGCTTCGCCATGATTGCCCAGCATCATGGCAGCAAGGGTGGCGTCCTGGGGTGGCTGGCGGTTACCTGGCTGTTCGGTGCCGGCTTCATCGGCATGGAACTCTATGAGTTCAACCATCTGATCCATGAGGGCTATGGTCCGGATCGCAGTGCCTTCCTGTCCGCGTTCTTCGCCCTGGTCGGTACCCACGGTCTGCACGTGAGCTCGGGTCTGATCTGGATGATCGTGTTGATGCTGCAGATCTCCTCCAAGGGTCTGACCACCACCAACGTGACCCGCCTGTCGTGCCTGAGCCTGTTCTGGCACTTCCTGGACATCATCTGGATCTTCGTCTTCACCATCGTCTATCTGATGGGGGTGCTGTAATGGCGCACGACCATAACGCCCACGGGCATACCGCCGAGAGCCATGGCACTTTCAAGAGCTACATGGTCGGCTTCATCCTGTCGGTCATCCTGACGGTCATTCCCTTCGGCCTGGTGATGTTCCCCACCTTCTCCAAGGGCGCGACCCTGGCGATCGTGGTGATCATGGCGGTGGTACAGCTGCTGGTGCACCTGTACTTCTTCCTGCACCTGAATACCTCCGAAGAGCAGCGTTGGAACGTGATCTCCTTTGGTTTCACCGTGGTCATCGTCGGTATCTTGGTCGTGGGATCCCTGTGGATCATGTACCACATGCACCAGAACATGATGATCCACTGAACCGGGCCGACGTGATGATCAAGAAGTACCTTCTCGTGACGAAGCCGGGCATCATCTTCGGCAACCTGATCTCGGTTGCCGGCGGGTTCTTCCTGGCTTCCAAAGGGAGCATCGACCCGCTGTTGCTGCTGGCGACGGCTATCGGGGTGTCGTTGGTCATTGCTTCCGGCTGTGTGTTCAACAACGTGATCGATATGGACATCGATCAGAAGATGGAAAGAACCCGCAATCGTGCGCTGGTCCAGGGCACGATCTCCTCGAAGGTGGCGCTGGCCTATGCCACCCTCCTCGGCCTGGCCGGGGTGGGTCTGCTGTACGTGGCGACCAATGCGGTCGCCACCGCCTTCGCGGTGATGGGTTTCGTGGTGTACGTAGGGCTCTACAGCCTCTGGCTGAAGCGCACCTCGGTATACGGCACCCTGGTCGGCAGCCTGTCCGGTGCCGCACCGCCGGTGATCGGCTACTGCGCCGCCAGCGGCCAGTTCGACAGTGGCGCTGCGGTGCTGCTGCTGATCTTCTGCCTCTGGCAGATGCCGCATTCCTACGCCATTGCCATCTTCCGTCTCAAGGACTACACCGCGGCCTCGATTCCGGTCCTGCCGGTGGCCAAGGGGATCTCGGTGACCAAGCGTCACATCGTCTGGTACACCGTGGCCTTCATGGCCGCCACCCTGCTGCTGACCGTGCTCGGCTACGCCGGCTACGTCTATCTGGCAGTGGCCGCCGTGATCGGGGCCTGGTGGCTACGCCTGGCCTTCATGGGTTATCAGGCCGAGAACGACGTGCAGTGGGCACGCAAGCTGTTCGGGTTCTCCATCATCGCCATCACCGCCCTAAGCGTCATGATGTCGGTGGACTTCCAGATCCCGGGCGACGTGCTGCTGACCTACGCACGCTGAGACGTACCGTTCCATGAAAGAGCCCGGCCCAGTGCCGGGCTTTTTCATGCCTGCGTGAAAGCTGCTGCCGCTAGTCCTGGTTGGTGATGACGCGCCAGGTCTGGCGGCGACTGGCGGGCAGGTCGCCCCGCAAGCCATTCGGCGACTTGCTGTCGCTGCCATAGATCGCCGCATCCGCCAGGGTCCCTTCCATACTGAAAGTGCCGTCACCGTAGACGAAGGGCACGATCCCACCGAGCAGGCCATCGAGCTGGATACGCCCATAGACCGTATCCGTACCCAGGTTGAACAGGCCGCTGTTGTTGCCGCCGGTGTAGGGATCCAGGGCATAGAGGTAGGTGGTGACCCCAGCGGTACAGGCGTCGGTGCTGGGAATCAGCGAACTCATCAGCAGGGTACCGCTGAACAGTTGGGGCTTGTTGATTACCAGTTCGCCATTCAAGGGCAGGTTCAGATACCAGCCCTGTTTGCCATTGGTCGCCGTAGTGGCGTCATAGCTGACTGACGTCGTGGAAATGGTGTTCGCCGTACTGCTGACACTGGAACCGGCAGAACTGGTGTAGCTGATGCGCTGGTCGGTGCCCAGGGTCTGCTGCTGGAGGTTGGCGATCGTCAGTACCGAGGTACTACTGGCCGCCGCCCCATCGGTCTGGCGATCCCAGATGCCATAGAGCGTCATGGCCTTGCTGGTATTGGCGAGGGCATCGCTGGCCTCGAGGTATTTACCGGTACCAAAGAGCACCAGATGCCCCGTTCCACTCGGGTGAGCCACGACCAAAGGACTGGCGGTGATCGGCTGGACCAGATTGGCGGTACCGGGCGCCAGGCTACTCGCCTGGGCGGTATAGAGGGGTCGCCCCCCGAAGGCAACACGGAAGTTGTCTGCTGCGGCCGTTGCGGTCAGGGAGGTGCCGATCAGGTCGAAGCGCCAGAGATTGCCGTGCAGGTCACCGGCATAGGCATAGTCGGCGATCAGGTCGCCATCGACATCGGCCACGAAGGGGGAACTCAAGCCGTTGGGTGTGGCGATGTTATCGCTGGCCGGCAAGGCCTTGATCAGGCTGCCGTCGGCCACGTTCATCACATAGAGCACCGCGTTGTCCTGCGCACTGTTGTAACCATTGCTGACCACCACGCCCCAACCACCGGTATGCAGCCGGGTGATGATCGGCTGCGCATAGGTGAAGCCCAGGTCCTTGTAGCTGGCATCCGCGTCCGACTTTTCCCAGAGCAGCACCGGGGCATTGGGATTGGTGATGTCCAGCGCAAAGATGCCCCGCCCTCCCCCACGCAGCGTGCCGATCAGTACCGTGCGCCAGGCCCCGTTGACATAGACGTCGCCCACCACCGGCGTGTTGTCGACATAGGACTGATGGCCCCCACCGTTATAGCTGCGCTCGGTCAGCCGGTTGAGATTGCCGATGACCGCGCTGGGAACGAAGGCATAGACCTCCTGCCCCTGATCGTTGAAGGCATGCAGCATGCCGTCGTTGGCCCCGACGTAGATACGTCGCTCACGGGACGCATTGGTGCTGCGGAACGTGGCGTAGGAGTTGTCGCCAACGGTCGCATTCATCAGGGCGATGGGGCTGTTGGGGCCGTCCACCACCACCGGCGAGGAATTCACGATATCACCGAGGATATGGCTACGCGGTCGAAACGATGGCGTGGCCCCGGGCGACTCCAGACTGCGATCGCCGCGCAGATAATCCACCCGGCGACTGCCATAGGTGTCGGTGGCACCACCGGAGGCCTTGTTGAGCCTGAGTTGTTGATCGGTATTCAGATTCGCCCAGGCGAAATCGGTCAAGGCGCCGCCCTTGGCCATGTAGATCTTGCGGGTGCCGAAGGCGGTATTACCCGGAGCGAACCTGCCATCAAGTTGTTGAGCGGCACTCCAGATCCGCGTCTGGGTGGTACCCGTGCGTTGGTACTTGATGACATCACCGCTCCAGTCGGCACTGGAAAAGGATGGGGAATAGGTAAAGAGCGCGTTGGTGTCCCCTACCCGGGTGGGCGATACGGTCTGGCTCGCGCCGACACTGGTGGACTGGGTGATCCGCGTGATGACCTTGCCAAGAGAGGTGATCAGGTCGCTGGCATTTTCCGCACTGAAGAACTCACCCCGCGAATTGATTGCCGCGTGCCAGAGGTCATAGACATTGTTCTGATTGACCGAGTTGTCCGCACCCGCCACTGGCCAGGACGTAGTACCTGCGGCCAAGCCAGCGTAGCCGCCGGCAAAGGTATCGCCATCCCAATCCGGATTGATCAGCGCACTGCTCAAGCCGATACCCACGTAGAACCCCGTGAGGTGCTGCCAGGTGGCTGGGTCGTTACGCGGATTCCAGTAGGGCGAAAGCGTAGTGGTCCCCCGTACCTCATTGCTGGTCACGGTATTGTAGGGCGGTACCTTGTTGTCGAGACCGGGCTGGGCATCGGTGCGCCAGTAGAGAAAGGCCAGGTCTGCGAGAGTGCTGGCCGTAGTGTCCTGGAACGGTGCCTGTGGTGAGTACTGCTGCCCGTCCGGAAGGGTTGCGGCTGTACCATCGACGTTGCCGGAATTCAGCGCAGAGTTCCAGATACCATCGGTCACCACCAGACTGTAGCTGGCGCGACAGCCGTAGACAGGCGACTCGCTATTACCCGGATCGTACGCATATGGACTGTTGCTACCGCTGGTCTTGAGCAGTTCGCCAACGCGAGCAACCGCCTGGAGCAGCGGCGTGCTCTGGTTGTAATAGACTTCTCCGAGCCAGGTGAAGAAAGCGGCTCGGTGCGCACCGGTAAAGGGTCTCAGCCGATTATCGTAGGCAGTTGAACCGGAGTTGCTGATACCGCGACAGTTGGCATTGGCCGCTACCAGGATGCAGCTGTCGCTGGTTCCCAGTGCCTGCCAGCCAAGCCGGAGATTTTCCGACGCATCCGCCAAGGCCAGGTTGGTCGAAGTTTGAGCCGCTAGGGCGCGACTGCGATAGAAGGAATACCAGTTGGCGAAGTTCTGCCTTTCGTCCGTCCCGTTGGGACCGGAAGAGCTGCCGACCAGTACCCGCCGGTAACAGCCCTCGGTCTGCAAGGCGACGGGAAGACAGGTGCTGAGCGTCGTATCGTAGAGATAGTAGTAGGCCTGTACGCCAGTGATGGCAGCAGAAATGTTGGTATTGGCGGTGACCGTGTAGTTGACCGAGGAAACCACCCCAAGCAGTCCATAGTCCACGTTTCGGGTACAGGTAACATTGCTGTAGGTGACCGCCACCGTATTGGCAATGCTCGCGGTACAGCCACCGTTGAGCGCAGCTCCCGTCAGCAGGCGCTCAAGCAGGGAGGCGTCACTGATACTGACTTGGGCACCGTTGATGTTCTCGGTGAAGCCGGCACCCAACAAGATATTGAGCAGCGTGAGGCTGCCATAGGTCGCGCTTGTTCCACGGTAAGTACCACTACTGAAAAAATCCTGAGACGGGTTCTCCGCCAGCATGCTCGGGCTATTGTTCTGCAGCCCCGGGTTTCCGTAGGCATTACCCCGCGCCACATTGGGATCTGTAGTCACCAAATTAGGGTTATAGCTCCAGCTCACGCGGTAGTCGGTGGCGAGATTGACACTACCCAAGCTCGGTCGATAGCCGTTTACGTAGGCACTGGTAAAGCTGGTCGCCAGTCGCGTACGGGTCAGTCCGCCCGTAGTGCTGTAGCTCACCGCATAGGGCGCCGGATAAGTAATCGCCGGATTGTAGTAGAGGCTATTGAAAGCCGCCGATTTAGCGCGACGGGTTGGTCGGATGGCATCGGTATTCGACGCATCCGGCACAACCGCCATCTGCATGCTGGTGGAGTTATCCAGCGTGACGAACAGATTGGGACCGACACTATTGGTCAGGAACAATGGCTGCTGACTGAGATTCAAGGCAGCGGCCTGCGTCGCAGGTGCGGCCAAGGTTAATAGGAGGGCCAGAGTTCCAATGCCTAATGCAGCCCGACTCATGGCACCTCCAGGGCGACGACGCTCTGCAGAATCACCGGAAAGCGCTTGCCGCGATCCTGGGCCACGGCGGTGATCCGGAACAGGTTGGTGGCGGGCGCCGAGACATCGACCGAACTGCTACCGATGGCTGTCACGACCCAGCGGGGTGTCTGGGCGAAGGAAGCGCTGCCATCGGAGCCGCGGTAGGCAACCGTCCGCGTCGTAGGATCGGTCCCGCTCGCCTGGAGCGCTGCCGCTGCCCAGGTCTGGGTCAGGGCACCGGTATTGAGATCGCTGGCCTTGGTCAGGATGCACAGGTCACCGGTTGGTGGCTTGGCGAAGGCACTGCGTACCGCTGGGACACTTTCCGAACAGCTGGCAAAGCCGGCACTGAAGGCGGTAAAGGACGGTTGCTGACTGAGGGCCACCAATCGCCGCTCACCTTCGCGTAGCGCCGCCTCTGCGGCATTGAAGGCCTGGGTGTTTTCCAAGGCGGCGCCGCCGCTGCGGGCCTGCAGCAAGGTCTGACGCATGCTGGAGGCGGCCAGTAGCGACAGCAGCAGCAACATCACCAGGGCGATCAGCAAGGTCGCGCCGCGCTGCCTGCCAATGACTGGACTCATAGCGCCAGATTCCTCAGGGTAACGGTGCTCTGCAGTATCTGCATGGGTCGACTGGCGTCCGCGATCTGCAGGCCGGTCAGGGCCTGCCAATTGGCAGCCGTATTACTAGCCACATCGCTGGTTAATGCCTCCGTGGTGCTGAGCAACGCCGCGTAGCGCACGGCCGGTGCATCCGCCTTGGGCGGAATGGACCAGCGAAAATCCTGCAGCCCCTGCACCAGCACCGCACTGCCCTTGCGCGTCAGCGCGCCCCCACGCTCGCTCCAGACGGTGCAGCTCAGGGTGCCCCCGCCCGGGGTATTGCCCGCGGTGTAGCGCAGCTTGAGCAGCACGTTGCCGCCGGCATTGAGGTTCACCCGCGGGATGGGGTTGCCCAGACAGTCCTGGTCCTTGCTGTCCAATGCGCCCTGATAGCGAATGCAGACGCCGGTGGGCGCATTGGCGCTGTCCGTGGTCGCCGCGAAGGTGGCGCCAGCGGCAAAAGCTGGACAGCTGATGTCATCGGTATCCTTTACCTCACCGACCGCCGGAAAGGCTGCTTGGAGGCTACCCTGATAACGGATTTCCGCGCGGAAGCCGGTCCGTGCCAGTTGCCGGTCGAGCACCTGCAAGGTCAGCTGAGCGTTGTTGCGATTGCCGGTCTGGCCTTGCTGGAAGAGAAAACTGCGCTTGTTGTTGATATAGATCTGCGAGACGCCCAACACCAGAAAGGTACCCACGGTCAGGGCGATCATCATCTCGATGAGTGAAAAACCCTTCTGGCTACGCGACATGATGAGCATGGCCTACAGCTCCGAGCGCAAGGCGTAGTAGCAGACGCCCTTGGGGCAATTCAGCGAATCGTTGCTGACGTCCTGCCAGGCCACCACCACCATCACCGGTGCCACCGCATTGGTCTCGCAGGCACCCAGCGGCGTCGTGTTGCCCGCAGGATCGCTGGACGGCAGTTTCGGTACGCCGGACGCTGGACAGACCGCGAAGCTGCTGGCGATCAAGGCGTCCGTCACGGGTAGCAGCGCCTTTACCTGATTCAGCCAACACCCCAGATCCTGCCCGGCGACCGTTTCCCCGCCTGCAGAGCGATCCCGGGCCAGGCAGGTCTTGCCGGCATCGAGCGCCTTGGTGCGAAAGTTGGTACCAGGCTGCTTGATGTAGGCCCCGTCGATCTTGACCTTGTCGCTCGCCACCACCTGATCGCGGTTGCTGCGCATCAACTCGAGCAGGTCGTTGGCCAGCACCATGGCATTGCTGCGCTGCACCGAATCCTGGGACAGCGCCACACTGCGGGTCTGCAAAGCCACCATGCCCAACACGCCAATGCAGATGATCACCAGACTGACCAGCACCTCGATCATGCTGAACCCCCCTTGCCAGCGCTTCATCTAGCTGCACCCCACGGTGCTGGCACGGTTAGGCGCATAGTTGGTCACAGTCAGCACCCCGCCCTGACTGAGGGTGAATTGCTTGCCCTGGGTGAGCGCATTGGTAGCGCAGACGCGAATGGTGGCTTCACCGCTGAGTTTCAGGCTGCCATTGGGTTGGAAGGTCAGACTAGTCAGGGGGGTACCGCCCAGGGATCCGGTTCCGTTGACGCCGTTGCCCAGTCCCCCGCTGTACTGCCGCAACACTTCGGCAGTGGGCAGCACCACGGTCTTGGCCGTGGTGATCCTCAGCGCGCCCATCCAGCCGTTGGCATCCTCCGGATCCGTGGTGACCACGACATTCACACCGCGACTCATGGCTTCGCTGCGCGCGTAATAGAGGGCACGCTGCAACTCCCCCGCTGCCGCCTGGACCCGGTTGCTTTGCACCAGGCTCGCGAAACCAGGCGCCGCCAGCGCCGTGACGATGCCCAGCAACGCTATGACGACCAGGACCTCGATGAGCGTAAAACCCGAGAGGCGCTTCGACTGCATCCGCACCGCCTGAAAACCCGTGACTTCCTTGATAGTAGTAAGGGCTCGGGCAGTCGCTATGACCGGCTATCGCTTCGATGGGCGCGGGTAACCGCCTGGATCAAGGCGTTCGCCGGAGATGGGCGAAATAGAGCGCGGCGAGGAGAATCGAGGGTGGCAGACCAGAACACGGCCCGTTCCAGAGTCTGCTCGATGCAGGGGGATTTGAGAGAGCAACCTAGCCCTGTGCATTAGCCGGGTCGGCGCCTCACAGGCAGAGGGACCAGATCTCGGACAGAGAAAACGATGCCCTAGAAACGCAAAAACCCTCCTTGCGGAGGGTTTCTGGTAAAAATGGTGGGTCGTGTAGGATTCGAACCTACGACCAATTGGTTAAAAGCCAACTGCTCTACCGACTGAGCTAACGACCCAAATATGGTCGGGGTAGGGGGATTCGAACTCCCGACATCCTGCTCCCAAAGCAGGCGCGCTACCGGGCTGCGCTATACCCCGAGAATGGAAGTGGCTCCGCGACCTGGACTCGAACCAGGGACCCAATGATTAACAGTCATTTGCTCTACCGACTGAGCTATCGCGGAATTTCGATCTTCCAACCCCTCTTACGTCAGTGCCTTTCGGGCTTTGCCGTAAGTGAGGTGCGCCATTTTACGGAAGTGGAAACAGACGTCAACACCTAGCCTGCTGTTTTTTCACAAATTTATGCGAAAGGCCGGGCGACCCCTGGGATCGCCCGGTCATTTCCTAGGCGAAGACGATCTCGTCGCCCTCTACCCTGCCCTCGATGCGGCTGTTCGGCGCGAAGGCGCCCGAAAGGATGCGCTGGGCCAGCGGATTCTCGATCCAGCGCTGGATCGCCCGCTTGAGCGGACGGGCACCGTAGACCGGGTCGTAACCCACCGCCACCAGCTTGTCCAAGGCCTCGGGCGACAGCTCCAGCTGCAGGTCACGCTCGGCCAGGCGCTGCCGCAGGTGCTGCAGCTGGATCTCGGCGATGCCGGCGATCTGTTCGCGGCCCAGGGGCTCGAACACCACCACCTCATCGATCCGGTTGATGAACTCGGGGCGGAAATGACTGGCCACCGCATCCATCACCGCGGCGCGCTGGGCATCGGGATCGCCGACCAGCTCTTGGATCTGCGCCGAGCCCAGGTTCGAGGTCATGACGATCACCGCATTGCGGAAATCCACGGTTCGACCCTGGCTGTCGGTCAGACGCCCGTCGTCGAGCACCTGCAGAAGGATGTTGAAGACATCCGGATGAGCCTTTTCCACCTCGTCCAGCAGGACCACCGAGTAAGGCTTGCGCCGCACGGCCTCGGTCAGGTAGCCACCCTCTTCATAGCCGACATAGCCGGGCGGAGCCCCGATCAGGCGAGCCACGGAGTGCTTCTCCATGAATTCGGACATGTCGATGCGCACCATGGCGTCTTCGGTGTCGAAGAGAAACTCCGCCAGCGACTTGCACAGCTCGGTCTTGCCCACCCCGGTCGGGCCGAGGAAGAGGAAGGAACCGCTGGGGCGATTCGGATCGGACAGGCCCGCCCGCGAGCGGCGCACAGCATTGGCCACGGCGGTGACCGCCTCGTCCTGGCCGATCACTCGGTTGTGCAGGGCCTCTTCCATGCGCAAGAGCTTGTCACGCTCGCCTTCGAGCATCTTGCTGACCGGAATGCCGGTCCACTTGGAGACCACCTCGGCGATCTCGTCTTCGGTGACCTTGTTGCGCAAGAGCTGGTTGGCCGGCTTCTCGTGCTGGTCGACCATCTGCAGGCTGCGCTCCAGATCGGGGATGGTGCCGTACTGCAGCTCGGCCATGCGATTGAGGTCGCCCTTGCGGCGAGCGGCCTCCAGCTCGGTGCGCGCCTGTTCGATGCGCTGCTGCAACTGGGCGGAATCCTGGACCTCGGCTTTTTCTGCCTTCCAGACCTCTTCCAGATCGGCGTATTCCTGCTCGAGGCGGGCGATGTCCTCGTCGAGTTTTTCCAGTCGCTTGCGCGCGGCCTCGTCCTCTTCCTTCTTCAGCGCCTGACGTTCCACCTTGAGCTGGATCAGCCGGCGATCCAGACGATCCAGGGCCTCCGGCTTGGAGTCGATCTCCATGCGGATGCGGCTGGCGGCCTCGTCGATCAGGTCGATGGCCTTGTCCGGCAGCTGACGATCGGTGATGTAGCGATGAGACAGCTTGGCCGCGGCGATGATGGCGCCATCAGTGATGGCCACCTTGTGGTGCACCTCATAGCGCTCCTTGAGGCCACGCAGGATGGCGATGGTGTCTTCCTCGCCCGGCTCGTCCACCAGCACCTTCTGGAAGCGCCGCTCCAGGGCCGCGTCCTTCTCGATGTACTGGCGGTACTCGTCGAGGGTGGTGGCACCCACGCAGTGCAGCTCGCCACGGGCCAGGGCCGGCTTGAGCATGTTGCCGGCATCCATGGCGCCCTCGGCCTTGCCGGCGCCGACCATGGTGTGCAGCTCGTCGATAAAGAGGATGATGCGCCCTTCCTGCTTGGCCAGTTCGTTGAGCACGCCCTTGAGGCGCTCTTCGAATTCACCGCGGAATTTGGCGCCGGCGATCAGCGCGCCCATGTCCAGGGCCAGCAGGCGCTTGTCCTTGAGGCCATCGGGCACTTCGCCATTGATGATGCGCTGGGCCAAGCCCTCGGCGATGGCGGTCTTGCCGACGCCGGGCTCACCGATCAGGACCGGGTTGTTCTTGGTGCGGCGCTGCAGGACCTGGATGGTGCGGCGGATCTCGTCGTCCCGTCCGATAACCGGGTCGAGCTTGCCGTCTTCGGCGCGCTTGGTGAGATCGACGGTGAACTTGTCCAGCGCCTTGCGGCTGTCTTCGGCATTGGGGTCATTGACCGCCTCGCCCCCGCGCAGGTTGTTGATGGCGTTCTCCAGCGCCTTGCGCGAGACGCCCTGCCCCAGCAGCAACTTGCCGAGGCGGGTGTTCTCGTCCATGACGGCGAGCAGCACCAGCTCGCTGGAGATGAACTGATCGCCCTTTTGCTGGGCCAGACGATCGGCCTGGTTGAGCAGCCGCGCCAGATCCTGGGACAGATTCACGTCGCCGGTGGGATTCTGGATCTTGGGCAGCTTGTCCAGCTCTTCGGCCAGGGTCTTGCGCAGGCTGGCGAGGTCGAAGCCGACCTGGCGCAGCAGCGGAGAAATGGAACCGCCCTGCTGGTCGAGCAGCGCGGAGAACAGGTGCAGCGGCTCGATGGCCGGATGGTCATGGCCGACGGCCAGGGACTGGGCATCCGCCAGAGCGAGCTGCAATTTGCTGGTGAAACGGTCTATACGCATGGGCAAGGTCCTATCTGAGACGCGGGATGGCGCAGCAGAGGGCGCTTTCGATTACCCGCGGGAATGACCTTTAGATAGGGGCGATGCCTAACGATTCAAGCCACAGAGGCTTGACATCCGAAAAAATACTTAGGCGTTGATCCAGATCAGGCTGGCAAAGCGACCGGTCCGGGCGCCGCGCCGATAGGAAAAGAAGCGCTCCTCGTCGGCGAAGGTGTCGAAGCCACCGCCATGAACCGCCGTGATGCCTTGAGCCGAAAGGCGCAGACGGGCCAGGGCATAGAGATCGCCCAGGTACTTGTCGCCGCCCCTGGCCACGAAGCACCGCTCGGCCTCGGCGTGCTGGGTGACAAAGGCCTCGCGCACCTCGGCGCCCACTTCGAAGCTGGCCGGCCCTATGGCGGGGCCCAGCCAGACCAGCACCTCGGCGGGAGCGACCTCCAGACTGGCGGCAGCCGCTTCCAGCACGCCACCCGCGAGACCGCGCCAGCCGGCGTGGGCCGCCGCGACGCGAGAGCCGTCCCGCCGGCAGAACAGGGCCGGCAGGCAATCGGCGGTCATCATGGTCACGGCGATGCCGGGCGTGGCCGTCCAGGCGGCATCGGCCTGGAGCACCTGGGTCGGATCGGCTTCGACGACGGCAGTGCCATGGACCTGTTCGAGCCAGGCCGGCTGGCACCCCAGGGCCTGGCCCAGGCGTCGACGATTTTCGGCGACCGCAGCCGGATCGTCACCGACATGGTTGCCCAGGTTGAAGCTGGCGAAAGGCGCCTGGCTGACGCCACCCGCGCGGGTGGTCACACAGGCCTGGACGCCGACCGGCGCCGGCCAGTCCGGCCGCAACCAGTCGGCGTCGATCATTCGAAGGATTCCCGATCCTGGCGCAGCAGATCCAGCAGCCAGACCAGGTCTTCCGGCAGCGGCGACTCCCAGCGCAGGCGTTCGCCGGTCACCGGATGATCCAGTTCGAGGAAGCGCGCATGCAGTGCCTGGCGCGGGAATTCGCGCAGGGTCTTGACCAGGGTCGGATTGGTCGCCGGCGGAATCTTGAAGCGACCGCCATAGACCGGATCGCCCACCAGCGGAAAGCCTACATGGGTCATGTGCACGCGGATCTGGTGGGTGCGCCCGGTCTCGAGCTTGACCCGGGTATGGGTATAGGCACGGAAGCGCTCCAGCACCCGGTAGTGACTGACCGCGGGCTTGCCCCCGGCGATCACCGCCATCTGCTGGCGGCGCTGGGAATGACGGCCGATGGGTGCATTGACGGTGCCGCCGGCGACGATCACCCCGGCGACGATGGCTTCATAGATGCGACTCACCGAGCGCGCCTGCAACTGGGCGACCAGGTGGGTATGGGCCTCCAGGGTCTTGGCCACCACCATGAGTCCGGTGGTGTCCTTGTCCAGGCGATGGACGATGCCGGCACGCGGCACGCTGTCCAGCGAGGGCACGTGGTGCAGCAGGGCATTGAGCAGGGTGCCGTCGGCATGGCCGGCGGCCGGATGCACCACCAGCCCGGCCGGCTTGTCGAGCACCAGCAGGTGATCGTCTTCGTAGACGATGTCCAGTTCGATGTCCTGGGCCACCCACTCGCCCTGGGCCTCGCGCTCGGCGCGCAGCGCCAGCTGGGCGCCGCCATGGACGGTGTCACGCGGACGCAGCACGGCGCCGTCGACGGTCAGGCTACCGTCCTTGATCCAGGCGGCGAGACGCGAGCGGGAGTGTTCGGCGAACAGCTGGGCAGCGACCTGATCGAGGCGCTGGCCACCGAGTTCGTAGGGGACTTCGGCATTGAGAACGATGGATTCGGACATGGATCTGCGCGGGCAATGGCAGGGCTTTTGGAATCGG
The DNA here is from genome assembly GCF_002256045.1 of Pseudomonas sp. PGPPP4. Lineage (NCBI taxonomy): Bacteria > Pseudomonadati > Pseudomonadota > Gammaproteobacteria > Pseudomonadales > Pseudomonadaceae > Pseudomonas > Pseudomonas sp. PGPPP4. Next base: position 205,390 of record NZ_NKID01000007.1, read on the forward strand.
CCCGACCCTGTGGTTAAATACGGCGACTTTTTTGCCCCGGCATTCCGGGTCGATCATCATAACAGGACGGTTCCGGCCCCGTCACAGGCTAGGTGAGCGCTCTCCGCGCTCATCCCTGCACCGCCGACCGTTTCGGGGAATCCAAGCCGCCATGCAATTGAAGCACCTGCTGCTGGTCACCAGCCTAGTCCTCACCGCCGCCTGCTCCTCGAAAGCACCCGAGGTTCCGGAAAATCTGCCGGAAGGCGAGCTCTACACCCAGGCTCAGCGCGATATCTCCAACAGCAGCTACACGGACGCCATCAGCAAGCTGAAGGCCCTGGAGTCGCGGTATCCCTTCGGTCGCTATGCCGAGCAGGCCCAGCTCGAGCTGATCTACGCCAACTACAAGAATGGCGAGCCCGAGGCGGCGCGCACGGCGGCGGATCGCTTCATCCGCCTGCATCCGCAACACCCCAATGTCGACTATGCCTACTACATGAAGGGCGTGTCCTCCTTCGAACAGGACCGCGGCCTGCTGGCGCGCTTCCTGCCACTGGACATGACCAAGCGTGACCCGGGCGCGGCGCGCGATTCATTCAACGACTTCGCCCAGTTCACCAGCCGCTTCCCCAACAGCCGCTACGCCCCCGACGCCAAGGCGCGCATGGTCTACCTGCGCAATCTGCTGGCGGCCTACGACGTGCACGTCGGCCACTACTACCTGACCCGCAAGGCCTATGTGGCCGCCGCCAACCGCGGTCGCTACGTGGTCGAGAACTTCCAGGGCACTCCGTCCGTGGGCGATGGCCTGGCGATCATGACCGAAGCCTACAAGCACCTGGGTCTCAACGACCTGGCGGCCACCAGCCTGGAAACCCTCAAGCTCAACTACCCGGACAACGTCAGCCTCAAGGATGGCGAATTCCAGCTGCGCGAGCCGGACGACAAGGATCAGCAGCGCTCCTGGCTGACCCGTGCGACCCTGGGCCTGATCGATCGCCCGAGCGATCCGCTGCCGCCCGGCGAGACCCGCGCCAGCCAGGACATCCAGCGCAAGTACCAGGAAGAGCGCGACAACCTGGCGCCCGAGCTGCGCATCGTCGACCCGGCCGAAGCCGAGAAGGCCGGTGGCGCGACGCCGGCGCCGGCCAAGCGCTCCTGGTTCAGCCGCCTGACCTTTGGTCTGTTCGACTGATCCGGCAGCAGACGTGAAAAGGGGAAGCCAGTGGCTTCCCCTTTTTTATTGCCCGCAATGGCTGGCGACCCCCTCTGGCGCCGGATCGCAGGGGTCCGGCGCCCGACGAGCTAGTCGCCGATGCGCCAGCCCGAGGTGATCGGATAGCGCCGGTCACGCCCGAAACCGCGCTGGGTGACCCGGGCGCCCACCGCCGCCTGGCGCCGCTTGTATTCGTTGAGATCCACCAGGCGCAGCACCCTGCGCACCGTTTCCTCGTCGAAGCCGGCAGCGACGATGTCCACGGCCGAGAGATCCTGCTCGACATACAGCCGCAGGATCTCGTCGAGCACCGGATAGGGCGGCAGCGAGTCCTCGTCCTTCTGGTCCGGCGACAGCTCGGCCGATGGCGGGCGATCGATCACACGCCGGGGAATCACCTCGCCCGCGCGATTGCGGTATTCGCAGAGGCGGAACACCAGGGTCTTGGGCACATCCTTGAGCACGTCGAAGCCACCGGCCATGTCGCCATAGAGGGTGGCGTAACCGACGGCCATCTCGCTCTTGTTGCCGGTGGTGAGCACCAGATAGCCCTTCTTGTTGGAGATGGCCATCAGCAGGGTCCCGCGGCAACGCGCCTGCAGATTCTCCTCGGTGGTATCCCGCCCGAGTCCGGCGAATTCGCTGGCCAGAGTCGCCTGAAAGGCCTCGACCATGGGTGCGATGGGCAAGACGCTGTAGCGCACTCCCAGCGTCCGCGCCTCGGCTTCGGCGTCGTCCAGGCTGATCTGGGCGGTGTAGTGATAGGGCATCATCACCGCCTCCACCTGCTCCGCGCCCAGCGCATCCACGGCGACCGCCAGCACGAGGGCCGAATCGATGCCACCGGACAGGCCCAGCACCACGCCCTTGAAGCCGTTCTTGCACACATAGTCGCGCACCCCGAGCACCAGGGCGTCATAGACGCTGGCCTCCAGCGAGGCGACGGGGGCGAGTTCGGCCGGCTGCGGTTGCAGGGCCGCATCGATGATCACCGGATAGAGGCCTTCGACGAAGGCCGGCGCGCGCTGACTGACCTGCCCCCGGGCATCGACCACGAAGGAATGACCGTCGAATACCAGCTCGTCCTGGCCACCCACCTGGTTGACGTAGACCACCGGCATGCCGCCCTCGCGGGCACGCTCGCCCACCACGGCCTCGCGCTCCGGCTGCTTGCCGCCGTGGAAGGGCGAGGCATTGAGGTTGAGCATCAGTCGCGCCCCGGCCGCTCGTGCCCTGGCCATGGGCTCGGCGAACCAGATGTCCTCGCAGATGGTGACGCCGATGGGCACGCCCTGGTAGTCGAACACGGCCGCTCTGTCGCCCGGCTCGAAATAGCGCTTCTCGTCGAACACCCGGTAGTTGGGCAATTGCTGCTTGCGATAGAAGGCCAGCTCGGCGCCATCGCGATAGACCGCGCAGGCGTTGTAGCGTCGCCCCTCCTCCAGCCAAGGAAAGCCCACCAGCACATGGATGCCGGCGATCTCCTGGCGGATCCGCTGCAGCCCCTGCTCGATCCGGCGCTGCATGCTCGAGCGCAGCAGCAAGTCCTCCGGGGGATAGCCGCACAGCGACAGCTCCGGAAAGACGATGAGATCGCCCTGCAGCTCATCCCGGGCCTGCCGGGCGGCGGCGATGATGCGCTCTACATTGCCATGGATGTCGCCGACCTTGAGGTTCACCTGCGCCATCACGACGTTCAGCAACTGACTCATGCACTCTTCCTTGCCCGATTGATCGGCGCATTTTCCCGCAAGCAGCGAAGCGGGACAATCGATGCCATGCGGGGCTCACCGCCTGCAGCGGCCCTGCTAAACTCCACCCTCCTTCACGCTGCGAGATCGCCATGGGTCTGCTTCGCCTGCTGTTGTGGCTCGTCCTCCTGGGCGCGCTGTTCTGGATGATCAGACGCTGGTGGCGCGGCAAGACGCAGACGCCGTCCGGCAAGGCCCGTCCGTTACCGCCCAACCCCATGGTGCGCTGCGCCCATTGCGGCGTGCACGTGCCCCAGGAGAGAGCCCTGGCCGATGGCGAAGGCCAGCGCTGGTACTGCAGCGCCGAACATCGCCGGTTGCAGCATGAGCACCGCGACTGATCCAGGCACCCTGAGAGCCGACGCGGTCCTGCGGCTCTATCACCTCTATCGCATCGTCATCGGCTTGGCGCTGGTGGTGCTGATTTCCAGCGACCTGGACCAGCACTGGCTGCGCACCGTCGACGGCCAGCTGTTCCGCCAGGCCAGCTGGGCCTATCTCGCCATCAACGCCGTGCTGGCGGTCGGCCAGCGGCTGTTGCGCGGTCGCGCCTTCACCCTGGCGCTGATCGACATCCTCGCCCTGGGCGGGCTGTTCTTCCTGGCCGGCGGCATCGCCAGCGGCATGGGCAGTCTGCTGGTGGTGACCGTCGGGGTGTCCAATGTCCTGATCCGCGGCCGCCGCGGCCTGCTGATCGCCGCCCTGGCGGCCATCGCCCTGCTGCTGGCGACCGGCTATCTCGACCTGCGCCGCGGCGACAGCGGCAGTGGCTATGTGCAGGCGGCGGGCCTGGGCACCCTCTGCTTCGCCACGGCGCTGCTGGTGCAAGGCCTGGTCCGGCGGCTGCTGGACAGCCAGGCCCTGGCCGAAACCCGCGCCACGGCCGTGGCCGAACTGGAAGCCCTCAACGCCCTGATCCTCGAACGGATGCGGACCGGCATCCTGGTGTTCGATGCCGAATACCAGGTGCTGCTGGTGAATCCGGCAGCCCGCCGCCTGCTGGGGGTGGACGACGAGGACACCATCGCCCCCCTGGCCCTGGGTCTCGCCCAACGCCTCGAGGAGTGGGAGCGCAATCCCAGTATCCGGCCGGCGCCCTGGCGCGCCTATGCCAACGGCCCGCTGCTGCAACCCAGCTTCGCTCGCCTGCAGCAGGGCGAAGGCGAACGGGTGCTGACCTTTCTCGAAGACGTCTCGCGCATCGCCCAGCAGGCCCAGCAACTCAAGCTCGCCTCCCTGGGTCGCCTCACTGCCGGCATCGCCCACGAGATCCGCAATCCGCTGGGCGCCATCAGTCACGCCGCCCAGCTGCTGCAGGAATCCGAGGAGCTGGCCACGCCGGACCGGCGCCTGGCGCAGATCATCCAGGACCAGTCGCGGCGAATGAATCGAGTGGTGGAGAACGTCCTGCAGCTGTCTCGCCGCCAGCAGGCCGCCCCTCAGCTGATCGACCTGCGCTACTGGGCGCACCGCTTCGCCGGGGAGTTGCGCCCTACCCTGCCCGCCGGCCAGACGCTGCACGTCAAGACCGAGCCGGGCACCCTGCAGACGCACATGGATCCCCACCAACTGGGCCAGATCCTGACCAACCTGGTGCAGAACGGCCTGCGCTACAGCTGCCAGAAGCACGGCATCGGCCAGGTCTGGCTCAGCACCTACCGCGATCCGGAAAGCGACCTGCCCATCCTCGAAGTGGTCGACGACGGACCGGGCGTTGCCGCCGAGCAACTCGACCACCTGTTCGAGCCCTTCTTCACCACCGAGAACAAGGGAACCGGGCTGGGGCTGTACATCTCCCGTGAGCTTTGCGAGAGCAACCAGGCCAGACTTGGCTATCATCCCTTGGCGAACGGCAGCTGTTTTCGCATCACCTTCGCCCATCCCCGCACAATGAGCTGAGCATGGCCCGACAGAAAGTCCTGATCGTCGACGATGAACCCGATATCCGCGAACTCCTGGAGATCACCCTGGGGCGGATGAAGCTCGACACCGCCAGCGCCAAGAACATCGCCGATGCCCGGGCCATCCTCGAACGGGAAAGCTTCGACCTCTGCCTGACCGACATGCGCCTGCCTGACGGCTCGGGACTGGACCTGATCCAGTTCATCCAGCAACGCTTTCCGCAACTGCCGGTAGCCATGATCACCGCCTTCGGCAGCCTGGAAACCGCGGTCCAGGCCCTCAAGGCCGGTGCGTTCGACTACCTTACCAAGCCGGTGGACCTGCCGCGCCTGCGTGAGCTGGTAGGCACCGCCCTGCGGCTGTCCGGGCCTGCCCCGGCAGCGGCCGGTGCCAGCGAAACCCAGCTGCTCGGCGAATCGCCGCCCATGCGCGCCCTGCGCAACCAGATCGCCAAACTGGCGCGCAGCCAGGCGCCGGTCTACATCAGCGGCGAATCGGGCAGCGGCAAGGAGCGGGTGGCACGACTGATCCATGAGCAGGGGCCGCGGGCCGGTCGCCCCTTCGTACCGGTCAACTGCGGCGCCATCCCCTCGGAACTGGTGGAAAGCGAATTCTTCGGCCACCGCAAGGGCAGCTTCACCGGCGCCATCGAGGACAAGCAGGGCCTGTTCCAGGCCGCCCAGGGCGGCACCCTGTTTCTCGACGAGGTAGCCGACCTGCCGCTGCCGATGCAGGTCAAGCTGTTGCGCGCCATCCAGGAAAAGGCCGTGCGCCCGGTAGGCAGCCAACAGGAGATCAGCCTGGACGTGCGCATTCTCAGCGCCACCCACCGGGATCTGGCCGCCGAAGTCGCCGCCGGGACCTTCCGCCAGGACCTCTACTACCGCCTCAACGTCATCGAATTGCAGGTGCCGGCCCTGCGCGAGCGCCGCGAAGACATCGGCATCCTGGCCAACCATATGCTCGAACGCCTGGCACGCGACGCCGGCCTGGCCGCGGCCACGCTGGGCGAGGATGCCCTGGCCAAGCTCAAGAGCTACCGTTTCCCCGGCAACGTGCGGGAACTGGAAAACATGCTGGAGCGGGCCTACACCCTCTGCGAGGGCGACGTCATCCGCCCGGCCGATCTACGCCTGGCCGATGCCCCGGCAGCCACCGCCACCGGCGAAGCCAGCCTGGCCAACATCGCCAATCTGGAAGACCACCTGGAGTCCATCGAACGCCAGCTGATCATGCAGGCCCTCGAAGAGACCCGCTGGAATCGCACCGCCGCTGCGGAACGCCTGGGCCTCTCCTTCCGGTCGATGCGCTATCGACTGAAGAAGCTCGGCATCGACTGATCAGCCCACCGCCAACCGCGCGCCTGGCGCATAGGGCGCCGGATCGATGATGGGCGTGCGCTCGGTGAGCAGATCGGTCAGCAACTGGCAGGACGCCGGCGCCAGCACCAGGCCGTTGCGATAGTGCCCGCAGTTTAGCCACAGCCCAGGCAGCTCCGGTACCGGCCCGATGAAGGGCACGCCATCCGGCGACCCCGGCCGCAGTCCCGCCCAGTGCGCCACCGGCGCCTGGCCGGCCAGGGCCGGCAGCAACTCGGCGGCCGAGGCCTGCAGGCTGGCCAGCGCCTCGGCGGTCGGCGTCTTGTCGAATTCGGCGTGCTCCAGGGTACTGCCGATGAGGATATGCCCATCGCGGCGCGGAATGGCGTAGCGCCCCTTGGCCAGCACCATGCTGGTCAGATAACCCACCGGCTGGCGATACAGCAGCATCTGCCCCTTCACCGGCCGCACCGGCACCGCCAACCCCAGGCTCTGCAGCAACTCACCGCTCCAGGCCCCGGCACAGACCACCACGGACTCGGCATGGATGGCCTCGCGCGCGGTCTGCACCCCCACTACCCGCTCACCCTGGCGCAGGAAACCGGTCACCGGCGACTCGCTCACCAGCGTCACATTGGGCATGCGCAGCAGGGCTTCGCGCAGGGAGCGCACCAGCCGGGGATTGCGCACATTGGCCACCCCCGCCATGAAGACCGCCCGCTCATAGCCCGGCCCCAGCACCGGCACCCGCTGCCGCACCGCCGCGACCGACACCGACGCCAGCGGCCGCACATTGCGCCGCGCCCAGTCCAACGCCTCGGTTTCGTCCTCCAGATCGAGCCAGTACAGCCCGGTCACCTCGACCTCGGGGTCCACCCCCGTCTCCTGCCGCAACCGTTCCCCCAGCACCGGATAGAAATCCTGCGACCAGTGCGCCAACGCCGTCACCGCCGGCTGATAGCGCCACGGATACAGCGGCGACACGATCCCGCCGCCGGCCCAGGACGCCTCCCGCCCCGGCTCGCCGCGCTCGACCACCACCACCCGCCGACCGCTCAAGGACAGGTGATAGGCCGACATCAGCCCTATTGCACCCGCCCCGACCACCGCTACATCAAAGATCACGTCACACCTCTACATCCTGGAATTGACTGTTCCGCCGTCCTGGCGCAAAACGGCTAGCGCGGCCAGGAAGGCCGCCTACCCACAAGGACGTCAACATGACCTATCGCATCGCGCGAGGCTTCAGCCTCTTTGAATCCCTGATCTGCCTCAGCATACTGAGTATTGTGGCCTCCCTGGCCGTCCCCGCCTTTGGGGGAATGCTGCAGCGCAATCGCCAGCAGCTGGCCATTCAGCAACTCAGGGAGACAGTCAACTTCGCACGGGCGGCTGCGATCAATGGCCATGCCACTGTGTCCATCTGTCATGCACCGACCGGCGAGTGCGACGGCTCGAACCTCTGGTCGGCTACCACCCGCGTCTTCCGCGACTGGGATCGCGATGGCCTTCAATCAGTCGAAGAGCCCACCCTGCTGATCAGTCAGCTCCCCGAGGGACTGCACTGGCGGTGGAACAATTTCCGTACGCTACCGCATCTGACATTTTTAAACAGCGGCGTGACCGACGCCCTGAACGGCAGCTTCATCCTCTGCCAAGGCGCCGAGCCGCGCGCACGACTGGTCCTGAACAAGGCAGGGCGGATCGAGGTGGCGAATCTTCGCACCAGCGATCGCTGCGCCTGAACGTCCTGACCAGACACCTTCCCGTTTCGACCGGATATCCGCCGTACGCTGGTCCAGCCAGGCATGATCCCCCATGCTTGGCCTTCCAGCCCAGCGAAACCGACGATGCGGACCCAGTACGGCTTTACCCTGATCGAAACCCTGGTAGCGCTCGCCATTCTGGCGATCGTGGTCAGCATTGCTGCGCCTTCCTTCAATAGGACAGTACAAAGCAACAGAGCTGCCGTGGCCAGCAATGAACTGGTCGGTGCGCTCCAGATAGCACGTTCAGAGGGACTAAAACGTCGTGCCGATGTAATGCTTTGTCGTCGCAATACGCAGGGCAATGCCTGTGAAAACGGCACCGACTGGGCCGCTGGATGGCTACTGATCCAGGGCAATCTGGTGATTCAAGTCTGGGAGAGCATCAACGGTATCACCCTTACCGGACCAAGCGCTGGCATAACCTTTCGCAGCAATGGCCTGACTACCCTGACCGCAAATCAGACTTTCACTCTCAGTACACCTAGCTGCACACGCACCGTTTCGCTCAACCTCACAGGTAGCGCCTCCGTCAATCAAAACGGGTGTCAACAGCCATGAGTCCCAACTACCGGCAGCGCGGCGCCACCCTGATCGAAGTTCTGATAGCAATGTTCATTCTTGCTATCGGTCTGTTGGGGCTGGCTGGCCTGCAAGCCGTCAGTACGCAGAGCAATCAGGGGGCTTATTACCGCTCGCAAGCGACCGTTCTAGCCAGCGACATCGTGGAGCGAATGCGTGCGAATAGAAAAATGGCACTGGCGGGCAATTACACTACCAGTAGCTTTCCCACATCCTCCAATACTCATGCGGTTGAAGGTACCCAGGACAAGCGCGACCTCGCAGAGTGGTTGAACAACTTGGCGAATAGTTTACCTCAGGGCACTGGCACCATCGTGACTGACAGCAACATCGTTACAGTGAGTATTCGTTGGGATGACGGACGGGGGCGGATTAAAAGTGCCAATGAAACAAGCGACCAGCTAACCGCTCGAAAAACGGAAACCTTTGCCTATAGGACCCGCCTATGAACCGCGCAGCGTTTCATCGTCAGGCTGGCCTGTCTATCATCGAACTGATGATTGCTCTACTGCTGGGTCTGGTTCTCATAGGCGGAGTGCTACAGCTGTTTCTTTCATCACGACAGACATATCAGACCAATGCAGCTCTATCACAGGTTCAAGAATCCGGTCGCTTCGCCTTGGAGTTCTTAGCCTTCGACCTTCGTAATGCGGGTTATCGAGGCGAGTGCCTGAGCCAACTGAATGATCTGACGCCCAGCACCCTGACCAGGGATTCAAATGGCATAGAAGACGAAAGATACGTTCTCGGTAGCGGTATCAGAGGCTGGAGCAATACCAATCCAGGCACGGTACCTGCCTGGTTGAGTCCGACATACAATGCGCGCACCGCGGCCACTGATGTTGTTCTGCTCAAACACGCGGTGAATCCGGTAGTCATGGCACTACCCACCGGCACCGTGGCTACGGCGACGAGTCTCACCACTGGCACTACGGACAATGGCGCTAGAAAAGGTAGTCTCATCATTGTGTCGGATCCAGTGGCCTGCGATTTCTTCGTCAATCAAAGCACTTCAGGCACATCCGTCTCACTTCCTACCGGGAAAAGCTTCAGTCGCCTTTATAACGATACAGCTCAGGTTTTGAGCTATCAGAGCGTCCTCTATTATCTGAGGGATGACGCTACCAGCGGCGCGCCCTCTCTATGGCGTACCCGCTACGGAGCTACCGACACTTCGGCTGCCAGCGCGACACCGGAGGAGCTGACCGAAGGCATTCAGGATTTGCAAATTCAATACGCCCTGGGTGACGCCAACGGCCAGATAACGGGTGACTACCTCGAGGCGAATGACGCCAACTTAACTGGCAATTGGCAGAGTGTCGTTTCCGTTCGGGTGAATCTCCTCGCGGTCAGTCGCCAGAGGAATGTGGTTTCGCCCAATCAAACCCTTCGTTTCATGGGTAGTGACAGGACGATCGCCGATGGCCGACTCGCCCAAGCCTTCACGCTTACCGTTGGGATTCGTAATCACCTGCCATGAAAAACCCCTCGAATCGACAAAATGGCGCGGTACTCATCGTGACGCTGGTCATGTTGCTCCTGATGACGCTGATCGCCATTGGCAGCATGAGAGGCACGGTCTTGCAAGAGCGTATGGCCGGAAACCTGCGCGATGAAAACCTCGCCTTCCAGACTGCCGAAATGGCCCAGCGAGACGCAGAGCAGGCAGCAAGGAATCGCTCTGTAGCCGACTGGCAAACGACTGCGCTTACCACCGCCTGGACCAATGCAACAACCCTCTCTAACCAAGGGCAGGCGACTTATCGTATGAATCCCCTACCCGGCGTGACCATCCGCAAAGCCGGCGACAGTATCGAGGCCGGTGTACCTGTCACTACCAGCGTCATTCGCATCGAAAGCAAAGGGCTCGGGAGCTCACAGGATACTGCGAGCACGCCAGCCGCCAGCTCCACGGTCAATATAAGCACCCTCTACATCAGGCGTTAGCGTTCGGAGATCCGGCAATGAATCCTCTCTCGTCACTATCTGCCGCTAGGTTTTGCTTCACAGCTCTCGCATTGGGCCTGTTTGGCAGCGCTCTACCCATAGCTCAAGCAGCTGTTTCCCAAAGTCCGCTCATCATTGGCAGTGACATTCCTGGCAGTCTGGCGCTGGTGCCCTCCGTCGAATGGCCTACCGTTCTGTCCGTGGCCAATATAGGAAACTATGTCGCCTCAACTCGCTATAGCGGCTATTTCGATTCGGAAAAGTGCTATCTCTATCAATACGGCACTCAGGACGTCGATCGTTATTTCTATCCAGCAAGCACAACGAGCAGCGCCTCCAATTTCCGCTGCACTGGCGACAAGCAGTGGAGCGGAAATTTTCTCAACTGGGCCGCCACCCCTACGATCGACCCTTTCCGCAGCGCCTTGACGGGCGGCAATCGAATTGTCGACAGCACTACCTCGACCATCCTGCAAAAAGCCCGTCACAGCGGTCAAAACTCAGCCGGCAACCGAATCAATACTGGCCAAAACATGGCGCAATTGACGGGAGCGCTGCCTTTAAATAACTGGGCAAACCTGAACATTCGCCTACAGGGACTCAACTTCGACATGTTGATTTCCAACTGGTCCGATAAAATAGGAGGAAGTGAAGCTTCAGGCGAAGGCCAGGCTGAATGGGTCGACTACGATCCTGAAAACTCAGCGCAATGGTCTGGGGGAAAACTTAATACTGCTTACACACCTCGTGGACAATCCGTAAAAAGCGTTTACCGACTCAAAGTTCAGGTAAAAGTTTGCGTATCAGAAGCACTCAAAGAGGCGAACTGCAAACTGTATCCGAATGGGCAATACAAACCCGAGGGACTTTTACAGCAATATTCGGATCGCCTACGGTACTCTGCATTCAGCTATCTAAACGATGGGAACTCTTTGAGGGACGGCGGGGTTTTGCGGGCCAATCAAGCCTACATAGGACCCAATCCTCCGGACCAGACGAAAGGGAGAGCAGAATGGAGCTCGACAACGGGTATTCTGGTCACCAACCCTTCCCCCGCAGAAGCCAATGCGACGAACGCCAATATAGATGGCGGTAGCCGCGTCGCCAACAGCGGCGTCATCAACTATATAAACAAATTTGGCTCTATGCCTTACAGTGGAAACAACTATAAAAACCTCAAAGACTACGACCCGGTTAGCGAGCTCTACTACACCGCAATACGCTACTTCAAGAACCAAGGAAACGTAACAGCCTATAGCAATCTTACAGGCGATAGTGATAACCGTTATGCACAAGCTGACGGATTCCCGGTCGTGACTACTTGGAACGATCCCATCACCTACTCCTGCCAAAAGAATGTCATTCTCGGCATTGGGGATGTAAACACATGGAATGACAAGAATTTGCCTGGAAACACCCGTCGCAACGCGGAACCTGACATACCACCTGAAGTAGACGCAGATAAAACCGTGGATGTAAGCAAAGTGACCGCTGAAGTCGCCTCGCTGGAAGGTATCACCATCAGTACGCCTTTCTCGGGCCGAGAAAACTCAGCATACATCGCTGGCCTCGCTTACGACGCTCATGTGCGCGACCAACGCGGAGATTTATCTGGGAACCAGACCATCTCCACTTACTGGGTAGATGTCAGGGAGAATCAGCAACTCAAGAGCAAAACGAGCAACCAATATTGGCTAGCTACCAAATATGGCGGCTTTACCGTTCCTCAGAACTTCGATCCTGACAAGGCAAACTCCGCCAGCATCACAGAAGCCATGTGGACCACTAATGGTCAGATCCTTTCGACCGGTGATAAGCGACCCGACAACTTCTTCGTCGGTGGCGATGCCGACGCGATGGTCAGCGGCCTAAAAAACGCCTTTTCTAAAATCGTTCAAGAAACAAGCACAACCAGCACTTCTCTTGGCAGCAACAGTACCGAACTGGAAACCGGCAGCGCCCTTTTTAGAAGCTCGTTCGAGCCAAAGTACTGGAGCGGTGACCTGCAGTCGCTGAGCATCAACAGTTCAGGGGTCGCCAGTAATATCGCTACTTGGAGCGCAGCTGCCCAATTAGACAATGCCTCGCCTGATGGGCGCACCATATTGACCAGCAACGCACTGACCTCAAGCACCCGGGCACTTGACGCTAATGTCACCTATTCAAGTGGCGGCAAGAGCTTCAAATGGAGCGTGTTGGACAGTGATGCCAAAACTGCCCTGCGTCAGACCGCAGATGGAACAACGCTCGTTAGCGATGCCGAAGGCGAGGCACGACTCAACTATCTGCGTGGTGATCGCTCCTATGAAACACGCTCGAGCAACCCCATGCGGACACGAAAGAGTCGGCTAGGCGATATCGTAAACTCGGACCCCTACTATGCGGGACCTATGGATTTCGGCTACAACCTGCTTAGTGGCGCCTCCTGGGGCCAAGCAGGTCCTGGCTACCTCACCTTCCGTCAAACCATAAAGGACAGCAAACCCTTTGTCGTGGTTGGGGCTAACGACGGCATGCTGCACGCATTTGACACCTCCACAAACGGTGGTGGTAATGAACTGTTTGCTTTCGTCCCCCGAACGCTTCTTGGGCAGCTTTATCGCCTAACGCAGCGAGACTACAGCCATCGGTACTATGTCGACGGCGGAATAACAGTTGGGCACGCCTGGGTGGATAGCGCTTGGAAAACCCTAGCCGTAGGCACCGCCGGCGCTGGTGGCAACTCCGTCTTCGCACTCGACGTTACGGATCCGAGTGCACCAAGCGTGAAGTGGGAGTTCTCGTCTTCGCAAATGAACTACCCTATCCAACGCCCTTCGCTGGTGGCCCTGGAAAATGGAAAATTCGGGGTGATTGTAACCAGCGGCTTTGTCAATGGCACCGCCACATCGGGTAAAGTCTGGATTCTTGACGCTGCCAACGGCAGTGTAATGGCCAGTTTCACCGTCAATACCAGTGGTGGATTGGGAGAAGCTGTAGCTGTCGACCTGACTAACGACCGCATTGCCGACCGGCTCTATGTACCTGACACCAAAGGGAATATCTGGCGCTTTGACCTAAAAGGCGCCGATCCGGCTAACTGGGGCATTCCCAGCACCCTTGGCAGTAGCCCCCTGTTTACTGCGAGAGTAGGCAATACGACTACCGATGCAGTGCAGCCCATCACCTCGGCGCTCTCCGTAACCCTAAACAAGTACGGAAATCCGGTTGTGCTTTTTGGCACAGGGAGCTACTACCAGACGGGCGATAGCGATGTGCCGGCCTCCCCGCGTCTCGAGAGTTACTACGGCCTGATTGATAAAGGGGTGACGATCCAGCGTAGCGCCTTGGTACAACAGACCTTCATCGCACAGCAGTCCTCAGGCACCAGAACTCTTCGAGTGGTAAGCAACAACGATATCCCTTCGGACAAGTCAGGTTGGTACCTGGATCTGGCCTTCAACAACAACCGCCAGGGGGAACGCGTTATCGCCCGCTCAAAACTCAGGAATGGGGCCCTGACCTTCACTTCACTTATTCCCTCTCCTGATGCTTGCAAAGGAGGTGGGATCAGCGCGCTAATGATCATTGATGCTCAAACCGGCTCACGCCTGACCTATAGCCCGCTCGACTTCAATGGCGATGGCGTAATCAATGATCAGGACTACTACCTGGCCGCTGATGGCACCAAAATCCCTTACTCAGGGCTCATTGATACTCAACAAGGCATCGTGAAGACTCCGACCTATATAAATCGGGGAGACAGTGCTGATACCGACCTCATCTGCTATACCGGCTCAGCAACAGGGCAGCCCCAATGCGAACCTGTCAATAAAGGCTCCCGCGTTTCAGAACGCGCTTCCTGGCGTGAAATCAGATGAATGAGATAATTGGAATGCGACCTAGAAGCCAACAGCGTGGCTTTACCCTGATAGAGCTGATGATAGTGGTGGCCATCGCGGGCATTCTTGCGGCCATCGCCTACCCCTCCTACATGGAGCATGTCAGAAGGACGAATCGTACCGACGCCGAGGCGTCTCTGATGCAGTTGGCGCAATTCATGGAGCGCTACAACACAGGTACAGGGCGCTATTCGAAGACACTCGGGCAGACGGATGTGCCGGATAATCCGGCCCCGCCCTACCCCACGGGTACCGGCTATACCTTCTCGATCACTATAGGAAATGCGGGTACGTCCTATACGGCGACGGCGACGCCGAACAACCCGGGTACGATGGCCAATGACAGGTGCGGGAATCTGACACTCACCAACACCGGCTTGAAGGGCCAAACCGGCCAAAACGTCACCACCGCCGACTGCTGGCGCCGCTAGCGCGCCAGCGACGTCCTAGACCGCCTTTACCCTGAGCTCTCGCGGCAGGGTGAACGTGATGTGTTCCGGCTCGCCTTCCAGCTCGACTTCGCCGGTGGCGCCCCAGCTCTGCAGCTGGTCGATGACGCCGCGTACCAGGACTTCGGGGGCCGAGGCGCCGGCGGTGACGCCGATGCGCTGGACGCCCTCGAACCAGCTCCGCTGCAGGTCTTCGGCGCCATCGATGAGGTAGGCCGGGGTGCCCAGGCGTTCGGCGAGTTCGCGCAGGCGGTTGGAGTTGGAACTGCTGGGGCTGCCGACTACCAGCACCACGTCGCTTTCCAGGGCCAGGGTCTTTACCGCGTCTTGGCGATTGGTGGTGGCGTAGCAGATGTCGTTCTTGCGCGGACCATTGATGTGGGGAAACTTGGCGCGCAGAGCATCGATCACCTTGCGGGTGTCATCCATCGACAGGGTGGTCTGGGAGACGTAGAACAGGGCTTCGGGGTTGCGCACCTCGAGCTTTTCCACGTCTTCCTCGTCTTCCACCAGGTAGATGGCACCGCCGGCACGATCATCGTACTGGCCCATGGTGCCCTCCACCTCCGGGTGCCCGGCATGGCCGATGAGGATGCATTCCTGGCCGTCACGACTGTAGCGCGCGACTTCCATGTGCACCTTGGTCACCAGCGGACAGGTGGCGTCGAACACCTTGAGGCCACGCTCGGCGGCCTCGCGGCGCACGGCCTGGGAGACGCCGTGGGCGCTGAAGATGAGGATGACGTCGTCCGGTACATCGGCCACGTCTTCGACGAAGACGGCGCCACGGGCGCGCAGGTTGTCGACCACGAACTTGTTGTGCACCACTTCGTGACGCACATAGATGGGCGGACCGAAAACGTCCAGCGCCCGGTCGACGATGTCGATGGCGCGGTCCACGCCGGCGCAGAAGCCGCGGGGATTGGCGAGCTTGATCTGCATAGGCTCCTCTGCCCGCTTCACGGGCGGCGTTGGATCAATGGGAGACGGCAGGCTCGATGGCCAGGATTTCCACGTCGAAGGTCAGCACACGGCCGGCCAGCGGGTGGTTGAAGTCGATGATCACCTGCTCGTCGTCGTAGCTCTTGACCACGCCAGGCATCTCGCCACCGGCGGCGTCGCTGAAGATGATCAGCAGGCCGGGCGACAGCTCCATGTCACTGAAATCATCCCGCGCCATGGTCTGCAGATTGCCGTCGTTGGGCTGGCCGAAGCCGCGCTCCGGCGGAATGGTCAGGCTGGTCTTGGTACCGGCCTCCAGGCCGAACAGCGCCTGCTCGAAGCCGGGCAGCAGATTGCCGTCGCCGACGGTGAAGGTGGCCGGCGCCTTGTCGAAGGTACTGTCCACCACGTCGCCATTCTGCAGCTTGATGGCGAAATGCAGGGTGACCCGGGTATCCGGGCCGATGGTGATCTCAGCCATGGGCTTCCTCGGGCTTCTTCTTGCGGAACATGTCCAGGGCCAGCATCACGGCACCGACGGTGATGGCGCTGTCGGCCAGGTTGAAGGCCGGGTAGTACCACTCCTGGCGCCAGTGCACCAGGATGAAGTCGATGACGTGGCCCAGGACCAGGCGGTCATAGAGATTGCCCAGCGCACCACCCAGGATCAGGGCCAGGGCGATGGCGGTCCAGGTGTCGTTGCGCAGGCGCTTGAGCCAGACCACCAGAACCACGCTCACTATCGCGGCGATGCCGGCGAAGAACCAGCGCTGCCAACCGGAGTGATCGGCCAGGAAGCTGAAGGCAGCGCCCGGGTTGTAGGCCAGGGTCCAACTGAGGATGTCCGGAATCACCGGCACCTTCTGGTAGAGCGACAGGTTGGCCTGGAAGTAGAGTTTGGTCAGCTGATCCAGCAGGATCACCAGCACACTCAGGGCCAACCAGGGCAAGGCACCGAAACGCGAGGCGTCACGCATGCTCGCGCACCTCGCCGGCACCATAGACGTTGGTCACGCAGCGCTCGCATATCTCTGGGTGCGCGACATCCTTGCCAACGCTGTGGCTGTGGTGCCAGCAACGGGCGCACTTGGGTGCCTCGGACTTGCGGACCACCAGCTTGAGGCCGCTCAGTTCGCTGGCCACGGCGCCTTCCGGAGCCTTTTCCAGCGGCTGGACAGCGGCCTGGGACGAGATCAGCACGAACCTGAGTTCATTGCCCAGGGCCTCCAGCACGCTCTGCAGGGCGCTGTCGGCGTAGAGGGTGATCTCCGCCTGCAGGCTGCCGCCCAGGGTCTTGGCGGCGCGCTGGTTCTCCAGCTCCTTGTTGACCGCGGCCTTGACCGCCATCACCTGATCCCAGTAGGCGCGATCCAGGGTCGCGCCCTTGGGCAGGGCGAAGAGGCCGTCGTACCAGGTGGTCAGCATCACCGACTCTTCCCGCTCGCCCGGCAGGTACTGCCAGATCTCGTCGGCGGTAAAGGACAGGATGGGCGCGATCCAGCGCACCAGGGCCTCGGCGATGAGATACAGCGCGGTCTGGCAGGAACGCCGCGGCAGGCTGTCGGCGCCGGTGGTGTACTGGCGGTCCTTGATGATATCGAGGTAGAAGCCGCCCAGCTCCTGCACGCAGAAGTTGTGCACCTTCTGGTAGACGTTGAGGAAACGATACTCGGCGTAGGCCTGTTCGATTTCCTGTTGCAGCAGCAGCGCACGATCCACCGCCCAGCGATCCAGATCGATCATGTCTTCGGGAGCGACCCGATTCACCGCCGGATCGAAGCCGGAGAGGTTGGAAAGCAGGAAGCGCGCGGTGTTGCGGATACGGCGATAGGAGTCGGCGCTGCGCTGCAGGATCTGGTCGGAGACCGCCATCTCACCGGTGTAGTCGGTGGAGGCGACCCAGAGGCGCAGAATGTCGGCGCCCAGGCTGTCGATGACCTTTTGCGGGGCGACCACGTTGCCCAGCGACTTGGATTGCTTGCGGCCCTGCTCGTCCACGGTGAAGCCATGGGTCAGCAGTTCCTTGTAGGGTGCGTGGCCGTCGATGGCGCAACCGGTCAGCAGCGAGGAATGGAACCAGCCACGATGCTGGTCGGAACCCTCGAGGTAGAGATCGGCCACCGGACCCTGGTCATGGGCCAGCTCGGCATGGGAGCCACGCAGCACGTGCCAGTGGGTGGTGCCGGAATCGAACCAGACGTCGAGGGTGTCGCGACTCTTGTCGTACTGGCCGGCTTCTTCGCCGAGCAGTTCAGCGGGATCGAGCTTGAACCAGGCTTCGATGCCCTCGCGCTCGACGCGCTGGGCGACGGCTTCCATCAGCTCGACGGTACGCGGATGCAGCTCGCCGCTTTCCTTGTGGGTGAAGAAGGGAATCGGCACGCCCCAGTTGCGCTGGCGCGAGATGCACCAGTCGGGCCGACCGGCGATCATGCCGTGCAGCCGTGCCTGGCCCCAGGCCGGGACGAACTGGGTCTGCTCGATGGCCGCCAGGGAGCGCTCGCGCAGGGTGGCGCCCTCGTTGGGCTGCTTGTCCATGCCGACGAACCACTGGGCGGTGGCGCGATAGATCAGCGGGGTCTTGTGGCGCCAGCAGTGCATGTAGCTGTGGTTGATCGCCTCGTGCTTGAGCAAGGCGCCCGTCTCTTCCAGCGCGCCGACGATGACCGGGTTGGCCTTCCAGATGAACTGGCCGCCAAATAGCGGCAGCGACTCGGCGTAGACGCCGTTGCTCTGCACCGGATTGAGGATGTCGTCGTTGCTCAGGCCGTACTGCTTGCAGATGCGGAAGTCATCTTCGCCGTAGGCCGGCGAGCAGTGCACGATGCCCGTACCGGCGCCCAGCTCGACGTATTCGGCCAGGTAGATGGGCGACAGGCGCTCGTACAGCGGATGACGGAAGTTGATCAGCTCCAGGGCGGTTCCCGGGGCAGTGGCGATCACCTCGCCCTGCAGGCCGTAGCGCGCCAGGCAGCTTTCCACCAGCTCTTCGGCCAGCAGCAGCAGGCGATCACCGACGTCCACCAGCGCATAGGTGAATTCGGGATGCACGTTGAGCGCCTGGTTGGCCGGGATGGTCCAGGGGGTGGTGGTCCAGATGACGATGGCGGTGGGCTTGGCCAGCGCTTCGAGGCCGAAGGCGGCGGCCAGCTTGTCGGCATCGGCGACCGGGAAGGCCACGTCGATGGCGTCGGAACGCTTGTCCTGGTACTCCACCTCGGCCTCGGCCAGGGCCGAGCCGCAGTCGAAGCAGAAGTTGACCGGCTTGAGGCCCTTGAAGACGAAGCCCTTCTTGACCAGTTCGCCCAGGGCGCGGATCTCGCCGGCCTCGTTGGCGAAGTTCATGGTCAGGTAGGGATTGCTCCAGTCACCCAGCACACCCAGGCGGACGAAGCCGGCCTTCTGCTCTTCGATCTGCTCGCTGGCATAGGCACGGCAGCGCTCGCGGGTCAGGTCCGCCGGCTGATTCTTGCCGAAGGTGGTCTCCACCTTGTGCTCGATGGGCAGGCCATGGCAGTCCCAGCCCGGCACATAGGGGGCATCGAAGCCGGCCAGGGTCTTGGACCGGGTGATGATGTCCTTGAGGATCTTGTTCAGCGCATGACCGATGTGGATGCTGCCGTTGGCATAGGGCGGACCGTCATGCAGGATGAAGGTCGGACGGCCCTTGCCGATGGCGCGCAGCTTCCCGTACAGGTCGATGTCCTGCCAGCGCTTGAGCGCTTCCGGCTCGCGCTGCGGCAGGCCGGCTTTCATCGGGAATGCCGTTTCCGGCAGGTTGAGCGTCGCTTTGTAATCGGTCATGTCAGTCCAGGCTCGTTGACGGTTGCCCCTGCCAGTAGGCGCGGGCCGTGGCGACGTCCGCTTCGATCGCCGCCTTGAGGGCCTCCAGAGAGGCGAATTTCTGTTCGTCGCGGACCTTCTGCACGAAGGTCACGCTGAGGTGGCGGCCATAGAGGTCGCCGGCAAAGTCCAGCAGATGGATCTCCAGGTGCGGACGGCCATCGCCCTGCACCGTCGGCCGCTGACCGATATTGGCCACGCCCGGTACCACCCGCCCATCGATCAGGCTGCTGACCAGATAGACGCCGCGCAGCGGCGGTCGACGCCGCTTGAGCTGGACGTTGGCCGTGGGCCAGCCCAGCTGACGCGCCAGCTTCTGGCCATGCAAGACCCGTCCCGAGAGGCTGTAGGGCCGGCCCAGCATGCGCGCGGCCAGGGCCAGATCGCCGTCGGCCAGGGCCTGGCGGATCAGGGTACTGCTCACCCGCAGGCCGTCCAGCTCGACGGTGGTGGCGGCTTCCAGGGTGAAGCCGTGGTCGCGGGCAGCCAGGTTCAGGTAGGTGAAGTCGCCGGCGCGGTCGCAGCCGAAACGGAAATCGTCACCGATCTCCAGGTGCTTCACCCCCAGGCCTTCCACCAGCACCTGCTGGACGAAGGCCTCGGCGGACAACTCGCGCAGCCGCCGATTGAAGTTCAGGCAGAGCACGTTGTCGACGCCCAGGCGCGCGAAGCATTCCAGCTTCTCGCGCAGGCGGGTCAGACGCACCGGCGCGATATCGGGCAGGAAGAATTCCCGCGGCTGAGGTTCGAAGATCACCACGCAACTGGGCACCCCGAGCTCCGCCGCCCGCTCACGCAGCCGCGCGAGGATGGCCTGGTGCCCCAGGTGAACCCCGTCGAAGTTGCCAATGGTGGCAACGCAGCCCTTGGGAAAGGCGTCGAGATGATGGAGACCACGAAACAGCTGCATGGGTAGGTATTGCTCAGAAATTAATCGATTATATCCGGATGCCCGCCGCGAGGACAGGCGCACACCCGGCCTTGTGCAATCACAGCACCGCGCGCCGATTGAAGTCGCGCACGCGGAAGCCGAGCAGGAAGAGACTGGCGAAATAGGCCAGCACCCCCGCCGCGACCAGACCGCCCAGACGCAAGAGGCGCTGCCACATCAGTCCTTCGCTCCAGCTGGGCAGCAGCTGCATCAGGCCGACCAGCACCGCGGTCATTACCGCCACCGCGATCAGCAGTCGCAGCAGGAAGCCTGTCCAGCCCGCCTGGGGGATGAACAGGTTATGGCGGCGCAGTTGCCAGAATAAAAGGCCGGCGTTGAGACAGGCTGCCAGGCCGATGGCCAGGGCCAGGCCGACATGCTGCAGCGGCCCGATCAGGATCAGGTTGAGCACCTGGGTCACCGCCAGGGTGAAGAGCGCGATCTTCACCGGGGTCTTGATGTTCTGCTGGGCATAGAAACCCGGCGCCAGCACCTTGACCAGGATGATGCCGAGCAGCCCCACGGCATAGGCGACCAGCGCTCGCTGGGTCATCAGGGCGTCATGGGCATCGAAACGGCCGTACTGGAACAGCGAGACGGTCAGGGGCTCGGACAGCAGCGCCAGGGCCGCCGAGCAAGGCAGCACCAGCAGGAAGCACAGTCGCAGGCCCCAGTCGAGCAGCCGCGAATATTCCTGGCGATCGGCCTTGGCGTAGGTGCGCGACAGCGCCGGCAGCAGGATGGTCCCCAGCGCCACGCCGAGCACCCCCGAGGGCAGCTCCATCAGGCGATCGGCGTAGTACATCCAGGACACCGAGCCGGCCGCCAGGAAGGAGGCGAAGATGGTGTTGATGATCAGCGAAATCTGGCTGACCGAGACCCCGAGGATCGCTGGCCCCATCTGCCTCATGACCCGCCAGACGCCACTGTCCCGCAGATTCAGTCGCGGCAGCACCAGCATGCCGATGCGCTTGAGATGCGGCAGCTGATAGAGGAATTGCGCCAGGCCACCCACCAGGGTCGCCCAGGCCATGGCCATGATCGGCGGATCGAAATAGGGAGTCAGGAACAGCGCGAAGATGATCATGCTGACGTTGAGCAGGGTCGGCACGAAGGCCGGCACGCTGAACCTGTTCCAGGTGTTGAGCACGGCGCCGGCCAGGGACGCCAGGGAGATCAGCAGGATGTAGGGAAAGGTCACCCGCAGCAGATTGGAGGTGAGGGCGAATTTCTCCGGGGTGTCGGCGAAACCCGGCGCGGTGATCCAGATCACCAGGGGCGCGGCCAGCATGCCCAGCACCGTGACTAGCGCCAGCACCAGGGTCAGCAGGCCGCTGACGTAGGCCAGGAAGGTGCGGGTGGCCTCCTCGCCCTGCTGGGCCTTGTATTCGGCGAGGATGGGGACGAACGCCTGGGAAAAGGCCCCTTCGGCGAAGATGCGGCGCAGCAGGTTGGGCAACTTGAAGGCGACGAAAAAGGCGTCGGTGGCCATGCCGGCGCCAAAGGTGCGGGCGACGATGGTGTCGCGCACGAAACCCAGCACGCGGGACAGCATGGTCATGGAGCTGACGGCGGCCAGGGACTTGAGCAGATTCATGGCAGGGAGAGGACTCGGTGAACGCAGCGGGACGTGACAGAGGATGCGCGTGAGCGCAGTCGCGCGATGGGCACAAGCGATCGAGTGTAACGAGGCCCTTCATCGGCGACCAGCCGGATATCCATCCAGACAGCCTTGACAGGCGCCGCCAGGGACGTCAAGATTCGCGACCTTAATTTAGCTCTGTACTTGCTACAGAGTTCGCTCTGTACCCAATACAGTCTTTTTCGAAGGAGCTCCACGGTGGCTAACTCCCCCTCCGCCAAAAAACGCGCCAAACAGGCTGAGAAGCGTCGCAGCCACAATGCGAGCCTGCGCTCCATGGTGCGTACCTACATCAAGAACGTCGTCAAGGCGATCGAAGCCAAGGACCTGGAAAAAGCCAAGTCCGCTTATGTTGCTGCCGTTCCGGTCATCGACCGCATGGCCGACAAGGGCATCATCGACAAGAACAAGGCCGCTCGTCACAAGAGCCGCCTGAACGCTCACATCAAGGCCCTGGCTACCCCCGCCGCTGCCTGATACGCGTTCAAGTAAAAAACCGGCTTCGGCCGGTTTTTTATTGCCTGGGATTCAGGAATCCAACGCCTCCGGAGAGGCGCCAGGATCGACGATCGTCAGACCAGGACGAGGTTATCCCGGTGAATCAGCTCGGGCTCGTAGACATAGCCCAGCTCGACCACGATGGCGTCCGAAGGCCGCCCCAGGATGCGCTGCGCCTCGGTCGCACTGTAGTTGACCAGGCCACGCGCCACCTCGCGCCCGTCCGGACCGACGCAGGCAACCATCTCGCCGCGCCGGAAGCTGCCTTCCAACGCTCGCACACCCACCGGCAGCAGACTGCGATGACTGCCCACCAGGGCCTCCACCGCACCGGCGTCCAGGCGCAGGGTGCCACGCACCTGCAGATGCCCCGCCAGCCACTGCTTGCGCGCCGCTACCAGGCCACGCTCGGGTGACAGCAGGGTACCCAGCTGTTCGCCCTGCTGCAGGCGACTGAGCACCTGCTGGATCCGCCCACCGACGATGACGGTATAGGCACCGGAGCGCGCCGCCAGACGCGCAGCACGCAGCTTGGTCTGCATGCCGCCACGCCCCAGGGCACCTCCAGTACCACCGGCGACCAGATCCAGAGCCGGATCGTCGGCGCGCGCCTCGCTGATGAGGCTGGCATCGGGATTGTTGCGCGGATCGGCATCGAACATGCCATCGCGATCGGTGAGGATGACCAGCAGATCGGCTTCGACCAGGTTGGCCACCAGGGCGGCCAGGGTGTCGTTGTCGCCGAAGCGGATCTCGTCGGTGACGACGGTATCGTTCTCGTTGATCACCGGCACCACACCCAGGCTCACCAGGGTGCGCAGGGTGCTGCGGGCATTGAGATAGCGCTTGCGATCGGACAGGTCGTCATGGGTGAGCAGGATCTGCGCGGTCTGCACCTGATGCTCGGCGAAACTGGATTCCCAGGCCTGCACCAGCCCCATCTGCCCTACCGCCGCGGCCGCCTGCAACTCGTTGATGGCGGTCGGACGCTGCGTCCAGCCGAGCCGACTCATGCCAGCCGCCACCGCACCCGAGGACACCAGCACCAGCTCGATGCCCGCCTGGTGCAGGGCCACCATCTGCTCGACCCAGCCGGCCATGGCCCCGCCATCCAGACAACGCCCGTCATCGGTCAGCAGGGCACTGCCGATCTTCACCACCCAGCGCTGGGCGCCAGACACCTGATCACGCATGGGCAAGCTCCTTTCTTACCGTACGTAGAAGATTTCCGGACCGTCGCCGTCGTCTTCGTCATCATCGAAGTCGTCGTCTTCGTCCACCGCCTTGACACCCGAACGGCGCAGGGCCCGCTGGTCGTCCAGCGCCTGCAGACGCGCCCGCGCCTCGTCCTCGATGCGCTGATCGAGCTCTTCCAGCGCCTCGGCATAGGCCGGATCCTCGGCGAGACGCAGGGTCCGCTCGTCGAGATACTGCATGATGGCCTGGCAGAGCTGCTCGGTGCCCTCCCGCTCCAGGGCGGAGATGACGAACACCGGACCCTGCCAGTCCAGACGCTCGACCACCGCCTTGAGGCGCTCTTCGCGCTCGTCATCGAGCAACTGGTCGGCCTTGTTCAATACCAGCCAGCGGTCACGCTCGCCCAGCGCCGGGCTGAACTTGGTCAGCTCGTTGATGATGGTCTCGGCAGCCTCGGCCGGATCGCTTTCATCCAGGGGCGCCATGTCGACGAGGTGCAGCAGCAGGCGGGTCCGCGCCAGGTGCTTGAGGAAACGGATCCCCAGGCCGGCGCCTTCGGACGCCCCTTCGATCAGCCCCGGGATGTCGGCGACCACGAAGCTCTTGAAGCGCCCCACGCTGACCACGCCCAGGTTCGGCACCAAGGTGGTGAAGGGATAGTCGGCGACCTTGGGCTTGGCAGCCGAGACCGCGCGAATGAAGGTGCTCTTGCCGGCATTGGGCAGGCCGAGCAGACCGATGTCCGCCAGCACCTTGAGCTCCAGCTTGAGATCGCGCTCTTCGCCGGGCTTACCCGGGGTGGTCTGCCGCGGCGCGCGGTTGGTGCTGGACTTGAACCGGGTATTGCCCAGGCCGTGCCAACCGCCCTGGACGACACGAATGCGCTGACCGGGCTGGGTCAGGTCACCGATGATCTCCTGGGTCGCCGCATCGATCACCGTGGTGCCCACGGGGACCGGCAGCACCAGGTCTTCACCCTTGGCGCCGGTGCACTCGGTGCTCCCGCCCTTCTCACCGTTCTGCGCGGTGAAACGTCGGGTGTAACGGTAATCGACCAGGGTGTTCAGGTTGATGTCGGCTTCGAGCCAGATCGACCCGCCATCGCCGCCGTCACCCCCATTGGGGCCACCCTTCTCGATGAATTTCTCCCGGCGGAAACTCATCATGCCGTTGCCGCCGTCACCCGCTTTTACGTGTATGGATACTTCATCGACGAATTTCATCTGGACCTCCCGCGCTCGCGGGCCGCTGCAAACAAGGAACTAGTGTGGTGCTTCAGGCGTTCGCGCAAGAATGGGCGAGTGATTTTTCGGTTTGGGCTAGGCGCCGCGACGAGTCATAGCAGGGCTATGGCGAGGAGTGGCAACAACGCCCAGGCGGAAAAAGCGCCGCCAAAATTGTGCAGATAACTTCTGAAACACCACACTAGCTTAACTACAAACGAAAAAGCCCCGTCGGGTAGACAGGGCTTTTCTTTCGTCACGGGCCTTAGGCGGCGGCGACGATGCTCACGTAACGACGGCCGAAGGCGCCCTTCACGTCGAACTTGATCACGCCGTCCACTTTCGCGAACAGGGTGTGATCCTTGCCGAGGCCCACGCCGTAACCGGCATGGTACTGGGTGCCGCGCTGACGCACGATGATGTTGCCGGCCTTAACGACCTGGCCGCCGTACAGCTTCACGCCAAGGCGTTTGCTTTCGGAATCGCGACCGTTACGAGTAGAACCACCCGCTTTTTTGTGTGCCATGAGTCAATTCTCCGTTAGAGGCGAGATCAGGCCTGGATGCCAGTGATCTTGATTTCAGTGAACCACTGACGGTGGCCCTGACGCTTCATGTGATGCTTACGACGACGGAATTTGATGATGGTGACCTTGTCGTGACGGCCCTGGGCGGTCACTTCGGCGGTCACTTTGGCACCATCAACGACCGGCAGACCGATCTTGACGTCGTCACCGTTGCCAACCAGCAGAACCTGGTCGAAGGTGACGGTTTCACCGGTGGCGATGTCGAGCTTCTCGACCTTCAGGTATTCGCCTTCGGCGACCTTGTATTGCTTGCCACCGGTAACGATAACTGCGTAGGACATGGTAAATCTCCGTTAAACCTGCTCACCCGGTGCTTTATAGGAAGAGTCGTCGACCGGCATGGCTGCACGGGACCGGAAGGACCACCGCGCAATTGCGTAAGACAGGGGGTTAACCCTAGGAATGTTCAGGGCCCGCGATTCTACGCAAGCCGGGCCCGGGAGGCAAGAGCCGCCCGCCCGCGCCTTGACAGCCCCCCACCCCACCCCTAGCATGCCGCGCAACCTCGTTCAGCGGCCATGCCGGGCCGGTGCCCAGCCGAATCGGCATGAGCGGCGAGCCGCGGGAGCGCGATGGCAATCCCTGGGCATGGCACTTGTGCCGGTCCCTAGGGCATAGTCTGGCGGTCATGCGCCATCCGGCCGCTTGAATATTGCCCGGACCTCCAGTGGACACCTCTCAATGACGCAGCAATCCCAGTCCTTCTATCGCGTGGTGACGGACGATTTCGCCGCCGTAGACGGCATCATCCGCCAGCAGCTGACCTCGCGCGTGCCGCTGGTCGAGAAGATTGGCGACTACATTGTCTCCGCGGGTGGCAAGCGCCTGCGTCCGCTGCTGGTCCTGTTGGCCGGCAAGGCGCTCGGGCGCGCCGATCACAATCTGCAGCTGCTGGCGGCGACCATCGAATTCCTGCACACCTCCACCCTGCTGCACGACGATGTCGTCGATGCCTCGGGGATGCGCCGTGGCCGCTCCACCGCCAACGCCCTCTGGGGCAACGCCCCCAGCGTCCTGGTGGGCGATTTCCTCTATGCCCGCTCCTTCGAGATGATGGTGGCGCTGGGCTCCATGGAGGTGATGCGCATCATCTCCCAGGCCACCCGCGTCATCGCCGAGGGCGAGGTGCTGCAGCTGTCGAAGATCCGCGACGCCAGCACCACCGAAGAGATCTACATGGAAGTCATCCGCGGCAAGACCGCCATGCTCTTCGAAGCCTCCACCCACAGCGCGGCGATCCTGGCCGGCGCCAGCGCCGAACAGGCCGACGCCCTGCGCCGCTATGGCGATCATCTGGGTGTGGCCTTCCAGCTGGTCGACGACCTGCTCGACTACCAGGGCGACGCCGTCGCGTTGGGCAAGAACGTCGGTGACGATCTTGCCGAGGGCAAGCCGACTCTGCCGCTGATCGTGACCATGCGCGAAGGCACTGCCGAACAGGCTGCCCTGGTACGCCAGGCGATCCGCCAGGGCGGCAGCCAGGACCTGGAAGGCGTGCGCGCCGCCGTCGAAGCCGCTGGCGCCCTCGACTACACCGCACGCAAGGCCCAGGAATTCGCCGAGCGGGCGATCGCCTGCCTGGACGCCCTGCCCGCCAGCGAATATCGCGACGCCCTGGCCGACCTGGGTCGCTTCTCGGTGGCCCGTACCCACTGAAGCCTGCACCGTCCGATTAAGCCCGCCGTCGCCAGACCGCGGGCTTTTTCATGTCCGACCAAAAAAGTCAGGTAATCCCTTGCTATTTATTGAATAAGAATTATTCTCATAAATAGCACAGCAGGAGCCCTTGCCATGACTTATCTGATCGACGCCTGGCTGGACCGGCCGCACCCCTATCTGCGCATCCTCAACCGGGAAACCGGCAAGGTCTGCGCGGAGCTGGACGAGACGGCCCTGGAAGAACTCAAGGACCTGGGCGAGCTGGATCTGCACAGCCTCACCTCCAGCGAGCCGCGGGTGGTGAAGGAGCAGATCCGCCAGGTCTTCCTGTTCAGCTACGCCCTGGCGCTGCGCCCGGACAACGAGGCGCTGCGCCTGGACTGCTAGCCTCAGAGGACGTCGAGGAGCTCGACGTCGAACACCAGCACGCTGTGCGGCGGGATGCCACCGACGCCCTGGGCGCCATAGGCCAGTTCGCTGGGCACGTGCAAGCGCCACTTGCTGCCGGCAGGCATCAGTTGCAGGGCTTCGGTCCAGCCGGCGATCACGCCGCCCACCGGAAACTCGGCCGGCTGGCCGCGCTGGTAGGAGCTGTCGAACACGCTGCCGTCGATGAGGGTGCCGTGGTAGTGGGTGCGCACCTGGTCTTCACGGGTCGGCGTGGCGCCCTCCCCCTGGGTGAGCACCTCGTATTGCAGACCGGACGGCAGCACCACGACGCCAGGGCGCTCGGCATTGGCCTTGAGGTAGTCGACGCCTTCCTGGGCCGCCGCAGCGGCCTTGGCCTGGGCTTCCGCCTGCATGCGCTCGCGGATGACGCGGAAGCTGGCGTTCAGCGACTCGACGTCCACCCGGGAATCCTGGCCGTCGAAGGCCTCGGTCAGGCCGGCGAGCACGGCCGCCAGCTGCATGCCGGGGACCGGATTCTGGCGCAGCTGATCGCCCAGCTGGCGGCCGATGCCGTAGCTGACGCGGGCTTCGTCGGTGTCGAGCAGGATGTCGTTCATAGCAGCCTTTCCATCGTGAAAAAAGGAGCCGAGCCTAGCACATCAGGGACTCGACTCGCCGCCGAGGCTGCCGCGCTGCCGGCGACAGCGCTCGGAGCAGTAGCGCACCTCGTCCCAGTTGCGCTCCCACTTCTTGCGCCAGGCGAAGGGCCGCTGGCAGACCGGACAGACCTTGGTGGGCAGATCGCCCTTCTTCATAGGGATTCTCCCGCGTCGAGACGCGCCAGCAGGGTTTCGCCACGCTGCCAGAGGGCCTGCTGGCGCTCCGGGGCCTGGCGATCGAGATTGCGATAGAGATTGAGCATGCGCGGATAGTGGGCGAAACGCTCGCGATGGCGGATCAGGAAGTGCCAGTAGAGGGCATTGAAGGGACAGGCCCTGTCGCCCAGCGCTTCCGTGACCTGATAGTGGCAGCCCTTGCAGTAGTCGGACTGGCGACGGATGTACTGGCCGCTGGCGCAATAGGGCTTGCTCGCCAGATAGCCGCCGTCGGCATGCATCACCATGGCCTGGGTATTGGGCAGCTCGACCCACTCGAAGGCATCCAGGTAGACCGCCAGATACCACTCGCCGATGGCCTGGGGCGCGATGCCGGCCAGCAGGGCGAAGTTGCCGGTGACCATCAGCCGCTGGATATGGTGCGCATAGCCCAGCGCCAGGGTCTGGCCGATGGCCTCGCGCATACAGGCCATGCGGGTATCGCCGGTCCAGTAGAACTCCGGCAGCGCCCGGGTATTGCCCAGTGCATTGAGCTCACGGTATTCGGGCATGCGCAGCCAATAGACGCCATGGACGTACTCTCGCCAGCCGATCAGCTGACGCAGGAAGCCCTCGGCACTGTTGAGCGGCACCCTGCCCTCGCGATAGGCGGCATCCACGTCGGCGCAGAGCTGACGCAGGTCCAGCAGCCCGATATTGAGCGCCGCACTGATCCGGGCGTGATGCAGATAGGGCTCGCCACGGGCCATGGCGTCCTGATAGCTGCCGAAGTCGCGCAAGCCCGTGCCCAGGAAGTGCTGCCAGAGGCGCTCGGCATCCGCCCGGGTCACCGGATAGTCGAAGCCTTCCAGCCGGCCATAGTGATGAGCGAAGCGCTGCCCGACCAGCTCGAGCACGTCCCGGGTACAGGCATCGGGCGGACAGCTGAAGGGCTCGGGAACAGGCTGGTCTTTAGGCAGCGCCTTGCGATTGTCCTTGTCCAGATTCCAGACGCCACCGCACGGCTCGTCTGGTCCCGCCATCAGCCAGCCGTGTCGCCTGCGCATGCCGCGGTAGAAGGCCTCCATGCGCAGCTCGGTGCGCGACCCGGCCCAGCGGGCAAAGGCGGCGCGACTGCAGAGGAATCTGTCATCGCCATGCCAGCGTACCGGTATCGCCAGGTCCAGCGCCCGCAGCGCCTGCTCCAGTCGCCACTCGCCGGTCTCGGTCAGCCGAATCTCACGCGCGCCCGTCGTCTTTGCCCAGAACGCGATCTCGGCCGGCAGCGAGCCCTGGTTGTCGGGGTCGTCCAGGGTGCGATAGAGAACCCGGAAGCCGCGCGCGCGCATCTCGCTGGCGAAGTGGCGCATGGCGCTGAAGATCAGGGCGATCTTGCGCGGATGATGAGGGACATAGCTGGCTTCGCTCATCACCTCGGCGAGCAGCAGCACGTCCTGCGCGGGATCGGCGTCGCGCAGGGAGGCCAGGCGAGGCGAAAGCTGATCGCCGAAGACCGGCAGCAGGCGCCGAACGGCGCCCTCGCTCAAGAGGCGTTCCGGTAGTTCAGCGGGATCTTCAGGGGTTCGGCCGAGCGTGGCGCCATGCCGACCATCTCGTCGTAGGCACTGTGCTGGATGAGAAAGCACGGCAGTGCCGGCAGATCGGCCAGCAGGCGGCGGGCCTGGGCGGCCGAGCCCAGGCGGTAGAAGTGTCCGTCCCGTCCGGTCAGGCGCGTGCGACCGCTCTGGGTGAGCACCTCGAGCACATAGAAACCGCCCTCGATGGAGAGCAGATTGAGTTCACGAACCTCACCGGCCTGGGCGCGCTGGGTCAATTCCGGCAATTGCATGGAAACCTCCGGGTCGAGATCGACGCCAGGGATGGCGTCGATCGGCAGCTGTGAGCATTCGACAACCTAGGACAAGCAAGCGCAGCGGCGCAATCCACAAAGCGTAAGCGAAAGCTGCCGGCGGCGGACGAATGGCCGCCCGGCCCGTCAGTGCTTGGTCAAGCGGTCCAGATAGCCCATAGCGAAGGCCGAGACCACGAACACCAGATGGATGATCACGTACCACTTGAGGTACTCGGGATTGGTGTTCTGGGCATCCATGAAGATGCGCAGCAGGTGAATCGAGGAGATGGCGACGATGGACGCGGCCACCTTGTTCTTCAGCGAGCCCGAATCCATCTTGCCCAGCCAGCTGAGCTTTTCCGAGCCTTCGTCGATGTCCAGCTGGGACACGAAATTCTCGTAGCCGGAAATCATCACCATGACCAGCAGGCCACCTACCAGCGCCATGTCGATCAGCGACAGCACCAGGAGGATCAGCTCGGCTTCGGTGGATTCGAAGATGTGCGGCAGGACGTGGAAGACTTCCTGAAAGAACTTGAGCGCCAGCAGGACCAGGGCCAGGGACAGACCCAGATAGATGGGCGCCAGCAGCCAGCGGGAGGCGTAAAGGGCTTTTTCGATCAGACGTTCCATGCATACTCGCTCGGATTACCAGGGCCAGGCGAGTATACCGGGGCGGTGCGGGCGGACCAATGCGGCAGGTTGTACCTGACTCAGGCGTCGGGGCCGACCTGGAAACGCACCTGCTGATGGGCACGCTCGCCATTCATCTTGCGCAGTTCGCTCTGCATGTGCAGGCGCCAGATCTGAGCCTCTTCGACCTGGATATAGCCCTGCTCGACCAGGTTCTCGGCGATGGCGGTCATGACGCCTTCGGCGGCCTTGGGACCGTGGAAAGGCCCCTGGGCCTTGATGGCGGTGGGCTGCTGACCGTTCAGGCCGGCGGCGCACAACAGGGTCCAGAGGCCCTGTTCCTGACCGAGCGGCTTGATTTCGCATTCGATACGAGTGACGAGGCCCAGGCAGGGACGGATCAGGGTAATGGTGCGGGACATGGCGTCATCCTCTCGAAGCGCTCAATGCTCGCCGGTCCTAGGCCAGAGGTATCCACAAAGGCTGTGGACAACCCTGTTGGTCAACAGGGGGCAAGCGGGTCTGGGCGCCGTGCTACTTGGGCTGCGACGCCTTGTACAAAATCCGACCTGCCCCCTGGACCTCAGTTCTCCTCCGCTTCGTTGTTTTTCCCTTTTGCCTTGGAGTTATCACTGAGTTTGTCGGCCAGTTCATCTTCCAGCTCGAGCTCGGCGATTTCCTTGAGACGCTGTACCACGCGCGCATTGACGCTGCCGTCGGGGAAACGACCCTTGGCATCCGGCGCCCCGGCGGGCTCGCCCACCAGCAGCGACAGGGCCTCGTCCGCCTGACGTACGGCATAGACATGGAACAGCCCCGCGCGGACCGCTTCCAGCACGGTCTCGTCGAGCATCAGGTTGGTGACGTTGGCGCGCGGAATGATCACGCCCTGCTCGCCGGTCAGGCCGCGGGCCTGGCAGAGGCGGAAGAAGCCTTCGATCTTCTCGTTCACGCCCCCGACCGGCTGCACTTCGCCGAACTGGTTGATGGAGCCGGTGATGGCGAAGCACTGCTTGAGCGGCGTGCGGGACAGCGCGGAGATCAGGGTGCAGGCCTCCCCGAGGGAGGCGCTGTCGCCATCGACATAGCCATAGGACTGCTCCAGGGCGATGCTGGCCGAGATCGACAGCGGAAATTCCTGGGCATAGCGACTGCCCAGGTAGCCGGTCAGGATCATCACGCCCTTGGAGTGGATCGGCTGACCCAGGCTGACCTCGCGCTCGATGTCGAGAATGCCGCTGGCACCTGGATAGACCGTGGCGGAAATGCGCGCCGGCATGCCGAAGGCGGAATCGGCCACCTCCAGCACGGTGAGGCCGTTGCACTTGCCCACCGCCGCGCCCTGGGTGTCGATGAGGATGAGTCCGGTCAGCATGTCGTCCAGTACCCGGGCGCAGACGCGACCGGTGCGGGTTTCCTTGGCCTTGAGCGCTCGCTCGACATGGCCCTTGTCGGTGCGCTCGTCGCCCGCCAGGTGGCGGATGAAGTCGGCTTCGCTGACCAGCTGGAACAGATCGCCGATACGCGCCGACAGCCGCCCCTGGTGTTCTGCCAGGCGGGCGCTGTAGGTGGCCAGGCGTGCCACGGCCGCCGAGGTCAGGGGTGCCATGCCCTCTTCCGAGGTGCGCGTCTTGAGCAGCTGGGCGAACTGCTCCAGGCTCTCGTCGCGCAGCGGCAGTTCTTCGTCGAAGTCCACCAGCACCCGGAACATCTCCTGGAAGTCCGAATCCAGCTCCTGCAGGGTGTAGTAGATGTTGCGCGAGCCGATGATGATGACCTTGAGCTGCAGCGGGATCTGCTGCGGCGCCAGGCTCATGGCGGTGAGCCGCCCCAGCTCGGCCAGCGGCGATTCCATCTTCAGCTGACGCGAATGCAGGGCGCGCTTGAGTGCGTCCCAGACGAAGGGCTCGGTCAGCAGCTTGTCCGCCTCGACGATGAGGAAGCCGCCATTGGCGCGGTGCAGGGCACCCGGGCGCAGCTGGCGATAGTTGGTGTAGAGCGCGCCCTGATCGGACTGGTACTCGATGCGCCCGAAGAGGTTGTCGTAGGTCGGGTGGGACTCGAACACCACCGGCGCACCCCCGGTGACGTGGTGACCGATGATCAGATTGGGCTCGTACTGCTCGCGCAATTCCTTGCGCCGCTGCATGTCGGGCTTGGCGTCGTCGGCCAGTTGCTCGACCACCGTCTTGAGCAGATCCACCTGCATGGCCTGCAGATAGGCGCAGACCCCGGGATTGTCGTTGTACTTCTCCGACAGCGGCGCCAGCAGCGGCTGCAGGGCCTGGATGATGGTGTCTTCGTTCAGGGCACGCAGCTGGTTGCTCGACTCGCGCCGCCACTGCGGCAGGCTGGCCAGTTCTTCGTTGAGGCGCTCTTCCAGGCTGGAGATGTCGGCGTGGAAACGCTCGCGCTCGGCCTCGGGCAGCTGGGCGAAGTCGGCCTCGTCCAGCGCCTTGCCCTCCTTCATCGGGGTGAAGGCGACGTTGTTGGCGTCGCGATAGAGGGCGATCTCCTTTTCCAGGGCGAGCTTTTCCACCACGTCCAGGGCCTGGTCGTAGCGCTGGTTGAAGGCGCGCTCGATGGCGCTCTTCTTCTGCTGGAAGGCCGGGTGCTCGAACACCGCCGGAAAGGTCGCCAGCAGGTTGTCGATGAAATGGGCCATGTCGGCCACGAAGGCCTCGCCTTCGCCAGGCGGCAATTCCAGGGCGCCCGGTGCGCGGGGCTCTTCGAAGTGATTCAGGTAGACCCAGTCGTTGGGCGTCGGCTGACGCTTGGCCTCGGCCTTGAGATAGCGCTGGACGAAGGAGAAGCGACCGGTGCCCGGCTCGCCCATGACGAAGACGTTGTAGCCGGGCCGCGGCATGGCCACCCCGAACTGCAGGGCTTCCACCGCGCGCTCCTGACCGAGGATGCCGCGGAAGGGTTCGAGCTGATCGGTATCGGCAAAGGAGAATTGTTCGGGAGCGAAGGGGCGGGTCAGCTCATCGGGAGCGAGCCGGAGACCGGCCGCGACGGGATCGTGCATCGTAAGTCCTTGTCAGGCATGCAAGCAGTGTCCGCATTCTGCGACCGGGAAGACGGCCGAAGCAAGGCAAGCGGCGCTCCCCTGCGCATTTAAGCGCAGCGGTGCGCGGGGTTGACGCAACGTCTGTCGGTATTTTCCGGCGCCCGTGTTTTTTGACGAAATTCTCACCAGACGCCTACTAAGCTCTGTGTATGGGGATCAGACGTAGGATCCCGTGAGGAGGCCTTATGGCTGGCTCTCGTCGTTTCAATCCGCTGTTGTTCCTGCTGTCCGCGCTCGCGGCCTGCACCAGCTATCACGATCAGTTGATCGCCAAGGGCTATCCGCCGGCCTATGCCGACGGCTTCAGCGACGGCTGCCAGACCGGCAAGCAGGCGGTCAACGGCATCGGTTACGAGCACAAGGACGCCCGTCGCTTCGCCGCGGAAAAGCCCTATCAACAGGGCTGGGACGCGGGCTATGCGCAATGCGTGCAGGTGGCCCAGCGCGAAGAGCAGCAGCGGTTCCTGGACCAGGTCCGGGAAAATCGCGAAGGCGCCGAGCAACTGCACCTGCGCTCCAAAACACGTTGAGGTCGTAGCCAACCTTGCGGCGCGGATAGGATGACCTATGCTGGCGGGCCCGCTTGTCGAGCCCTGCCGATGTCCGCCCGTTCGCCGCTGTTCGCCGTTGCCCTGCTGCTGGTCGCCATGACCTCGATCCAGACCAGCGCCAGCCTGGCCAAGACCCTGTTCCTGCGTCTCGATCCGGTGGGCGTCACCACCCTGCGGCTGATCTTCGCCGCGCTGGTCCTGCTGCTGGTGCTGCGCCCCTGGCGCAACTTTCGCCGCGAGGCGCTGGGCAGCCTGCTGGGCTATGGCGTCGCCATGGGCGTGATGAACCTGACCATCTACCTGGCCATGCAGCGGCTCCCGATCGGCATCGCCGTCGGCCTGGAATTCGTCGGCCCCCTGGTGGTGGCATTGTGCGCGCTGCGCCGCTGGCTGGACCTGCTGTGGATCGTGCTAGTGGTGGCCGGCCTGGCGGTACTCCTGCCCTTCGGCCACAACGCCTCGGCGCTGGATCCACTGGGCACCGCCCTGGCCCTGGGCGCCGGGGCGTGCTGGGCGCTGTACATCGTGCTGGGCAAGCGCGCGGGGGCGGTGCACGGCACCGCCACGGTGGCCTTTGGCGCGACCATCGGCGCCCTGGTGATCCTGCCCATCGGCATCGCCCACAGCGGCAGCAATCTCTTGCAACCGGAAATCTGGCCGCTGGCACTGGCCCTGGCGCTGATGTCCACGGCCATTCCCTATGCCCTGGAGATGGTGGTGCTGACCCGCCTGCCGGCGTCCACCTTCGGCACCCTGATGAGTCTGGAGCCCGCGCTGGGCGCCCTCTCCGGCTGGGTGTTCCTTGGCGAGATCCTGGGCATCTCCCAGTGGTTCGCCCTCGCCTGCATCATCGTCGCGTCCATCGGCGCCACCTGGAGCAGCCGCCTGACCCCGGAGCAAACGCCGCTCTAGGCACTCTATAGCGAGGCGAATCCTCACGCGGAGTACCGACGATGATCTATCTGATAATGGGCGTCTCGGGCAGTGGCAAGACCACCCTGGGCGAACTCCTGGCCAGCCGGCTGGACTGTCGTTTCGACGATGCCGACACCTTTCACAGCCAGGCCAACAAGGACAAGATGGCGAAGGGCATCGCCCTCACCGACGAGGATCGCTGGCCCTGGCTGGACGCCATCCACGATGCCATGCAGCAGGCGCAGGCCGAGGGCACCCCCCGGGTGTTCGCCTGCTCCGCGCTGAAAAAGATCTATCGCGACCGCCTGCTGAGCGGCCTCGAAGGCGTCCGCCTGCTGTTTCTCAAGGGCTCGCCGGAGCTCCTGGCCGAGCGCATCGGCAGTCGCCGCGGGCACTTCTTCGATCCCAAGCTCCTGCAGAGCCAGCTCGATACCCTGGAGGCGCCCGATCACCTGGAAGCCCAGGTGCTGGACGTGCGCAAGTCGCCGGAGCAGCTGGTGGACGAGGTGCTGGCGTCTGGCCATAGCGCCTGAGCGCTACGGCCAACGCTTCAGACCGCGACGGGTGCCTTGATGTGCGGATGGGCCTGGTAGCCCTCCAGTTCGAAATCCTCGAAGCGGAAGGCGAACAGGTCGGTGACCGCCGGATTGAGCTTCATGGTCGGCAGCGGCAGTGGCTCGCGGGTCAGCTGCAGATCGGTCTGCTCCAGGTGATTGGCATAGAGATGGCAATCACCGCCGGTCCAGATGAATTCGCCCGGTTGCAGCCCGGTGACCTGGGCCACCATCAGGGTCAGCAGCGCATAGCTGGCGATGTTGAAGGGCACACCGAGGAAGATGTCGGCGGAGCGCTGATACAGCTGGCAGCTCAGGCGACCATCGGCGA
The DNA here is from genome assembly GCF_002256045.1 of Pseudomonas sp. PGPPP4. Lineage (NCBI taxonomy): Bacteria > Pseudomonadati > Pseudomonadota > Gammaproteobacteria > Pseudomonadales > Pseudomonadaceae > Pseudomonas > Pseudomonas sp. PGPPP4. Next base: position 241,817 of record NZ_NKID01000007.1, read on the forward strand.
CATAGAACTGGAACAGCGCATGGCACGGCGGCAGCGCCATCTCGTCCACCAGGGCCGGATTCCAGGCCGAGACGATCAGCCGGCGCGAGTCGGGCTTAGCGCGGATCATGTCCACCACCCCGGCGATCTGGTCGATATGGCGACCGTCGGGTGCTGGCCAGCTGCGCCACTGGTAGCCGTAGACCGGACCGAGCTCGCCGTTCTCGTCGGCCCATTCGTCCCAGATGGACACGCCATTGTCCTTCAGGTAGCGGATATTGGTCTCGCCCTGCAGGAACCACAGCAGTTCATGGATGATGGATCGCAGATGGCACTTCTTGGTGGTGACCAGGGGAAAGCCCGCGGCCAGGTCGAATCTCATCTGGTAGCCGAAGACGCTGTAGGTCCCGGTGCCGGTGCGGTCGCTCTTGAAGGTGCCGTGTTCGCGCACGTGGCGCATCAGGTCGAGGTACTGTTTCATGGCGGGAGCGCTACCTGGCAAAAGGCAAATGGTACCAAATCGTGCCCTGTTGCAGCGGTCGCGCTTGTCGCAGGCTTGATCATCGGACATAAAAAAGCGGCCCTGAGGCCGCCCTTTCTTCCCGTCGTCAGCTGCTGGCTGGCGGCGCCGTGAGGGTCGCCGTTTCGCGCTCGCGCTGGGTGATCTCCGAGGCCGTGGCATCCATGGCTTCCTGCAGCCCCTGCAGCCGCTTCTTCTCGGCGCGGCGGGTGAAGTACCAGGCGAAGAAGGTGAACAGCGAGACCGCCAGCAGGATCAGGCTGGCAATGGCGTTGATCTCCGGCTTCACGCCCAGGCGCACTGCGGAGAACACCTCCATCGGCAGGGTGGTCGAGCCGGGGCCCGAAACGAAGCTCGCCAGCACCAGGTCGTCCAGCGACAGGGCGAAGGACATCATGCCGCCCGCCGCCAGCGACGGCGCGATCATGGGAATGGTGATCAGCAGGAACACCTTCCACGGCCGGGCGCCCAGGTCCATGGCCGCCTCTTCGATGGACAGGTCCAGTTCGCGCAGCCGCGCCGACACCACTACCGCCACATAGGACGAGCAGAAGCTGGTGTGGGCGATCCAGATGGTGGTCACGCCGCGATCCTGCGGCCAGCCGATCAGCTGGGCCATGGAGACGAACAGCAGCAGCAATGACAGACCGGTGATCACCTCGGGCATCACCAGCGGCGCCGTGACCATGCCCCCGAAGACGGTGCGGCCGCGGAAGCGCGGGATGCGGGTCAGCACGAAGGCCGCCAGCGTCCCGAGGATCACCGAGGAGATCGCCGTGTAGAAGGCGATTTCCAAGGAGCGAAACACGGCGCTCATCAGCTGGCTGTTGTCCAGCAGCCCGACGTACCACTTCACCGACCAGCCACCCCAGACGGTCACCAGGCGCGACTCGTTGAAGGAGTAGATGACCAGGATGACCATCGGCAGGTAGATGAACAGCAGTCCGAGCACCAGCATCAGGTTGGTGAACTTGAGGCCTCTCATAGCTTGCCCTCCAGTTCCTTGGCTTGGTTTCTATTGAACAGGACGATGGGCACGATGAGTATCAGCAGCATCACCACCGCCAGGGCGGACGCCACCGGCCAGTCACGGTTGTTGAAGAATTCCTGCCAGAGCACGCGACCGATCATCAGGGTCTCCGGGCCACCCAGCAGCTCGGGAATGACGAACTCGCCCACCGCCGGAATGAACACCAGCATGCAGCCGGCGACGATGCCGTTCTTGGACAGCGGCACGGTGATCTTCCAGAAGCTGGTGAAGCGACTGGCACCCAGGTCGCCGGCGGCTTCCAGCAGGGTCAGGTCATGCTTCACCAGGTTGGCGAACAGCGGCAGGATCATGAACGGCAGGTAGGAATAGACGATCCCCAGGTACACCGCGAAGTTGGTGTTGAGCATCTGCAGCGGACTGCTGATGATCCCCAGGTTCATCAGGAAGCTGTTGATCAGGCCGTTGGTGGACAGCAGCCCCATCCAGGCATAGACGCGGATGAGGATGGCGGTCCAGGTCGGCATCATGATCAGCAGCAGCAGGACCGTCTGCTTCTCGCGACTGGCCCGGGCGATGGCATAGGCCATGGGATAGCCGATCAGCAGGCAGATCAGGGTGCTGATGCCGGCCATCTTCAGCGAACCGAGATAGGCATCCAGATACAGCGGATCGTCGGCGAAAATCAGGTAGTTGCCGAAGTTGAGCGCGATATCCAGTTGCTGATCGGCGTAGCTGAACAGCTCGGTGTAGGGCGGGATGGCCACGTCCGCCAGCGAGAAGCTGATCTTGAGCACGATCAGGAACGGCAGCAGGAAGAACAGGAACAGCCAGACGAAGGGCACGCCGATGGTCAGGCGGCGGCCATCGAGCAGGCGCTTGAGCAAGGGAGGTCTGGTCATGCTTGCAGTACCACGCCGCTGTCGTCTTCCCAGTACACCACCACGGCGTCATCCCAGGTGGGTCGCTTGCCGAGGCGCTCGGCGTTGGCGATGAAGCACTGGACCAGATGGCCGGAGGCCAGGCGCACGTAGTACACCGAGTGACCGCCGAGGTAGGCGATGTCCTGCACGGTGCCGCTGCACCAGTTGTAGTCGGGATGCTCGTGATCCGCCGGCAGGCTGGTGCCCATCAGCAGCTTTTCGGGACGCAGGGCGAAGGTGACCTGCTTTTCCTGAGCCCGGGTACTGATGCCGTGACCGATGTAGATCGGCCGTTCCAGTTGTGGACTCTGGATGATGGCATGGTCGGCGCCGTCGTCGGTCAGCTCACCGTCGAAGATGTTGACGCTGCCGATGAACTCGCAGACCAGCCGGCTCGCCGGGGTCTCGTAGATGTCCATGGGGCTGCCCACCTGGGCGATCCAGCCCAGGTGCATGATGGCGATGCGCTCGGCCATGGTCATGGCCTCTTCCTGGTCGTGGGTCACCATCACGCAGGTCACGCCCACGCGCTCGATGATCTCCACCAGCTCCAGCTGCATCTGCGAGCGCAGCTTCTTGTCCAGCGCGCCCATGGGCTCGTCGAGCAGCAGCAGCTTGGGTCGCTTGGCCAGGGAGCGCGCCAGGGCCACCCGCTGGCGCTGGCCACCGGAGAGCTGGTGCGGCTTGCGCTTGGCGTACTGGGTCATGTGCACCAGCTTGAGCATCTCGGCCACGCGGGCATCGATCTCGGCCCTGGGCAGCTTGTCCTGCTTGAGACCGAAGGCGATGTTCTGCTCCACGCTCATGTGCGGGAACAGCGCATAGGACTGGAACATCATGTTGATCGGCCGCTCGTAGGGCGGCATGTCGGTGATGTCCACGCCATCGAGGAAGATGCGCCCCTCGCTGGGCCGTTCGAAACCGGCCAGCATGCGCAGCAGGGTCGACTTGCCCGAACCCGAGCCGCCGAGCAGGGCAAAGATCTCGCCCTTGTTGATGGTCAGGGAGACGTCGTCGACAGCGACGGTTTCGTCGAACTTCTTGGTGACCCGGTCGATCTTGACCAGGACTTCCTTGGCTTTCTTGTCGCCGGTGGCGGCTTTCTTGAAGGCACTGGTGGCGGTCGCCATGTACATCTCCCCAGGAAAATCGGGGACCGGCCGGGCCGGTCCGCTTAGCGTTGGTTATTTGCCGGACTTGACCCGCGTCCAGCTGCGGGTTTCCAGACGCAGGAGTTGCGGGGGCAGCTCCTTCATGACGTACAGCTTGTCCATCACCGCCTGTGGCGGATAGACGGTCTCGTCCTGCCGCAGCTCGGCATTCATCAGCTCGCCCGCCTTGGGATTGGGGTTGGCGTAGCCGACATAGTCACTGACCTTGGCGATGACCTCGGGCTGCAGCAGATAGTTGATGAAGGCATGGGCCTCCTTCACGTTCTTGGCATCCTTGGGGATGGCCAGGAGGTCGAACCAGAGGTTCGCGCCCTCCTTGGGAATCGCGTAGCCGATGTTGACGCCCTTCTTCGCTTCCTCGGCACGCGAACGCGCCTGAAAGACATCGCCGGAATAGCCGAAGGCCACGCAGATGTTGCCGTTGGCCAGATCCGAGATGTACTTGGAGGAATGGAAATAGGTGATGTACGGCCGCACCTTGAGCAGCTGCGCCTCGGCCTTCTTGTAGTCGTCGGGGTTGGTGCTGTTGGGATCGAGTCCCAGGTATTGCAGGACTGCCGGATAGACCTCATCGGGCGAATCCATGAAAGAGACGCCGCACTTGCTCAGCTTCTTGAGGTTCTCGGGTTCGAACAGGATGGCCCAGGAATCGAGCTTGTCGGTGCCCAGCGCGGCCTTGACCTTGTCGACATTGTACCCGATGCCGTTGGTGCCCCACAGGTAGGGAACGCCGTATTGGTTACCCGGATCGCTCTTTTCCAGCTGCTTGAGCAATGCCGGATCGAGATTTTGCCAGTTTGGCAGCTGGCTCTTGTCCAGTTTCTGGAAGGCGCCCGCCTTGATCTGCTTGGCCAGGAAGTTGCTCGAGGGCACCACCACGTCATAGCCGGTATGGCCGGCCAGGAGCTTGCCTTCGAGGGTTTCGTTGGAATCGAAGACGTCATAGACCGGGGTGATGCCGGTGGCCTTCTGGAAATCCTCGAGCGTGGTCTCGCCGACGTAATCGCTCCAGTTGTAGACGCGTACCGTCGGCTCGGCGACGGCGGTTCCCATGACGGTCAGGGTGGTCATGGCCAGCAGGGTTTTACGCAACGAAAGCACGGGCGGCTCCTTTCATGGTTGGCATCGGCGACGACACCCTTTCAGCGGTCCATACAGACGTACGGCACGCCGGAGTGACTCCGGCGTGCCGTCCTGTCAGCCGCACGCGGCGGCAGAACTCACTTGCCGGACTTGATGGTGGTCCAGGTACGAGTCATCAGACGCTGGGTCTTGGCCGGAAGATCCGGGAAGGCGTACAGCTTGGCCATGGTTTCCTGGGTCGGATAGATCCCCGGGTTGGTGCGGATCTCTTCGGCCACCAGCGGGGTCGCCGCCTTGTTGCCGTTGGGATACTGCACGTAGTCGCTGACCGCCGCGATCACCTTGGGCTCCATGATGTAGTTGATGAACTTGAGGGCCCCCTCGGGGTTCTCGGCATCCTTGGGAATGGCCATGGTGTCGAAGAAGGTGCCAGCGCCTTCCTTGGGAATGTTGTAGGCCACGGTCACGCCGTTCTTGGCGTCGGCCGCGCGGGCCTTGGCCTGGGCGATGTCGCCGGAATAGCCGACCGCCACGCAGACGTTGCCGTTGGCCAGGTCCGAGATGTACTTGGAGCTGTGGAAATAGGTGATGTAGGGACGCACCTTGAGGAACAGGTCCTCGGCCGCCTTGATCTCCTTGGGATCCTGGCTATCCGGCTTGTAGCCGAGGTAGTGCAGACCGGCGGGAATGATCTCGGTGGGCGAATCCAGCACCGCCACGCCACAGCCCTTGAGCTTGGAGAGGCTCTCGGGCTTGAAGATCAAGTCCCAGGAATCCACCGGGGCATTGTCGCCCAGGGCAGCCTTGACCTTGGCCGGGTTGTAGCCGATGCCGATGGTGCCCCACAGGTAGGGGATGGCGTACTGGTTGCCCGGATCGCTGACTTCCAGGGTCTTCATCAGCTGCGGGTCCAGGTTGCTGTAGTTGGGCAACTTGGACTTGTCCAGCGGCTGGTAGACGCCGGCCTTGATCTGCTTGGCCAGGAAGGAGTTGGACGGCACCACCACGTCGTAGCCGGAACGGCCGGCCAGCAGCTTGGCCTCGAGGGTCTCGTTGCTGTCGTAAACGTCATAGACCACCTTGATCCCCGACTCCTTCTCGAAGTTGGCGATGGTGTCTTCGGCAATGTAGTCGTTCCAGTTGTAGACGTGCAGGACCTTGGGGTCCGCCGAGGCGTTACCGGCAAAGAGGCCGGCCAGGCTCAGCGCTAGAAGAGTCTTGCCAAAAACATTCATGCGGTGGTGCTCCTCAAGTCATCGTTGGTCTTTTGATTCGGTGCGCGGCCAGCGCCCGCGCGCAGTCTGGCAAGGTCCGCCGCCGCGCTCAAGCCTTGCCGGCCATTAGCCACGCTGGCGCAGCAGCTCATGGGTCTGATCGAGACTCAGGCGCGCCAGGGTAACCAGCTCGTCGATGGACTCGGGCGTGATCACCAGCGGCGGCGCGATGATCATGGTATCGCCCACCGCGCGCATCACCAGGCCATTGCGGAAGCAGTGCTCGCGACAGAGCATGCCCGCCCCACCCTCGTACCGCGACCGCGTCTTCTTGTCGCGCACCAGCTCCAGCGCCGCCACCATGCCGACGCCACGGGTCTCGCCCACCAGCGGGTGGTCGGCCAGCTCCGCCCAGCGTTTCTGCAAATAGGGTGCCGTGGTGCTGCGAACCCGGTCGACGATGCCTTCGTCGCGCAGGATGCGGATGTTTTCCAGGGCCACGGCGGCCGCTACCGGATGCCCGGAATAGGTGAAGCCGTGATAGAACTCGCCGCCCTCGTCGAGCACCCTGACCACCTCGTCGCGCACCACCACGCCGCCCATGGGCACGTAGCCGGAGGTGAGCCCCTTGGCGATGGGCATGAGGTCCGGAGCGTTGCCGTAGTACTGGCTGCCGAACCATTCGCCGGTACGGCCGAAGCCGCAGATGACCTCGTCGGCGATGAAGAGGATGTCGTACTTTTCGAGGATCTGGCGTACCCGCGGCCAGTAGCTTTCCGGCGGCACGATCACCCCGCCGGCGCCCTGGATGGGCTCGGCGATAAAGGCGGCGACGCGCTCTTCCCCGACCTCGAGGATCTTCCGCTCCAGCTGATCGGCCGCCCAGATACCGAATTCCTCCGGACTCATCTCGCCGCCTTCACCGAACCAGTAGGGCTGCGGGATGTGCACGATGTCGGGCAGCAGACCGCCCTGCTCGTGCATCGCCGCCATGCCGCCCAGGCTGGCCCCGGCCAGGGTCGAACCGTGGTAACCGTTCCAGCGCCCGATGACCACGCGCTTCTCCGGCTGGCCCTTGGTCGCCCAGTAATGGCGCACCAGGCGCAGCACGGTGTCGTTGGCCTCCGAACCGGAACCGGTGAAGAACACGTGGTTCATGCCCTCCGGCGCCAGCTCGGCGATGGCCTTGGCCAGCTCCAGCGCTGGCGGGTGGGCGGTCTGGAAGAACAGGTTGTAGTAGGGCAGTTCGCGCATCTGGCGGCTGGCCGCCTCGACCAGTTCTTCCCGGCCGTAGCCGACGTTGACGCACCAGAGTCCGGCCATGCCGTCGAGGATGCGCTGACCCTCGCTGTCCCAAAGGTGCACGCCCTCGGCGCGAGTGATGATGCGGGCGCCCTTTTCGTTGAGCTGGCGATAGTCGGTGAAGGGCGCCAGCAGATGCCGGCGACTCAGGTCCTGCCAATGGGCGGTGGTAAAGGTATTCACGAAGCCTCTCCTCGGATCGCGGTCAGACGCTGAGCAGCAGGAATTCCCGCTCCCAGGAACTGATCACGCGCTTGTAGTTCTCGTGTTCGGCGCGCTTCACCGCGACGTAGCCGCGGGTGAAACGACTCCCCAGATAGCGTTCCAGGGTGGCCGACTGCTCCATGCGTTCCAGGGCGGCTTCCAGGGTCAGCGGCAGACGCAGGTTGCGGCGCTCGTAGCCACGCCCCTGCACCGGCGCGCTGGGCGAGACGTTCTCGATCATGCCCAGGTAGCCGCACAGCAGGCTGGCCGCCAGGGCCAGGTAGGGGTTGGCATCGGCGCCCGCCAGGCGATTCTCCACCCGGCGATTCTGCGGATCGGAATCCGGTACCCGCAGCCCCACGGTACGGTTCTCTTCACCCCACTCCACGTTGACCGGCGCCGAGGTGTCGGGCAGGAAGCGGCGGAAGGAATTCACGTTGGGCGCGAACAGTGGCAGCGCCTCGGGAATGTACTTCTGCAGACCACCGATGTGGTGCAGGAAGAGTTCGCTCATGCTGCCATCGGGGTTGGAAAACACCGTCTTGCCGGTCTTGAGATTCACCACGCTCTGGTGCAGGTGCATGGCGCTGCCCGGCTCGCCGGTCATGGGCTTGGCCATGAAGGTGGCGGTGACGTTGTGCTTGAGCGCCGCCTCGCGCAGGGTGCGCTTGAAGACGAAGATCTGGTCGGCCAAGTGCAGCGGATCGCCGTGACGGAAGTTGATCTCCATCTGCGCGGTGCCTTCCTCGTGGATCAGGGTATCCAGATCCAGTTCCTGGGCCTCGCACCAGTCGTACATGTCTTCGAACAGCGGATCGAATTCGTTGGCCGCATCGATGGAAAAGGACTGGCGCCCGGTTTCCTGGCGCCCGGAGCGGCCTACCGGCGGCTGCAGCGGATAGTCGGGATCGTCGCTGCGCTTGGTCAGGTAGAACTCCATCTCCGGCGCGACGATGGGCTGCCAGCCGTGCTCGGCATAGAGCTTGAGCACCTTCTTGAGCAGGTTGCGCGGCGACAGCTCGATGGGGATGCCACGCTTGTCGTAGGTGTCGTGGATCACCAGGGCGGTGGGCTCCAGGGCCCAGGGCACCAGGAACACCGCGCGATCGTCCGGGCGACAGTGCATGTCGATGTCGGCCGGGTCGAGCAACTCGTAGTAGATGTCGTCGTCGACATAGTCCCCGGTCACGCTCTGCAGGAGCACGCTCTCCGGCAGGCGCATGCCCTTTTCGTTGAGAAACTTGGCGGTGGGGGAAATCTTGCCGCGGGCGATGCCGGTCAGATCGGCGACCAGGCATTCCACTTCAGTGATCTTGCGTTCTTTCAACCAGGCGGTGAGCCGGTCAAGCGGGGTGCTCATAAAGACCTCGAAGGTTCGAGCGGGGTGAACAGCATCAGCGCTCGGCAGCGCGCGCCTTGCAGGCCTTGCCGAACGCCTTGAACAAGGCGAGATAGACCGGGTGACTGCGCACCTTCCATTCCGGGTGCCACTGCACGCCACAGGCGAAGGCACGGGCCTCGCGGACCGAGACGGCCTCGATCAGGCCATCGGGCGCCAGCGCCTCGGCGCGCAATCCCGGTGCCAGGCGATCGATACCCTGGCCATGGATGGAATTCACCTCGAAGCGCGCTGGCAGGCCGAGGGCCTCGAACAGGCCACCCGGCCGGATCTCGACGGGATGGTGCAGGCCATACTGTTCCTCCAGGGTCTCGCCGCGTTCGCGGTGATCCATGAGGGAGTCGACCTCGTGCACCTTCTGGTGCAGGCTGCCGCCAAAGGCCACGTTCATTTCCTGGAAGCCGCGGCAGATGCCTAGCACCGGCACGCCCGCCGCCACGGCGGCGCGCAACAGCGGCAGGGTCACCGCATCGCGGGCCGCGTCATGCAGGGTGCCGGGCGCGCTGGGTGTGCCCTGGTAGTGATGGGGCTCGACGTTGGAGGGCGAACCGGTGAACAGCAGACCGTCCAGGCGCTCGAGCAGAGCCTCGGTGGCGATGAGGTCGGCCAGGGCCGGGATCACCAACGGCATGCCCTCGGCGCCCTCCACCACCGCGCGCAGATACTTGTCGCCAGCGATGTGAAAGGGATGCAGGCCTAGTTGCCTGGTACAGGCTGTGACACCTATGAGGGGCAGCGCGGACATGGGGCACCGAGTTGAACAGGAATCATCCGAGCCTAGTCTTGTTCGTTATTTTTCACAACCACCGGCAAAAAGTTTCGAGATTCTGCACAGAAGTGGCGAAACAGAGGCGTTTCAACCCGACTAAATGCGCCAAAAACAGGCGCCTGCGCACCACCTCCGAGCAGGGCTGCCTCCAGTTGACTTTGGTCCGCCTTTCGGATTGACTCCAGGGTGGTAACTCCGCTGATTGATATTTTTAACAGGGGCGCTGACAAAGCGTCGGAGCGCAGGCGAGACCGTACTCTCAGGTCGCTGTCGGATCGACAGCGGGCACTCGTGCCCTCACTGCGGTTGGCCCACTGGGCAAACAGGCGCATCAGGCGCTAACCGTTTTGTCGAGCGCAGCCAAAAGCAAAGGTGTTTCATCATGTCGGTACCCCCGCGTGCCGTTCGTTTGGATGAAGCGACCGACTTCCTCAGGGAACACCCTGAGGTCCAGTTCGTCGATCTTCTGATTGCGGATATGAATGGCGTGGTGCGTGGCAAACGCATCGAGCGCAACAATCTGCCCAAAGTCTTCGAGAAAGGAATCAACCTCCCCGCTTCGCTGTTTGCCCTCGACATCACCGGCTCCACCGTCGAAAGCACCGGTCTCGGCCTCGACATCGGCGACGCCGACCGCGTCTGCTTCCCCATCACCGACACCCTCTCCATGGAGCCCTGGCAGAAGCGCCCCACCGCGCAGCTGCTGATGACCATGCACGAGATGGAAGGCGAGCCCTTCTTCGCCGACCCCCGCGAGGTCCTGCGCCAGGTCGTCCAGCGTTTCGACGCGCTCGGACTCACGGTGTGCGCCGCCTTCGAGCTGGAGTTCTATCTGATCGATCAGGAGAACATCAACGGCCGCCCGCAACCGCCGCGTTCGCCCATTTCCGGCAAGCGTCCCCAGTCGGTCCAGGTCTACTCCATGGACGACCTGGACGAATACGCGGACTGCCTGCAGGACATCATCGACGGCGCCCGCGCCCAGGGCATTCCGGCCGACGCCATCGTCGCCGAATCGGCTCCGGCGCAATTCGAGGTCAACCTCAATCACGTCGCCGATCCGATCAAGGCCTGCGACTACGCCGTGCTGCTCAAGCGCCTGATCAAGAACGTCGCCTACGACCATGAGATGGACACCACCTTCATGGCCAAGCCCTACCCGGGCCAGGCGGGCAACGGCCTGCACGTGCATATCTCCCTGCTGGACAAGGAAGGCCGCAACATCTTCGCCGGCGAGGATCCCGAGCAGAACGCCGCATTGCGTCATGCCATCGGCGGTGTGCTCGAGACCCTACCCGCCTGCATGGCCTTCCTCTGCCCCAATGTGAACAGCTATCGCCGCTTCGGCTCGCAGTTCTTCGTGCCCAATGCGCCGAGCTGGGGCCTGGACAACCGCACCACCGCCCTGCGCGTCCCCACCGGCACGCCCGAGGCGCACCGCATCGAGCATCGGGTGGCTGGTGCCGATGCCAACCCCTACCTGCTGCTGGCCGGCGTCCTGGCCGGCGTGCACCATGGCCTGACCCGGCAGATCGAGCCCGGCCCGGTCACTGAGGGCAACTCCTACGAGCAGCACGAGCAGAGCCTGCCGAACAACCTGCGCGATGCCTTGCGCTATCTGGACGACAGCTCGGTGATGGCGGAGTACATCGATCCGAAGTACATCGACATCTTCGTCGCCTGCAAGGAACACGAGCTGGAGGAGTTCGAGCACTCCATCTCCGACCTCGAGTACAACTGGTACCTGCACACCGTGTAAGCGCCAGCCTGCCGACCGGTCCCGCACCGGTCGGCAGGCTGTCCGGCGGTACTGCTGGCGCCCTGCGCGTGTTCACGCCGGTGGCGCCCTTTCGATCTTTCCCTTATCAGCCCACGACGACTCTGGACGGAGAGCCTCGCCATGACCACCCTCACCACGCCGCGTGCCGACGGCTTCCACATGCCGGCTGAATGGGCCGACCAGCGCCAGATCTGGATGATCTGGCCCGAGCGCCCGGACAACTGGCGCCTGGGCGGCAAGCCCGCCCAGGCCGCCTTCACTGCCGTCGCCCAGGCCATCGCCCGCTTCGAGCCGGTCACCGTCGGCGCCTCGGCGCAGCAATACGAGAATGCCCGTGCCCGCTTGCAGCACCCGCATATCCGCGTGGTGGAAATCAGCAATGACGACGCCTGGTGCCGCGACACCGGCCCGACCTTCGTCAGCGATGGCCAGGGCGGCGTGCGCGGGGTGGACTGGAGCTTCAACGCCTGGGGTGGCCTGGATGGCGGTCTCTATTTCCCCTGGCAGCGCGATGACCAGGTGGCCGGCAAGATCCTGGCGATCGAGAGCCTGCCGGGCTATCGCACCCCGGACTTCGTCCTTGAAGGTGGCTCCATCCACGTCGACGGCGAAGGCACCCTGATCACCACCGAGGAATGTCTGCTCAACGCCAATCGCAATCCGCACCTGGATCGCGAGACGATTGAGCGCTACCTGAGCGACTATCTGGCGGTGGACAAGGTCATCTGGCTGCCCCACGGTCTCTACAACGACGAGACCAACGGCCACGTGGACAACTTCTGCTGCTACGTGCGTCCGGGTGAGGTGCTGCTGAGCTGGTGCGACGACCAGGCCGATCCCAACTACAGCCGCTGCCGTGAGGCGCTGGCCGTGCTGGAACGCGAAACCGATGCCCGCGGCCGCACCTTCAAGGTGCATCGGATCGTCACGCCGGGCCCGCTGTTCGCCAGCGAAGAGGAATGCCGTGACGTGGATGCCTGCCTTGGCACCCAGCCACGCCGGGCCGGCGAGCGGCTGGCCGCGTCCTACGTCAACTTCCTGATCGTCAACGGTGGCATCATCGCCCCGACCTTTGGCGTTCCCGAGGATGCCGAGGCGCTGCGCACCCTGCAGGCCTGTTTCCCGGAGCACGAGGTGGTGCAGGTCCCCGGGCGCGAGATCCTGCTGGGCGGTGGCAACATCCACTGCATCACCCAGCAGCAGCCGACCGGTCGCTAATTTCCGGCGGAAACGAAAAAGCCCGTCTCGCGACGGGCTTTTTCTTGACCTGAGCGCGACTTAGAGCAGCGGCAGGGTGTAGCTGAGGATCAGACGGTTTTCGTCCTGATCACGCTGGGTAGCGGCCGGCAGGTCGGTACGGTACATCGCATTACGCCAGGTCAGGCCCAGACCTTTCAGCTGGCCCTCCGGAATGACGTAGCTGACGGTCAGGTCGCGTTCCCACTCCATGGAGTCACCCGCTGCAGTGCGGATGTTGTCGCCACGCTGATAGATGACGCCGGCAGTCAGGCCCTTGGCGCCCAGCTGACCGAAGTCGTAGGAGTAGCGAGCTTGCCAGGTGTCTTCGCCCGAACGGGTGAAGTTGTTGATCTGAATATCGGTGATGGTGTAGGTCGAAGCACCGCCCGCCTGGTTCAGATACGGGAAGTTGCTGTCGCCGCTGGTGCTCTGGTAGCCCAGGCCCAGGGTGTGACCGTAGATGGAGTAGGTGAACAGGCCGCTGTAGAGACGGTTGTCCACTTCGCCACGGGTACGGGTGCCGCCGTAGTAGCCGCTGGCGCCGTACAGGGCAGCCTGGGTGTCGGCGTCCTTGTTGTTGCCGTCGCCCTTGCTGTTGAAGTAGCGCAGGTCGGTCTTGAAGGTACCGTCGCCCAGCTTGACCGCATGGGTCAGGCCCAGGAAGTGCTGGTTGTAGAAGTCTTCCAGCTGACCGAAGTAGTACTGCAGGGTCAGGTCTTTGGTGACCTTGTAGTCACCGCCGATGAAGTTGAACTTGTTGCTGTCACGCGCAGTGGAACCGCTGTTGGACCCCGCGATGGACAGTTGGTCCTGATCGGTGGAGTTACGGTTCTTGGCGCTCTGCAGCTGGCCGCCAGTCAGGGTCAGGTTCTTGATGTCCTTGGACGTCACCTGGGCGCCTTGGTAGGTCTGCGGCAGCAGACGCCCGTCGTTGAAGACCACGACCGGCAGCTTGGGCATCAGGGTGCCGTAGCGGAATTCGGTCTCGGAAATCTTCATCTTGGCGGTCGCGCCAACGCTGGAGAATTCATCAACGGAGCTGTTGTCGGTCTCGCGCGGGAACATGGTGCCCGGCTGATTGGAGTTGGTGGCACGACCGGCATGGCCGCTGCCGTCGAGGCGCAGGCCCAGCATGCCGATGGCGTCAACGCCGAAACCCACGGTGCCCTGGGTGAAGCCCGACTGATAGTTCAGCAGGAAGCCCTGACCCCACTCCTCAACCTTGGAGGGGTTCCGTGCAGCATAGGAAGCCTCGTTGCGGTTGTCGTTGTTGTAATAGAAGTTGCGCAGGCTGAGGGTTGCTTTGCTGTCCTCGATGAAGCCGGCAGCGTTGGCAGCGGCAATGACGGACAGGTTCAGACAGGCCGCGGAGACCGCGACCACCAGTGGCTTCTTGACCATGTGTGCTCCAGGGGTGAATCGTTGTTATGCAGCCACCAGAGGTGTCAGCGCCTGCTGGTGGTATGCCCGACGGGCCGTGCGGAAGGGAAAGCTAGAGGGCTTTTGTTTCAATTTGGAGAATTATCCCGGGCCTGGTCGACTTTTAAGTTGCGACCTCCAGCACAGGGTCCCTGCCACCGTCTTCCACGTTGCGAAAGCTAATTGCAAAAAAGCATTTCGTCTAGCGATACCTGGTTGAAAACCCGCCCTGTGGTCTTCCGCTCTGACTGTTCGGTCATGACCCGAGGGAACCTGCGCTGCCCACCCCCTGGGAAAGGTTTGCCTTTTGCTGGGAAACCAGCCCTTCCAACCCAGCGCCGCGACGCTCTAGGACGGACCTTTCGAAGAATTTTTAATAGCCTTTCGGCCAGCTACTCTTGGCCCGCGAGCCCTGAATCCAAATGAATTCCGTTCTTCTTCAAGGACTTGTAATTTTTTGCAACTGACCTGCCAGCCGATTTCCGCAGGAGTCGAGCGCTTTCGGTGCTGACTGGGCGCCGCCTGCCTTGCAACAAAAGTCTTTCCAATCGGCGCGGTGGCCCTTTTCAGCCTGCAGGCCAGGCAATGGCGGCACGCTGAAGTGAGAGGTCAGCGAATCAAGGGAGACGATGGCGTCAACATTGGAGAGGCCAGGAAGCCACCCGACTGGCAGGACAGCGGAGCCGCAGCGCGCACAGCTGACAGAATCGGCGGCCAGGCTACCCCGGATATCGCCGAGCCGCCTGGCAGGGGACTTCAGCCCTGGACGATCTGGTCCTTGCCCTGGCGCTTGGCCCGGTACATGGCTTCGTCCGCCCGGACATAAAGGGTGTCGAGGGACTCGTCGCCCTCGCGCAGGACGGTGACGCCCTGACTGATGGTGACCTTCAGCGGCCCCTCGGCCGTGGGCACCGCCAGTTGCCGCACGGCCCGTTGCAGGCGTCCGCCGATTTGCAGTGCCAGGTCGCTGTCGCAACCCGGCAGCAGCAGGGCGAATTCCTCGCCCCCGATACGGCCGAACAGATCGCCCCGGCGCGTGGTCTGGGCACCGCATTCGGCAACACGCTGTAACACTTGATCACCCATCTGGTGACCGAAGCGGTCGTTGATCTTCTTGAAGTCGTCGATGTCGAGCAGCAGGAAGGCTAAAGGCTCGCCTTCGTTCTGGGCGAATTCGAAGGCGCGCTGGGCACTTTCGAAGAAATGCCTGCGGTTGCTGCTGCGCGTCAGCACATCGGTGGTGGCGAGCCGCTGCAGCTCTTCCTCCATGCGCTTCTTGTCGGTGATGTCTTCGGCGATGCCGACCACCAGCAGCGGCATGCCGGCTTCGCTGCGCTGACTGACGAAGCACTTGTCGCTGAGCCAGCGGATCTCCCCGTCGGCGCGGATGATGCGGTACTCGCGCGACTCCACGGCGCCCTGCTCGATCACCTGTTCCAGGGTGCGCTGAGCGTATTCCAGGTCGTCGGGATAGATGTTGTTGAGCCAGGTGCTGTAGTCGCTCAGGACCAGCGACTGGGAGCGACCAAAGATCTGCTCGTAGGCGGGGCTGACATAGATGATCTGGCGGTTGCGCCAATCCAGCGCCCAGAGTACGGCATTGACGCTTTCCAGCAGGGCGCTGAAGAGCTGCTCACGATCACGCAGGCGATCTGCCTCGGCCCGCGAGTGCAGGAGAGCCAGAAGATTCTCTTCCGGGGTGGGAAGAGCAGACAGTGGGGGTTGTTCATCCATATACATATGCGCCTACGCGGGGTCCTGAGGGAGTTAGAGACAGCTGAAACCAGCCTGGTTCAATCCCCGCATAGGGCAGCCCACCGCTTCGGTGGGCTTTTGTGAAGCCTTTCTCAGGCGGTTCCGGCCGGCCGCAGGGAATAGGTTTTCAGCTGTTCGGCGAATTCGCGCAGGGACTGGATACCACTGGCTTCGGCCTCGCCGATCCACTGCCGGGTCGCGGCCAGCATGTCATGGCCATTGGCACTGGTCCGGGCCCAGATCTGCTGCAGCGCGAGGCGCTTTTCGTAGATCAGCTTCAGCGCCTGGCTGTGCTCGAGCAATTCGTCGATGCGCACCTGGTGACGCGCCTTGAGCAGGCTGGTCTCGCGGGCCAGCAACCCGCGGGCACGGCGGAACAACGGGCGCTGGGAGGGCGCGGCGCTGCCCCGCTCCTGCCGCAGCAGCGGGCCGATCACCTGCTTGCGATACTGGGCCATGATCTGGAAGCGGTTGTTGAGGATGGCCATGGCGGTGTCCATGTCCAGTTGCCCCTTCCCTTCGATGCGATGGGCGATCGGTGCGACGCGATTGACCTTGGCCAGGTGCAGCCAGGTGAACAGCTTGATCCAGGCCCAGCCCATGTCGAATTCCCAGCGCTTGACCGACAGCTTGGCCGAATTGGGATAGGTGTGGTGATTGTTGTGCAGCTCTTCGCCACCGATGACGATGCCCCAGGGGATGAGGTTGGTGGCGGCGTCGCGGCATTCGAAGTTGCGATAGCCCACGGCATGGCCCAGGCCATTGACCACGCCCGCGGCCCAGAAGGGAATCCAGACCATCTGCACCGCCCAGACCGTGAGACCCAGGGCGCCGAACAGGGCGATGTCGATCAGCAGCATCAGCACCACGCCCATATTACGGGTGCGCGGATTGGAATAGAGCTTGCGCTCGATCCAGTCGTCCGGGCAGTTCTTGCCATAGATGCGCAGGGTGTCGGCGTTGTTGGCCTCCGCCTTGTACAGCTCGGCGCCGCGCCGGACCACGGTGGCCAGGCCTTTGTGCACCGGACTGTGGGGGTCCTCTTCGGTTTCGCACTTGGCGTGGTGCTTACGGTGGATGGCGGTCCACTCGCGGGTGTTCATTGCCGTGGTCAGCCACAGCCAGAAGCGGAAGGCGTGCTTGAGCGCGGGATGCAGCTCCAGCGAGCGGTGGGCGGAGTAGCGATGCAGGTAGACGGTGACACTGACAATGGTCAGGTGGGTCAGCAGCAGGGTGACCACCACCAGTTGCCAGACCGACAGGTCGAGCAGGCCGTTGTAGCTCATGGACGCAGAGGACCTCGCGCGGGTTGTGTAGTGCAACTGTCACGGAAAGTTCAGTGAACAGGCGTTCGCGCATTATTGCCGGGGCGGGCGATAAATCCAGCCCTCCCTTTTGCTACACAACGTGTCCTTCACAGACTGCTAATTCTAAAAGTGAATAAACAAAGCATTATTAGCAATTTTAAGAAATAAAGATCGGCATCCTAAGATGGCCTACCTCTTCGCCCATCTCTGCTTCCGAGGACGCCATCCCATGAGCTCCGTTCCGTTCCGCAGCCTGGAAAACCAGGACGAAAGCGCACTGCTCCGCGATATCCAGCAGGCTTTGCGCGGACTCAGGTTCGGCGCCATCGAGATCACCGTGCACAACGGGCAGGTGGTGCAGATCGAGCGCAAGGAAAAATTCCGGCCCCAGAGCGGCCACACCAACAAGCATTGAGTTCTCGAGGTCAGCGGACGAGCGGGCAAGGTGCCCGCCAGACGGTGTCCGGCTTTCTCACGTAAAGGAGCCTTTTCATGTCGATTCGCCGTTTCGCCCTGGCCGCGCTGGCCGGTGCCCTGTTCGCCACCCAGGTCCACGCCGTTGAATTGCTCAACGTCTCCTACGATCCGACCCGCGAGCTCTACCAGCAGTACAACGCCGCCTTCGCCAAGCACTGGAAGGCCGAGACCGGCGAAGACGTGACCATCAAGAATTCCCATGGCGGCTCCGGCAAGCAGGCGCGCTCGGTGATCGATGGCCTGCAGGCGGATGTGGTGACCCTGGCGCTGTCCGGCGACATCGACGCCCTCAATCTGCACCAGCAGCTGGTCGATCCCAACTGGCAGAAGCGTCTGGCGGACAACAGCACCCCCTACACCTCGACCATCGTCTTCCTGGTGCGCAAGGGTAATCCCAAGGGCATCAAGGACTGGGACGACCTGGTGAAGAAGGACGTCCAGGTCATCACCCCCAATCCCAAGACCTCTGGCGGCGCCCGCTGGAACTTCCTCGCCGCCTGGGCCTATGCCAAGGCCAAGTACGGCAGCGATGCCGAGGCGCTCAAGTTCGTCACCGAGCTCTATCGCCACGCCCCGGTGCTGGACACCGGCGCGCGCGGCGCCACCATCAGCTTCGTGCAGCGTCAACTGGGCGACGTGCTGATCGCCTGGGAAAACGAAGCCTATCTGTCGCTCAAGGAAGAAGGCGGCGATCAGCTGGAGATCGTCACCCCGTCGCTGTCGATCCTGGCCGAGCCCCCGGTGGCGGTGGTGGACAAGGTGGTCGACAAGAAGGGTACCCGCAAACAGGCCGAGGCCTATTTGCAGTATCTCTACAGCCCCGAGGGCCAGCGCATCGCCGCGCAGAACTTCTATCGTCCCCGCGATGCCAAGGTGGCGGCGGAATTCAAGGATCAGTTCAAGCCGGTCAAGCTGGTGACCATCGACCAGGAATTCGGCGGCTGGAAAGAGGCGCAGCCCAAGTACTTCGCCGACGGCGGAGTGTTCGACAAGATCTTCGCCGACATCAACAAATAGCGCCCTGGCCGGGACGGCTCACGCTGACCGGCCCGGAACAGGTATCGTTCCACCCCTCTGCGCCCTGGCGAATGCATCGCCGGGGCGCCTTGCAGAAGGACGTCTCATGTCTCGCCGTCTCTCCCCGGTCATACCCGGCTTCGGGTTGACCCTGGGATTTTCCCTGACCTACCTCGCGCTGATCGTGCTGATCCCGCTGGGCGCCATGTTCCTCCACGCCAGCCAGCTGACCCTTGGGCAGTTCTGGTCGCTGATCACCGGGCGCCAGGTGCTGGCCGCGCTGCAGCTGTCCTTTGGCACGGCCCTGCTCGCCGCCTTCGTCAACGGCATCCTCGGCACCCTGCTGGCCTGGGTGCTGGTGCGCTACGAGTTTCCCGGGCGCAAGCTGATCGATGCCATGGTCGACCTGCCCTTCGCTCTGCCCACCGCGGTTGCCGGCATCGCCCTGACCGCCCTCTATGCGCCCAACGGCCTGATCGGTTCGCTGTTTCCCTTCAAGATCGCCTATACCCCGATCGGCATCACCCTGGCGCTGATCTTCGTCACCCTGCCGTTCGTGGTGCGCACCCTGCAGCCGGTGCTGGCGGACATCCCCAAGGAGATCGAGGAAGCCGCCACCTGCCTGGGCGCGCGCCCCTGGCAGGTGTTTCGCTATGTGCTGGTGCCGACCCTGCTGCCGGCCTGGCTGACCGGCTTCGCCCTGGCTTTCGCCCGCGGCGTGGGCGAGTACGGTTCGGTGGTGTTCATCGCCGGCAACATCCCGTTCAAGACCGAGATCCTGCCGCTGCTCATCGTCTCCAAGCTGGACCAGTACGACTACACCGGCGCCACCGGCATCGGCGTGTTCATGCTGCTGGTGTCCTTTGTCATGCTGCTGCTGATCAACATCCTGCAGCGCCGCATCCAGCCCAACATCTAAGGACGTCCGCATGAGCCTCATGACTTCCACCAAGGCCGATGCGCGCGCCAACAAGCAGCGCACCCCGGTGGCCATCGCGCTGATCGCCAGCGCCTGGCTGATCTTCCTGCTGGTCCTGGTGCTGCCGCTGTACATGGTGCTGAGCCAGGGCCTGGCCAACGGCATCGGTGCCTTCTGGGACGCCATCAGCGAACCGGATGCGCTCTCGGCGCTCAAGCTGACGCTGTTCGCCACCGCCATCTCGGTGCCCCTGAACCTGGCCTTCGGCCTGGCCGCGGCCTGGTGCGTCACCAAGTTCGAATTCACCGGCAAGAGTCTGCTGATCACCCTGATCGACCTGCCCTTCTCGGTTTCGCCGGTGATCGCCGGTCTCATCTATGTGTTGCTGTTCGGTGCCCAGGGGCTGATGGGGCCCTACCTGCAAAGCGTAAACGTACAGATCGTCTTCGCCGTGCCCGGCATCGTGCTGGCGACCATCTTCGTCACCTTTCCCTATGTGGCCCGCGAACTGATCCCGCTGATGCAGGAACAGGGCACCCAGGAGGAAGAGGCGGCGCGCCTGCTGGGCGCCAGCGGCTGGCAACTGTTCTGGCACGTGACCCTGCCCAATGTGAAATGGGCGCTGATCTATGGCGTGGTGCTCTGTACCGCCCGGGCCATGGGCGAGTTCGGCGCGGTGTCGGTGGTCTCCGGCCATATCCGCGGTCTGACCAACACCCTGCCGCTGCACATCGAGATTCTCTACAACGAATACAACATCGTCGCCGCCTTCAGCGTGGCGATCCTGCTGCTGATGATGGCCCTGGTGATCCTGCTGCTGCGGCAGTGGAGCGAGAGTCGCCTGAGCCGCCAACTGCAGCACCGTGACGAGGAATAAGGCGCCATGAGTATCGAGATCCAGGGCATCAACAAGAGGTTTGGCGCCTTCCAGGCGCTCAAGGACATCAACCTGCACATCGAGAGTGGCGAGCTGGTCGCCCTGCTCGGCCCCTCGGGCTGCGGCAAGACCACCCTGCTGCGTATCATCGCCGGCCTGGAAGCGCCGGACACCGGCAACATCGGCTTCCATGGCGAGGACGTCTCCGGGCGTGACGTGCGCGATCGCAACGTCGGCTTCGTCTTCCAGCACTACGCGCTGTTCCGCCACATGACGGTGTTCGACAACGTGGCCTTCGGCCTGCGCATGAAACCGCGCCGCGAACGGCCGAGCGAGGCGCAGATCGCCAGCAAGGTGCACGAACTGCTGAACATGGTGCAGCTCGACTGGCTGGCCGACCGCTATCCCGAGCAACTTTCCGGCGGTCAGCGCCAGCGCATCGCCCTGGCCCGCGCCCTGGCGGTGGAGCCCAAGATCCTGCTGCTCGACGAACCCTTCGGCGCCCTGGATGCCAAGGTGCGCAAGGAGCTGCGGCGCTGGCTGGCACGGCTGCACGAAGAGATCCACCTGACCTCGGTGTTCGTCACCCACGACCAGGAAGAAGCCATGGAGGTGGCCGACCGCATCGTGGTGATGAACAAGGGCCAGATCGAACAGGTCGGCTCGCCCGGCGAGGTCTACGAGCAGCCGGCGAGCGACTTCGTCTATCACTTCCTCGGCGATTCCAATCGCCTGGCCCTGGGCGAGCAGGAGGTGCTGTTCCGCCCGCACGAGGTGGAGCTGGAGCGTGAGCCGCGAGCGGGTTATCACGCCGCCGAAGTGCGCGACATCCGACCGCTGGGCGCCACCACCCGGGTCACCCTGAGGGTGCCGGAGCAGAGCGAGGTGATCGAGGTGGAGCTGGTCAAGGACCACCCGGTGCTGGCCGGGCTGCAACGGGGTGCGCCGCTGCATTTCCTGCCGCGTACGCCCTGATCCGCCACAGGCGGCTAAGACCAAAGTCGTAGCCGCCGGGACCAGACAGCGGTTGCAACCTCCGGAAAGCCGGCTCCATGATCGACGAAGCTGACAGCCGTCACACTTCGTATTAGATCGAGCAGAATAACAAGGAGGTCGCATGCCCAGGCGCTGGCTCGTCGTGTTGTCGCTTCACCTGGCCGTCCTCGTGGCGGCCTTGCTGTTCTGGCAGGGGCTGGCACTGCCTACCACTGTAGGCATTGGACTGGTCCTGATGGCCGCCCTCTGGCCCTGGTTGCTGCTGCGCAAGCCCGCGGCCCCCCCCGCTCCCATCCAGTCCTTCGATGAGCTGACCGGCGATCTCTCGCGCAGCACGGCGCGCAACGCCGTGGCCATCGCCGGGGTGGCTTTTGCCGCCCAGCAACTGGCGGCTCGAGTCCAGTCCCAGGCCAGCACGGCCGCGCAGATTTCCAGTAGCGCTTCCGCGCTCACTCAGACCGAGCACGACAGCGCCGACAGCGCCCGCCAGGCCCTGGCGGTGGCGCAACAGGTCCACCAGCGCAGCGAGGCCGGCCAGGATGCCCTGAGTACGGCGATCGCCGCTATCCGCGCCCTCAGCGAGCACGCCCGCCAGAGCCGCGAACTGATCGCTGGCCTGAGTGCCCGCACCGACAAGATCCAGCAGGTCACCGAGGTCATCCAGGGCATCGCCAGCCAGACCAACCTGCTGGCGCTCAATGCCGCCATCGAGGCCGCCCGGGCCGGCGAGCACGGGCGCGGTTTCGCGGTGGTCGCCGACGAGGTCAGGGGCCTGGCGGCGCGGACCTCCAGCGCGACCGGCGAGGTGGGGCTGATCGTCGCCGACATCAGCCAGCAGACCGACGCCGTGGTGGCACAGATCCAGGAACTGGCCCAGGCGCTGGAAGACGGCGTGCGCCAGGTCGAACGCACCGGCGAAGGCCTGCAGGAGATCGCCCAGCTGGCGCAGACCGCCGAGCGCCAGGCCGCGGACATCGCCCAGGGCACCTCGGCCAATCTCGCCCAGCTGGAAAGCCTGGCCCAGGCGGTGGAGCAGGTGCACAGCGATCTGGCCGCCAGCGAGCGCCAGACCAGCCGACTCAGCAGCGCCGCCGACGAACTGGTGGACATGGCCGAAGCCAGCAGCGAACGCCTGGCCGAGGTCGGCCTGGACGGCTATCACCAGCGCATCTTCGAACTGGCGCGCCAGGGCGCGGATGCCATCAGCCGGCGCTTCGAGGAAGACCTGGCCGCCGGGCGCATCACCCAGGAGGCCCTCTTCGACCGCCAGTACCAACCGGTGCCCGGCAGTCAGCCGGCCAAGTACCGCACCCGCTTCGACAGCTATACCGATGGCGTGCTACCGGCGATCCAGGAGCCGCTGCTGGATCAGCATCCCGGTCTGGTCTTTGCCATCGCCTGTACCCCGGAAGGCTATGTGCCCACCCACAACCGTGCCTTCGCCCATGCGCCCACCGGCGACGTGGCGGTGGATACCGCGCGCAGTCGCAGCAAGCGCCTGTTCAGCGACCGCACCGGCAAGCGCTGCGGCAGCCATCAGCGCCGCCTGCTGTTGCAGACCTACATGAGAGACACCGGCGAGGTGATGCACGACCTTTCGGTGCCGATCCTGGTGAATGGCCGGCACTGGGGTGGACTGCGCCTGGGCTATCGCCCTGACACCGGGCGCTAGCTCAGTTTGAGCTGGGTGACGGCCAGCTGCCAGACCGCCGCCTCCAGTCCCAGCATGCGCCCGGCCTTGTGCTCCAGCAGGGCTTCGACGGACTCGCCCGGGGCGGGATTCGCCGCCTGCGCCGCCAGGTGCAGGATCAGCGACGGCTTGGGCAACACGCCGTGCAGGCTGTGCACCGCGGCCACCAGCTCGCGCAACTCTAGCGGCAATCGCCAGTGCCGCTGCAATTCCGCGGAGAATTCCAGGCTGTAGCTCAGCAGCGCGCGCTCCAGCGTGGCCTCGTCGATGGCCCCACCCCCATCGCACCAGCGCTGCACGCCCTGCAGCACGGCCAGTTCACCCAGGCGGTGCAGCAGGCCGGCGGTATAGCAACGTTCGGCGTCTTCGCGCACATAGCGCAGCGCCAGCAGCCGGGCGCAATCGGCGGCGCGCTGGGCGAGGTGCAGATAGCCTTCGGCGCGTCCGGCCAGCAGCGGGTCGGCCAGGCGGGTCGCCCGCCGCAGGCTCAGGCCCAGGACCAGATTGAGGGTGAAGCCGACGCCCAGCCGCGGCAGGGCCTGGCTGAGGGTCTGGCAGGACTGGCCGACGCGCTGGGAGGCGCTGTTGGCCGCGGCGATCAGGGTCGCCGTGACCAGCGGATCCTGGCCGAATTCGGTTTCCAGTTCGCCCAGGCTGCAGCTTTCGCTCTCGCGGCAGCGCTGGATGATGGCGGGCAGATCGGCGAACAGCGGCACGGCGTCGATTTCGGCGGCCATGCGCTGCAGATGATCGTCCAGCGAGCCCAGGGCCGCGGCACTGGCTGCCTGAGCGGCGTCCCCGGCCGGCGGCAACAGACTGCGCAGACGGCGCAACACCTCTTCCGCCGCATAGGGTTTGACCAGATAGGCCGTTGGCGCCAGGCGCAGGGCGGCGCGCACATAGGCGGCATCGGAATGGTCGGACAACAGAATCACCGGCTGCAGCGGCTGGGCGCCGCGCTGGCGAATGCGCCGCAGCAGGTCGAGGCCGTCGCAGTCGGCCGGTCGCTCGACGATGATCAGGGCGCATCTCTTGCGCTGATCCAGTTCGGCGAGGGCCTGATAGCCATGGCCGTATTCATGGACCACGGCATCGGCGCGCACGGCCAGCACCAGCGACTTGAGCAGGTCACGGGTCCAGGGGTTGGCGTCGACGATGAGTATCAGGGGCGGCATCCCAACCCACTCCTGCTTGAGGAAAGCGAAGCGGCGGATGATGCGGCAAAGCGAGGTTTGTGCCAAGCGTGTCACAAAAAAACCGCCCTCTACAAGGGCGGTTTAGGCAGGACTCAGGCCAATTCGGCAAAACACTCGCCGATAATGGCCAAGCCGCGATCCAGCTCTTCGTCGCTGGCGGTCAGCGGCACCAGGATGCGCAGCACGTTGCCGTAGCTGCCGCAGCTCAGCAGGATCAGGCCTTTCTGGCGCGCCCGGACCACGATCTGGCTGGTCAGCTCGGCATCGGGCTGCTCGATGTCGCCGCCCTTGCCCAGCTCCATGGCGATCATGGCACCCAGGCCACGGACGTCGCAGATCTGCGCGTGCTTGGCGGCCAGTTCGCGCAGACCGGCAGTGAGGCGTTCGCCCACGGCCTTGGAGCGGTCCAGCAGGTTCTCTTCCTCGAAGGTCTCGATCACCGCCAGGGCCGCGGCGCAGGCGATGGGGCTGCCAGCGTAGGTGCCGCCCAGACCACCGGGGGTGACGGCATCCATCACCGTGGCGCGACCGGTCACGCCCGACAGCGGGAAGCCGCCGGCGATGGACTTGGCGAAGGTCACCAGATCGGCGTCGACGCCCATCTGCTCCATGGCGAAGAAGGTGCCGGTCCGGCCGGCGCCGGACTGGACTTCATCGGCGATCAGCAGGATGCCGTGGGTGTCGCACAGGGTGCGCAGGCGTTGCATGAATGCCTTGGGCGCGGCATAGAAGCCGCCCTCGCCCTGCACCGGCTCGAGGATGATGGCGGCGATGTCGCCGGGGGCGGCATCGTTCTTGAAGATGCGCTCGACGCTGGCGATGGCGTCATCGACGCTGATGCCGTGCAGTTCGCAGGGGAAGAGCGCGCGATAAACGCCGCCGGGCATCAGGCCCATGCCGGCCGAATAGGGCGCGACCTTGCCGGTCAGCGACAGGGTCATCATGGTGCGGCCGTGGTAGGCGCTGGAGAAGGCGATGACGCCGGCGCGCTGGGTGGCGGCGCGGGCGATCTTGACGGCGTTCTCCACAGCTTCGGAGCCGGAGTTGAACAGCGCGGTCTTTTTCGGGAAGTTGCCCGGCACCAGTTCGTTGAGCTTTTCGCACACCTCGACATAGGGCTCGTAGGCCAGCACCTGGAAGCAGGTGTGGGAGACCTTGGTCAGCTGCTCCTGTACGGCCGCCACCACGCGCGGATGCAGGTGGCCGGTGTTGAGCACGGCGATGCCGCCGGCGAAGTCCAGGAACTCGTTGCCCTCGACGTCCCAGACCTTGGCGTTCTCCGCGCGGGCGACGAAGATCGGGTGGGTCTGGCCGACGCCACGGGCGACAGCGGCACTGCGGCGGTGCATCAGGGAATCATTGGTGTGGCTCATTGCAGTCCTCGATGGCCGCTCATCGTGGCGGCCGGCTACGGGAAAGGCGCGGACCGGATTCCGGGCAGCATACGATGATCGACTGCCAACGGCCCGGCGTCCGCGCCGGGGGAAAGCTTTGAAGGGGGTGGCTCTATTGGGCTTCGACGATGGAGCCGTCTCAACCCAACCTACGGAAGTGCGTAGGTTGGGTTGAGCGCAGCGAAGCCCAACAGATCCAGCCGAAAGCGGGATCAGACGCCCAGGCAGAGGTACTTGATCTCGAGGTAGTCCTCGATGCCGTACTTGGAGCCTTCACGGCCCAGGCCCGAAGCCTTGACGCCGCCGAAGGGGGCGACTTCGTTGGAGATCAGGCCGGTGTTGATCCCGACCATGCCGTACTCCAGCGCCTCGGCCACGCGGAACACGCGGGACAGGTCGCGGGCATAGAAGTAGGAGGCCAGGCCGAATTCGGTGTCGTTGGCCAGCTCGATGACCTCGGCCTCGTCCTTGAAGCGGAACAGCGGCGCCAGCGGGCCGAAGGTCTCTTCCTTGGACACCTTGGCGCTCTTGGGCACGTCGGCGAGGATGGTCGGCT
>NZ_NKID01000028.1:0-2710 GCF_002256045.1 Pseudomonas sp. PGPPP4
CGACGACTTGCGCAACCGGGTTTTGCCGGCGGGCCAGCGTACGGTCGATGACCTAACTCGCGGCTTCTCGCTGGGACGTTTTGCCCAGCTGGATGTGCTGGAAGCCCAGCGCGCCCTCATTGCCGCTCGGGGTCAGTACCTGCTCTCTCAACGTGCGCAGATCAATGCCTGGGCCCGCCTCGAACGCCTCCACGGCTCGCTCTTCACCTCCCCATGACGCTACAGATCCCGGGATCAGACCCGGTGCGGAGTTCTTGCATGACCATGACTTCATTCAGGCCGAGACTGCTGCGGCCGCTGCTGATTGCAGTAATTGGCGGTGGGCTGCCATTCAGTACCATTCAGGCGGGCACCGGTCACGACCACCCCGAACCCGCTGCCCCCCTAATGAAATCGGCAGATGCCAAGGCTGAGGCGACCCAGCCTCGCCCTGCTCTGGACGAAGGCAAAGACGGCCATGACGCGAACGAGGGCGCCCATGGCGAGGGCGAAGAGACGCATGCCGAAGGCGAGATCGAGCTGAGCGCGGAGCAGATTCGCGCGGCCGGTATCGAGACCCAGGTGGTCACACCGGTCAGCGTGGGCGCGTCCTTGAGTCTCCCCGGAGAAATTCGCTTCGATGAGGATCGTACCGCTCACGTGGTGTCTCGCACCCCCGGCATCGTCGAGGAGGTGAAGGCCAATCTCGGGGACCGGGTGCGCAAGGGACAGGTGCTGGCGGTCATCGCCAGCGAGCAGCTGTCCGAGGTGCGCAGCGAGTTGGCGACCGCACAGCAGCGTTTGCAGCTGGCGCGCACCCTCTATGCCCGCGAGCAGAGCCTCTGGCAGGAGCGGATCAGTGCTGAGCAGGATCTGCTGCAGGCGCGGCAGACGCTGCAGGAAGCCGAGATCGCCGTCCGCAACGCCCGCCAGAAAGCTCAGGCTCTGGGTGGCGCGGCCTCCGCTCAGGGCGGTAGTCGCTATGAGTTGCGCGCACCCTTCGACGGCGTGGTGGTGGAGAAGCACCTGGTCCTCGGCGAGCGAGTGGACGAAGCCAGCAACCTGTTCACGCTCACCGACCTGTCCCGCGTGTGGGCGACGTTCGCCGTTCCGGCGCGTGACCTCGATCGAGTGACCGTTGGCCGACAGGTGGAGGTGGTTGCAGGAGAGCTGGACAGTCGCACCGAGGGCACCGTGGCGCATGTCGGCAATCTGCTGGGCGAGCAGACCCGGGCGGCGACCGCCCGCGTCACCCTGGCCAATCCGGCCGGCGCCTGGCGCCCGGGTCTGTTCGTCACGGTACGGCTCGCTGACGAGCGCAAGGCCAAGGTACTCGGCGTGCCCAGTGGCGCCGTGCATGTCGTGGAGGATCGCCCCGTGGTGTTCGTCCGGACGGCGGACGGATTTCAGGCGACCCCCGTGGTCACCGGGGTGCGGGACGGTGAGCGCACCGAGATTCGTCAGGGCTTGAGCGCCGGCCAGGTAGTGGCCGACCGCGGCAGCTTCATTCTCAAGTCGGAACTGGGCAAGGGCTCGGCCGAGCACTCCCACTAAGGGCGCATCATGTTCGAACGTATTCTTCGCTTCGCCATCGAGCAGCGCTGGCTGGTGCTGCTCGCCACGCTCGGCATCGCCGCCCTGGGGATCTACAGCTATCGCCACCTGCCCATCGATGCGGTGCCGGACATCACCAACGTCCAGGTACAGATCAACGCGGAAGTACCGGGCGCTTCGCCGCTGGAGGTCGAACAGCGGGTTACCTATCCGCTGGAAACGGCCATGGCCGGCCTGCCCGGGCTGGAGCGGACCCGGTCGTTGTCGCGCTCGGGCTTTGCTCAGATCAGCGTCATTTTCGCCGATGGGACGGATCTGTTCTTCGCTCGCCAGCAGGTGAGCGAGCGCCTCCAGGGGGCGCGCGAAGCCCTGCCGGAGGGCGTGGAGGTCAATCTGGGGCCGCTGTCCACCGGGCTCGGGGAAATCTTCCTCTGGACAGTGAAGGCCGCGCCTCAGGCGCGCCGCGCTGACGGCGAAGCCTATACGCTCACCGATCTGCGCGAGATCCAGGACTGGATCGTCAAACCCCAGTTGCGTACCGTACCCGGGGTGGCGGAAGTCAACACCATTGGCGGCTACGCCAAGGAGTATCAGATCGCGCCCGATCCCAAGCGCCTGGCCGGCTATCGCATCACCCTGGAACAACTGGCGGTGGCGCTGGAGCGGAACAACGCCAATGTCGGCGCCGGTTTCATCGAGCGCGCCGGGGAGCAGCTGGTGATTCGGGTACCGGGGCAGCTCGCCTCCGTCGAGGACATCGCCACCATCGTGCTGGCGACGGTGGACGGTACCCCGGTACGGGTCCGGGATGTGGCCACGGTCGGGGTCGGGCAGGAGTTGCGGTCCGGGGCGGCTACCGAGAATGGCGAAGAGGCGGTGCTCGGCACCGTCTTCATGCGGGTGGGCGAGAACAGCCGCGAGGTGGCCCTGGCGGTGGCTGGGCGCCTGGCGCAGATCAACCGCAACCTGCCGGAAGGCGTGCAGGCGGTCGCCGTGTACGACCGCACCACGCTGGTGGACAAGGCGATCGCCACGGTACGCAAGAATCTGGTGGAGGGTGCGCTGCTGGTCATCGCCGTGCTCTTCGTCTTCCTCGGCAATCTGCGCGCGGCGCTGATCACCGCGCTGGTGATCCCGCTGTCGATGCTCTTCACCTTCAGCGGCATGGCCGCGAATC
>NZ_NKID01000021.1:0-38172 GCF_002256045.1 Pseudomonas sp. PGPPP4
TCGTGGGCTGGGCGTTTTCCGCCACGCCTGATGCTGATTTGGTCATCCAGGCCTTGGACAGGGCTTACGAGCAGCGCGGTCGGCCTCGAGAGGTGCTCTTTCACAGCGACCAGGGGAGCCAATATGGTAGTCGACGCTTTCGCCAGCGGCTTTGGCGCTACCGCTTCAACCAGAGTATGAGTAGACGAGGTAACTGCCTGGACAACTCACCCATGGAGCGGCTGTTCCGCAGCCTCAAGACGGAATGGATACCAACCCAGGGTTACCTGAGTGCTACGCAGGCACAACAGGACATCGGTTGGTTCCTGATGCAACGCTACAACTGGCAACGGCCGCATCAGTTCAATGGCGGGCTACCGCCCGCCATTGCCGAGGAACGACTTAAACCAGTGTCCGGGATTAGTTGACCACTACAAGCCTTAGCCACGTAGCGTGGAAAACGGCGCAGCCTTTTCCACGGGAGACTTCGTGGCAAGGAAGCACCCTCACCCCAGCCCTCTCCCAAGGGGAGAGGGGGCTATCCAAACCAAAGCCTGGCATAACCAAAGCGCCTTTTATTCTTTCTCCTACGGATCAACCGTCGGCACTATCGATGCTCCCCTTTCGTCCGCGGAGCACCGCCATGACCCGCTATCTCATCCTTCCCGGTTGGCAAGGCTCGGGCCCCGAGCATTGGCAGACCCACTGGCAACGCCGTCTGCCGGATGCCCGGCGGGTCGAGCAGGACGATTGGCAGCGTCCCGATCCGCAGCGCTGGGTCGCCGCTCTCGATGCGGCCATCGCCCAGGCCAATGCGCCGGTGGTGCTGATCGCCCATAGCCTGGGCTGCGTGACCGTCGCGCGCTGGGCGGCCAGCGCCCCGGTAGCCCGCCGGCAGCGGGTGCTGGCGGCCTTGCTGGTGGCGCCGGCCGATGTCGAACGTCCCGGCTGCCCGACGGAGCTGGTGGATTTCGCCCCCTTGCCACGCCAGCCGTTGCCCTTCCCTTCCAGGATAGTGACCTCGGACAACGACCACGCCATCAGTCTGCCGCGGGCCGAAGCCCTGGCCCAGGCCTGGGGCAGCGAGCTGGATATCCTGCCCGGGGCCGGCCATATCAACACCCGTTCCGGCCATCGGCAGTGGGAGGAAGGCCTGCTCCACCTGGCCAAGCTGGAGTCGAGCCAGGGCCTGCGCGTCGCCTGATCCCTGCCCTTCCAGCTTCAGAAGCGCCCCATCACCTGGCTCTGCCCGGGCCTGAGCCAGCCGATGTTCTGCAGCACCGACGCCATGTCGCTGCCGGGCTGCGCCGTGCCCTGCACCTGCCCGCGCCAGTTGGCCAGGCTCAGGCGCAGTTCCAGGCGATGCTGGCCAGTGCGCTCGAAGACCCCCTGCAGCCAGGGCGCCGTCTGGCAATCCACCTGCAGCCGGGACTCGCCCAGGGCGAGACGCCGAGGCGCCAGGAGCTGCAGGCCATCGCCCTGCCATCCGCCACCCGCCGCCTGGCAACGTCGCCAACTGCCTGCCAGGCGTACCTCACCCACCAGCCGGCCGGCGAGCAGCGCGCTGCCCGGCGCCTGCAGCCAGCGCAGGTCACCTCCGGCGAGATCGGCCTGCCATTGCCAGGGCCAGCCGCTGAGGACCATGGCCCAGGGCGCAGCCTCGGACTCGCCGATCCTGACCTGCAACCGGCCCGGCCAGCGCAGCTGCCATTGCCAGGGGCCGGCACCACCGCCTGGCCAGTCGAGGCGCTGCATGCCACCACCAAGCAGGGAACCCTGCAGCCCCACCGGCGTGACCTGGGACGGTAGCAGCCGCGGCAGCCAGTCGGCCGCGGGCCAATAGAGCAGGCAGCCCAGGGCGAAGATCAGCAGGGCGAACAGGGTAACGACCAGGCGCGCGAGCCAGCGCATCATGGCGTCCGCCCCACCAGCACCGCCAGGACGTCCAGTTCGAAAGCCACGCCTCCTGACTGGCTGCGAATCCTGAGGGTCTGCGGCAACCAGCCGCGTGCCCGCGCCCAGGCCTGCAGCCGTTCCACCGCAACGATATCCGCCGCTTCGCCACGCAGGTGCCAGACCGGCTCGGCCAGGGTCAGGGCGCTGAAGGTCACCCCACCGACCGCGCCGCGCCAGTCCGCCTCCTGCAACCGCTGGGCGACCGGCAGTGCCCGGGCCTCTTCGGCGAGGCGGACCCAATCCACCGCAGCCGGGCGACTGCCAGGCGTGGAGCGCAGCCAGAGGATGGCGGCCAGCAGCAGAATGACCAGACCGCCGAGGACCAGTCGCTGGCGGTCGGCGGGCAGCCGCTGCCTGCGCTGCAAGAGGGTGCTCATGGTCGTTTCTCCGTCGGGACTGCCAGGCGCAGGGTCAGACGCCCGGCCTGCCGTTGCCACTGCAGGGTAGCGAATTCCTCGCCGAGTCGGCTGCGCAAGGTCTTGTCCAGACTGGCGGGGCCTTCCAGCACCAGCTGGATGCTCTGCTCATCGAGCGACCATTCCAGCAGACGCAGCCCTGGCGCGCTGGTCAGGGCGGCGCCAAGGGGTTCCCTGAGGCGCTGCCAGAGGCGCCACTGGCCCTCCAGCTGCCGCTGGGTGCGGCTGGCCAGCTGGAGTTCGCGTTCGGCGCGGCCGGCCTCGAGACGGTCGCTGGCCAGACCCAGCCGCTGGGCGACATAGGCCCGGTCGAGCTGGGCCAGTCGCCATTGCTGGACCTGTTGCAGGCCCAGGTGCAGGATCGCCAGCACCGCGGCCGCGGCCATACCCAGCACCAGCGGACGCGGCAGGCCCAGCGCGGGCCGACTGCGACGCTGGCCCTGACGCGGCCAGAGATCCTGGGGCGCAAGGCCGGCGACGGGCCGGGGCCAGAGCGGATCGCCGCAGACCTCGGAACCGGCTTCGAGCAGCGCGGCCAGGGCGGGCGGCAGACTGGCTTCGAGGGCAGGCGGCCAGGTCAGCCAGACCTCGTGGCCCTCGACGCGGGTCTTGAATCTCAGGCCTTCGCCCAGGCGCATTCCGATCCCGCTCTCGGCGGTGGGCTCGGGCAGCAGCTGGAAATCGACCCAGCAGGCCGCCACCGTCCAGCCGCAGGCGGCGCAGTGCTCACGCCAGGCCGCCAGCAGCGCCCGATCCAGGGCCAGCAGGCGCAACCGGCCTGGGCTGCGCCCGAGGCAGATCAGGTGCTGGTCGCTGGCGTCCGCCAGCAGCTGGTCTTCCAGCAGCAGGCCCCACTCGTGCGGACGCAGCCCCTTGGGCGCGGCGACATCGAACAGGCTGCAGTCTTCGCCGTGCAGCAGCAGGGTCACCGGCTGGGTGGACGTGGGCAGCGCTGCCGCGGTTTGCAGTTGGCCGTCCTGGAGGCGCGCGGCCACCAGCGGATTGTCCGGGCCCGGCGGACCGGGTCGCCGCGTGCGTAGGAGCAGCCGCGCGGAGCTGTGGGCGGGGCCGAGGTCGCGGCGCAGCAGGGGCAGCAGGCGCCCGAGCGGTAGGGAGGCGAGCATGGGGTCAACCTGTCTGAGGCAGGGCGAAGGTGCAGACATAGCCGGCACCCTGCAGGCTAAAGGTCAGCCGTACGCCGTTGGCGGGTTCGGCCGGGGGCGGATAGGCGAGCCAACGGCCGCCGCCGTGGAATTCCAGTTGCAGGCGCTCGACGCCGGGCTGATCGAACACCGGTTGCCACACCGGGGCCTCCACCGCATCCAGCTCGGCACTGCGCCAGAGTCGCAGCCGTTCCTGGGCCGCATCCCATTCCAGGCGCTGGCGACGCAGGCGACCGGCGCCCTGCCCCGCACTCAGCGGCAGGCTGTCCAGGGCGACCCAGTCCAGGCGGTGCTCGGCGGGGCGCCAGTCCAGCAGGGCGTTGTGCAGCGGTAGGCGGTGCTCCTGCAGCGGGCGCAGGACCAGGCCACCCAGGCGCCGCTCCAGCAGGCCGCAGAGGTCCAGCACCCGGGCGTTGGTCGATTCCCGCGCGGCCAGGCGACCGCGGGCGTCGAGCCAGAGATTGACCAGACTGCCGAGCAAGACGGCGAGCAGCGCCGTGAGGGCGATGGCCAGCAGCACCTCGATCAGGGTCATGCCCGCCTGGTTCCTCATGGCTGGACTCCGGCCTGGATCGGCCAGTCGCCCAGGCTCCGACTGAGCGCGGCATCGGCATAGAGCTTCAGCCGCCCGCCGAGGGGGCCGCCTGCGCCCTCCAGGCGCCAGTAGCAGCGTTCGCCACCCTGGCTCAACTCGCCCTGGCCGGCGGCCAGGCCTTCCACCTGCGCCCGGGCGGTGAGTTCGCGGGCGCAGAGCTGGGCCAGCTCGCGGGACTGGGCGACCCCGGCGATGTCCAGCCGCTGGCCGATCACCTGGCTGACGCCCACCGCCATGAAGGCGACGATGGCCAGGGCCACCAGCACCTCGAGGAGGGTGAAGCCGGTCTGCTTCATGGCCGTTCCACCGAGGCGCGACCGCGCCCGTCGACCACCAGCAGCCACTGCCGCTCGTCTTCGGCAAAGGCCAGGCGCCCGCCCTGGGTATCGCCATTCGGCCACCAGATCAGCCGCGGCTGGGCACTCACCGGTTCGGCCAGTTGCAGACCGGATGGCCAGCGCCCGTCCGGCAGATCGGCGCTGGCGAGGGGTTGCCAGCGTGGCCCGCGGGTATCGGCCACCAGTTGCAGATAGCGAAAGCCGGTGGCGTCGGCCTGCCAGCCGAGGATGCGCCCACTGCGGCGAGCGGTGTCCCGCGCCAGCTGGAAGTCGCCCGCCAGGCTTTCCAGGCGCCACTGCCCGGCCGGACTGCCGCCGCCCAGGCGCGCCACGCCTACCGCGGTGAGTAGGCCGACGATCAGCAGCACGACCATCAGCTCCAGCAGGGTGAAACCGCCCTGGCGCCCCGGCATGGCAGCTCAGAGGGTCCAGTTGCCGATGTCGGCGTCGCTGCCCTCGCCGCCTTCGCGGCCGTCGGCGCCGAGGCTGTAGAGATCCACCCGGCCATGTTCGCCAGGGATGCGATAGCGATAGGCGGCGCCCCAGGGATCTTCCGGCAGGCGGCGGATATAGCCGTCGGCGCGGTAGTTGCGCGGCTCGGGGGCCTGGGTCGGCTTGCTCACCAGGGCGGCGAGGCCCTGCTCGGCGGTGGGATAACGCAGGTTGTCCAGGCGATACATGTCCAGCGCCTGCTCCAGGCTGGCGAGATCGGCGCGGGCCTTCTGCTGCATGGCCTTGTCCTGGTTGTCCAGCACATTGGGCGCGACGATGGCCACCAGCAGGCCGATGATGAAGATCACCACCATGATCTCGATGAGGGTGAAGCCGGCCTGGCGGGCGGGTACGGCATAAGAGCGCATCGCGAAAGTCTCCTTGGGGTGCATCAGAGGTTGAGCGCCTGGTTGAGCTGCATGATGGGCAGCAGGATGGCGAGCACGATGGCCAGCACCACGCCGCCGAGGATGAGGATCAGCACCGGTTCGAACAGCGCCAGGGCCAGGTCCACCTGCTGGTTGAAATCCCGCTCCTGGGCATCCGCAACCCGCTCCAGCATGGCGTCGAGGGTGCCGCTGGCCTCGCCGCTGGCGACCATGTTCACCAGCAGCGGCGGAAACACCGCGGTGCGGTCCAGCGCCCGGCCGAGACCGGTGCCGGCGGTGACCTGCTCGATGGCGGCGTCCAGGGCGTCGCCCAGGACCTGGTTGCCCAGGGTAGCGCGACTGACCTGCAGGCCTTCGAGCACCGGGATGCCGCTGCCGACCAGGATCGCCAGGCTGCGGGTCAGGCGGGCGCTGTCGAGGGTGCGCAGCAACTCGCCCAGGCGCGGCAGGCGCAGCAGCTGGCGATGCCAGCGTCGCCGCCACGGGACCTGGCGCAGCAGGCGCTGCAGGCCGACACCGGCCAGCAGCACCAGCCCCAGCAACCAGGGCCCGGAGACCAGCAGGCCATCGCTGACAGCCACCAGGGCGCGGGTGATCCAGGGCAATTGCAGGCCGCTGTGGATGAATTGCTCGGTGAGCTTGGGCACCACGAAGGTCATCAGACCGGCCACCACGGCAATGGAGACCAGGGCCAGCGCCAGGGGATAGATGAGCGCGGTGCGCGCCTTGTGGCGCTGGCGCTGCACCCGTTCGAGATAGTCGGCCAGGCGTTCCAGCACCGGGCCCAGGCGCCCGGCCCGTTCGCCGGCGGCCACCAGGGTCAGGTACAGCGGATCGAAGGTGCCGGGATGGCGACCCAGGCTGTCGGCCAGGGTGTAGCCCTCGCGCACCTGGCCCAGCAGATCCAGCAGCAAGGCCTTGAGCGCCGCCTGGCGACTCTGGCGCTCGAGCATCTGCAGGGCCTCGGCCAGGGGAATGGCGGCGCCCACCAGGGTCGCCAGCTGGCGGGTGAAATCGGTGCGGCTGTTGGCGTCCAGTCGTCCGCCGCGACCGCGCGCGCCGCGTACCGGCCCGCTCGCCTGCACCTCGCGGGGAAAGAGGCCGCGCTCGCGCAGCAGCTGGCGGGCATGGCGCTCGCTTTCGGCCTGGATGACATCGCGCTGGCGACGCCCGTCGCCGTCCAGCGCCAGGTAACGGTAGGCCGGCATCAGCGCAGGGCTCCGCCGAGGACGTTACTGGTGCACCGCACGCAGCACCTCCGCCAGGCTGGTCTCGCCCGCCGCCAGGCGCGCCAGGGCGCCCTCGGCGAGGGTCGCGCGACGGCCTTCCAGCAGTCGCGCCATCTCGCCTTCACCGGCGCCTCGATAGATGAGCTCGGCCAGTTCGGCGTCCAGGGCGACGAATTCATAGAGCCCCAGGCGACCGCGATAGCCACTGCCGTTGCACGCCGCGCAGCCCTGGGGTTCGCGCAGCCGTTCGAGGCCGGCCAACCCCGGCAGGAGCGCCTGCTCGGCCGGACGCAGCGGACGCCAGGCGGCGCAGCCACAGAGCCGCCGCACCAGGCGCTGGGCCAGCACCCCCTTGAGGCTGGAGGCCAGCAGGAAGGGCTCCACGCCCATGTCGCGCAGGCGGGTGATGGCGCCCAGGGCGCTGTTGGTGTGCAGGGTGGAGAGCACCAGGTGACCGGTGAGACTGGCCTGCACGGCGATGCCGGCGGTCTCCACGTCGCGGATCTCGCCGATCATGATGACGTCCGGGTCCTGGCGCAGGATGGCCCTCAGGCCGCTGGCGAAGGTCAGGCCGGCACGGGGGTTGACCGGGGTCTGGCCGATGCCGGGCAAGGCGTATTCCACCGGGTCTTCCACGGTGAGGATGCTGCGGCTGCCCTCGTTGAGCAGGCCCAGGCTGGCATAGAGGGTGGTGGTCTTGCCCGAGCCGGTCGGCCCGGTCACCAGCAGGATGCCGTTGGGCTGGGCCAGGGCACCACGCAGGCCAGTGTCTATGGCCGGCGGCAGGCCGAGGCGCGCCAGCTCCAGCAGGCTGGCCTGCTTGTCGAGGATGCGCATCACCACCCGCTCGCCGTGGACGCCGGGCAGGGTCGAGACGCGGATGTCGACGTCGCGGCCGCTGGCTCTCAGGGTGATGCGACCGTCCTGGGGCTGGCGCTTCTCGGCGATGTCCAGCCGCGCCATGACCTTGATCCGCGACACCAGCATGGCCGACAGGGCCCGCGGTGGGCGCAGCACTTCGCGCAGCACCCCATCCACCCGCACCCGTACCACCAGTGCCTGCTCGAAGGTCTCCACGTGCAGGTCGGAGGCGTCCAGGCGCAGGGCCTCGGCGAACAGGGCATTGATCAGGCGGATCACCGGCGCCTCGCCGGCGCTGTCGAGCAGGTCCTCGACCCGCGGCAGCTCTTCCATCAGCCCGGCCAGGTCGACGGTCTCGCCCAGGCCTTCCACCAGGGCTTCGCTGGTGGCCTGGCCGGCTTCGTAGAGCGGCCCCAGACGCTGTTCGAAGACCTCGCGGGGGAGCCAGTCGCAGCCCAGCGGCGGCCCATGGCGACGCTGCACCTCCTGCAGCAGCGCCAGGTCGGCATCCGTGCGGCACAGCAGCCGATAGCCGTCGGGCACGGCGGCCAGGGCGATTCCGGCCTGGCGCGCCAGGCGATAGGGCAGCGCCGGCGTCATCAGAGACCGTCCAGGCGCGCCCGCGCCGAGGGATAGAGACTCTGCAAAGTCGGCGCGCCGCGACTGCCCGGCGGGGTGGCCGGCAAGGCAGCGGCCGGGGCAGCGGCGCGCATGCCGCGATACTTGTCTTCGCTGATCTGCTGCACCAGCGCCGGATCACGCAGGATGCGCGGGCGGATGAACACCACCAGATTCTGCTTGGTGCTGGAGCGGGTGCGCGACTTGAACAGATTGCCCAGCACCGGCACGTCACCCAGCAGCGGCACCCGCTGGTCGCTGTCGTTGCCCTCGTTGCTGATCAGGCCACCGAGGACGATGAGGCCGTTGTCCTCGACCATCACCGTGGTCTTGATCTCGCGTTTGTTGGTGACCACGTCGCTGGCGCGCACGTTGTCGGCCAGCGAAGAGACCTCCTGGACGATCTCCATGCGCACGGTGTCGCCTTCGTTGATCTGCGGCTTGAGGCGCAGCTTGACCCCCACCTCGCGGCGCTCGATGGTCTGGTAGGGATTGGCGTTGTTGCTGGTGACCGAACCGGTGACGAAGGGCACCTCCTGGCCGACCATGATCGAGGCCTCGGCGTTGTCCAGGGTCAGCAGCGTCGGCGTCGACAAGAGGTTGAAACCGCTCTCGCTGCGCATGGCCTGCAGCAGGGTGACGAAATTCAAGCCGCTGCCACCGATGCGCCCGACCCCGGCGGAGATGCCCTGCATGCCCGACAGTAGACTGCCCAGGACGGTGGTGTCCTGGTTGGCCGCGGCGGCGGCGATGCCGTTGATGGGCGTGCCGTTGGTGAAGTTGACGCTGCCCGCCGGCAGGTTGCCGTTGCGGTCGAGAAACAGCCACTGGACACCCAGCTGGTTGGCCTTGGTATCGGTGATCTCGGCGATGATGGCCTCCACCACCACCTGGGCGCGACGGATATCCAGCTGGCTGATGATGCGCTTGTAGCCGGCGAGCTCCCGTGGCGGACCGATCAGCACGATGGAGTTGGTCCCCAGATCCGCTTCCAGGCGAATGCCAGGCACCCCCGGCGCCAGCGTCCCGCCGCTCTTGGACAGCGGGGCTTCCCCTTCCGCCCCACCCTCCATAGGGGTGGTATTACCAGCGGTGGGCGCCGCGGGAATCTCCACCCGTGCCTCCTGGGTGACCTCGCCGCTCAGGCCGCGCAGTACCTTGACCACCTCGCCGGCCTTGGCGTGGTGCAGATAGACCACCTCGGTGTCGCTGGCGGCATCGCGGGAGACGTCCAGCTCCGCCACCAGCCGGCGCACCTGGCGGCGCACGGCCTCGTCGCCGCGCACCATGAGGGCGTTGCTGCGGGCGTCCGCCAACACCTGGACACCGCCACCGGCCTGGCCGCGACTGGCCAGCAGGCGCTCCACCAGCGGCGCGGTGTCACGCGCCTGGGCATGGCGCAGAGTGATCATCTCCACCGGTTCGTCGCGGCCGCGGTCCAGCCGCGTCAGCAGTTGGCCGATGCGACTGAGGTTGCTGCGCCAGTCGGTCACCACCAGCAGGTTGCTGGCCGGATAGGGCGTGGCCACCCCGACCCGGGTGTCCATCAGTGGACGGACGATGCCCAGCAGCTGTTCGAGATTGCCACCGCGCACGGCGAACACCCGGGTC
This sequence comes from Pseudomonas sp. PGPPP4, assembly GCF_002256045.1. Lineage (NCBI taxonomy): Bacteria > Pseudomonadati > Pseudomonadota > Gammaproteobacteria > Pseudomonadales > Pseudomonadaceae > Pseudomonas > Pseudomonas sp. PGPPP4. The sequence goes on from NZ_NKID01000021.1 coordinate 9,648, forward strand.
GCCACGGTATCGCCGGCCCCGGCCTTGGCCGGGGCGCCGTCATCCAGTTCCACCGGCAGCGGTTCGGTGCGCGCCGCCTGGTCCGGCAGGATCTTCACGCTGCCGTCGTCCAGCTCCACCGCGGCGTAGCCGTTGGCGCGCAACTGGGCCAGGGCCAGGGCATAGACATCGTCGGCGGCCAGCGGCTGGGCGCTGCGCACCGTCAGGGTGCCGCGTACCCGCGGATCGATGACGAAGTTGGTGCCGGTGATGCACCCGACGCTTTCGATGAACAGATCAATCTCGGTGTTCTCGAAGTTGACCTCGAAGCGTTGTTCGGCCTGGGCGCCGAGCAGCCAGAAGGCGAGGAGCAGGCCGCAATAGCTGCGTTTCTTCACAGGGACAGTCTCACGGGTAGGGCCAGGGCACGCCCCTGACGTTCCAGTTCCAGGGTCAGGGCGCCGGTGGCGCGCCAGTGCGGCAGGCGCTGCAGGAGCGCCCGGGTATCGGCCACGGGGACGGCATCCACCCGCCGCAGGACGTCGCCGGGTTCCAGGCCCAGGCCACTGAAGAAGGCCGGCTCGGCGCCGGGTTGCAGGCGGTAGCCGGTCAGCTCGCCATGCTCGCGCACCGGGGTGGCGCGAATGCGTCTGAGCAGACCGGCCAGGTCGCCCTCCTCCGCGCTCGGCAGGGGCGCGGCCTTGACCGGCGCCGGCTTGGCCGTACCGCTGGCGGCGAGCCCGACGAGTTCGCGCGGCGCCGGCCAGGGCAGCCGCTCTTCGCGATCGCCGCGGGTGAAGACCAGGCCCTGGGCGTCGATGGCGGTCAGCACCAGACCGGGCGCCAGGCTGTCGCCCTGCACCAGGGACAGCTGGCGATCGCCGTGGCGCAGCACCACCACCGAGCCGTCGATGGGCACCGCCTTGATCGCCCCGACCCACTGGATCGGCAGGCTGCTGGGTGCGGCCTGGCTGGCGGCGCGCCAATGGCCGGCGAGCAGATCGGTGGCCGGTGCCGCCTCGACCTGGGCGCTGGGCGTGGGCGTCGGCAGCCACAGCAGGCGCAGGTCGCAGACCACCCGCGCCGCCAGCCAGGCGGCGATGCCCAGCCACAGCAGGGTCAGCAGCCGCAGCGCCAGGGGATGGATGAGCAGGCGCGCCATCAGGCCAGAGACTCCAGACGCCGGCGCACGGCGGCCAGCGGATGCCAGCCCGGATGGCCTTCGACGAACTCCAGGCGTGGCGGCGCCAGGGGTGCCAGGCCCCAGTCGGCGGGCCGCGCGCGCAGATAGGCTTCGAGGCGTTGCCACAGCGCCTCGCCGGTGCCGAGTTCACGCCCCAGGGCAAAGGTGCGACAGGTAAAGGAGGCGCCCAGGGGTGCCTGCAGCGGTCCGATGCGCTGGCCGCGCGGCGCGCCGTAGCGGCAGGTCCACTGAACGCCGAGCAGCCGCGGCAGATCCTGGCTGTTGTCCAGCAGCAGGGGTTCGCCGAAGCGGTTGTCGGCGGCCTCTTCCAGGAGCGTGCGCAGACCGTCCGCCGAGGTGGGCAGATCCAGCACCGTGGCCTCGTGGCCGCCACAGAGGGCGATCAGGTGCTCGCGGGTGATCCAGTCGCCCCGCCGCAGGGGCAGGTCGTATCTCAGCCCGGGCAGCAGCACCGGCTGCGCATCGCCACCGCCCAGGGCCGCGGCGATCAGGGCATCCCAGCTGCCGCCGAGCAGGTCGCGGCGCCAGAGGTCCACCGGCGCCCGTGCCAGGCGCTGGTCGAGCCAGCCGGCATGGGGCGCCCGGGCCTGCGCCAGGTGCCGCTGGTGGTGTTCCAGCAGGGCTCGATCGGGGACGCGCTCGGCCTGCACCGGATGGAAGACGGCGTCCAGGCGCCAGCCGTCGCGACTGCCCCGGCAGCGGATCTCGAAGATACCGACGCCGCGGCAACCCGGCAGGCAGACCGGCAGCGGACGCCCGCTGCCGCGCATCACCGGGATCAGTTCCGGCCAGAGATCCTGGCCGCGGGCGCAGAGCAGCAGGTCCGCTTCCTCCAGTCGCTCGGCCAGCCACAGGCCCGGCCCGCTGCCGACATCGGCCAGCACCACCAGCAGATCGGCCTTGCCCCGGGCCTCGGCCAGCACCGGACGCAGCCGGGCATACCAGTCGGCCAGGGGCGCCTGCTGGTCGCTGGCATAGGGATCGGTCACGCCGACCAGGGCGATGCGCACCCCGTCACGCTCGATCAGGGTGAAGGGGGCGACGCCCAGGGTGGTGCGCTGTTCTTCGGTAAGGGTGGCGCCCAGCACCGGGCGACCGTAGCGGCGATAGAGGGCGGCGCTGCGCTCGGGCCAGAGCAGGCGTTCGTCACTGCTGACGCGGACCTCGCTGCCCAGCAGCTGGCTGCCCTCGACCCCGGCCTCGCCACGGGTCAGCTGGGTCAGGCCGCTGCCGTTCCAGCACTGGCCGTTTTCCAGGGTCAGGCTGCGGGTCGCGCCCTGGCGGGTGCGCAACTGGGTCAGCTGGCAGGCCAGGGCGGCATAGCCACCATAGCGCTGGCCGTCGCCACGCCCGGCGTCCAGCAGCGGTGCCAGTGCGGGAGCGAGACGGGCCGCGTCGGCGCCGGTACGCCAGGGCGCGGCGCCGATACGACCGGCCGGTCCGAGGCGCACCCGCGGCACCACCGGCCAGCCGGGTTCGCGGGCATCCAGGGTGTCGGCGACATAGAGCAGCTGCAGATCGCTGTCCGCCGAACTGGCGGAAAAGCCCCGGGCACAGCCACTCAGCAGGGGTGCCGTGGCGCCCGCCGCGAGCCAGCCCAAGACCTGGCGTCGTGCCCAGTTGCCCATCCGATGTCTGCCTTGCGCGCTTAATGAGGGCGGCATCCTAGGCGGCGAAAAGCTACAAACTCATGACAAAACAGCAGGTTACAAACTGTTACAGCGCGACTGCCGGGAAATGACCGGCTGTAACCTTTCAGTCACCAGACCATCACAGAGGCTTCCTAAAGTCGCCGGCTCCCGTGATCAACCAAGGAAGCTTTGCGCATGAGCACTTTCACGAGCGACGACCGTAACCGCAACGAAAGCGGCAACGAACCGCTGGACGCCGTCGTCGACCGTTACCTGTCGCGCCGCAGTGTCATGAAGGGCGGTCTGGGTGCCGCCATCGCCATGATCGCCGGCGGTGGCCTGACCGCCTGCTTCGACGGCGGTGGCGGCTCGCACGACGATCCGGCTCCCAGCCAGCCGACCCCGGCGCCGCAGCTCAAGCTTGGCTTCGAATCCATCCGCGGCGCCCGGCTCGACGCCATCGTCCTGGCCTCCGGCTACAGCGCCCGCACCCTGGCGCCCTGGGGCACCCCGCTGAACAACCTGGCCAACGCCTGGCGCAGCGACGGCAGCAACACCTCCAACGACCAGGCCAATGCCGCCGGCATGCACCACGACGGCATGCACTTCTTCCCGCTGAACAATTCCAGCAGCGACGGCCTGCTGGCCATCAACTACGAATACATCGACCAGAAGGTGCTGCACCCCAACGGCCCGACCACCACCAACGGCAAGCGTCCCGCCGAGGAAGTGCGCAAGGAGATCAACGCCCATGGCGCGGCGGTGATCCGCATCCGCAAGGTCAACGGCATCTGGCAGGTGGTCACCAACGACGCGCTGAATCGCCGCTTCACCAGCGCCACGCCCATGGAAATCGCCGGCCCGCTGCGTGGCAACGCCAATCTGATCACCCCCTACTCCCCCGACGGCACCCGCACCCGCGGCACCAACAACAACTGCGGCAACGGCTTCACCCCCTGGGGCACCTACCTCACCTGTGAAGAGAACTGGCCGGGCATCTTCGTCAACAAGGGCACCCTGCCGGTCGACCAGAAGCGCATCGGCATCACCAACAAGAGCAATTACGGCTGGGAGACGCCGGCGGGTGACGCCAGCGAGGTGGACAACGAATTCCGCCGCTTCGACCTGACCCCCACCGGCGCCAGCGCGACCCAGGACTTCCGCAACGAAGCCAGCGGCTACGGCTACATCGTCGAGATCGACCCCTACAACAGCGCCGCGCCGGCCACCAAGCGCACCGCCATGGGTCGCTTCCGCCACGAGGGCTCGGCCTACGGCATCCCGGTCGCCGGCCAGCCGCTGGCGTTCTACATGGGCGACGACTCGCGCAACGAATACATCTACAAGTTCGTCTCCGCCGCGGCCTGGGATCCGGCCGACGCCAACTCGGCCAATCGCCTGGCCATCGGCGCCAAGTACCTGGACAACGGCACCCTCTACGTCGCGCGCTTCGATGACGGCGGCAACGGCAAGTGGCTGCCGCTGACGGTCAATGCACCGACCAAGGACGGCCGTACCCTGGGCGCCCTCTACGGCGACCTGGCCGGCATCATCCTCAACACCCGCGGCGCCGCCGACGCCGTGGGCGCGACCCCGATGGACCGCCCGGAGTGGACCACGGTCAATCCCTTCACCGGCGAGGTCTACGTCACCCTCACCAACAACTCCGCACGCACCTCGGCCAATGCCGCCAACCCGCGGGTACCCAACGTCAACGGCCACATCGTGCGCTGGAAGGACAACAGCAACCAGACCGACTTCACCTGGGACATCTTCGTCTTCGGCTCGGACGCCGGTGCGGCCCCCGACATCAACCGCTCGGGCCTGACCGAACTCAACCAGTTCGCCAGCCCCGACGGCCTGGCCTTCGACAGCCGCGGCATCCTCTGGATCGAGACCGACAACAGCGACAACGCCGTGGCCGAGTACACCAACGACCAGTTGCTGGCGGTCATTCCGGCCCAGGTGGTGGATGGCAGCGGCAAGCAGGTCGCCATTTCCGCCACCAACCAGACCGCGCTGCGCCGCTTCCTGGTCGGTCCCAATGGCTGCGAGATCACCGGCATCACCTGGACCCCGGACCTGACGACCATGTTCATCAACGTCCAGCACCCGGACAACTGGCCGTTCAGCGAAGTCGCCACCGACGCCACCCCGGCCGGCACCAAGGTGCGTCCCCGCGCCTCCACCGTAGTGATCCAGAAACTCGACGGCGGCCCCATCGGCGTCTGATCGCGCCGGCGAGAGCAGGCTCCCCGGTCGGCGACGACCGCGGGAGCCTTTTGCTTTCCGGCAGATGCGAAATCCGTCCCGTCGAGCAGGGAGCCGCGCAGCGTTTTCCACGCTACGGCTCTGGCGTTGATGGAGCAGATCGTCCGCTCCGACAACCCCCTCTCCCCCTGGGAGAGGGTTGGGGTGAGGGCATGCCCCACGCTACGGAGCCACCCGTGGAAAAGGCTACGCCGTTTTCCACGCTACGGCTCTGGCGTTGATGGCGCGGATCGCCTGCTCTGACAGCCCCTCTCCCAGGGGGAGAGGGGCGGGGTGAGGGCATGCCCCACGCTACGGAGCTACCTGTGGAAAAGGCTGCGCCGTTTTCCCACGCTACGGCTCAAGCGTTGATGGCGCGGATCGCCTGCTCCGACAACCCCCTCTCCCTCTGGGAGAGGGTTGGGATGAGGGCATGCCCCGCGCTACGGAGTCACCCGTGGAAAAGGCTGCGCCGTTTTCCACGCTACGGCTCAAGCGTTGATGGCGCGGATCGCCTGCTCCGACAGCCCCCTCTCCCTCTGGGAGAGGGTTGGGGTGAGGGCATGCCCCACGCTACGAAGCCACCTGTGGAAAAGGCTGCGCCGTTTTCCACGCTACGGCTCTGGCGTTGATGGAGCGGATCACCTGCTCTGACAACCCCCTCTCCCCCTCGGAGATTGTTGGGGTGAGGGCAGGCTCCGCGCTACGGAGTCACCTGTGGAAAAGGCTGCGCGGTTTTCCACGCTACGGCCCGGACCGCAAGGCTACTGCAACACCTCCGCACCACCCGGCCCCGGTACCCACAGCGTGGTGTCCCGCGTCGCCAGCCAGCGCACCCGTTGCGCCGGCACCGCGGCATGCCAGCGACTCACGCCCTGGGCCGCCAGCTGCCGCACCTGGCGAAAGACCTGGCCGTCGCGACTTACCTCGACTCCGAGCAGGAAGTCGCCGCTGTTGAGGATCAGCCGCTGAGTCAGCAGGCTGAAGGTCTCCTCCCCCACCCCCGGCAGCGCTTCGCGCAGGCTCTCGACCGTGGCATAGCCCTGGGCGGGCCGCGCGGTGATCAGCAGGTGCAGCGTCTCGCGCGGCACCTCATCGAGAAACAGCGCTTCCAGCAGCGGCAACTGACCCAGCCCCAGGGCATTGGCATTGAGGCGCCAGCCGGAGGTTTCCGGCAGGGCACAGAGTTCGCGCAAGTGCAGATGCCGACCCGGACGCGCCGGCTCCAGCCGATCCAGCTCGCCGATCTCGGCCAGCGGCAGATTGGGCACCAGCCGCGGCGGCGCCAGCCGCAGGGCCTCGGCGCTCTCCAGACCGAATTCACGGGTCTCGCCGTCGGCATCGATCGAGTCGGCGAGGCGTTCGGCAAAGCCCGCAGCCGTCAATCCGGGCTCGCCCAGGCCGCCCGGACGCTGCGCCAGCAGCTGCTTCAGCTGCCGCAACGCCAGGTCCCGCTCGGGGCCGGCCAGGGCGTTGACGTTGAAGCAGCCGTGCAGATCGCGCAGCTGGGCACGGACCTGGGCCCCCTCCACCTCATAGGCCAGCACCTCGCCCCTCAGGCTCTGCCAGAACTCGGGACGCTGGCGGGCCCCGGCCTGTATCAGACCCTGGGTGACCACCTGCTCGGCGCCCGCCGCCAGCGCCCGCGCCAGGGTCTCGTGCTCCAGCAACCGCGCCCGCTGCAGTTCGGCCCGCCCTTCGGCCAGCAGCACCGGCAACAAGGCCGCCACCAAGGCCAGCGCCCAGAGCGCCATCAGCAGGGCCACGCCCCTTTGTCGCCGCACCCGCATTCCTCCAGGCAAAAGCGGCATTGGAACCGACCCAGGTTGCAGAATCGTGGCAGTGACGCGGATACCCAACACCAGGCCAAAACAAAAAACCCGCCACCAGGGCGGGTTTCCTCACCAGCGGGCCGCCTCACAGCTTGGCGATGGACACCTCGGTGGATTTGACGAAGGCGATCACCTCGCTACCCACCTGCAGTTCCAGCTCCTTGACCGAGCGGGTGGTGATGACGGAGGTGACGATGCCGGCGGCGGTCTGGACGTCGATCTCGGAAAGCACCGAGCCCTCGATGATTTCCTTGATGGTGCCCTTGAACTGGTTGCGAACGTTGATGGCCTTGATGGTCATGGCAGAACTCCTCGGATGAACGATCAGTAGGCCCAGCGCAGTTGCGTGGGCAGGGGTTGCACAATTTCGGGTAGATCGGGGTTGAGCGGCTGCTGCAGCACCCGGGCCAGTACCTCGGCTTCCAGGCGGGCCAGTTGGGCATCGCCGGCGGCCCGGGGGCGTGCCAGGTTGACGTCGAGATCCAGGCCGACATGGCCGTCTTCGATGAGCACCACGCGGTCGGCCAGGGCCACCGCCTCGCCCACGTCGTGGGTCACCAGCAGCACGGTGAAGCCATGCCGCTGCCAGAGGCCCTCGATGAGTTGCTGCATCTCGATGCGGGTCAGGGCATCCAGGGCGCCCAGCGGCTCGTCGAGCAGCAGCAGGCGCGGCTGGTGGATCAGGGCGCGGGCCAGGGCCACGCGCTGCTTCTGGCCGCCGGAGAGCGCCGAGGGCCACTCCTGGGCGCGATCGGCCAGGCCGACCGCCGCCAGGGCTTCCAGCGCCTTGGGCTTCCAGTCGCCCTTGAGACCCAGGCCGACGTTGTCGATGATGCGTTTCCAAGGCAGCAGGCGTGCGTCCTGAAACATCAGCCGGGTGTCTTCGCGATGCTCCGCCAGGGGTTCGTCCTGCCCCAGCAGGGTGCCGCCACTGGCGCGGTCGAGTCCGGCCACCAGGCGCAGCAGGGTGCTCTTGCCGCAGCCACTGCGGCCCACCACGGCGACGAACTGACCGGCCGGGATCTCCAGATCGATCCCATGGAGCACGGTGCGCTCGCCAAAGGTCTTGACCACCTGTTGCAGCTTAAGGGCGATGCCCCGTGCCAACGGCGGAACGGCTTGCAGACTGGTCATGCGTGGGCTCCCTTCTGATAGGCCGGGTGCCAGCGCAGCCAGGCACGTTCCAGACCGCGGGCGGCGAGATCCGCCAGCTTGCCGAGGACGGCATAGAGCAGGATGGCCAGCACCACGATGTCGGTTTGCAGGAATTCCCTGGCGTTCATCGCCAGGTAGCCGATGCCGGAGCTGGCGGAAATGGTCTCGGCGACGATCAGCGTCAGCCACATCAGGCCGAGGGCGAAACGCACCCCCACCAGGATGGCCGGCAAGGCGCCCGGCAGTACCACGTGGCAGAACAGCCGCGCCCCGGAGAGGCCGTAGCTGCGGGCCATCTCCACCAGCGCCGGATCGACGTTGCGGATGCCGTGGTAGGTGTTGAGGTAGATGGGGAAGAACACCCCCAGGGCCACCAGGAACAACTTGGCCGATTCGTCGATGCCGAACCAGAGGATCACCAGCGGGATCAGCGCCAGGTGCGGCACGTTGCGCACCATCTGCAGGGTGCTGTCGAGTAGGCGCTCGCCCCATTTCGACAGCCCGGTGATGAAGCCCAGCGCCAGGCCGATGCTGCCACCGATGGCGAAGCCGATACCGGCACGCCAGCCGCTGATGGCCAGGTGTTGCCAGAGCTCACCGCTCTTAACCAGGCTCCAGCCCGCTTCCAGCACCGCCGCCGGTGACGGCAGGATGCGGCTGGACAGCAGGCCGCTGCTCACCGACAGCTGCCAGGCGACGATCAGGGCCACCGGCACCACCCAGGGCGCCAGGCGCTGGAGTTGACGTTCGGTCGTGCTGCTCATGCCCGTCCCCTCAGCTCTGCGCCGCTTTCTGCGGCAGGATGTCGTTGGCCACCATCTCACCGAAGGGACTCACGTAGTTGGCGCCTTCCACCTGGGTCGGCCGCTTGACCGGCAGATGCGGGAACAGCAGTTCGGCTACCCGGTAGGATTCTTCCAGGTGCGGATAGCCGGAGAAGATGAAGGTATCGATGCCCAGCGCGGCGTATTCCTTGACCCGCGCGGCCACGGTGGGACCGTCGCCGACCAACGCGGTCCCGGCGCCGCCCCGCACCAGGCCGACCCCGGCCCAGAGGTTGGGGGCGATCTCCAGGTTGTCGCGGCGGCCCCCGTGCAGCGCGGCCATGCGCTGCTGGCCGACCGAGTCGAAGCGCGCGAAGGCGGCCTGGGCCTTTTCGATGGTGGCATCGTCCAGGTTGGCGATGAGCCGGTCGGCGGCCTTCCAGGCCTCTTCGTTGGTCTCGCGAACGATCACGTGCAGGCGGATGCCGAAGCGCACCGTACGGCCCTGGGCGGCGGCCTTGGCCTTGACCGCCTCGATCTTCTCGCGCACCGCGTCCAGGGGTTCGCCCCAGGTCAGGTACAACTCAACCTGCTCGGCGGCCAGGTCCTGGGCGGCATCGGAAGAGCCGCCGAAGTACAGTGGCGGGCGCGGTTGCTGCAGCGGCGGATAGAGCAGCTTGGCGCCCTTCACCTGGATGTGCTTGCCGTCGTAGTCCACCGTCTCGCCTTCCAGCACGCGACGCCAGATGCGGGTGAATTCCACCGAGGCTTCGTATCTTTCGCTGTGGGACAGGTGCAGGCCGTCACCGGCCAGTTCGTCGGGATCGCCGCCGGTGACCAGGTTGAACAGTGCCCGGCCGCCGGAGAGGCGATCCAGGGTGGCCGCCTGCCGCGCCGCCACGGTGGGCGAGATGATCCCGGGGCGCAGGGCCACCAAGAACTTGAGTTTCTGGGTGACCGGGATCAGCGAGGCGGCCACCAGCCAGGAGTCCTCGCAACTGCGGCCGGTGGGGATCAGCACCCCGCCGAAGCCCAGGCGATCGGCGGCCTGGGCGACCTGGGTCAGGTAGCCGTGGTCGACGGCGCGGGCGCCTTCGGCGGTACCCAGGTAGTGGCCATCGCCGTGGGTCGGCAGGAACCAGAAGATATCGAGACTCATGGGGGCGTTCTCCAGCAGGCGAAATCAGGGTTTGGCGGCAGCGGTCTGCAGACTGGCGGGCGGGGTCCACACCACGTCGCGGATGACCAGCGGCTTGGGAATCAACTTGAGGGCGGTGAAGGCGTCGGCGATCTTCTGCTGCTGCGCCGCCACCTCGGGACTGATGAAGCGGGCGCCATAGCCCTGGCGCTTGACCACCCGCTCGGCGGTGTCCAGCGGCAGGTTCAGCAGCGGCGCCACCTGGGCGGCGACCTGATCGGGGTGGGCCTTGGCCCACTCGCCCACCGAGCGCACCTCGTCGACGATGGCGCCGACCTGTTCGGGATGGGCCTTGGCGAAGCTGCGGGTGGCCAGATAGAACTGATGGTTGTCGGCGAGGCCGGTGGCATCGGTCAGGGTGCGCGCCTGCAACTGGGTCTCGGCGGCGGCCTGGTAGGGATCCCAGATCACCCAGGCATCCACCGCGCCGCGTTCGAAGGCCGCCCGGGCATCGGCGGGCGGCAGGTAGACCGGCTGGATGTCCTTGTAGGGGATGCCGGCCTTGGCCAGCGCCTGTACCAAGAGGTAGTGGACGTTGGAGCCCTTGTTCAGGGCGATCTTCTTGCCCCTGAGATCGGCCAGCGACTGGATGGCCGAATCCTTGGGCACCAGGATGGCTTCGCTGGTGGGCGCCGGCGGTTCGTGGGCCACATAGACCAGATCGGCGCCGGCGGCCTGGGCGAACACCGGCGGCGTCTCCCCGGTCACGCCGAAGTCGATGCTGCCGACGTTGAGGCCTTCCAGCAGCTGCGGGCCGCCGGGGAATTCGGTCCACTGCACCTTGACGCCGTCCTTGGCCAGGCGCTGCTCCAGGGTGCCGCGGGCCTTGAGGGTGATCAGGGTGCCGTACTTCTGGTAGCCGATGCGCACCGTCTCTTCCGCCTGGGCCAGGCCGGCGGCCAGGGTCAGCAGGGAAACGGCGAGCAGCGAACGGGTGAAGGAGAACTGCATGACTAACGCTCCTGGTCAGATGCCCCAGCGCGCCTGGCCGATGCGATCGGCCAGCAGCTCGGGGGTCAGGGGTTGGGGACGCCGCACCAGGGCCGCGTGGAATTGTTCGAGGGACTCGTGCAGGCGCTGCTCCAGCGCCGGGGTCAGGGCGACGCCGGTCTCGGTGTAGCTGACCTGGCTGTCGTCGGCGAAGACGCCGTTGAGGATTTCCTGGGCCTTGAGCGCCGAGAGCACCGGCTTCAGGGCGTAGTCGATGGCCAGCAGGTGGCCGCTGGAACCCGCGGTGGCCAGGGGCAGCACCACCTTGTGGGTCAGGGCGCGTTCGGGCAGCAGGTCCAGCAGGGTCTTGAGGGCGCCGGCCAGGGAGGCCTTGTACACCGGGGTGGCGATTACCAGGCCATCGGCGGCCTGCAACTGGGCGATCAGTTCCACCACCGGCGGACTGTCGAAACGGGCGCCGATGAGGTCGGCGGCGGGAAAGTCCTGGATACGCCAGCGCGACAATTCCACGCCGCGCGCCTGCAGCCAGTTCGCTGCCAGATCCAGCACGCCGGTGGAGCGCGACCGCGCTCCCGGACTGCCCGCCAAAGTCACCACCTGCATCGCCGCCTCCAGGATAAAAAAGAGCGGTGTCGCGCCGCTCAAAAAGGAATGAGCGGACCTTAGCAAGGGGTTCTTATTCCCTAAAAATATCCTTTAGGCACTTGGTTATAACCAGAAAACAAAACCCCGGCCGGAGCCGGGGTTTTCTTGTCACCGGAGGTGTCAGCGATTGGGCTGCGGGGTCAGGCGCAGATAGGGCTTCACCGCGGTGTAGCCCTTGGGGAAACGGCGCTTGAGTTCTTCTTCGTCCTTGAGCGACGGCACGATGACCACGTCATCGCCATCCTTCCAGTTGCCCGGGGTCGCCACCTTGTGGTGGTCGGTGAGCTGCAGGGAATCGATCACCCGCAGGATCTCGTCGAAGTTGCGTCCGGTGCTGGCCGGATAGGTGATCGACAGCCGCACCTTCTTTTGCGGATCGATGACGAACAGCGAGCGCACCGTGAGGGTGTCGTTGGCATTGGGGTGGATCATGTCGTAGAGGGTCGAGACACTGCGATCGGCGTCGGCCAGGATCGGAAAGCCCACGGCGGTGGCCTGGGTTTCCTCGATGTCCTTGATCCAGCTCTGGTGCGATTCCAGGCCGTCCACCGAGAGGGCGATCACCTTGACGTCGCGCTTGGCGAATTCATCCTTGAGCTTGGCGGTGAGGCCCAGTTCGGTGGTGCAGACCGGGGTAAAGTCGGCCGGATGGGAGAAGAGCACGCCCCAGCTGTCGCCCAGCCACTCGTGGAAGCGGATGCGACCCAGGCTGGAATCCTGTTCGAAATCGGGGGCGATGTCGCCCAGACGGATGGTCATTGGCAGTTCTCCTGATGCAGGTAGGGATAGCGGCACTATGCCGCCCACCCGAGCGGGCGGGAAAGATCGGATCACGCTGTGGTTATAACGCGAAAGACGACCCGTCCAGGGCCATCGTCCGGCGGCTACGCCCTGTGCCGCGTGATCACCCTCACAATTTCGTCGCGCTTTTTCCACCCAGGCGCAGCGGCCGCTAGGGTGCTACACCTAAGGAAGATCGACGGACCGCCATTTGGCCGAGCGGGGCAACCCGCAGCGCTCGGCATGGTCTGTTGGCAAGACGAGGAGGAGATTCTCATGTTCGGCAAACGCAATGACGACCCCGGTGCCAGCACCCATTTCCGTAGCGAGCGCGTCAGCGTGGTCAACGGTCAGTTCTTCTTCACCACCCGCGAGGGTACCCTGGAAGGCCCCTTCTTCAGCCGCGAAGAAGCCCTCAACCAGATCGATCGCTATGTCGAGCGGCTGCAGACCTCGCAGGGGCTGATGCGCCAATCCGTCAGCAACGTCTGACCGCCTGCGCTCGATCCTTTAGACTGCGCGCCCTGAACTCCAGGCCGCGCCGCTCATGACCGATTTCCAGCACGCCCAGCTCGACTGGGATGCCTCCGGGCAACCCCTCTCCCGCACCTATGGCGACGTCTACTTTTCCCGCGCCAGCGGTCTGGAAGAGACGCGCTACGTCTTCCTGCAGCAGAATCGCCTGGCCGAACGCTTCGCCGCGCTGGCGCCGGGCGAGGTCTTCACCATCGGCGAGACGGGCTTCGGCACCGGCCTCAATTTCCTCTGCGCCTGGCAACTCTTCGACGCCCTGGCACCAAAGGATGCGCGCCTGCATTTCGTCAGCGTCGAGCGCTTTCCGCTGACCGCCGCCGATCTCGCCCAGGCGCTCACCCTCTGGCCGGAACTGGCCACCTACAGCGCGGCGCTGCAGCGGCAGTACCAGGCGATCCATCCTGGCTTCCAGCGGCTGATCCTGGGCGACGGGCGCATCACCCTGACCCTGCTGGTCGGCGATGTGCTGGAGCGCCTGCCCGAACTGGATGCCCGGTGCGATGCCTGGTTCCTGGACGGCTTCGCCCCGGCCAAGAATCCCGAGATGTGGACGCCCGCGCTGTTCGCCGAACTGGCGCGGCTGTCCCATGCCGGCACCACCCTGGCGACCTTTACCTGCGCCGGCTTCGTCCGCCGCGGCCTGAACGAGGCCGGCTTCGCCATGGCCAAGGTGCCCGGCTTTGGCCACAAGCGGGAAATGCTGGCCGGCAAGCTGGAACGCCCCGTCGCCCCTGCCCTCGTGCCCTGGTATGCCCGCCCACCGCGCCCCCAGGGCCCGCGCACCGCGCTGGTCATAGGCGCAGGCCTGGCCGGTTGCGCCACTGCCGCCAGCCTGGCCCGCCGCGGCTGGCAGGTCCGGGTCGTCGAGCGCCACGGAGCGCCCGCCCAGGAAGCCTCAGGCAATCCCCAGGGCGTGCTCTATCTCAAGCTGTCGGCCCATGACACCCCGCTCAGTCGGCTGATCCTCGATGGCTTCGGCCTGACCCTGCGCGAATTGCAGGCCCTGCCACCGGGCGCGGCCTGGTCACCCTGCGGAGTGCTGCAACTGGCGCTGACGGACAAGGACGCCCAGCGGCAGGCGCAACTGGCCGCGCATTTCCCCGCCGATCTGCTGCAGCCGCTGGACAGCGACGCCGCCAGCGACAGGGCCGGAATCGGTCTCACGGCGGGTGGCCTGTTCTTTCCGGAAGGGGGCTGGGTGCATCCGCCAGCGCTGTGCGCGCACTGGCTGGCTCATCCCGCTATCGAGCTGGTCACCCATACCGAGGTGACCGCCCTGCAGCAGACCGAGCACGGCTGGCAGGCCAGCACCCACGGCGAGCCGCTGACGGCGACGGTGGTCGTGGTGGCCAGCGCCGCCCAGGCCCGCACGCTGCTGCCCGGCCTGCCGCTGAAGGCGATCCGCGGGCAATTGTCCGCGTTGCCGGAAACCCCGGACAGCCAGACGCTGGCCACCGTGGTCTGCGGCGAAGGCTATCTCGCCCCGGCGCGGGAAGGTCGGCACTGCCTGGGCGCCAGCTTCGTGTTCGACCGGGACGATACCGAACCCAGCCAGGCGGAACACCAGAGCAACCTGCACCTGCTCGCCGAATTGTCGCCCGCGTTAGCGGCAGGCTATGAGGCCGAGAAACTGGAAGGTCGCGTGGCTTTCCGCTGCACCTCGCCGGATTACCTGCCCCTGGTCGGCCCGGTGGTGGACGAAGACCTCTTCGCCCAGCGTTATCAGGCACTGGCCTATGACGCCCGCCAGGTACCCGCGCAGGCGGCGCCCTGGCGCGAGGGACTCTATGTCAATCTGGCCCATGGCTCCCGTGGCCTGGTCACCACCCCGCTGGCCGCCGAACTGCTGGCGGCCTGGCTGGAAGACGAGCCCCTGCCAGTGGCGCGGCGGGTGGCCGAAGCCTGCCACCCCAGTCGTTTTCCCCTGCGCCGGCTGATTCGCGGCAGCTAGATGATCGCCAGCGGGCTCTTGGCTTGCGGCGGCGGAAAGGCGCCGTCGAGCAGGGCGAAGTCCTCTTCGCTCAGGCGCAGATCCAAGGCCCGCGCATTCTCTTCCAGATGTCCGGCATCGCCGGCCTTGGGAATGGCGATCACGCCCGGTTGACGCAGCACCCAGGCCAGGGCGATCTGCGCCGGGGTGGCCTGATGCCGTTCGGCCAGGGTAGCCAGGGCCGGGTGGCGCAACAGATCCCCGCCCTGCCCCAGCGGACAGTAGGCCATCAGCGGCATCTGCTGACGCTGGCACCAGGGCAGCAGGTCATGCTCGATGCCACGCTGTTCCAGGTTGTAGAGCACCTGATTGGCGCTGCAGCGATCATCGTTCAATTCCAGCATGTCGCTGGTGTCGAGGTTGGAAACGCCCCAGTGGCGGATCTTGCCTTCGTCGCGCAGCTTCTCCAGCGCCATGACCGTCTCGATCAGCGGCACCTGGCCGCGCCAGTGCAGCAGATAGAGGTCGATGACATCGGTGCCCAGGCGCTTGAGGCTGCGTTCGCAGGCCAGGGGTACGCCGGCTTCGGTGGCGTTCTTCGGATAGAACTTGCTCACCAGGAAGACTTCGTCCCGCCGCCCGGCGATGGCCTCGCCCACCAGTTCCTCGGCGCGGCCTTCGCCATACATCTCGGCGGTGTCGATCAGGGTGAGTCCCAGGTCCAGGCCCTGGCGCAGGGCGCTGACCTCCTGGCGATGCAGATCCGCGTTCTCGCCCATGCGCCAGGTACCCTGGCCCAGCGCCGGAACGGTAGTGCCATCGGGCAAACGAACGGTTTGAGCGGTATTCATGGGCGCTTCCTTCTCTTGGATGTGGTCGTTAGAACGCTAGCGCGACGCCGATTCTCCCGGTCATCCGCCAAACGGCAGCCAACGTCTTCCCACAGGCCCTGCGACCTGACGTCGCACTGGTAAAGTACGCCTATAAGGATTCCAAGAAAAATCACCAGGACCTGCCATGAAGTCGTCGATCCTGGGCCTTTGCGCCCTGCTCTCCGCTGCCCTGCCCGTGACATCCAGCTACGCTGACGTCATTACTCTGAGGTTTTCCCATGTGGTGGCACCGGAGACCCCCAAGGGCAAGGGCGCTCAGCTGTTCCAGCAGCTGGTGGCGCAGCGCCTCGCCGGGCAGGTCCAGGTGGAGGTGCTGCCCAGCGGCACGGCCTTTACCGATGCCAACGAACTCCAGGCGCTGCAGGACGGCAAGGTCGACATCCTGGCGCCGGCGATCAGCAAGCTCACCGAA
This sequence comes from Pseudomonas sp. PGPPP4, assembly GCF_002256045.1. NCBI lineage: Bacteria > Pseudomonadati > Pseudomonadota > Gammaproteobacteria > Pseudomonadales > Pseudomonadaceae > Pseudomonas > Pseudomonas sp. PGPPP4. Next base: position 25,806 of record NZ_NKID01000021.1, read on the forward strand.
CTCAGTCCCAAACTCAAGCTGTTCGACCTGCCCTTTCTGTTCGAGAGTCGCGCGGCGCTCGATCACTTCCAGGCCCGGCCCAGCGGTCGCCAGCTGCTGCAGAGCCTGGAGCCGGCCGGGGTCATCGGCCTGGCCTACTGGCCCAACGGCCTCAAGCAGCTGTCGGCGCGCAAGCCCCTGCGCGAACCCGGCGATGCCAAGGGACTGGTATTCCGCATCCAGAATTCCGACGTCCTGCAGAGCCAGTTCGAGGCCCTGGGCGCCACGGCGGTCAGGCTGCCCTTCAACCAGACCTTGCAGGGGCTCACCACGGGCACCGTCAATGCCACCGAGAACACCTGGTCCAATTACTGGAGCCAGCGCCTCGACCAGCAGCAGCGCTATTTCACCGAGAGCAACCACGGCGCTTTGGACTACATGCTGATCGTCAAGGCGGATCGCTGGCGCACCCTGCCCTTCGCCGTACGCAGCACCCTGGAAGAGATCATCGACCAGGTGACCTTCGAGGTGAAGAAGCAATCCGAGGCGGAAAACCAGCGTGATCGGGCGCGCATCGCCGCCGCGGGTGGCAGCGAGATCATCACCCTCACTCCCGAACAACGGGCGCGCTGGCGGGACGCCATGCGCCCGGTGTGGCAGCGTTACGAAGGCGAGCTCGGCGCCTCGCTGCTCAAGGCGGCGGAAACCTCGAACTAGCGGGACTGTTGCGGCGGCGCGGCCCAGCGGCGCAGGGGCAGACTGCCCGCCTCGCGACACTGCAGATCGCGAAAGGGCCCTGCGACCCGGACCCAACCCGGCCCCGGCGGCGTCTGGGTACAGAAGTCCTGACCATCGGTGTTGCTGCGCCAGCGCCAGTAGGCCGCCGGCTCGGCGACGGCCTGGCTACCCAGCAGCCCTAGCAGGCCGATCGCCAGGTACCTGCCAGCGGTCCGCCGGAACCTCTCGCGCGATAAGCATGTCGGTTTGCAGGTAAGCCCTCTGAATTCGCACAGGATTTCCGCCATGCCGCTGTCCGTCTTGCGTAGCAAACCCACTCTCCTCGCCCTGGCCCTGGTTGGCGCCGGTCTGGCCCTGACCGGCTGCGCCCGCGATCCGGAAAAACGTTCTCTGGGTGCCGAGGCGATCAGCAATGCCAAGAGCATGGCGCGCACCGATGCCGACATGCAGAAGGTGCTGAACAAATACGCCAGCTTCGATCCCAAGGCCGTGGAAAAACTCACCGCTCAGCAGGCCCGCCAACAGCCTACCATCGCCGATGCGGTCAAGGGTGTCCTGCAGGACGAGGGTCGCCCCACCCAGCCCGAGGCGCTGGTACCCGGCGTGACCAGCGTCGACCGCGCCGTGGACGGTGCCGCTGGCGTGCTGCCCGCCCGCATCTACACCCCCGAGGGCCAGGGTCCCTTCCCGGTCATCCTCTACTTCCACGGCGGCGGCTGGGTGTTCGCCGATCGCAACGTCTACGACGGTGGCGCCCGCGGCCTGGCCAAGCAGGCCAATGCCATCGTGGTCTCGGTGGACTATCGCCAGGCGCCCGAATACAAGTTTCCCGCTGCCCATGATGACGCCCTGGCGGCCTATCGCTGGGTGACCACCCACGCCGGCTCGCTCAACGGCGATTCCCAGCGGCTGGCCCTGGCCGGTGAGAGCGCCGGGGGCAACCTGGCGGTGGCGACCGCCGTAGCCGCCCGCAAGGCCGGTCTCACCGCGCCCAAGCACGTGCTGTCGGTCTATCCGGTGGCCCAGACCAACACCCATACCTCGTCCTACGAGCAGTATGCCGACGCCAAGCCGCTCAATCGGCCGATGATGCTGTGGTTCGTCGAACAGGTGACCCGTACGCCCGCCGATCTCAAGGATCCGCGCCTGGACCTGACTCGCGCCGATCTCGCCGGCCTGCCGCCGGTGACCATCGTCAATGCCGAGATCGATCCCCTGCGTGACGACGGTGGCTTCCTGGAGACCGCCCTGCGCCAGGCCGGCGTCCAGGTGGAGCGCAAGGTCTATCCGGGCGTGACCCACGAGTTCTTCGGCACCGCTGCGGTGGTGCAGAAGGCCAAGGACGCCCAGGCCTATGCCGGCAGCCGTCTCAAGGCGGATCTGGGCAAATAACGGCCCGCCGACTGTCACGAACACCGCCGGCCCCGTGCCGGCGGTGTTCGTTCAGCCGGGAAACAGCAAGGGGCCGGCCTCGCGCATGAAGATCTCGCAGGTCTTGGGGCCCACCCCCCTCAGGGTCTGCAGGCGGCGCTCGAAATCCGCACGATCGGCGCTGGTGTCACGTAGCTTGAGGAAGCTGCCGCCATAGTCCTCCTGCAGATGGCGACAGACCTCCAGCAGGCGCGTGGCCGTGCTCTCGTCATAACGCCGGTAGTGACCTTCGCCCAGGTAGTTGACCAGTTGCTGCCGGCTCAGATTGAGCAGTTTGCGCGGCGTGTCGCGGCCATTGGTGCGGTAGAGCACCGTCCAGGCCTGGGCGGCGATAGTCCGGGAGATGCGCTTGCCGAACAGGTAGCTCGCCAGGAACCAGCCGAACAGCGCCGGCTCGTCATCCAGCGCCAGGGTCAGGCCGAGATCGGCCGCAGAAGTCGTCTTGCTCAAGCGTCATCTCTCTCGTAGGCGTCTTGCCTAGGGAGGATCTGGCGCGGATGAGGTTCGAAACCAGCGACAGCCGGCAGGCTACTGGCGGATCACCTGGCCGCGTTGCGGCGCCAGTCGCGCCAGCAGGGCATTCTGCGCTCGCTCCGGGACGCCCTCGCGTTGCATGGCCAGTTGCAGGTCTTCCACCAGGGCATTGAAGTCGGCGGGTTGCAGATTCAGACCGCGATGACTTTCCGCCATGCTCGCCCCTTCATAACGACAGGGACCGCCCGCATCGGCACAGAATTTCTGGATGAGCAGCTTGCGCAGCCGCGCGATGTCGACATTGGCGAAGTAGTGCCGGATCCGCCCGTCACGCGCCACGTTGAGCAGCATGCCCTCGACGATCCGGGTGATGCCGGGCTGGCCACCCAGCTCCAGATAGAGCCGGTCGCCCGCCGGCGGCTGGGGCGTGCAACCCAGCATCAGCAGCAGCGCCGCCAGCGCCAGTGGCTTCGCCGGCATCAGTAGCTCCCCTGCAGCGACAGGTAGAGGCCCTGCTGATCGTCCAGGGTGGCGATCTCGCCCAGCCAGGCATAGGCCAGTACCAGCGACAGGTGCTTGTTGGGGAAATAGCCGACGAAGGTATCCACCCAGTCGCTTTCCCGGGTAAAGGACAGATTCTGCGGCTTCTCGCGATACTCCATGCCCACCGCCCACTGGGGATTGAAGAACACCGCCGCCGAGCCTTCCTTGAGCCATTGACGGCTGTCGTTGCGATCGCCACCGAAGCCCAGCAGCCCCATCTCGTTGGCGCGGCTGTACCTGAGACCGACGTTGATCAGCAGGTTGTAACCGAAGGCGCCGCCTAGAAACAGCCGACTGGCGCCCAGGTAGCCCTCGACATCGCTGTCGCGCCGCGCCCCCACGGCAGCGGGAATACCGAAATCCCGTTGATGCTTGTACTGCACACCCACCGCTATCTGCGGCAGCCGATCGTAGATCAGGTCGCCTGCCAGGCGCACCTTGGCGCCGACGATGTCCTGGCTGAGGCTGTCTTCCTCGAGCTTCATCAACCGCCGCAGGGTCGGCATGTCCAGGCGCTGGCGGGCATAGGAGACTTCCAACCGATTGTCGTAGGCCGCCGCGACACCGGTGGCATCGAGCCGGTAGTCACCGGTCCACACCCGGGTGGCGAAGGCGGTGGCGCCGGGCTGGCCGCTTTCGCCATAGCCGCCGATCACCGCCCAGGGCGTGATACCACCGCCCGCCGCGCCTTCCAGACTGCTGGCGCCGCCGGTGGCCAGCAGCTTGCCGCCGTCGGCCTGCACCCCGGTCGCCAGCAGCAACCCCGCCAGCAGCCAGCCACGCTTCATGACAGCGCCTCCAGCACCGGCTGGCTCTGCCGTTCCATCCAGGCCTCGAATTCCGCGGCCGGTACCGGGCGGCTGATGTAGTACCCCTGGATCACATCGCAGCCCCAGCTGCGCAACAGTGCCAGGGCCCGGGCTTCCTCGACCCCTTCGGCGACCACCTCCAGACCCAGGTTGTGGCCCATCTCGATGGTCGAGCGGACGATGACGGCGTCATCGTTGCCCGGTGCCAGCTCCTTCACGAAGGACTGGTCGATCTTCAATTCGTCCACCGGCAGCCGCTTCAGGTGCGCCAGGGAAGCCTGGCCGGTACCGTAGTCGTCCACCGACAACCGGATGCCCAGCACGGAGAGCCGGGTCAGCAGTGCGATGGCCGCTTCCGGATCGGCCATGATGGCGCTCTCGGTGATCTCGAAGGTCAGTTGCCGCGCCGAGACGCCGGCGTCATCCAGCCAGCCCATCACCCGCTCGGGCAGTCGGGCATCGGCCAGGTCGACCGCCGAGACGTTCAGCGACACCTTGACCTCTCGGCCCTGGGTCTGCCAGAGCGCCAGTTGCCGGATCGCCGCCTGGATCACCCAGCGGGTGAGTCCGGCCATGCTGCCACTGCGCTCGGCCAGGGGAATGAATTCACCCGGCGAGACCATGCCCAGTTCGGCGTGGCGCCAGCGCAGCAGCACCTCGGCCTGGTGCGGCCCGCTGCCCTGCAGGGCCACCTTGGGTTGGAACACCAGCATCAATTCACCCCGCTCGCCCGCCAGCGGCAGATCGTGGACCAGTTGCAGACGCCGCTGCTGGGCCGCATCCCGTCCTTCATCATAGACCCGCAGACGATCCGGCAACTGTCCGGCATCGAGCATGGCGCTGCGCGCGCGCTCGATCAGCTGGGTCGGATCGTTGCCGTGGCGCGGATACTCGACGACGCCGATGCGGCAACTGAGACGATACAGCTGACCTTCCCACTCGATGGGTTCGGCCAGCGACAGACGCAGCTGCTCGGCGAGGCCCACGGCACCTTCCAGACCGACACGGCAGAACTGCACGAGAAACTCATCGCCCACCGGTCGCGACACGCAGCCACGGCCGGCCAGCAGCACCTGCGCTCGCTCGGCCACCATCTTGAGCATCCGATCGCCCCCGGCGACCCCGGCGCTTTCATTGATCGCCTGGAAGCCATCCAGCCCCAGGTATAGCAGCGATACCTGGGGCTGGGTCGCCATGAAGACTCGCAGGCGCTCCTCGGCCAGGATGCGGTTGGGCAGGCCGGTCAGGGCATCATGCAAGGCATTGTGATTGAGCCGCTGCTCGCGCTCGGCGATGCCCTGGCGCATCTCTTCGAGCACCTGCGCCAAGCGGCCGAATTCGTCCCGGCGCTGGACTTCCATCTTGACCCCGTAGTCCCCCTGGCCGATCCGCCAGGACATCACCGACAGCTGCCGCAACGGCTGGGCCAGGTTGCGTGCCAGCCACAATGCGCCCAGCAGGGCCGCCAGCAGGGCACCGCCGGCGATCAGCGCCAGTTGCCTGAGCAGGGGTTCGAACTCGGCCATGGCCAGATCGAGCGAACGCAGCAGATAGACCTGTACCGGATGGTCGGCGGTGCCGAGGGTCAGCCGCTTGACCTGATAACGGAGCTCACCCAGGGTCAGCTGCCAGCTATCGCTGCCCCGGGGCGCGTTCGCCAGCTCAGGCAGCAGCAGCTGTCCCTGCTCCTCCGGCAGGGTACTGGCCATCAGCGCGGCTTCACCGAGAAACACCACGTCCAGATTGATCAGCGAGCGAAATTCTTCGGCCATGGCCTGATCCATGGCGAAACTCATCACCACCTGGGCGATGGGCACAGGGGCACGGACCGGCACCGTGACCCGCAATTGCGGCAGGCCGGTACCCGCCAGCACACAGCTACCGTCATTGCCCGAGGCCACCGCGACGGGCAGACGCTCGCCTTCGCTGTGCGCCGCCACGGTGCTGGCGATCAGCCGGCCGTCCAGGTCCAGCAGATAGGTATCGCCCGCGCCCACCCGGGCACCATGGTTGGCCAGTACCGACCTCAGCGTCGGCACATCGCCACTGGCCACGGCATCGCGAAAGCCGAAATCGGCGGCGAGCACCCGCACGGCATCGTTCAGCCGGCGGCAGCGCCCGTCCAGCACCTGGCGAAAGACCCGCGCTCCGGTGTCGAGCTGGTCATAGGACTGGCGCACCGCACTGGCCTCGGTGGCGGCCTTGACCGTCAGATAGACCAGGGTGATGACCACCAGCATCAGCAGGAAGAGACTGCCGGCGATGCGGGTCTGGAAACTATGGATGAGCTTCATCGTGCGTAGCCTTGTGGAAGGCATCCTCGAAAGCCGAGCTCGCCGGCTCCGCGGGCTGCGGCTTCGGCTGAACCGCCAGCTGGAGTTTCAGGGTCACCGGCTTGCCCGCCACGTCCAGCGCAGGCTGGGCGACCTCCTGCTTGTCGCTGAGGTCGGGATGCCACAGTGCCAGCTGATAATGACCGTCCGGCGCCTCCAGACGGGCCTGGCCCTGACTGTCGGTCACCGCGGAGCGCCCGGCGGTGGTCACGTAGACATAACCCACCATCCAGTCGTGGATATTGCAGCCCACCACCACCACGCCCGGTTGGTCGAACACCACCGGCGTGCTGGGAAGCCCGTGGTAGAGCGGCAGCTCGAAGCGCTTCGGGCTGGAAAAGGAATAGACCTGATGGCGGATGTCGTCGGTATTGGGAAAGCTTACCGCCGTCCCGGTGGCCACCGCCAGGACGTGGGGGACGAAGCGCCGATTCTGCTGGTCGATGGCCGCGGGCCGCCGCTCGGGTACCAGTCCCGGCGCCGACAGCATCACCACCGCATCGGCCAGGGGTGCCCCCTGGCTGTCGACGACCTGCACGGCGACCGACGCCGCCTGCGCGGTGCCGAGGCCCAAGACCAGCAATCCCGTTACTAGATGTCGCTTGCTCACCCGCTGTTCTCCACCGCGCGCCCTTGGAAACTCTCGCCGGCTTCGCGGCGTGACATCAGCTTTAGCGGCCGTCCCGGGGGAATCTTTATCGTCGCGACGGCCAGTCGTTGCCCCGGTCGTCGCACTTCAAGCGGTGCCCGGCGGTCAAGAAGGACAGGTCTTTACCTGCGTTGAAAAAGCAGCGCCCTCGCCCCATGTTGGCCCTACATCCAAGCCCAAGGTACGCCAATGAGCGATCAGGACAATCAAGCGGACATTCTCAGCGAAGAAGCCGGCCAGACCGGTCTGGTGCTACCCGGCCAGAATCTTCCCGACAAGCTGTACGTCATCCCCATTCACAACCGGCCCTTCTTCCCGGCGCAGGTGCTGCCCGTCATCGTCAACGAAGAGCCCTGGGCCGAAACCCTGGAGCTGGTGGCCAAGACCGACCACCACTGCCTGGCGCTGTTCTACATGGAGCAGCAACCCGGCGATGCCGACGGCTTCGACCCCGACCAGCTGCCGCAGCACGGCACCCTGGTGCGCATCCACCATGCCACCCGCCAGGACGGCAAGCTGCAGTTCGTGGCCCAGGGCCTGTCGCGGGTGCGCATCCGCGGCTGGCTGCGCCGTCAGCGTCCGCCCTATCTGGTGGAGGTCGAGCACCTGCGCCCCAGTCCCGATCCCAGCGACGAGGTGAAGGCCTACGGCATGGCGCTGATCAACGCCATCAAAGAACTCTTGCCGCTCAACCCGCTGTACAGCGAAGAGCTGAAGAACTATCTCAATCGCTTCAGCCCCAACGACCCCTCGCCGCTCACCGACTTCGCCGCCGCCCTCACCACCGCGCCGGGCGATGAACTGCAGCAGGTGCTCGATACCGTGCCCATGTTGCAGCGCATGGAAAAGGTCCTGCCGCTGCTGCGCAAGGAGGTCGAGGTCGCGCGCCTGCAGAAGGAGCTGTCCGCCGAGGTCAATCGCAAGATCAACGAGCGCCAGCGCGAATTCTTCCTCAAGGAGCAGCTCAAGCTGATCCAGCAGGAATTGGGCATCACCAAGGACGATCGCAGCAGCGACCTCGAAGGGTTCCGCCAGCGCCTGGAGGGCAAGAGCCTGCCCGAAGCCGCGCAGAAGCGCATCGACGACGAGCTGAACAAGCTGTCCATCCTCGAGACCGGCTCGCCGGAATACGGCGTCACCCGCAACTACCTGGACTGGGCCACTGACCTGCCCTGGGGTATCCACGGCCAGGACAAGCTCGATCTCAAGCACGCGCGCAAGGTGCTCGACCGGCACCACGCCGGGCTCGACGACATCAAGAATCGCATCCTCGAATTTCTCGCGGTGGGCGCCTTCAAGGGCGAGGTCGCCGGCTCCATCGTGCTGCTGGTGGGTCCGCCCGGGGTGGGCAAGACCAGCATCGGCAAGTCCATCGCCGAATCCCTCGGCCGCCCCTTCTATCGCTTCAGCGTCGGCGGCATGAGAGACGAAGCCGAGATCAAGGGCCACCGCCGTACCTACATCGGCGCCATGCCCGGCAAGCTCGTCCAGGCCCTGCGCGACGTCAAGGTGATGAATCCGGTCATCATGCTCGACGAGATCGACAAGATGGGCCAGAGCTACCAGGGCGATCCCGCCTCGGCGCTGCTGGAGACCCTGGATCCGGAGCAGAACGTCGACTTCCTCGACCACTACCTGGATCTGCGCCTGGACCTGTCCAAGGTGCTGTTCGTCTGCACCGCCAACACCCTGGACTCCATTCCCGGCCCCCTGCTGGACCGCATGGAGGTCATCCGCCTCTCCGGCTATATCGCAGAAGAGAAGCAGGCCATCGCCAAGCGCCACCTGTGGCCCAAGCAGCTGGACAAGGCCGGGGTGCCCAAGGATCGCCTGACGCTCACCGACAGCGCTCTCAAGGCCCTGGTGGAAGGCTATGCCCGCGAAGCCGGCGTCCGCCAGCTGGAGAAGCAGCTGCGCAAGCTGGTGCGCAAGGCGGTGGTCCGGCTCATCGAGGATCCCAAGCTCAAGGTCAAGATCGGTGCCTCGGATCTCGAGGACTATCTGGGCATGCCGCCCTTCCGCAAGGAACAGGTGCTGTCCGGGGTCGGCATCATCACCGGGCTGGCCTGGACCAGCATGGGCGGCGCCACCCTGCCGATCGAGGCGACGCGCATCCATACCCTGAATCGCGGCTTCAAGCTCACCGGCAAGCTGGGTGACGTCATGAAGGAATCCGCCGAGATCGCCTACAGCTATGTCACCGCGCATCTCAAGGACTTCAAGGGCGATCCGAATTTCTTCGACCAGGCCTTCGTCCACCTGCACGTCCCCGAAGGCGCCACGCCCAAGGATGGTCCCAGCGCCGGCATCACCATGGCCTCCGCCCTGCTGTCGCTGGCGCGCAACCAGGCGCCCAAGAAGAACGTGGCCATGACCGGCGAGCTGACCCTGACCGGCCAGGTGCTGCCCATTGGCGGGGTACGGGAAAAGGTCATCGCGGCGCGGCGGCAGAAGATCGGCGAGCTGATCCTGCCAGAGCCCAATCGTGGCGATTTCGAAGAGCTGCCCGCCTATCTCAAGGAGGGGCTGACCGTCCACTTCGCCAAGCGCTTCGCCGACGTCGCCAAGGTGCTCTTCTAGTCTGACCGTCCGACCTCTTGGGGTATGCTCTGCGTTTTGCCGTCATACCCCGGAGGTTTCCATGTCCAACCGTCTTCTGTTCTGCAGCTGTCTGCTCCTGGCCGGCTGCAGCAGCACCCAGCCGAGCGGCAACCTCATCCTGGGTGACGACAGCGACTGCACCCCGCTGGCCATGCACACCGGCCAGGAACTGACCCTGACCCTGCCCAGCGATCCCACCAGCGGCTATCGCTGGACCATCCTTCAGCGCAGCGACAACCTCAGGCAACTCGGCCCGGAAGTCTTTCGCGAACAGCGCCAGGACCAGGGCGGCATCGGCAGCGCCGGTCAGTCCCTCTGGCGCTTCCGCGCCCAGAGCGCCGGCAGCGCCCATCTCGAACTCCAGGCCCGCCAGCCCTGGGATGCCGAAGCCGAGCCCCAGGCCCGCTTCGACTGCCGTATCGAAATCCGCTGAGCCCGCGTCCAGCGGTGCCTGCCGGGGGTACAATGCCCCCTTTCGATTTTCCAGGTACCGCCCATGAGCGAAGCCGACCGCCTGTTCGCGTCGCCGCAGCCTCCTGCCGACTTCACCTTCAACGAAGACGTGGTGCGCGTCTTTCCCGACATGATCAAGAGATCCGTGCCGGGCTATCCCACCATCGTCGAGAATCTCGGCGTCATCGCCGCGCGCTTCGCCCAGCCCCATAGCCGCCTCTACGACCTCGGCTGCTCCCTGGGCGCCGTGACCCAGGCGCTGCGCCGTCATGTCCGCGCCGAGGGTACCCGGGTGGTGGCCATCGACAACTCCACCGCCATGGTCACCCGCTGCTGCGAATACCTCAGCGCCCAGGACTCCATGCACGAGGAGTTACTCCCGGTAGAGGTGGTGGAAGCCGATATCCTCCAGGTCCCGCTCGAACCGGCTTCGGTGATCGCTCTCAACTTCACCCTGCAATTCATCGCCCCGGAACAGCGCCTGGGCCTGCTCAGCCGTTTGCGCGCCAGCCTGCTGCCCGGCGGTGCCCTGCTGCTGTCGGAAAAGATCCGTTTCCCGGAGACCGAGACCCAGGCACTGCTCAACGGCCTGCATCTGGACTTCAAGAGAGCCAACGGCTACAGCGAACTGGAAATCGCCCAGAAGCGCACCGCCCTGGAAAACGTCATGCTCACCGACACCCTGGACGAACACCGCGCGCGCCTGCAGGCCGCGGGCTTCACCACCGTCGTGCCCTGGTTCCAATGCCTCAACTTCACCTCCCTGATCGCCCTGCCATGACCCAGCCTTCCTACCTCGCAGCCCTGCAGCGAGCGCTGGCGGATAGCCCGCTGGCCAGCTGGTCCCAGTCCCTCGAAGCCGTCCTGGCCGCCAAGTACGCCCGCGGCCACGGCGATCTGCAGCGCTGGCAAGCGGGTGTCGATGCGCTCCCCGAAATCGCGGTAGCGGCTGTCGAACTGCGTGAGGCCGTGCGCCTCGTCGGCGCTCCTACCGCGGAGCAGCACCAGGCCCTGCGCGAGGCACTGCTGCAACTGCGTCCGTGGCGCAAGGGCCCCTTCCAGCTATTCGATCTCCACCTGGATACCGAATGGCGCTCCGACTGGAAGTGGGACAGGGTCTCCCCTCACCTGGATCTGCAGGGCAAGCGCGTCCTGGATGTCGGCTGCGGTAATGGCTACTACCAGTGGCGCATGCTTGGCGCCGGAGCCAGCCTGGTCCTGGGTGTCGATCCCAATTGGCTGTTCCATTGCCAATTCCAGGCCCTGCGCCACTATCTGCCCGACCTGCCCACCTGGCACCTGCCACTGACACTGGAAGAACTGCCCGTACTGGACGGCGGTTTCGATACCGTCTTTTCCATGGGCGTGCTCTACCATCGTCGTTCGCCCATCGACCACCTGCTGGATCTGAAGAACTGCCTCGACAGCGGCGGTGAGCTGGTCCTGGAAACCCTGGTCGTCGAAGGTGATGCCACTACCGTCCTGGTCCCCGAAGACCGCTACGCGCAGATGCGCAACGTCTGGTTCCTGCCCTCGACGGCCGCCCTGCAACTCTGGCTGCAACGCGCCGGCTATCGTGACATCCGCCTGGTGGATCTCACCCCCACAACGGTAGACGAACAGCGCTCCACCGAATGGATGGGCTTCCAGTCGCTGCCGGATTTCCTGAATCCGCAAGACCCACGCCTGACCGTCGAAGGCCTCCCCGCTCCCTTGCGCGCCACGTTGATAGCCCGCAAACCCTGAACGCAAAAAGCCCGACATCTGCCGGGCTTTTTCTTGCTCTTGCAACACTGCGGTAGGTTGGGTTGAGCGCAGCGAAGCCCAACATCCGAAGCCAACCCCGGCTCCTCACCGCCCCGCTGCAGTTTTCTTGATACCTGCAGCGGACCTACCTCGTTGGGCTTCGCTGCACTCAGCGCCAACCTACGACCTGATCCTCACGGGCGATTACGCCTCTTACGCTCAAAATACGACAGCCCGGCGCAGCCGGGCTGTCCTGGCTCTTAGGCTTTTACGAGCTTCAGGCAGCATCCATCTGACAGGCCTGCGCCAAGCTCTCCGCTACTCCGCTTCTAGTCCCCTCTCCCCCCGGGAGAGGGCTAGGGTGAGGGCCACCTCAGCGACCTAGCCTCAGGCGTCCGCCAGCCGATTATTTGCCCCCAGCGCCCAGGCACCCTGCCGCCCCGGCCAAACTTTTCCCGCCCCAAAGACAACACCCCCGCCAGAATGAACTGAGCGGGGGTGCTGGGTGTTAGGCGCTTGACGATGACCTACTCTCACATGGGGAAGCCCCACACTACCATCGGCGATGCATCGTTTCACTTCTGAGTTCGGGAAGGGATCAGGTGGTTCCA
>NZ_NKID01000008.1:0-252289 GCF_002256045.1 Pseudomonas sp. PGPPP4
TCGTGGGCTGGGCGTTTTCCGCCACGCCTGATGCTGATTTGGTCATCCAGGCCTTGGACAGGGCTTACGAGCAGCGCGGTCGGCCTCGAGAGGTGCTCGTTCACAGCGACCAGGGGAGCCAATATGGCAGTCGACGCTTTCGCCAGCGGCTTTGGCGCTACCGCTTCAACCAGAGCATGAGTAGACGAGGTAACTGCCTGGACAACTCACCCATGGAGCGGCTGTTCCGCAGCCTCAAGACGGAATGGATACCAACCCAGGGTTACCTGAGTGCTACGCAGGCACAACAGGACATCGGTCGGTTCCTGATGCAACGCTACAACTGGCAACGGCCGCATCAGTTCAATGGCGGGCTACCGCCCGCCATTGCCGAGGAACGACTTAAACCAGTGTCCGGGATTAGTTGACCACTACAAGAGGGGGCTATCCGACCAGGCGCTCATCTCCCCGGCAAGATCGGGATCATTCCGTAGGCGCGGCCACATCGGCGGACCGTCGTGGCCACAATCCGTAGCGTGACCCTTGGTGACTCCCGATCCGCCTAACGCCCGAAGCGCCCACCGCGCCGTTCGCCGCGACCCTGACGCCGGCCCCCCTTGCCCTGACCCTTTTCCTGGCCACGTGGTCGCCGCCGCCGCGACAACTCCCGGGTGATGGCGTCGTTGAGCAGGTCGCGATGGTCCTGGCCGCGTTCCAGCGCCGGAAACAGCTCGGGCAGGCTGCGCGACAGGTGCAGATAGGTCTCCACCACGTGCAGGGCGCTTTCCAGTCCGGCGAGATCGGTGCCCATGGGGATGCGCGGCAGGTCCACCGGTTCGCCGCGGGCGACGATCCGTAGCCAGCGCTGGGCCTGACCGCTGGCTGGGCCTTCCAGGCCGCCACGGATCGGCGTGCAGGCGAAGATCCAGCGCAGCTGGAAGTCGATACCGGGTAGGTCGATCAGCTTGATCCACTCCGCCAGTTCGTCGGGCAGCACCGAGACGAAGGCGTCGCCGTAGTTGATGTTGCGATTGAAGGTCAGCCAGGTCCGCAGCAGGCTGGGTTCCTCCATGAACTCGGACAGCGCGCGCAGGTGTTCCAGGCTCGGCCGCACCTGGAATTGGTGCAGGTCCACCGGGTCGTCCGGGCTATGGAACAGCCGCTTGATGTTGCGCAGCACATGGGGTTCGAGCGCGGTGATCTCGCCTTCGGCATGGTGACCGAAACGCCCGGCGCGCCCGCCGATCTGCTTGACCTCCTGCACCCGCAACGGCCGGTTCTCCACCCCGTCGAATTTCTCGTCGGTGTAGAAGCACAGGGTATGGGCCGGCAGGTTGAGGCCCATGCCCACCGCATCGGTGGCGACCATGATCTCGGTCTCGCCTTCGCGGAAGCGTCGCGCCTGTTCCCGCCGCACCTCCGGCGAGAGGGCGCCATAGACCACCGACACCCGGCGTCCGGCCATCTCCAGCAGGCCCTTGAGTTCCAGCACCACCCGGCGGCTGAAGGCCACCAGCAGCGAACCCGGTTCCAGGCGTTCCAGGGTGGTGGCGTGGCGCGCCACCGTGACCGGTGACAGGCGCTTGGTGGGCTTGACCTCCAGGCGGTCCTCGCACAACGCGCAGAGGGTGCGCAGCGAGGGTTCGATCAGCGCCGGACCGGTCATCAGCAGGCGCTTGGTGTGGGCGCTGACCAGGGCATCGACCCAGGCCCAGCCGCGCTGCGGATCGGCCAGCATCTGCACCTCGTCGACCACCACCACCTCCCACTGCTGGCGGCGGAAGCGGGCGAATTCCTCCACGGTGCAGCAGAAATGGGTGGCGCCCGGGCGGATGATCTCTTCCTCGCCGGTGACCAGCGAGCAGGGCACGCCGAGGGACTCCAGGCGCTCCTGATTTTCCAGGGCCATCAAGCGCAGCGGCGAGAGGTAGATGGCATGGGTCACCGCCGCCATGGCCTCGATGGACCTGTGGGTCTTGCCGCTGTTGGTGGGGCCGAGCAGGGCGGTCCAGGTGCGGGTCAGGCGGCGGGCTGGATAATTCTGGTGGTACTGGCCGAAGCGCGGATTGTTTTCCAGCAGAACGGCGAAGGCCATCTTCTCGCGCTGCTGGGTCACGGCGTGGCGCAGCGCGCGGCGCAGCTTGTCGGCTTCCAGGCGCATCAGCTCCTGCAGACGCGGCGTGCCCAGCTGGTGCAGATCGAAGTCCAGGGCATCGGCTTCGCCCACCAGCACGGCGAAACGTTCGCGCAGGTCCGCCTCGGCTTCGGCCCTGAGCGCGGCGACATCGGCGTCACTCAGCAGCCGGCCCTGGTTGGCCGCCAGTCGCCGGGGGATCTCCAGGCGAATGTCCTCGTGGGTCAGGACCACGTTGAATCTCAGCTCGTGGCGCGTCTCGTTGAGCACCTCCACCGCCCGCGGCAGGAAGTCGTCCAGGCGGATCAGCGCCTGGGGCACCCGCTCCAGCACCCGCTGCCGATCCTCGTCGGCCATCTCGGCGAAGGGCGCCGCCAGGAGGCCGAGGCGCTCGCGCACGGCATCGGCCAGGCGCTCGCTGACCGCGGCGGCAAAGGCCTCGGCCGATGCGCTGTCGCCCAGATTCAGCGCCCAGTGGGGTTCGAGCAATTCGCTCGCCGCGCCGCCGGTGAAGAGCTTTTCGCTGCCGAAGACGTCCACCGGATAACCAAAGGTCTTGCCGGCACCGAGCAGCGCCTGGCCCAGCAGGCTGTCGGGATCGGGCGCGCTGCCGGCGGCTACCGCGGCGGCTTCGTCGAGACCCAGCCAGAAGGCCTTGGCGATCCGCCCCAGGTGCGGCAGGGGATAGCCCGAATAGGGCTTGAACCAGAGTTCCTGGTGCTGCTGCCTGGCGACGAAGTCGGGATGGATGCGGCCGGCCCAGTCGAGGAAGCGCTGCAGGCGTTCGAGGCGGCGTTGCTTGCGGAGGCGGTGATCGCTCATGCGGATGGAGGCTTTCCTTGGGGACTATAGGGCATGGGACCCCGGCCGTGGCCACGGGGTCACCGGCAGGCGCGCCATTCGGCAGACAGGGGGCACCGCGGCAGGGTTGGCGCAGTCTCCATCAGAAGGGTGGCGCCGGCTACCCGTTCTTCCTCCGCTCTTCTGGATCACGCTACCCACATGACATTTCTCGTCTGGGTCGGGGTATTGGGTTCGCTGTTGATGATCCTTGCCCTGACCTCCGCCTATCTGCGCTGGCTGCCGGTCACCACCTCGGTGGTCTGCCTGGCCTTCGGCATGCTCATCAGCCCCATCGGCCTGGGGCTCGCCGAGGTCAATTTCCAGCAATCGGCGACCTGGATCGGCCACCTCACCGAGGTGGCGGTGCTCTTTTCGCTGTTTGTCAGCGGCCTCAAGCTGCGGCTGTCCTTTCACCGCTCTTCCTGGCACGGCGCCTACCTGCTGGCCGGACCGGTGATGATCCTCAGCATCGCCGGGGTCTGCCTGGTCGCTCACTACCTGCTCGGTCTGCCCTGGGGCGTGGCCCTGCTGATCGGCGCCATCCTCGCGCCCACCGATCCGGTGCTGGCCGGGCTGGTGCAGGTCAACCACGCCCAGGATTTCGACCGGGTGCGTTTCGGTCTCTCCGGCGAGGCGGGCCTCAACGACGGTACCGCCTTTCCCTTCGTGCTGCTCGGCCTGCTGCTCCTGCAGCACGGCGAACTCCAGTGGGGCTGGACCCTGGAGTGGTTTTTCAAGAACGTGGTCTGGGGCGTGCCGGCGGGCCTGCTGCTGGGCTATGCCATGGGCAAGGGGGTCGGGCGGCTGATGATCTTCCTGCGCACCCGGCATGGCGACAGCACCATTTCGCCCAACGATTTCCTCGCCCTGGCGCTGATCGCCCTGTCCTATGTGCTGGCCGACGAGATCGGCGCCTTCGGCTTTCTCGCGGTGTTCGCTGCCGGCCTGGGTCTGCGCCAGGCCGAGGTGCTGACCTCGGGTCATGCGGAAACGCCCTCCGAGCAACTGGCGCAGCCGGTGATCGGGCATCTCACCGGAGCCCCGGAGCGCGCCACCGTGGCCAGCGCCGAGGACATCGAGGAACCGCGCATGGCGGCCGGGGTGATGATGGGCGACATGCTCGCCTTCGGCAGTCTGGTGGAGCGCTCCTTCGAGGTGCTGCTGGTGACCCTGCTCGGCGTGGTGCTCATTACCCACTGGGATAGCCGCGCGCTGTTGCTGGGCGCCTTGCTGTTCGTGGTGATCCGCCCGCTGGGCGTGGCCAGCATGCTGCCCTTCACCCGCATCGATCGCCACCAGGGTGCGCTGATCGGCTGGTTCGGCATCCGCGGCATCGGTAGCCTGTATTATCTGTGCTACGCGCTCACGCATCACGTCACGGCCGACTGGGCCGGGACCATCGTCGACCTGACCCTGTCGGTGGTGGCCTTGAGCATCGCGGTCCACGGGATTTCCATCCAGCCGCTGCTCGACCGCTACGAGCGCCTCACTGCCCGTCGCGAGGGCTCGGCGAGACCCTGAGACCCTGTTCAAAGGCTGCTACGCGTCGGCCAAACTGCGTTGAAAATGCCCTGGAAGGCCAGCCCCGCCTGGGCGGCCCCGTCGCAATGCTCATTTACCACTCGTAAACTCGTTCGCGAGCCCGGTCCGCTTTCTCAGGCTTTTTCGCCTTGTTTGGCTCTAGCTCTCGAGCCTTTGAACAGGCTCTAAGCCTGCCCTTGCGCCTTGAATGATGGAGGACGCATGTATCACGGCGAACGTCTCAATGCCTGGACCCATCTGGTCGGTGCCCTGCTGGCCCTGGCCGGCGCCATCACCCTGGTGGTGCTGGCCAGCCTCCAGGGCGATCCCTGGCGCATCGTCAGCGTGGCCATCTACGGGGTCGCGTTGGTGATCCTCTACAGTGTCTCGACCCTCTACCACAGCGTGAAGGGGCGGGCGAAACGCCTGCTGCAAAAGCTCGATCACCTGTCGATCTACCTGCTCATCGCCGGCAGCTACACGCCGTTCTGCCTGGTGACCCTGCGCGGTCCCTGGGGCTGGACGCTGTTCGGCATCGTCTGGGGCCTGGCGCTGATCGGCATGGCGCAGGAGCTCAAACCGCGTTCGGAGGCGCGCATCCTGTCGCTGGTGATCTACGCCACCATGGGCTGGATCGTGCTGGTGGCGGTGGGGCCGCTGCTGGACCGCCTGGGCGGCGAGGGCTTTGCCTGGCTGGTGGCCGGCGGGGTGCTCTATACCGTCGGCATCCTGTTCTTCGTCTTCGACGATCGCTTTCGCCACTGGCATGGCATCTGGCACGGCTTCGTCATGGCCGGCAGCGCCCTGCATTTCGTCGCCATCCTCAGGTACGTGCTGCCGGCGTCCTAGGGCGGTCTTGAGGGGCTCGTCACAGATAGGCTGGCCGCTGGCCATCCCTGGCGAACCTCCCGGGGGCGCCCGGGTTCAGAGCTAGCTGAACCGACTCCCGAGCGTTGCTTTCCCGAAACCAAGAAAAAGAGGAAGGTGAAACGTGTTCATCCGTCCCAGATCCCTCGTGTTGCTCCTGGTACTTGCCTGCACCGCCTGCCAGGAAAAGGACGCCAAGACCGTCGCGGCACCGGTCAAGAAGGAAGCCAGCTTCGAACAGCGCGGCAAGGCCTCCTTCTACGCGCGCAAGTTCCACGGCAGGGAAACCGCCAGTGGCGAAACCTTCAACAACAACGAACTGGTCGCCGCGCACAAGACCCTGCCGCTCGGCACCCGGGTCAAGGTGACCAACCTGGAAAACGATCGCGCCGTGGTGGTGCGCATCAACGATCGCGGGCCCTATATCCGCGGCCGCATCATCGATCTCTCCCGCGCCGCTGCCCGGCGGGTGGACATGGTCGACGACGGCACCACCGCGGTAAAGGTGGAAAAGCTGGAGTAGCGGTCCTCAGCGGATCCAGACCACCTGGTCCTTGCCCTGGCGCTTGGCCTGGTAGAGGGCTTCGTCCGAGCGGCGCATCAGCTCGGCGATGGGTTCGCCTGGTCGCATCCGCGCCACTCCCGCGCTGAAGGTCACGGCCTGTTGCTGGTGGCGTGTCAGCCGGCTACGCAGCTCTTCCAGCAGCTTGACCAAGCGCTGTGGCTCCACGCCGCGGGCGAGGATGCCGAACTCTTCCCCGCCGAGGCGCCCAACACTGAGCGCCGGATCGAGGTGATCTATTTCGGTGGCCAGCATGATCAGAACGTCATCACCGACCTGGTGCCCCCAGAGGTCGTTGATCGCCTTGAAATCGTCGATGTCGAGCATCGCGAAATGACAGGGTAAGTCGCGGCTCACGTTCAGTACCTCTTCGAGCTGCGACAGGAGCTTGCGTCGGTTGGCGATTCCCGTGAGGGCGTCGGTTTCCGCCATCAGGCGGTAACGTTCCTTGAGGCTATAGGTTCTGCGCATCCAGTGGCTGTTGACGTAGTTG
The DNA here is from genome assembly GCF_002256045.1 of Pseudomonas sp. PGPPP4. Lineage (NCBI taxonomy): Bacteria > Pseudomonadati > Pseudomonadota > Gammaproteobacteria > Pseudomonadales > Pseudomonadaceae > Pseudomonas > Pseudomonas sp. PGPPP4. The sequence continues at coordinate 6,400 of NZ_NKID01000008.1, forward strand.
TAGGCGATACCTATGCCCAGCGTCGCGCCGACCAGGATGGCGACCAGCTGCCCCGGCATGGTATCCGGCGCCAGTCGGTCGAGGCCGATGAACAGGATCAGCCAGGACCCGGCCAAGGTGATGAGATAGTCGCTGATGCGATAGGTCATGCCACAGGTGCTCAGGGTGATGAGCAGGGCGACCGGCAGATTCCAGTAGTGGCCGAGCGGGCCGCAATCGTCGATCTGGACGCGAAAGGCGAAGGCGATCACCCAGATGTTGCCCGTGAAAGCCAGGCTCATCATGCGCGTCGTACGCGCCCTGATCAGCAAGGCGCTGGCGGACACCATCAGTGCGAGCACCGCGAGGTAACGCCACTGGTAGGGATCAGTGATGAAGGGATTGACCAGCAGGCTGAGCGGCCAGATTGTCAGCAATAACGGCTGGAGCACCAGCAAGGGAATTCGAAAGACCCTTTTGACGTGGAGTTCGTAGCGGATTTCGTCGTTCATGGACGTCTCTGAGCCGCCTAACGCGATTGTTTGAGGTTGTGTCAGAAAAAAGCGTTTCGGCCAGCAATCGCGATACTTTAGTGGCTATTAGCCATGGCTATCAGTCATTGCTCCTTATGGCCAAAAGGTCGTATTAGAGCCTCTTCGCGGCTAGATGACTCGGTATCTTGCTGGCAGCGCCCCTTGGCGCAACAGAGGACACCCCCGCGCTGAGGACAGGGCACTAATGACTCCAGACCACCTGATTCTTGCCCCGGCGCTTGGCCCTGTAGAGACATTCATCCGTGCGGCGCAGCACCTCGTTGAGTGACACCTCCGGGGTGAGACGTATCACGCCGGCGCTGAAGGTGATGCCCAAGGGAGCGGCGCCAGCCAGGCGCGCGCGCAAGTCAGCCAGCAAGCTGTCCACGTCGACATCGTCCAATCCTTGGATCAGCAGGCCAAATTCCTCGCCGCCCAGCCGGCCGCCTTGCAGCGCGGGGTGGAGTTGGCTGATGTCGCGGGCGGTAGCCACCAGGACTTCATCACCGATCTGATGGCCGTGGCGGTCGTTGATCCCCTTGAAGTTATCGATGTCGAGCATGACGAAATGGGTCGGTGCCCCAGGCGTGTCAGCCAGAGCCTCCTCCAGTTGCTGCAGGATCTTGCGGCGGTTGGCGATCCCGGTCAGCTCGTCGGTTTCGGCGAGGATGCGGTAGCGCTCCTTGAGCTGGAAGGTTCGCCGCATCCACTTACTGTTGACGTGGTTGTAGGCGATACCGATGGCCAGTGCCGCGCCGATCAGTAGCCAGACCAGTGCTATGGGCATGGCGGCGGGTGCCAACTGCGTCTGACCGACGAAGAGGATGAGCGCCGCGCCGGTCAGGGTGATCAGGTAATGGGACAGTCGATAGGTCATGCCGCAGGTGCCCAGAATGACGACAAGGACGATAGGCAGGTTCCAGTAATGGCCCAGAGCGCCGCCATCATGGATCTCGAGGCGAAAGGCGAGGGCGAGCGCCCAGATGTTGCCGGTAAAGGTCAGACTCATCATGCGCGAACTGCGGGCGACGCTGAGCAAGGCGCTGATCGCCAGCAACAGCAGCATCATGGCGTAGTAGCGCACTTGGTAAGGGCTGCTGAGCAGGGGATTGATCAGCAGGCTAAGGGGCCACGCCGCCAGCATCAAGGGCTGCAGCACGAGCAGGGGGGTGCGCAGGATGCGCCTGACATGCTGCTCGTAACGAATGTCGTCGTACATAACGTCTCTAGCGGGGAACGGGTCTATGAGCGGATGCTGGTTCGATGAAGGCTCGGCCGACGGCGCGTCACTTTAATGGCTAAGGGCCATCGCTCATAGCGATCAGTCGTGCTATTGCGCGTTTTAGAGCCTTTGGCGACGCCTATTCCGCTGTATGGATGGCTTCGTTGGGCACTGTATCTGTTCGGTACGCGCCAGTAGGGCGAAGAATCCCGCTTCAGCCCGCCCACTTGGTAGCCCCCATGCACCTCGCCATCCTCACCTTCGACGGCTTCAACGAACTGGATTCCCTGATCGCCCTGGGCCTGCTCAATCGCATCAGGCGACCGGACTGGCGGGTCTCGCTGATGGCGCCGACCCCCTTCGTGACGTCCATGAACGGCGTCCGCCTGGAGCGCCAGGCCGGCTTCGACGAACTGGCGGATTGCACCGCCGTGCTGGTGGGCAGTGGCAGCCGTACCCGGGAACTGGCGCGAGACGCGGCCCTGCTGGAACAGCTGACAGTGCTCGATCCCGGGCGCCAGCTGATCGGCGCCCAGTGCTCCGGCACCCTGCTGCTGGCACGTCTCGGCCTGCTCGACGGCGTACCCGGCTGCACCGATCTCACCACCAAGCCCTGGGTGCAGGAAGCCGGCATCGAGGTGCTGAATCAGCCCTTCTTCGCTCGCGGCAACCTGGCCACCGCCGGCGGCTGCCTGGCCTCCAGCTACCTGGCGGCCTGGGCCATCGCCCGGCTGCTGGGCCGCGACGCGGCGGCCGAGGTGCTGCATTACGTGGCACCGGTGGGCGAGAAGGAGGACTATGTACAGCGCGCGCTCGGCACTATCGAGCCTTATCTCAGCCATCCATCCCCGGAGGTCGCCTCGGCATGCTGAAGATTCTTGGTCGCGTCTCTTCGATCAACGTGCGCAAGGCGCTCTGGTGCCTCGACGAACTGGGCCTGGGCTACGAGCGCGAGGACTGGGGCGCCGGCTTTCGCTCGGCGCAGTCCGCCGAGTATTTGCAGTGGAATCCCAATGGCCAGATCCCGGTCCTGCTGGACGGCGACTTCGTGCTCTGGGAGTCCAACAGCATCCTGCGCTACCTGGCCAACGCCCATGGCGGCGAGGCGCTGTATCCCACCGCACCGCGCGCCCGGGCGCGGGTCGATCAGTGGCTCGACTGGCAGGCCTGCGAACTCAATCCGGCCTGGAGCTACGCCTATCTGGCGCTGGTGAAGCAGCAGCCACCGGAACCCGATCCGCAACGCCTGGCGCAAGGCATCGCCGCCTGGAACGGCCGCATCGCCATTCTGGAAGCCCACCTGGCGCAGCACGGCCCCTATGTGGCCGGCGAGTCCTTCAGCCTGGCCGACATCGCCCTGGGCCTGTCGCTGCACCGCTGGCGCAGCACCCCGATGGAGCGCATCGCCGCGCCGGCCATCGCCGCCTATCTCGACCGCCTGGCCACCCGCCCGGCCTGGGCCTGCTATGCGAGCGATGCCACGCCCTGAGCAGCCCGCCGGCAAGAGCCGGCAGGCGTTGCCTTCAGATCAGGCGAACACGAAATACTTGCGCACCGTCTCGACCACTTCCCAAGTGCCCTTCATGCCGGGTTCGACGACGAAGATGTCGCCGGCCTTCAGGTGAATGGGCGCCTGACCATCGGGGGTGATGATGCAGTAGCCCTCCTGGAAGTGGCAGTACTCCCACTTCACGTAGTCGACGCGCCACTTGCCGGGGGTGCAGATCCAGGTGCCCATGATCTTGCTGCCGTCATCGGAGGTGTAGGCATTGAGATTGACGGTATGGGGCTCGCCTTCGATGCGCTCCCATTTGCAGGCATCGACCACGGGCAGGGGTTGGGTGTCGCGCAGAACGGTGATGGGCGGGTTGGCCATGGCGGCTCTCCTGGTGATGGAAGCCGCCAAGGGTGAAGGGTCGCCCCGAAGCCGAGTTGTCCAGGGTCGACCTCTACCGGTGCGTTTGCGCTGTTCGAGCGACTAGCGCTCCACCTGCCGATTCCAGCGGGCGTTCCACTGCGGCCGCACCTTGTTCACTTCGTCCCAGTCGATGGTCACGGCGGTCTTCAGGTAGTTCTGCATGGCCTCCACCTGGCCGCGGGTCTTGTCGGTGGTGGGGGTGTTGGGGTTGGACGGGATCTGGTCGCCCAGTTCCAGCGCCGGCGCCTGGGCCTCGGGGGTCAGCAGGTATTCCGCCAGTTGCTGGGCCAGCTCGGGCTGGTCGTTGTTGGCGGTCACGCATTCGGCGACGTTGAGCACCACGGCGCCTTCCTTGGGCGGCGCGTATTCCACCGGGATGCCCTTGAGCTTGAGCGCGGTGACCTGGGTGGGCGTCAGCGGGAACAGCGCCGCCTCGTCGGTCTGCACCATCTCCGAGAGCTTGGCCGAGCTGGGGATGTACTCCAGCACATTGGGGCCGACGGTAGTGGGCCAGGCCTTGAAGCCCGGATCGACGTCCTGCTCGGTGCCGCCCTTGAGGCGGTTGAACATCAGGAAGCCGTGCAGGCCGAAGGTGGACGAGGACAGCGACTGGAACACCACCTTGCCCTTGTATTTGGGATCGGCGAGGTCCGCCCAGGAGGTTGGCGCCGCCCAGCCCTTGTCCTTGAACAACCGGCTGTTGTAGGCCAGACCCGTCACGCCCAGGCTGACGGCGGCCGCCTGGTCCTTGATCTTGGCCTTGTCGGGGATCTGCGCCAGGGCCGCGCTGGGCTTGAGCGGGCTGCACAGATTCATGCCGATGGCGCGGTACATGATGCCGTCGTCGAGAAACATCACATGGATCGGCGGCTTCTGCGGACTGGCCTGGACCTTGGCGAGAATGTCCGCCGAGGTGCCGGGCACGATCACCACCTTGACGTTGTGCGCCTTCTCGAAGGCGGGCAGCACGCTGTCGGCATAGAGGCGCTCCATGGTGCCGCCATTCATGCCGAGGTAGAGCGTCGGTTCGGCCACGGCGGCCAGGGGCAGGCCGGCGAGGGCCACGAGCAGGGCAGGGGTCAGGCGCATGATTGGGAACTCCTGGGCTGGTGAGGGAAACGGGCGATGGAAAAGGCCTGCAGGCTGTGCCGGGGGGCGCCCTGCAGGATGCACTCGGCCAGGGCTTCGCCAGCCGCCGGCCCGATCTGGAAGCCCGCGCCGGCAAAGCCGAAGCCGTGCAGCAGGCCGGGGGTGGTGAGACTGGGGCCGAGCACCGGCTGGTGATCCGGCAGATAGCCCTCGACGCCGCTCCAGGTGCGGATGGCCTGGGCGCCGCTGAGGGCCGGATAGAGTTCGGCGGCGTTTCTCAGGATGTCGAGGATGGCCAGCTGGCCGGGGCGCGCGCGATCGGCGTCGAGGGCGAAGCCGCGCCCGCCGCCCAGCACGCAATTGCCGCGCGCCACCTGGCGGGCATAGATGCCGCCGCCTTCCACGCCGGTGCTGGCGGTCATGAACAAGGGCAGCGGCTCGGTCACCAGCATGGCCGGATGGGCCGCGGTGAGGGGCACCGGCTCGCCGAAGCGGGCGGCCAGCTCCGCCGCCCAGGCACCCGCGCAATTGAGCAGCCAGGGCGCGCTCAGGATCAGGCCGCTGTCGGTGCGGAGCTGGAAGCGCTGGCCATCATGCTCGACCGCGGTCACGGCAGTCCGTTCGAGGATGCGGGCGCCGGCGCGGCCAGCCGCCTGGGCGAAGGCCGGGGAGACCAGGCGCGGATTGGCGTGGCCGTCCTCCGGGCAGAAGGAGGCGCCCACGGCGATGTCGCCGACCCAGGGAAAGCGCCGGCGCAATTCGCCCCGGTCGAGCAGTTGCAGATCGAGGTCGAAGCCCTGACTGGCCTGGGCATAGGCCTGCAGGGAGGCGAAGTCGGTGTCGCTGCGGGCCAGCTTCAAGTGGCCGGATCTGAGGTATTCGCCATCGGTACCCAGCAGGTCCCGCAGACCGCCCCAGAGCTGATGGGCGCGACTGGACAGCGGCAACTGCACCAGCGGGCGGCCCTGGCGGCGTACCCCGCCGTAGTTGACGCCACTGGCCTGGGCGCCGCAGAAGTTGCGTTCCAGCAGGGCGACACGCTGGCCGCCCTGGGCCAGGAACAGCGCCGCGCTGCTGCCGACGATGCCGCCGCCGATGATCAGGACATCCACGTCCAGCCGGTTCATGGCGCCAGCTCCACGCCAAAGGGCAACGGCTTGATCGGCGCCTGGGCGCGCAACCGGCCGATCTGGTCCAGCGGGCGGCCACTGGCGCAGGCGATCAACTCGGCCGCCGCGGCGCCGCAGATGCGCCCCTGACAGCGACCCATGCCGACCCGGCAGGTGGCCTTGACCCTGTTGATCTCCCAATGGCCCTGGGCCACGGCGGCGCGGATCTCGCCGGCGCTGACCTGTTCGCAGCGACAGACCATGAGTGCGTCCGGCGCCTTGGCCGCCCAGTCCGCGGGAAAGGGAAAGGCCTGCTCCAGGCCCTGGCGAAACACCTCGAAGCGCGCCAGGCGTGCTTGCAGGGTCTGGATGCGCGTCCCGTCCACCGCTACGCCGCGATCGTCCAGCAGACTCAGGGCCGCCAGTTCGCCCGCCAGTTCGGCGGCATCGGCGCCCTGGATACCGGCGCCGTCGCCGGCCAGGTAGACCCCGGTCTGACTGCTGCGCCCACCCGGATCCCGCACCGGCAACCAGGCACGATTGAGAGCGCTCCAGGCGAAGTCGCAGCCCAGCAAATCGGCCAGTTGGGTCTCGCTGCGCAGCGTTTGGCCGAAGCCCAGGGCGTCGCACTCCAGCCGCTGCGCCTCGCCATCGGCGGCGCGCCAGCGCACGGCAGCCACCCGGCGTTCGCCTTCGACGGCCAGGAGCTCGGCGCCCTGGTGCACGGGTACGCCGTGCAGCGCCAGCCAGCTGCGGTAATAAAGGCCCTTGGCGAAGGTGGCCGGTTGACCGAGCAGGGCCGGGCTGGCCGCGGCCTGGTCGCGGAAGGGCGCGTTGTCCAGCACCGCCAGCGGCTTGGCCCCGGCCTTGGCGTATTGATAGGCGACCAGATAGAGCAAGGGGCCGGTACCGGCCAGCACCGGGCGGCTGCCGATGGCGCAACCCTGGAACTTGAGCGCCACCTGGGCGGCGCCCAGGCTGTAGACGCCGGGCAGCGTCCAGCCCGGCACCGGCAGGATGCGGTCGGTGGCACCGGTGGCGACGATCACCTGGTCGAAGGCCAGGCGATCGACATAGCGGCCCTGGCTCAGGGTATCCAGGGCGCGCGCCTCGGCATTCCACACCAGGGTGTCGGGTCGATAGTCCAGCCTTGCCTGCACGGCTTCCAGCGCGCCGTGCAGCGCCTGGGCCTTGCCGGCTTCGAAGCCGTACAGCGCCTTGCTCGGCCGCCGGAAATTGCCCGGTTGCTGGCGATAGATCTGGCCGCCGCCGCGGGCGCTTTCGTCCAGCAGCACCGGCTCGAGGCCATGGGCGACCAGGGTCTGGGCCGCGCGAATGCCCGCCGGTCCGGCGCCCACCACCACGACGGCGCTCACAGCGGCCGCCCCGGATCGCGGCTGACCTGCTGGCCCGCTTCGAGAAAGGTGGCGCAGGCGCGCACCCGGCGGCCATCGGCCAGGCGCACCCAGCAATCCTGGCAGGCGCCCATCAGGCAGAAACCGGCGCGGGGTTCGCCGCCGAAGTCGCTGCCGCGCAGGTGATCGCTCTGGGTCAGGATGGCGGTGAGCAGGGTATCGCCCTGCAGGCCCTCGGCCGGCTGGCCGTCGAGGGTGAAGGCCAGGGTCGGACGGTCGCGTTCGGCCACCCGCTTGAGCAGTGCCATGGAGGGATCTCGGCTGTTCATTGTTTGCCCACCAGCACGCGATCCAGGCCATAGATGCGGTCGAGCAGGATCATGGTGGCCGCGGTGAGGGCGATCACCAGGGCCGACACCGCCGCCATCATCGGGTCGATGGATTCGGTGGCGTAGACGTACATCCGCACCGGCAGGGTCTGGGTCGCCGGGGAGGTGACGAAGATCGACAGGGTCACCTCGTCGAAACTGTTGATGAAGGCCAGCAGCCAGCCGCCGGCGACGCCTGGCAGGATCATCGGCAGGGTGATGCGGCAGAACAGCGTGGTGCGACTGGCGCCCAGGCTCTCGGCGGCCTGCTCGGCGCTGCGATCGATGCCGATGGCGGCGGCGATCACCAGGCGCAGCACATAGGGGGTGATCACCACCACGTGGGCCAGCACCAGCCAGCTGAAGCTGCCATTCACCCCCAACAGGGCGAACAGCCGCAGCATGGCCACGCCCAGCACCAGGTGCGGGATGATGATCGGCGAGAGGAACAGGCCGTTGAGAAAGCCCTGGCCGGGAAAGCGGTAGCGGGTGATGGCCAGCCCCGCCGGCACCGCGATCAGCGTCGCCAGGGTGGCCGACAGCGCCGCCAGCTGCAGGCTGTTGTAGAAGGCGGTGAGGAAGTCCGCCCGCTCGAACACGGCGGCGAACCAGCGCAGCGAGAAGCCGGCGGTGGGCAGGCTGAGGGTGTTCTCCGGGGTGAAGGCCACCAGGCAGACCACCACCAGCGGCGCCAGCATGAAGACCATCACCAGGGTATGGAAGGCGAGCCCGAGCGGGCCGTTGCGGGTCATGAGGTCAGACTCCCAGGGCACGTTTGTAGCGGCGTTCCACCAGGCGATTCCAGCCCAGCATCACCAGCAGGTTGAGCAGCAGCAGGGCCACCGCCAGGGTGGCGCCCATCGGCCAGTTGAGTTCGGCCAGGTACTGGTCGTAGATCAGGGTGGCGACCATCTTCAGCCGGCGTCCGCCGAGCAGGCCGGGGATGGCGAAAGAACTGGCGGCCAGGCCGAAGACGATCAGCGTTCCGGAGAGCACCCCCGGCATCACCTGGGGCAGCACGATGCGGCGCAGTACCGTCAGGTGACTGGCGCCCAGGGACAGCGCGGCCTGTTCGGCGGCGGGATCGAGTTTCTGCAGCGAGGTCCACACCGGGATGATCATGAAGGGCAGCATCACGTGGACCAGGCCGACGACTACCGCGAAGGGGGTGTAGAGCAGCTTCAGCGGGCGCCCGCCCAGGGCCACGATGGCCTGGTTGACCAGGCCATCGGCGCCCAGCAGCAGACTCCAGCCAAAGGCGCGTACCACCACCGAGATCAGCAGCGGCGTCAGCACCAGGATCAGGAAGATCGAGCGCCAGGGCGCGCCCATGCGACTGAGGACGATGGCCTCCGGTACCCCGATCAGCACGCAGAGCAGGGTGACCAGGGCGCTGATCCAGAAGGTGCGCAGGAAGATCTCGTAGAAATAGGGATCGCCCAGCAGGCTCAGGTAGTGGGCCAGGGTGTAGCTGCCTTCCTTGATCCCGGTCTCGTAGTCGAAGACGTTGAAGGACAGCGCCAGGGTCAACGCCAGGGGCGCCAGCAGCAGTCCGGCGAACAGCACCAGCGCCGGGGCGCTGAGCAGATAGGCGCGACCGGTGCCGCGCAGCAGGGTGCTCATGCGGCGGCCTCCGCGGCTTCCAGGCGGCGTAGCAGACCGTCGTCCCAGTGCAGCCCGACGCCCTGGCCCTCGTCCAGCGGCGGCAGCCCGTCGTTGCTGCGCAGCACCGACACCTCGCCCAGCGCCGTCTCCAGGCGGTACAGCCACTGGCTGCCGAGGAAGAAGCGGGTCAGCACCCGCCCTTGCAGGCGCCCCTCGCCGGCGGGGCGCAGCTCGATCTTTTCCGGCCGCAGCGAGATCGCCAGGGTGCCACCGGCGGCGATCTGCGGCCGGCCCTGGGCATCCAGGCTGCCCGGCAGCAGGTTGGCCTTGCCGACGAAATCGGAGATGAATCTGTTGCGCGGGTGCTCGTAGAGCCGATAGGGCGCGTCCACCTGGGTGATGCGCCCGGCCTCCATCACCACCACCCGGTCGCTGATGGACAGCGCCTCGGACTGGTCGTGGGTCACCATCAGGGTGGTGATGCCGACCTCGCGCTGGATGCGGCGGATCTCGAACTGCATCTCTTCGCGCAGATGGGCGTCCAGGTTGGACAGCGGCTCGTCCAGCAGCAGCACCGGCGGGGCTATCACCAGCGCCCGCGCCAGGGCCACCCGCTGGCGCTGGCCACCGGAGAGTTCACGGGGATAGCGCTCGGCGTGCTGGCCCAGGTGCACCAGGCCCAGGGCCTCCTCGACGCGGCGCGCCAGTTCGGCGCCCGCCACCTTGCGCATGCGCAGGCCGAAGGCGACGTTGTCGCGCACCGTCATGTGTGGAAACAGCGCATAGCTCTGGAAGACCACCCCAAGGCCGCGACTGGCCGGCTTGGCGTGGGTGATGTCCTGGCCATCGAGCAGGATGCGCCCGCTGCTGACGTCGACGAAGCCGGCGATCATCTGCAGGGTGGTGGTCTTGCCGCAGCCGGAGGGGCCGAGCAGGGAGACGAATTCGCCGCGCTCGATGGCCAGGGTCGAACCGGCCACCGCGTAGCTGTCGCCGTAGCGCTTGCTGAGATTGTCGAGAGTCAGGAAAGCCATGGCCGCAATGCTCCTCCGGTCGCGCCCACGGGGACGGTGGGCAAGGTTTTGGCAGGGCGAAAGACAGCCTGGATCTGGACGTTGGCGCTCGCTCGAATGGCGGCGTCCGGTGATTGTGAGTATCGCCCTATGGACCTGAAGGTAAGGGCGACCTAGGATGCAGGACAAGCGGGTTTTTCACTGAATGAACTCTTTTTTCGGATTTATTCATTCAGTGAAATATTTTGGAGTGCTGTAGATGGAAGATTCCATTGAAAGAAAGGCGGTTGGCGGTGAGGTAGGCGTCGGCGCCATCAGCCGGGTGTTCGCCGTGGTGCGCGCCCTGGGCGAGGGTGACCCCGAAGGGGAAAAGGTCACCCGCCTGGCCGAGCGCGTGGGCCTGTCGCAACCCACCACCCACCGGCTGCTGCGCGGCCTGGTGGAGGAGGGCATGGTCGAGCAGTGCGCCCGCAGCAAGAGATACCGCCTGAGCCTGGACTTCTTCGCCCTGGCGGCCCGCGCCGGCCAGGTCGGCAACCTGCGCGACCTGGCGCGGCCGAGTCTGCTGCGGCTGTCGGCGTCCCTGGGCGATTCGCTGTTCCTGCTGGCACGCAGCGGCTTCGACGCCATGTGCCTGGATCGCAGCGAAGGGCCCTATCCGATCCGCACCTTCACCGGCGACATCGGCGGTCGCGTGCCCCTGGGCGGCGGCCAGGGCGCCCTGGCGATCCTGGCCTTCCTGCCCGAGGAAGAGCGCGAAGAGGTGATCCGCTACAACCTGCCGCGGCTGCGCGACGCCCATCATTACGACGAGGTGCTGCTGCGCGCCGAGATCGACAATGTCCGCCAGCAAGGCTACGCCGCGCGCAACACCGGGGTACTGGCCGGCATGGCGGGCCTCGCCGTGCCCATCCTCGACCGCAACGGCCGGGCGGTGGCGGCCCTGAGCGTGGGTACCCTGAGCGAACGCCTCAACGCTCAGCGCCTGCCCACGGTGATCGAACTGCTCCGCCGCGAAGCCGGGGTGATCGCCGCGCGCATCAACCCCTTCGATCCGGTCTTGCGCCGGCCGACCCAGGGGTTTGGCTAAACGCGTTAGAAGAGCGGACCGGAGCGGGTGTTGTTGCCCTTCGCCAGGCGGTCATAGAGCACCACGTTGACCGTGGCCGCCAGATTCATGCAGCCCTGGGTAGGGATGTACACCACGTCTTCGCACCAGTCGCGCAGCTCCTGGCTCAGGGAGCCGTCCTCGGCGCCGAACAGGTAGAGGGCGCGATCGGGATGGGTGTACTCGGGCAGCGGCCGGGCGCCGTCCACCAGCTCCACCGCCACCGGCACGCAACCCAGCGGCAGGATGCGGCGCAGGTCGTCGATGTTGATCAGCGGGATGTCCTGATGGACCTTCTTGGTGTCGGTGACGAAGTCCTTGGCGCGGTCGTAGCGGGTGCCGGTATAGAACACCGAGGCCACCCCGTAGCAGCCCGCCGCCCTCATGATGGACCCGACGTTGGACGGCGACTTGGGGTTGCTCAGGCCGATGCAGGCGTATCTCTTGTTGCTCACGTCAGGGGACTCTCGGGAAAAGCGCCAGTATAAAGGCTCGACCAGCACGAAAACCGACTAAGATGCGCGCCCGCGTCTCCAGCCCCGAGCCCCTGCGATGTCCGTCACCGCCCTCTACACCGACCTGTCGGCCTACTACGACCTGCTTTGCGCCGACATCGACTACCAGGCCCAGAGCCAGGCGGTGCTGCGGCTGCAGCGGCTGTTCGGAAACGGCGGCAGCCGTCACCTGGACCTCGCCTGTGGCACCGGCCCCCATGTGCGGCACTTTCTCGATGCCGGCTTCCAGAGCAGCGGGCTGGACCTCAATCCGCCGATGCTGGCCCAGGCCGCGCTGCGCTGCCCCGAAGCCCAGTTCTCCTGCCAGGACATGTGCGCCTTCGAGCTGGAGCAGCCGGTCGATCTGATCACCAGCTTTCTCTACTCCCTGCATTACAGCGGCAGCCTCGCACGGCTCCAGGCGTGCCTGGCTCGGGTCCAGGCAGCCCTGACCCCGGGCGGCCTGTTCTGCTTCAATGCCGTCGACAAGCGCCGCATCGACAATGGCTCCAGCGTCGGCCACAGCGTCGTGCGGACCGACGGCCACTTCAGCTTCGCCTCCGCCTGGCACTACCCGGGCGAGGGCGAGCACCAGCAACTGCGCCTGCGCATCGAACGCCGCCACGCCGGCCAGCAGCAGACCTGGCAGGACGAACACCCCATGGTGGCGGTGGACTTCCCCGAATTGCTGGCCCTGCTGGCGCCGCACTTCGAGGTCCAGGTGCTGGAGCACGACTATCAGCGCATCGAACCCTGGGCCGGCGAGGCGGGCAATGCGCTGTTCGTCTGCGTCAGGCGCTAGGGTGCTGCCGTCGCGTGGAAAACGGCGCTAGCCTTACCTCGCTGCCTCAAGCGCTGGTCGGCTAAAGGCTACCGTAGCGTGGAAAACGGCGCAGCCTTTTCCACTGATGTCGCCAAGTCGTGACCCCGCGTGGCTATTCCCCCCAACGCCCTGTCTCCGCCATAAAGTCTCTACCCCGATCTTGCGGATAGAGCCCCATCCGCACCGCTCGATGAAAACTCGAATAAGGCCAGTCTTCTACCGCGCCAACGTGGCCATGCTTGACCGGATTGAAGTGGATGTAATCCAGATGCCGCTGGTAGTCCCGCTCGTCTCTTATCAGGTGCTCCCAATACCGCCGCTGCCATATCCCGCGTTCACCCCGGGCTCTTTGCGTCGCGGTACGCCCTTCACCTACTGGCAGGCGTTTCGAGAACCCGAACTTGATTACCTTCCAACGCAGCGCGAAATCCACGTCGCCCTCGGGCAGGGTCCAGACGCAATGCAGGTGGTCGGGTAGGGTGACCCAGGCATCGATATGGAAGGGATGGCGCCGTCGTGTCGCCCGCACCGTTTCGCGGAGCAGATCGATATGGCGCGTCAGCAGATCGCTACGCCGATCCGCCAGGACCACGGTGAAAAAATAGGAGGCCCCTGGAGCTCGGGCACGACGAAAACGAGACATGACAGCTCTTCCTTGAGCAGGGGCAGAAACGATAGCTCAACCCCGTAGCGTGGAAAACGGCGACAGCCTTTTCCACTGACCCACCCACGCCTGATCCAAGCCCCCGCGTGTACAAGCTTCGCGTTGTCCACCCTATTGCCCAGGTCCCGTAGCGTGGAAAACGGCGACAGCCTTTTCCACTGATCCACCCACGCCTGATCCAAGCCCCCGCGTGGACAAGCTTCGCGTTGTCCACCCTACCGCCCAACCCCCGTAGCGTGGAAAACGGCGACAGCCTTTTCCACTGATCCACTCACGCTTGACCCGAGCCCCCACGTGGACAAGCTTCGCGTTGTCCACCCTACCGCCCAGGCCCCGTAGCGTGGAAAACGGCGATAGCCTTTTCCACTCCCATCGATTAAATGCCCCCGCATCACGGCACCAGCGTCGCCAACCCCTTCTCCATAAACACACTCAACGGATCATCCCGGTAAGCCCCGAACGGCCCGCGCCGTTCGTAGCCCGCTGCCCCATACAAGGCCAATGCCTCGGGTTGATAAGGACCGGTCTCCAGCATCGCTCTCTTGCATCCTGTCGTGAGCGCCTCAGCCTCCAGGCGAGAAAGCAAACGCCTACCCAATCCCTGACCCCGGCCCGAGGGGCTCACGTACATCCGCTTGATCTCCCCGTAGCTCTCGTTGAGCACCATGGCGGCACAGCCGAACGCTTGGCCGCCTGCGTCACGCGCCACCAGGAACAGCACGTTCGGCTGCAGCAACGAGGCGAGATCCAAGGCATGACGACTCTCGGGCGGATAGAGCCCGTCCTGATAGGCGTCCAGTTCGGCGATCAGGGCGATCACCTCGGGTTGGTCGGGCGATTCGAGGGCGATGGGCATGGCGACTCCGCTCAGATGATGGCGCAAGCCTAAGCGATCGTCCCATCGTCCTTCACCCCTTGCTCACCCGCACCCCATCGCGTCCGCCGCGCTTGGCCTCGTACAGCGCCCGATCACCCTGGGCCAGCAGGTCCGCCAGGCTTCGCGGCGGGTGATCGAACAGCACCGCGCCGATGCTCAGGGTGACCCGCTCGGGGGTGGCGAGGCGCTGGGTCGCCAATAGGCTGAAGCGCTCGCGCAGGCCGTCCGCCAGCGCTATTACCTCTGCTTGGCTCAGGCCGCCCAGCAGCGCCACGAATTCATCGCCACCCAGCCGCGCCGCCAGCGCACGGCGGGGCAGGGTGGCGCGCAGCAACTCGCTCAGGGCGATCAGCAGGCCGTCGCCCGCCGCATGGCCGTACAGGTCGTTAGCCAGCTTGAAGTTGTCCAGATCGATCAGCAGCAGGGCGCCCGGGCGCTCGGGCGTCGTCATGCCGAACAGCCGGGGTGCCTCCGTCTCCAAGGCGCGCCGGTTGTGCAGCCCCGTCAGCGGATCGCTGCCCGCCAGGCGCTCGATACGCTGCTCGCGGCGATAGCGCACCGTGCCGGTCATCGACAGGGCGATCAGCATCACCGCCATCACCCCCTCCACCAGGGAGATCTGGATGATGGCGCCGCGATAGACCGCCAGATCGATCAGGGTGCCGGGGGTGAGCGGCGGAATCATCTTGGTCAGGTAGAAGAGGCCATGGATCAGCAGCACCGAACGCAGCTGCCGTTCTCCGGCATTGCGCCGGCGCAGCAGCAGGCCCGCCCGTATCGCCAGGATGCCGATCAGGAACGACTGCACCACCAGCATCACCTTGGACCACCAAGGCTCGTTGGGCAGCAGCAACAACCCCAGCCAGAGGGCGGCGATGGCCCACCAGCCCAGGCTCAGACGGCGCCCGGTGAAGCGCGCCACGCCGAGCAGAAAGAGGCCATGCACGAAGATCAGCAGCCCATTGGCGAACCAGATGCCCACCAGCAGCAGCCCCTGGCTGCGCAACAGCGCCAGGGTGCTACCCACGCAAATCAGGGCGAAACCCGCGCTCCAGTACAGCAGCGCCGACTCGCGCACCGAGCGCCACTCGATGGCCAGATAGCCAGCCGCTGCCGCCGCCAGGGCGATGGTGATGGTTAGGAGCGTAGGGGCATCGAGGGCCATGGGGAAGGCGGACCTTTACAGTGTGCAGCGAATACCGGAGCCTGCCCTACGTGCCGTCGAGCACGTCGCGGACAAGGAGAAACCTGGCGCAGGCCGCCAGTTTACCGCGGTTGGCCGCCCTGTCTGACGTCCGATAGGCTAAGATGCCCGCGAGCAGCCACCAGGGTTTGGCCGCGAGCGCAGCCGCTGGAACGCTATCGGCCGGACCGGTCTCGTCTTGAGGGTGGGAGCGCGCACGTGCCGTCGCGCGGCGACTCCCGCGCGCCGGGTGATCGATAGCGCCGAGCAAGGTCTCCAGCCACGAGGTGAGCACCTCGCTCAGTACCTCTGGTTGAGGCGCAAGCGAGGTCCGATCACATCCGCGACGTCGGCGAGTTTCACCCAGTACTGGTCACGCCAGCACAGCCGGCTCAGTGGCTGGCCATCGAGCAGCAGCCGGCCTTCGCCGGGCTGCAGGAGGCGACTGAAGAACAGCTTCAGGCAGTCGCGCCTGAGCCAGTCCTCGAACGGCCCGGCGCGCTCGCTGGTGCTGCCGATGAGCAGGCGCAAGGTGTTGGGGAGATCGATCAGCAGGGTGGGTCGTTCGCCAGGACCCTGGTGCACGCCGTCGCGGTTACAGTGGCTGCGCACGGCTTCCAGCGGGTCCGGGTAGTCCAGCAGCTTGGCGACCTCGCGGCAATCGAACCACAGCTGTCCATCGAAGAACTGATAGACCCGCAGGGGACGACCCGCGAAATGCAAAAGATGGGGCGTGGGCATTGCCTGACCTCCGTATCTGGGCGCAGTCGCTGGGAGCTCAGCCACCGAGCGGCCGCTGCCCACCGTAGGACCCTCATGGTCCTCCTACCGCCTGGATGAAATCATGAATTTCAATTTTTATGCAATCGAATGTTCAGTTCAGGCTGGAAGCGGACTTTAACGTCCGCCCATGAACGACAAACTCGACTTCGCCCAGCGCCTGCGCGCCGCCATGCTGGCGGCCGGCTATCCTGACCGGCCCGCGGTGTTGGAGCGCGAGTTCAATTCCCGTTACTGGGGGCGCTCCGTGACCTTCCAGGCGGTCTCCCGCTGGCTGGGTGGCAAGTCCATTCCCGCCCAGGACAAGCTCCAGGTACTCGCCCAGTGGCTGCGGATCGAGCCCCAGATCCTCCGCTATGGCGAACAAGCTCAGTCAGGGGTTCGCGAGTCCCGCGGCAACTGGGAAACCCCCGAGCACTATCCCGAGCGCGACGCCATCGAGGCCTTCCTCAGCCTGCCGGACGAACAGCGCAAGGTCGTACGCGAGGTCATCCTCGCCTTCGTCAAGGCCGGCCCCGGCCAGCCGAGCGCCAAGGGCGGCAAGCGGAAAGAGTGATCAGGCGCCACCGTGCAGCCTCGCTTTCAACGGCAGACTCCCACGACAACTTGCCCGCGCTGTAACGGCACCGGCTAGGCCTCATTAAGAGACTGACGGGAGCGCTCCTCCGTAGCGTGGAAAACGGCGCAGCCTTTTCCACTCACACCGAGTCCGCGTAGACAGGCTGCGCGTTGTCCACCCGACGCCCGCTCAAGCCACTCGCTGGACGTTCTCGCCCGCGCCTGGCCGCGGGCTGAAGCCTCACGCTCACGCCTGCGAAGGCTGGCCCCTGGATTTGTCTAGGGCTTCACCAATGCCCGAATCGCTGATGCCGGCAACCGCGCCGTGCTGCCGTCCGCCAGCCGCAGCACGAAGGCCTCGCCCAGCGACCACACCACCTGCACGTCCTCGAGCACGCACTGGTCATCGGTAGGCAGCACCCTGGCCTGCTCCTTGGCGCAATAGGAGGTATCGATCACGATGGCCCTGGCTTGGTAGTTACCCAGACCCAGCGTCCTGACCATGGTCTCGGGTAGGGTGGTGAGGACACCGCTATAGCCGGCCAGAAAGAGGGCGAAGAACAGCGAAAACATCATCGCCGCCTTCCAGCCAGCGATAAACAGCATGGAGGTCATGGTCGTGACGAAGGCAATGATGAAGGGGGCGATGGCCAGAGCGCCCCACTTGAGCAGCGGCTGCCAATCGCTCACCAGCGGATAGGCCTGGGCCAGCATCCAGACGATGAACAGACCGACGATCATCGTCGACAGGTAAGCCTCCCAGACGAACTTCAGGAAGCTGAAGCGGCGCAAGTCGAATAGCCCCTGAATGGCTATGCCCGCCAGTAGCGTGATGGGGATGGGCGCAAGAAAGGCAACGCTGAGGAACAGCTCAGGATCGACCAAGAGAATGGCCGCATCGCTGAACCCCGCCAGCAGATAGGGCACGAAGAACACCAGCGTCATCAACAGCATGATCTTGCGAAAGCGCCCCTCGCCGCGATAGGGCAAGGCGTAGGTGATGTCTTCCTTGATCGCCGCCGTATTGATGAAGCGGTAATAGACCCAGGCACCTGGCAGAAAGAGTGCGGCAACGAAGGCGCCAATGGTCAGGAAGCCCAGGCAGGCAGCGGCCAACAGCAACGACGAAAACTGGAAGAGATCGAAGCTCGGATAGAAGTGATTACGGGCGAAATAGGCCAGAAACATCCCGAAGCCCAGGGTCGGCGGCAGTACCTTGGCCAACAGCGACGCATGACGCTGCAGGAAGGTGCCGGAGAACTTAAGGATTAAATCGAAGACGGCATCCGTGTCGGTAGCCGGTTGGTCGGTCCAGCGGGGCATGGGCTCGTCCTTGAGTACATTAGCTCTCTGCCGTGTATTGGCGGAATCGGTACGTGAGAGCAGAAGTTAACGCGCAGAACGGCGGTAAGCCTGAGGTCGAAACCATATGGGGAAAAGCTTTACTTTGTCCACTTTGCGCACATCTAGGTTAATTGCTAGTTTTTATTTTTTCCAAAAGCTCTTTTGGAAGCGCCTTGACCAAGCTCTCAATTGCCTTTACCAAGTCAGTCGCCTCAGTCTTTTTTACATGGTCTCGTTCAAGGATGCTTTCGGTAAGTCCAAAAAACTTTTCTTTAAGTATTATTTTTGCAGAATCCCTTTCTGACTCGCTTTTTATGCTGGATAAGTAACCGTCAATTGTTAGCAGTTCTAGTCTGAGTTGTCGGTTAAATTTCTCAAGTTCGTGATGTCTGCGAGCGTTCTGGCTACAGAATCTGATAAAAAAGAGAGTAAAGAAAGCAGCTGACGCCTTCGCTGTCAAAGCAATAAGTGTTTGAGTGTTTAACCCGCTTTCTATAATTGATTGAATGGTTGATGTGATATAGTAGGCTGCAAAAATGAGTCCTACGAACCCAAGGGTCGCTAAGATCTGCCAGAGAACTCTTGTGTTTCTTTCGGAGATATATGCTTTTTGATAGTGGCTTTCTGTTGCTCCTTGAGATATTAAGCCAAGAATTTTTTCAGCGTTTAATTTTATAGCGCTTATTGCTTCAATTTGCTTTTCAGCGGCAGTAACTTTTGGCGATATAATATTTTTTATTTCATTTACTTGGGCGTCTGACGCCTCTGAGAGTTTTAGTTCAAAATCTTGTTTGAGTTTTTCAGAAAGTCGAAGAAAAGACTCTCTCCGATCTTTTAAGAATTCTTCAATATTTAACTGGGACTCGCGTGTTCTTAATTCGATTTGATCGTTCAAGGTCTGCAGGGTTTCTCTTTGGATAGATTCTCTATGTTCTATCTCTTTTTTAAGAGCTATGGAGTCTTCGTAGTTTGTTTTTGATAAGCTGCCTAATTTTTCTATGGTGTAAAATGTCTTTTCAGCTTGCCGAAATATAGAGTTAATTTTATCGTTTGTATTTATGTATCTTCTTTTAAAAAGCTTTTCTATAGTGTCTACAGCTTTCTTTGTAGGGTTTATATATTGAAGGTAGATGTGCTCAAGCTCAACCTTAAGCTCGTCCAGAAGATTTTGAGAGAAATGGTTTCGCCCTCTCACTGTCTCTATTCTTTCAAAAACTCTCCGATATCTTTCTAATACCTCTATTTGCTCGGCTTCATCAAGAAGGTCCAGATGATCCTGTGCTATCTTTTCAGAGGAATCTAGTCTATCTAATACCTGCTGTGGAAAAATATCTGATTTTTTTATGTTAACTATATAAAATATTAATTCTTCTTTATCTATTGCCATTTTGACTTCCCTGTTAAAAAGCCCTGTAAATACAGGGCTTTTGTGCAAAAACTAATTTAATCCCAGCTCAACGCCCCACCGGTCTGATACTCGATCACACGCGTCTCGAAGAAGTTCTTCTCCTTCTTGAGGTCCATGATCTCGCTCATCCAGGGGAAGGGGTTGGTGGCGCCCGGGTATTCTTCCTTGAGGCCGATCTGGGTCAGGCGGCGGTTGGCGATGAACTTGAGGTAGTCCTCCATCATGGCCGCGTTCATGCCCAGCACGCCGCGGGGCATGGTGTCGCGGGCGTATTCGATCTCCAGCTGGGTGCCCTGGAGGATCATCTGGGTGGCTTCGTCCTTCATCTGGGCATCCCACAGCTGCGGGTTCTCGATCTTGATCTGGTTGATCATGTCGATGCCGAAGTTCAGGTGCATGGACTCGTCACGCAGGATGTACTGGAACTGCTCGGCGGTGCCGGTCATCTTGTTGCGGCGACCCATGGACAGGATCTGGGTGAAGCCGCAATAGAAGAAGATGCCTTCCAGCACGCAGTAGTAGGCGATCAGGTTCTTGAGGAACTGGCGATCGGTCTCCGGGGTGCCGGTCTTGAACTCGGGGTCGGAGATGGAGCGGGTGTACTTCAGGCCCCAGCTCGCCTTTTTCGCGACGCTCGGAATCTCGTGGTACATGTTGAAGATCTCGCCTTCATCCATGCCCAGCGACTCGATGCAGTACTGGTAGGCGTGGGTGTGGATCGCCTCTTCGAAGGCCTGGCGCAGGATGTACTGGCGGCACTCGGGGTTGGTGATCAGGCGGTAGACGGCCAGGACCAGGTTGTTGGCGACCAGGGAGTCGGCGGTGGAGAAGAAGCCGAGGTTGCGCTTGACGATGCGGCGCTCGTCCTCGGTGAGGCCGTCCGCGCTCTTCCAGGTCGCGATGTCGGCGTTCAT
Organism: Pseudomonas sp. PGPPP4; assembly: GCF_002256045.1. Taxonomy (NCBI): domain Bacteria; kingdom Pseudomonadati; phylum Pseudomonadota; class Gammaproteobacteria; order Pseudomonadales; family Pseudomonadaceae; genus Pseudomonas; species Pseudomonas sp. PGPPP4. Next base: position 26,744 of record NZ_NKID01000008.1, read on the forward strand.
GTTCACTTCCTGGGGCATCCAGTGGTTGGCGCAACCATCCAGATACTTCTGCCAGGCCCAGTCGTACTTGAAGGGTACGAGCTGGTTGAGGTCGGCACGGGCGTTGATCATCTGCTTGTCGCCGACGTGTACGCGGGCGGAGGAGCCTTCCAGGTCGTCCAGGCCTTCCTGGATGTCCAGCTCGTTCAGCGCGGCCTTGGCACGGGCCACGGCGTCGGAGTCGTCGGCGGACAGGGCGCGGGCGTCATGGACCAAGGCGTCGCCCTCGGAATCCAGGCGCTCGGTCTGGGCGGGCGCCTGCTGGCCGGCGTCCTGCGCGGGCTTGGCGGTGGCGGTGTCGTCGTCTTTGTCGAATTCTTCCCAGTTCAGCATGGGGTGTCTCCTGGCGGGCCCTAGCGGGCCGATTTATTGATTCGCGCGTCGTCGCACGCAGAAAGGAATTCTTTGGGCATTGTCTGGCGAGACAGAAAGCCCAAGAGCTCGTCGCTCTTGGGCTGTTTTCTACTTCGGCTTCTTAACCGTTTCTACCGTATGAGTCTTCGGATTATTCCGAGCCTTCTCAACGGTTGTGAAACGGCCACTACCAGCATTACGGCCAATTTTTTGGCCGCCAGACTTATTAGCCATGGCGCATTCTCGCATAGCGTCCCTTGACACCGGTCCGTCCAGATGGGGATCATGCGCCCCTCCTATGGATCTGAATGGATCCAGCCTCCCGTTGAGCGACGCAAGCGCCCGGTGGGAGATCGAGCCCGGATCCAGTTGCAGCTGGATCCGGGCTTTTTTATGCCCGCCAGTTTCTGGCGGGCGCTCACCTTACTGGCAGGCTTCGCACTCGGGATCATCGAGGCTGCAGGCCTTGGGCACCGGAGCCGGTGCCGCGGCAGGCGCCTCCTCGACCTTCTGCGCCGGGGCGGGCGCGGCACTGGCCTGGACGCCGGTGATGGGATCGGCGCTCACGGCGTTCAGCTTGCCGGTGTTGATGGTCGACTTCTCGGTGCTGGTGGCGGCCAGGGCACGGAGGTAGTAGGTGGTCTTCAGACCGCGGAACCAGGCCATGCGGTAGGTCACGTCGAGCTTCTTGCCCGAGGCGCCGGCGATGTACAGGTTCAGCGACTGGGCCTGGTCGATCCACTTCTGGCGACGGCTGGCGGCCTCGACGATCCACTTGGTCTCCACTTCGAAGGCGGTGGCGTACAGGTCCTTCAGATCCTGCGGGATGCGCTCGATCTGCTGCACGGAGCCGTCGTAATACTTGAGGTCGTTGACCATCACCGAATCCCACAGGCCGCGCGCCTTGAGGTCGCGTACCAGATAGGGGTTGATGACGGTGAATTCGCCCGAGAGGTTCGACTTCACATAGAGGTTCTGGTAGGTCGGCTCGATCGACTGGGACACGCCGGTGATGTTGGCGATGGTCGCGGTCGGCGCGATGGCCATGATGTTGGAGTTGCGGATGCCCTTCTTGGCACGCTCGCGCAGCGGGGCCCAGTCCAGGGTCTCGGACAGGTCGACCTCGATGTACTTGGCGCCGCGCTCTTCGATCAGGCGCTTCTCGGAATCGATCGGCAGGATGCCCTGGGACCACAGCGAACCCTGGAAGCTGGAGTAGCTGCCACGCTCTTCGGCCAGGTCACAGGAAGCCTGGATGGCGTAGTAGCTGATCACTTCCATGGAGGTGTCGGCGAACTGCACGGCGGCATCCGAACCGTAGGCGATGTGCTGCAGGTACAGCGCATCCTGGAAGCCCATGATGCCCATGCCGACCGGACGGTGCTTGAGGTTGGAGTTCTCCGCCTGGGGCACCGAGTAGTAGTTGATGTCGATGACGTTGTCGAGCATGCGCACGGCGGTCTTGACGGTGCGGGCGACCTTGGCGGTGTCCAGCTTGCCGTCGACGATGTGGTTCACCAGGTTCACCGAACCCAGGTTGCACACGGCGATCTCGTCCTTGTTGGTGTTCAGGGTGATCTCGGTGCAGAGGTTGGAGCTGTGCACCACGCCCACGTGCTGCTGCGGGCTGCGCAGGTTGCACGGATCCTTGAAGGTCAGCCACGGATGGCCGGTCTCGAACAGCATCGACAGCATCTTGCGCCAGAGGTCCTTGGCCTTGATGGTCTTGTGCAGCTTGAGCTTGCCGTACTCGGTCAGGGCTTCGTAGTACTCGTAGCGTTCTTCGAAGGCCTTGCCGTAGAGGTCGTGCAGATCGGGCACGTCGGCGGGGGAGAACAGGGTCCAGTTGCCGTCCTCGAAGACGCGCTTCATGAACAGGTCGGGGATCCAGTTGGCGGTGTTCATGTCGTGGGTACGACGACGGTCGTCACCGGTGTTCTTGCGCAGCTCGAGGAATTCCTCGATGTCCAGGTGCCAGGTTTCCAGGTAGGCGCAGACCGCGCCCTTGCGCTTGCCGCCCTGGTTGACCGCCACGGCGGTGTCGTTGACCACCTTGAGGAAGGGCACGACGCCCTGGCTCTTGCCGTTGGTGCCCTTGATGTAGGAGCCCAGGGCACGCACCGGGGTCCAGTCGTTGCCCAGGCCGCCGGCGAACTTGGAGAGCATGGCGTTATCGTGGATGGCGCCATAGATGCCGGACAGGTCGTCGGGTACGGTGGTCAGGTAGCAGCTGGACAGCTGCGGACGCAGGGTACCGGCGTTGAACAGGGTCGGGGTGGACGCCATGTAGTCGAAGCTGGCCAGCAGGTTGTAGAACTCGATGGCGCGGGCTTCTTTATCTTTCTCCATGTGCGCCAGGCCCATGGCCACGCGCATGAAGAACAGCTGCGGCAGCTCGAAGCGGGTGCCGTGACTGTGCAGGAAGTAGCGGTCGTACAGGGTCTGCAGACCCAGGTAGGTGAATTGCTGGTCACGCTCGTGATCGATGGCGGCGCCCAGCTTGGCCAGGTCGAAGGTGGCCAGTTTCGGGTCCAGCAGCTCCAGCTCCACGCCCTTGGCGACGTAGGCGGGCAGGGCCTTGGCGTAGAGGTCGGCCATCTCGTGGTGGGTGGCGGACTCGGCGACGCCGAGGAAGCTCAGGCCTTCGGCGCGCAGGCTGTCCAGCAGCAGGCGGGCGGTGACGTAGGAGTAGTTGGGCTCGCGCTCGACCAGGGTGCGGGCGGTCATCACCAGGGCGGTGTTGACGTCCTTCTCGGCCACGCCGTCGTACAGGTTCTTCAGGGTTTCCTTCTGGATCAGCTCGCCGTTCACCTCTTCGAGGCCTTCGCAGGCTTCGCTGATGATGGTGTTCAGGCGGCCCATGTCCAGCGGCTGGGTGGTGCCGTCGGCCTTGGTCACGCGAATGCTCGGGTGCGGCTCGGCGATGTCGCTGGCGGCGCCCTGCTTGCGCTCCTGGCTGCGGGCTTCACGGTAGATCACGTAGCTGCGCGCGACCTTCTGCTCGCCGGCGCGCATCAGGGCCAGTTCGACCTGGTCCTGGATCTCTTCGATGTGGATGGTGCCACCCGAAGGCATGCGACGCTTGAAGGTGCTGCTGACCTGGTCGGTGAGCTGCTTGACGGTGGTGTGGATGCGCGAGGAGGCCGCGGCGGTACCGCCTTCCACGGCGAGGAAAGCCTTGCTGATGGCCACGGTGATCTTGTCGTCGGTGTAGGGGACGACGGTACCGTTGCGCTTGATGACGCGCAGTTGACCGGGGGCGGTGGCGCCCAGGTCCTGGCTGGCATCTTGCGCCGGGCGGCCCTGCTGGGCTTGCTCGCGGGTCAGGTCGGTGTGCATGCGGAACTCCCTTGATCGGAAAGAGGGGATCGTCGGCGCGCCGGCGATCCGGAAGAGTGTCGGCCTGGGCCTGCGCGACGACTGCCTGTCGCGCCATTACCAATGAAGATTCCAACGAAAAGCCGTACCAGCGCCGATTCCCGCAGGAGCCGGCGTTCGGGGTCAGGGACCCTGGAAATTCATAATTCGGGCGACAGGATAAGCCCTCCTCGTTAGGGAAGACAGTCTTGACAGAGGGGTGTTTCGCCGTCCCAGCCCATGCCGACGAACTGCTATATATGGTGGTGCGGGGGTGCAAGGGCCACTAGATGTCGCGTTTGTCACGTTTCCGGCTGTGGATAAGACGTGGATAAGCTGTTCGGGACTGGGGGGTATCCTGGGGGTGGTGCCCGGCCAGTGCGCGTGGAGGCTGGGCTCAGAGCGAAGTGGTCAAATAACGTACAACGCGGCAGGGTCGGCGCGACAAAAGCGTCACGGGATATACCGGTTCGCTATGAGCATTTTCTCCACCATAAGAAAACGTTCGATGGCCACTGCGACGTTCTGCCCCGGCCGGCGTCCGCGCACCGGATCGACCGCACGACTCTTCCTCTATATAGGAGCGCCTCAGTGGCGAGGCGCGATCAGCGTGAGCAACCGCCGTTCTTCGTCCAGGCGGTAGTGACCGCGCAGCGAGGTCCCGGCGGACCAGCGCGGCGATAGCTCGATCAGCAGCCGAATGTCGAAGGTCCCGCCGGGATGGCTGCCAAGGATCTCGGCATCCTGGAAGAAGAACATCTGCCCGACCTGGGGATGCAGCGCCTTGAACAGACTCTCCTTGGCGGAAAACGCCAGGGTGATGGCAAAGGCCTGCTGCGCTTCGTCCAGCGCCTGCACGCTTTCCCGTTCGGCCGGGGTGAGGATCTGGTCGGCCAGACGCAGGGCCTTGGCCGGTTCGAGCAGGGTTTCCACATCCAGGCCGAGACCCAGGTAGTCCCGGGCGCTGCCCACCGCCGCGGCTGCCCAGCCGTGACTGTGGGTGATGGCGCCGACCCAGCCGGCGGGCCAGGCGGGGCCACGGTCCTCGCTACGATGACCGGGTACCGCCGGCGCGCCACTCAGCTGGCGCAGGGCCTCGCGGGCGCAGAGACGCCCGGCCAGGTATTCGGCCTGGCGCTTGGCCACGGCGCGACGGATGTTGTCCGGCGGCAGGGCGCCCAGGCGCAGGGCGTCGCGCTCGAAGCTCACCTGGGCGGGATCGAAGCGGCAGTGCAGCAGGGCCAGGGCGTCGAATCCCTCGGCCAGCGGCGGCAGTGGCGCGGGCGCTGTGCAGCAGCTGGGCAGGTCGGTAGGGGGCAGGGCGGGCATCTCGGCCGGATACTCCTCGAAGGCGGCAACGGATCAGGGCAGGCGCCGCTGGAAAGGCGCGCAAAGGATAGCCGACTACCGACGGCGACTGGCGGAAAACCGCCTCGCACGGTGGGGGATTTCCGCCCCTTTTCGTCGGGTGGCGGGGTTCCGCCCGCCGCTGGCAACTAGACTTTCGACTGAAAGGTGCATGAAAGCTGGCCCTTTGATTGCGCACCAAAAAGTGGAACGGCGATTGCTTATATCCAGCCAGATACTGGTGTCACCGTCGCGCGGCCGCCAGGTCCACAACAAAAAGCTCTCAGGATGAGAGAGCCAACTTCAGTCAGGTGCCCACTCAGACAGGACGTCAGGTAGTGGCCACAAGGGAAAGAGCCATGACAGCAACCGTCGACACAACAACAACTACCACAGCTCCCGCGCCCAAGCGTCCCGTCAAGCAGCCGATCTACAAGAGTCTCTATTTCCAGGTGATCGTGGCGATCGTCCTGGGTGTGCTGCTCGGCCATTTCTACCCCCAGACCGGCGCTGCCATGAAGCCCCTGGGTGACGGTTTCATCAAGCTGATCAAGATGGTCATCGCGCCCATCATCTTCTGCACCGTGGTGACCGGTATCGCCGGCATGCAGAACATGAAGGCCGTGGGCAAGACCGGCGGCATGGCGCTGCTGTACTTCGAGATCTTCTCCACCATCGCGCTGCTGATCGGCCTGATCGTGGTCAACGTCGTCCAGCCGGGCGCCGGCATGAACGTCGACGTCAGCACCCTGGACACCAAGGGCATCGCTGCCTACGCCGCGGCTGGCGAGAAGCAGAGCACCATCGACTTCCTGATGAACATCATCCCGTCGACGGTCGTCAACGCCTTCGCCACCGGTGAGATCCTGCAGGTCCTGTTCTTCGCCGTGCTGTTCGGCTACGCCCTGCATCGCCTGGGCGAGACCGGTCAACTGGTGTTCAACTTCATCGACCGCATCTCCCACGTCTTCTTCAACATCATCAACGTCATCATGAAGCTCGCCCCCATCGGCGCCTTCGGTGCCATGGCGTTCACCATCGGCAAATACGGCGTCGGCACCCTGGTGCAGCTGGGCTACCTGATGGCCTGCTTCTACATCACCTGCCTGCTGTTCGTGCTGGTGGTGCTGGGTGCCGTGGCGCGCATGCACGGCTTCAGCATCCTCAAGTTCATCAAGTACATCCGTGAAGAACTGCTGATCGTGCTGGGTACCTCGTCTTCCGAGTCCGCCCTGCCGCGCATGCTGACCAAGATGCAGAAGCTGGGCGCCGAGAAGTCGGTGGTTGGTCTGGTGATCCCCACCGGCTACTCCTTCAACCTCGACGGCACCTCCATCTACCTGACCATGGCTGCGGTGTTCATCGCCCAGGCCACCAACACCCAGATGGACATCACCCACCAGATCACCCTGCTGCTGGTGCTGCTGATCTCCTCCAAGGGCGCTGCAGGCGTCACCGGTAGCGGCTTCATCGTGCTGGCCGCCACCCTGTCCGCCGTCGGTCACGTACCGGTCGCCGGCCTGGCGCTGATCCTGGGTATCGACCGCTTCATGTCCGAAGCCCGCGCCCTGACCAACCTGGTCGGCAACGGCGTGGCCTCCATCGTGGTCGCCAAGTGGTGCGGCCAGCTGGACGAGCAGACCCTGAAGACCGAACTCGCTCGCGGCCCGAACGCCGTCGAAGTCGAGGAAGCTCGCCAGCCTGCCTGAGCCTGACGCGAGGGCCGCTCCTGGAGCGATCCCTGCGGTAACGACAAGACGCCCGTATCGAAAGATACGGGCGTTTTCTTTTGCCTGGGATCTGGCCAGAGCAGGGTGGCCGCGCCGCGTCAGACCGCAAGGTCAGGCCCTTCGATTGGCAGGTATGGGAGAGCCCTCCCAGCCGTCTTGGCTACGCCGAGAGCGAAGGGCAAGGCAGGGCCCTCCAGACGGCCTCTGCCGATGCTGCATGGCGGGAGGTACGGGGATGGCGCACGGTGGGTCAGATCGCGCGTGCAGGGTCGTACAGCCCGCTATCTGGCAGGTGTGCAGGTCAGTCGATCAGGCGGGAGATAAGGAAGGAGGAGAGCGGAGGGGTAGCGGAAGGGACGAAGCGCTGGCAGGCCGCCAGCGCTTCGGGGTGGATCAGCGACGCAGGGTGGGGCGATAGCCCATTACGCCGTAGAACAGGATGTAGAGGTAGCAGACCAGCGGGATCAGGAAGGAGGGCAGCAGGCCGATGGTGTCGGCGAAGTAGCCCTGGATGGCCGGCACCAGTGCGCCACCGACGATACCCATGCACAGCAGGCCCGAACCCTTGGAGGTGAACTTGCCCAGGCCCTTGAGTGCCAGGGAGAAGATGGTCGGGAACATGATGGAGTTGAAGAAGCCGATGGCCAGCAGCGCCCACATGGCGATCTTGCCACCCTGCAGCACGGCCACGGCCAGCAGCACGCCAATGGCGATGGCGTTGAAGGTCAGCACCAGGTTCGGCCGCACCTTGGTCATGATCACGCCGCCGATGAAGCGACCGACCATGGCGCCACCCCAGTACAGGGACAGGTACTTGGCGGCGGTGGCGGCGTTCAGGCCGGCCACGTCCGGGCTTTCCATCAGGCTCACCAGGTAGCTGCCGATGGACACTTCCGCGCCCACGTACATGAAGATGCCGACCACGCCGAGCAGCAGGTGGCGATAGGCCCAGACGCTGTTGGCGGTCAGGGCGTTCTCGTCGGTGGCGTTGTCCTGTTCGGTGTCCTTGATCTGCGGCAGGCGGAAGAGGCCGATGATCACCGCCAGGGCGACCAGCATGCCGGCCAGGATCAGGTAGGGCAGCTGCACCGAGTGGGCGGCGGAGTCTTCACCGACCAGCGCCAGAATGGTCACCGCGCCCACCAGCGGGCCGACGGTGGTACCCAGGGAGTTGAAGGCCTGGGTCAGGTTGAGGCGCGAGGCCGCGGTTTCCGGCTTGCCAAGGATGGTGACGTAGGGGTTCGCCGCCACCTGCAGCACGGTGATACCGGCCGCCAGCACGAACAGGGCGGTCAGGAAGAAACCGTAGGAGTGAGCTCCGGCGGCCGGGTAGAACAGCACGCAACCGACGCCGGCGGTGAGCAGGCCGACGATGATGCCCTTCTTGTAGCCCAGGCTTTCCACCAGGCGACCGGCCGGGAAGGAAACGATGAAATAGGCGGTGAAGAAGCAGAACTGGATCAGCGAGGCCTGCAGATAGCTGAGGGTGAAGACCGCCTTGAGGTGGGGGATCAGGATGTCGTTCAGCGAGGTGATCAGACCCCACATGAAGAACAGCATGGTGAGGACGATCAAGGGTCCGCGGTAGCTCTGGTTTTGATTGTGCATTGGGGCTCCATGGGTACAACAGTTTCTTGTTTCTGCCCGCTAGTTCGGACAGCGCTGTCTATGGCGGCTGCGCAGGTACAGCGAAGCGGCGCGAGATTAAGCTATTCGTGCTGCTGAATCCATTCTTCCTGGAGGTTCGCAGGCGAAGTGCCGGCGCCTTCGACCGCGGGGCCCATGACCGGTTCAGCAGGGCAGGGAGCAGAAATGAAAAACGGCGCCAGAGGCGCCGTTTGGGTCACACAAGCGAGGGCTATCAGCCCTGCCAGCGCTTGAGTACCAGGGTGGCGTTGGTGCCGCCGAAACCGAAGCTGTTGCTCATGATGAGATCCAGCTTGGCGTTTTCCTTGGTCTCGCGCAGGATCGGCAGATCGGCGACTTCCGGATCCAGTTCGTCGATGTTGGCCGAACCGGCGATGAAGTTGCCTTCCATCATCAGCATGCAGTAGATGGCCTCGTGCACACCGGCAGCGCCCAGGGAGTGGCCCGACAGGCTCTTGGTGGAGCTGATGGCCGGAGCCTTGTCGCCGAACACGGCGCGCACGCCCTTGATCTCGGCCACGTCGCCCACCGGGGTGGAGGTGCCGTGGGTGTTCAGGTAGTCGATCTCGCCGTCGACGGTGGACAGCGCCTGCTGCATGCAGCGGATGGCGCCTTCGCCACTCGGGGCGACCATGTCGTAGCCGTCGGAGGTCGCGCCGTAGCCGACGATCTCGGCATAGATCTTGGCGCCGCGGGCCAGGGCGTGTTCGAGCTCCTCGACCACCACCATGCCGCCGCCGCCAGCGATGACGAAGCCGTCACGCTTGCTGTCGTAGGCACGGGAAGCCTTTTCCGGCGTCTCGTTGTAGTCGCTGGAGAGCGCGCCCATGGCATCGAACAGCATGCTCTGGGTCCAGTGCTCTTCCTCGCCGCCACCGGCGAAGACCACGTCCTGCTTGCCGAGCTGGATCTGCTCCATGGCCAGGCCGATGCAGTGGGCGCTGGTGGCGCAGGCCGAGGCTACGGAGTAGTTCAGGCCCTTGATCTTGAAGGGCGTGGCCAGGCAGGCGGAGACCGTGCTGCTCATGGTCCGGGTCACGCGGTAGGGACCGACGCGCTTGACGCCCTTCTCGCGCAGGATGTCCAGGGCTTCCATCTGGTTGAAGGTGGAAGCGCCACCGGAACCGGCGATCAGGCCGGTGCGGGGGTTGGAGACCTGCTCTTCGGACAGGCCGGAGTCCTTGATCGCCTGCTCCATCGCCAGGTAGGCGTAGGCGGCGGCATCGCCGACGAAGCGCTTGACCTTGCGGTCGATCAATTCTTCGAGATTCAGGTCGATGGAACCGGAAACCTGGCTGCGCAGACCCATCTCGGCATATTCCGGATTGTGACGGATGCCGGCACGACCCGCGCGCAGGTTGGCGGAAACGGTGTCTTTATCATTGCCCAGGCACGAAACGATACCCAGACCGGTAATGACGACGCGACGCATGCGAAAAGCCCTTAGAAGCTATCGGTGGAAGTGAACAGGCCGACGCGCAGACCTTCGGCGGAGTAGATCTCGCGGCCGTCCACGCTAACGGTGCCATCGGCGATGGCCAGAATCAGCGACCTGTTGATGGTGCGTTTGATATGGATATTGTAGGTGACCTTCTTGGCGGTCGGCAGTACCTGGCCGAAGAACTTCACTTCGCCAGAGCCCAGGGCGCGACCGCGACCCGGATTGCCCTGCCAGCCAAGGTAGAAACCGACCAGCTGCCACATGGCATCCAGGCCTAGGCAGCCCGGCATCACCGGGTCACCCTCGAAATGGCAACCGAAGAACCAGAGGTCGGGACGGATATCGAGTTCCGCCACCAGTTCGCCCTTGCCGTATTTCCCGCCTACCTCACTGATATGCGTGATCCGATCGATCATCAGCATGTTCGGTGCGGGCAATTGGGCATTGCCCGGACCGAAGAGCTCGCCACGGCTGCAGCGCAGCAAGTCTTCGTAGGTAAAGGCGTGTTGTTTGGTCATGCAAGCTCCTGTAGCTGGCCTAGGTCCAGGCTCTGGCGACTCCGAAGGTCGCTCTGGGTATGGCTTCGTGTAGCAGTAGACTGCCGGGGCATCGGGAAAGTCACAGGCCAGCGCCCCGCTCGTTAACGGACCATTGTGCACTTTTCGCAGTCAATTCTCCATCCTGGGCGCCCGCTCGGGGTCGCGCGCGCCCTGGGGCGACGCGGCGGGCAGTACCGGGAAAGGGGTGTTTGCCACCCTAGATAAGTATTCCTCGGGCGTTTTCAATACCGTTCGGCCGATACGCGGCAGACCGTGAACCGGCCCTGAGGCCGGCGCGCGGCTACCGTATACTGAGCGACGAGGCCGCGTGATTGCGGTGAAGCCGAGAGTTTCGATGACAGTCCAATCCCCCATCGCCGTCCTGGGCGGCGGCAGCTTCGGTACCGCCCTGGCCAATCTGGTCGCCGAGAACGGGCTGCCGGTGCGCCTGTGGATGCGCGATCCGCACCAGGCCGAGACCATCCGCCGCGAGCGCGAGAATCCGCGCTATCTGAAGGGTATCAAGGTGCACGCCGCGGTCGAGGCCACCAGTGACCTGCAGGGCGCCATCCAGGGCTGCGAGCTGATCCTGGTGGCCCTGCCGTCGAGCGCGCTGCGCCAGGCCCTGGCACCCATCGCCCAGCAGCTGGAAGGGCGTTTCCTCGTCAGCACCACCAAGGGCATCGAAGCGCATTCCTTCATGCTGATGAGCGAGATCCTCGCGGAAATCGTGCCGCGGGCGCGCATCGGCATCATCTCCGGGCCCAACCTCGCCCGCGAGATCGCCGAGCACCAACTCACCGCCACCGTGGTGGCGAGCGAGGACGAAGAGGTGTGCCGGCGGGTCCAGGCGGCGCTGCACGGCCGCACCTTCCGCGTCTATGCCAGTGCCGACCGTCTCGGCGTGGAGCTGGCCGGCGCCCTGAAGAACGTCTACGCCATCATCGCCGGCATGGCCGCGGCGCTGGCGATGGGCGAGAACACCCGCAGCATGCTGATCACCCGGGCCCTGGCCGAGATGACCCGCTTCGCCGTGCAGCGCGGCGCCAATCCCATCACCTACCTGGGCCTGGCCGGGGTAGGGGACCTGATCGTGACCTGCTCGTCGGAGAAGAGCCGCAACTACCGGGTCGGCCATGCCCTGGGGCGAGGATTGACCCTGGACGAGGCGGTGGCGCAGATCGGCGAGACCGCGGAAGGCGTCAATACCCTGCGCGTGCTCAAGGAAAAAGCGGACGAGTTGGGCGTCTACATGCCCCTGGTCAACGGCCTCTATGCGATCCTGTTCGAGGGCCGCAGCCTGGGGCAGGTGATCGAGGCCCTGATGGGCGGCGAGCCCAAGACCGATGTCGATGTGGCGGACGCCCCCTTCAATTGAGCCGCTACACTGTCTGAAAAGAGGAATTCCCATGTCCCAACCCGAACATTCCCGCGAGCTGCTAGGCCTGCGCCTGATCTGGATGCTGCTGTTCCTGTTCGTCTGGCTGGGTGCGCAGTACGTGCTGGCGGTGGTGGTGCTGGTGCAACTGGTGGTGCGCCTGATCAAGGGCGAAGCCAATCCCGGTTTGACCGCCTTTGGCGCGGCCCTGGGCAACTATCTGGCGCAGATCGTCCGCTTCGGCACCTTCGCCAGCGAAGTGAAGCCCTGGCCCTTCGCCGACTGGCCGGCCACTGAGCAACCCGACGACCGCTCCGCCACCGCGCCATGAAGCTCTGGCTGCTGCGGCATGGCGAAGCCGAGGCGCGGGCGCCCAGTGACGAGCTGCGCGAGCTGACCGCGACCGGTCGCGCCGAGGTGCTGCGCAGCGCCCTGCAGCTCAAGGGTGCCGAGTTGCAGCTCATCCTCGCCAGTCCCTATGTGCGCGCGCAGCAGACGGCGGCCCTGGTGCAACAGCAGCTGGGCTGGCCGGGCGAGTTGCGCAGCGTTTCCTGGGCCACGCCCGACGGCGAGCCGGAACGCGCCCTGGCGGAGCTGGCGCGACTGGAGGTGGAGGAGCTGCTGCTGGTGACCCACAATCCCTTCGTCGGTGAACTGGCCGGCTGGTTGCTGCACGGTCATCGGCAGGCGCCGGTGGCCATGGGCACCGCCTCCCTGCTGTGCCTGGAGGCGCCGCTGCCCCTGGCCGGCGGTTTCGATCTGGTCAGCCGCTTCCACGGCTGACGCCCTTGCAAGGAAAGTACATGAGCATCTGGCAGACCCTTCCGGATCCTGAGGACCTCGGGCGTGCGCTCGAGAACACCCTGGCCGAACACCTGGACATGCGGATCGAAGCCTGGGACGACAGCAGCCTGACCGCCAGCATGGTGGTCGACCGCCGCACCCACCAGCCCATGGGGTTGCTGCATGGCGGCGCGTCGGTGGCCCTGGCGGAAACCGTGGGCTCGATCGCCAGCATGCTCTGCGTGGATCGCTCGCGCTTCTATTGCGTGGGTCAGGAAATCAATGCCAACCACCTGCGGGGCGTGCGCTCCGGGCGGGTGACGGCGGTGGCGCGTCCCCTGCACCTGGGGCGCAGCAGCCATGTCTGGGACATCCGCCTGAGCGATGAAGAGGGGCGCCTGACCTGTGTCTCACGGCTCACGGTAGCCGTGGTGCCCTTGCAGCGGGATGCCTCCCCGGCATGAAGCGCGCACTGGCACCCGCGGAGTGGAAATCATGACCGCCCAGGTGCAAGAATTGCGGCTGGAATTGCCCCATATCGAGTTGAGCGCCCGGACCTTCGGTCCGGAAGATGGCTATCCGGTGCTGGCGCTGCATGGCTGGCTGGACAATGCCATGACCTTCGCCCAGCTCGCGCCACGGCTGCACGGCCTGCGCATCGTCGCTCTGGACCTGCCGGGTCATGGTCTGTCGGCCCATCGTCCCGCAGGCGTTGGGTATGCGATTCAGGACTATGGGCTGGATGTGCTCGCGGCTGCGCAGCAACTGGGCTGGGATCGCTTCGGTCTGCTTGGCCATTCGATGGGCGCCATCGTCGGCGTCATCGCGGCCGCGGCCCTGCCGGAGCAGATCGAGCGCCTGGCGCTGATCGATGGCCTGCTGCCCTATACAACGCCGGCAGAGGAGATCGCCGAGAAACTCGGCAAGGCGCTGCTGGCGGAGCTGGAGCTGCCCAACCGGCGCAAGCCGGTCTACGCCACGGTGGAAGACGCCGTAGCGGCGCGGCTGAAGGGGTCGCTGACGGTCAGTCGGGAAGCCGCCGAGCTACTCGCCGAGCGTGGCTTGATGGCGGTACCCGGTGGCTACACCTGGCGTTCTGATCCCCACCTGAGGCTGCCCAGTCGAATGAGGTTCACCCCGGAGCAGGCCGAAGCCTGTCTGCGCGCCGTGCGCTGCCCCACAGCCCTGGTGGTGGCCGCGGGTGGCCTGGTGGCGCCCCATGCCGAGGCCATGCGCCTGGCGCGAGAACAGCCGAACTTCAGCCTTCACGAATTGCCGGGCGGGCACCATCTGCATCTGGACGATGCAGCGGGCGCCCAGGCCGTCGCAGATTGTTTCAATGCCTTCTTTGCCGCCGGCACCGGGCACGACGAATAATACGGCATGCCTAGCCGTCTGTTCTGCCCGCGCTCCCGCTTCCTGCCACGCCTCCTGCTGATCGGCCTGCTGCTGTCCCTTGGGACGACGCAGGCGGAGGTGCTGCCGGAGATCGCACCCATGGACCATGCCCAATTGGTGCGCGAAAGCGGACCGGCAACCGCCGAACGCCTCTATCCGCTGGGGCCAGTCAGTCGCATCGGCGGTCGCCTGCGCCTGGAGGATTCGCTGCAGGTGGAGGGCCAGCTCCAGACCCAGACCTTCGAGCTGGCCAGCGGCCATCCGCCGCTGGCGCGGCTGGACAGCGAGCGGCAGCGCCTGCAGCAGCAGGGCGCGACGCTGCTCTACTGGTGCGAAGGGCGTGATTGCGGCGCCAGCAACGTCATCGCCAACAGCCTACTGGGCGAGGCCATGCTCTATGGACCGGACGATCAGCAGGGGCTGCTGGTGCTGCAACTGGCGGAGCCGCAGACGGTGCTGACGCTCTATGGCATCACCCGTGGCAATCGTCGCGGCTATCTGCATGCCGAGCGGCTGCAGGCAGGCCAGCCCCTCCCTGAACTGTTGCCGAGCGCCGCCACCCTGCTCAAGGAGTTGCAGCGCGACGGTCAGCTGCTCCTGCCCGCCCTGGAGCGGGCCCCTGAGCAACCCTGGATCGCCCGGCTGGCGGCGGCCCTGGCGCTCAATGGCGATGTGGCGGTAACGCTGGGCGGCGACCAGGCAGACGCCTGGCAGCGTGCCCTGCGCGAAGCGGGTATCCGCGCGCCGCGGCTGCAGACCGAGGCCAGTCGAGCCGCCGGACTCTATCGCCGCTAGACGTCGTTGACGTAGCGGGTCCGCCCCGCACCCAGGCCGAACAGCGTGGCCAGCACGGCGATCAGGGTGAAGAGCACGCCCATGGGGGCCCAGCCGTGGGTGGCGTCGTGGATGATGCCCACCAGCAGCGGACCGAGCGAGGCCAGGCTGTAGCCCGCGCCCTGGGCCATGCCCGATAGCCGTCCGGCGGTTTCCGCATCCCGCGAGCGCAGCACCAGCAGGGCGAGCGCCAAGCTGAAGGTCCCGCCCTGGCCCAGGCCGAGTATCACCGCCCACAGCCAAAGACTGCCGACCGGGGCGTAAAGGCAGCCCAGCAGGCCGGCGAGGGTCAGACTCATCACCACCACGATGGCCAGGCGCTGGTCCTGGCCCCGCGTCGCCAGCCAGGGGGCGGTGAGGGCGCTGACCAGCTGGGTCATCACCGAGCCCGACAGCATCAGGCCGGCCTGCACCATGCCCAGGCCGCGATCCATCAGCAGGGTCGGTAGCCAGCCGAAGACGATATAGGCCAGCGACGACTGCAGGCCCATGTACAGGGTGATCTGCCAGGCCAGCCGATTGCGCCACAGCGAACCGCCAGCCCCGCGGCGCGGTGCGATGGTGGGTGGCTGGCGCAATTGCGGCAGCCAGACCAGCAGGGCCACCACGGCGACCAGGGCCCAGGTGGCGAGGGCCGGTTGCCAGCGGCCGTCGAAGGCCTCGGCGAGCGGCGCGGTGGCCCCGGCGGCCACGGCGGCGCCTATGCACAGCATCATGGTGTAGAGCCCCATCAGCTGGCCGGCCTGGGCGGGGAAATCGCGCTTGACCAGGGCCGGCAACAGGACGCCGAGGATACCGATGCAGGCGCCGGCGATCAGGCTGCCGACAAACAGCCCAAGGGGTGGCAGCAGGCTGCGCAGGACGATGCCAGCGGCCAGCAATGCCAGGATGGCGCCGAGCGTGCGTTCGCTGCCCCAGCGGCGGGCCAGGCGCGGAGCCAGGGGCGCGAACAGCCCCAGGCAGAGCACCGGCAGGGTGGTGAGCAGACCGATGGCGCTGCTGGAAAGACCCGTGCTGGCCTCGATCTGCCGCAACAGGGGCGCCAGGCTGGAGAGCGCCGGGCGCAGGTTGAGGGCGATGAGCATGAGGCTGGCGAGCAGCAGGCCGCGTTGCCAGGGGGTAAGGGGGGAGGAGGCTGGAGAAGACATGAGTACGGCTATGACCGGGGGAACTGGCAATGCTAGCGCACCCTGGCCATAACGCACGGCGCTTCCGTTCGCTACCCTTCAACGGGAAAAAATAGTTGGCGGACCGGCTAAAAAATCGCCAGTTCGTCCATCGCCGCACCGCCGCTCGCTTGTCCGGGGTCGGTTGGAGGTTTTCCACGAGGTTATCCACAGCAACTGTGGATTACCGCCAGAAAACAGCCCTTTTGCTTTGGCTGGCGATCTGTTAGGCGCGGTCGGTGCCCGCCGGCTGACGGGCATTTGCTACTATTACGCCCCTTCGCGCTGGCTGTCGAACCAGCGCCACCGCTGAACCGGAGTAACGATGACCGATCCCATTCGCCTCACCCAATACAGCCACGGCGCCGGTTGTGGTTGCAAGATCGCCCCCAAGACCCTGGAGACCATCCTGGCCGGCAGCGGCGCTCAGCACCTGGACCCGCGACTGTGGGTGGGCAATGCCTCGCGCGACGATGCGGCGGTCTATGGCCTGGACGAAGAGCGCGGGGTGGTCTCCACCACCGATTTCTTCATGCCGATCGTCGATGACCCCTTCGATTTCGGGCGCATCGCCGCCACCAATGCCATCAGCGACATCTACGCCATGGGCGGCGACCCCCTGCTGGCCATCGCCATCCTCGGCTGGCCGGTCAACGTGCTGCCGCCGGAAGTGGCGCGCGAGGTCATCGCCGGCGGCCGCCGCGTGTGCGACGAAGCGGGCATTCCCCTGGCGGGCGGTCATTCCATCGACGCGCCCGAGCCGATCTTCGGCCTGGCCGTCACCGGGATCGTGGAAAAGCGCCATCTCAAGCGCAACGACACCGCGACCCTGGGCAGCCGCCTCTATCTGACCAAGCCGCTGGGCATCGGCATCCTCACCACCGCCGAGAAGCGGGCCTTGCTGCGCCCCGAGGATCGCCATCTGGCGCGCGACACCATGTGCCAGCTCAATCGTCCCGGTAGCCGTTTCGGCCGCCTGGCCGGCGTCACTGCGATGACCGACGTCACCGGCTTCGGGCTGCTCGGCCACCTGGTGGAGATGGCCGACGGCAGCGGCCTCACCGCCGAACTCGACTTCGCCGCCATTCCCCGCCTGGAAGGCGTGGACTTCTATCTGCAGCAGGGCTGCGTACCTGGCGGGACCGAGCGCAACTTCGACAGCTACGGCAGCCGTATCGCCCCGCTGGACGAAGGCCGCCGCCAGCTGCTGTGCGACCCCCAGACCAGTGGCGGCTTGCTGGTGGCCGTGGCACCCGCGGGCGAGGCGGAATTTCTCGCCGTGGCCGCGGAGCTGGGCCTGGCCTTGCAACCCATAGGGCAGCTGGTGGCTCGGCGCGCCCATGCGGTCGAGGTGGCTTGATGAACCAGCGTGAGGATGCCCGCGACTTGCGAGCGCTGTTCCTGAGCGATGTACCCCTGATCGATGTCCGCGCCCCGGTGGAGTTCGGCAAAGGTGCCTTTCCCCAGGCGACCAATCTGCCATTGATGAACGACCTGGAGCGCCAGCGCGTCGGCACCCGCTACAAGCAGCAGGGTCAGCAGGCGGCGCTGCAACTGGGTCACCAGCTGGTGTCCGGGGCGGTGAAGGAGGCGCGCATCCAGGCCTGGGCCGACTTCGCCCAGGCCCATCCGGAGGGCTACCTCTATTGCTTCCGCGGTGGCTTGCGCTCCCAGATCAGCCAGGAATGGCTGCGCAGCGAAGCCGGCATCGCCTATCCACGGGTGGTGGGCGGCTACAAGGCCATGCGTACCTTTCTCATCGATACGCTGCAGCAGGCCCTGGCCGAGTGCGGCTTCGTGGTGGTCGGTGGCATGACCGGCACCGGCAAGACCGAAGTGGTGGCCCAGCTCGACAACGCCGTCGACCTCGAAGGCCATGCCAATCACCGCGGCTCCAGCTTCGGCAAGCGGGCCACGCCCCAGCCGGGCCAGATCGATTTCGAGAACAGCCTGGCCATCGACCTGCTGCGCCGCCGCCATGACGGGCAGGCGCAATTCGTGCTGGAAGACGAATCGCGCCTGGTCGGTCGCTGCTCCCTGCCGCTGGAATTGCACCAGGGCATGCAGCAGTACCCGCTGGTCTGGCTGGAAGACAGCCGGGAAAACCGCATCGAGCGCATCCTGCGCGACTATGTCATCGACCTGGCGGCGGAATTCGTGGCCCTGCACGGCCCCGAACAGGGCTTCCGCCTGTTCGCCGAACAGCTGCGCAAGAGTCTCTCTGGCATCGCCAAGCGCCTGGGGGGCGAACGCTTCCAGCGCCTGTCGGCCATTCTCGAGGACGCCCTCGCCGAGCAGGAGCGCTCGGGTGACGTCGCGGCGCATCGCGGCTGGATCGAGGGCCTGCTGGCGGAATACTACGATCCCATGTACGCCTATCAGCGCGAGACCAAGGCGTCCCGGGTGATCTTCAGCGGCGACCAGGCCGCGGTGGTCGAGTTTCTGCGCAACCGGCGCTGAACAGTGCTTGGGGTTGGCGGTCTACGCTGCGGTTATCCGGCCGTTCCGGCCGGTTGCAGGTGCAAGGAGAAAGAGAGATGAAAGCGAAACTGGTTCCCGTCCTGGCCGCTACGCTGGCTGCCGTGGTGCTCGCCGGCTGTTCGGGCAAGGTGGTCAATCGCGACAGCTGCGCCGCCCAGACCCGTTCCGCCTGGCAGGAACTCGACCTGGCCAAGGCCGAAGGCTTTTCCGGCACGGTGAGCTACTCCAAGGCGCTGGCCTTGCTGTCCACCGCCAAGACGCAGCAGCAGGTCGAGGCCTACACCGGTTGCGTGAAGAACGCCGAAAAGGCGCGCTTCTACATTCGCGAGTCCCGCGCCGGCCGCTGATGGCTCGTCCCCTGGCCAACGGCCGCCGTCCAAAGCGACGCCGACATAACCGCGCGCGACGGATAGTGGCGGTTTGCTCCGCACCCTCTCAAGAATCGGCTTCTGCAGACGACAGCGTCGGTAGAACTCATTTTGTCGGGGTGCGGTATGAAAGGGATTGCGCGCTATCGCCTGGCCAATTGGCGAACCGCGACCAAGCTGGCGGTGGGCTTCGGGCTGGTGCTGCTGCTGACCCTGGTGGTGGCCCTGCAGGGCGGGCTCGCACTCAAGGACGTCGAGCATAGATTCGGCTCCCTGCGCGACATGGCGGCGGTCAACCGGCAGGTGATGCAGGTCCGCGCCCTGGAGCAGGGCTTTCGCCTGAGTGGCGAGGCCGCCCAGGCGGAGCACCTGCGCCAGGCCCTGCCGGCTGTGCTCGAGCGACTGGGGCAGCTGGAGAGTGAGGTGGGCAGTGCCAACGCCGTCGACCTCGACGCCGCCCGCGCAGCCACCCAGGCCTATGGCGCCGCCTTCGCCGATTTCGAACGGCTCAACACCTCGCGCCGCCTGGCCATGGAAGGGGCGGCCTTTCTGGTGGAGGGCGCGGCCAACAGCCTGGATATCCTCCAGTCCGGTCTGCTGGATGACGGCGCCTATGCCCTCAAGGAGTCCGGCGGCAAGCAGGGCGCCGAACTCCTGACCCTGTCGCAGCAGGTCGGCGAACTCTATCGCCTGATGCTCAAGAGCCTCGACGAAGCCCAGGCGCGGGCCGGCCAGAGCACGGTGGACGACAAGCCGCTGCCTTCGGCCAGTGCCGCCCTGGAATTGCTGGCCAAGGTCGAGCCGCAGCTGAGCGATCCGGCCTATTCCTCGGTCATCCAGGACGTCTCCACCAACATCAAGGAATTCATCCGCCGCCTCGGCGACTATGCGGCCGCCCTGGCCCGGGAGCAGGCCGCCGGTGCGCGGATGACCAGCCTGGCGGAGACCGCGGTGCAGCGGGTCGATGCCCTCTATGGGCAACAGGAAACCGAACTGCAGGCGATGATGACCAAGCGCCTGCTGACCATCGGTGGCGTGGCCCTGCTGGCGCTGATCGTTGGCGCCCTGGCCGCGCTGATCATCACCCTGGCCATCGTCCGGCCGCTGCGCAAGGTGATCGCCGCCGCCGAGCGCATCGCCCAGGGCCAGCTGGATGTCGAGTTGACGGTGGATCGGGGCGATGAGATCGGCCAGTTGCAGCGTTCCAGCGCCAGCATGGTGGCGGCGCTGCGCGGCATGGTCCTGCAGCTGCAGAGCGGTATCGGCCGGCTCGGCCAGTCCGCCGCCGCCCTGGCCGAACAGGCCCGTGAGGCGCAGTTGGGCGTGACCCGGCAGCGCGAGGAAACCGATCAGGTGGCCGCGGCCATGGCCGAACTGGCCGCCACGGCCCAGGGGGTCGCCGCGGACGCCGAAGCCGCCGCCGGTGCCGGCGATCAGGCCGAGCGCCAGGTCAGCGATGGCCAGGCGGTGATCGGCCGCAGTCTGGCCGGTATCGAGACCCTGGGGGTGGATGTCCGGTCTGCGGCCGAGCGCCTCGAAGGCGTGTCCCACGACAGCCAGGCGATCAGCAGTGTGCTGGACGTGATCAAGGCGGTGGCCGAGCAGACCAACCTGCTGGCGCTCAATGCGGCCATCGAAGCGGCCCGCGCCGGTGAGCAGGGGCGGGGGTTCGCCGTGGTCGCCGACGAGGTCCGGGCCCTAGCCCGGCGTACCCAGCAGTCGAGCGTCGAGATCGAACGGCTCATCGTGGTGCTGCAGAAGGGCAGCGGCGAGGCGGTCGCACGGATGCAGCAGAGCGAGACCCTGCTCGTCGGCACCCTGGACAGTGCCGGCGACACCCGGCGCGCCTTTGCCGGTATCGCCACGGCGGTAGCCAGCATCCAGCAGAGGAATCAGCAGATCGCCGCGGCGGCCGTGCAGCAGCGCGGGGTGGCCGAAGAAGTGGCGGTCAATGTCACCCGGATTCGCGACGGCGCCGATCAGTCCAGCCAGGCGATGGCGGCCACGGCCTCAGCCAGCCGCGAGCTGGCGTCACTGGGTGACGAGCTCGCGCGCCTGGTGCAGCGCTTCCACGTCTGATCGACTCCGCTACTGGGCGTTGAGCGCCTGGCCAGTGGTGCCCCGGCTGGCCGGACCGAGCAGATAGAGATAGACCGGCAGGATGGCCTCCGCCGCGGGCACCCGGGCCGGGTCCTCTTCGGGATAGGCCGCCGCTCGCATGGCGGTGCGGGTACCGCCCGGGTTGACGCTGTTGACCCGGATGCCGTCCTCGGCCAGCTCCTCGGCCCAGACCTGCATCAGTCCCTCGGTGGCGAACTTGGACACCGAATAGGCGCCCCAGCCGCCCCGGCCCTTGCGACCGACACTGCTGGACGTGAAGATCAGCGAGGCCTCACCGGCCGCCCTGAGCAGTGGCAGCAGGGCCTGGGTCAGGGCGAAGCCGGCCTGGACGTTGACCTGCAGCACCTGCGCCAGGGCCATGGCGGGCGTCTCTTCCAGCAGCACCCGCGGTCCCAGCAGGCCGGCGTTGTGCACCAGCCCATCCAGGCGACCATGACGTCGCTGCAGGTCTTCGGCGACGGCGGCATAGGCGGCTGAATCGGCCCGTTCGAGATCCAGCACCAGAGTCTCGGCCTGGCCACCGCTGGCCAGGATCTCCTGGCATACCTGATCCAGCGCCGCGGCATCGCGACCCTGGAGGATGACGCTGGCGCCCAGGGCGGCGCAGCCCTTGGCCAGTGCGGCGCCGATGCCGCGATTGGCACCGGTGACGAGGATGACGCGGTCCTTGAGCAGCTTGGCCGGAGCCTGGTAGTCGAACATCTGAACTCCTAGCAGCCGCACAGCGCGCGATCGAGCAGGGCGCGCAATTCCAGTGGATGGTCGATGATGGCGTCGGCGCCCCAGTGCTCGGGGCGGTCGTCCGGATGGATGTAGCCGTAGCGCGCCGCCACCGTCTTGCTGCCAGCGGCGCGACCGGATTCGATGTCGCGCAGGTCGTCACCGATGAACAGGGCGGTCTGCGGATCCACGTCCAGTTGCCGGCAGGCCAGCAGCACCATCTCCGGATCCGGCTTGCTGTGCGTGACGTGGTCCGGGCAGACCAGGCAGGCCGAGCGCTCGGCCAGGCCCAGGCGCTGCATGATCGGCTCGGCGAAGCGCACCGGCTTGTTGGTCACCACGCCCCAGCGCAACCGGGCGGCGTCGAGATCGCGCAGGATTTCGTCCATGCCGTCGAACAGCCGGGTGTGGACCGCGCAGTGGTCCTGGTAGCGCTCGAGAAACTCCAGGCGCAGGGGTTCGAGTTCGGCACCCAGGGGATCGATCTCGAAGCCGGCCAGGATCATCGCCTTGGCGCCACCGGAGATCACGCCGCGCAGGCGGGCTTCGTCGGCGGGCGCAAGGCCCCTGTCCTGACGCATGCCCTGGACGATGGCGATGAAGTCCGGCGCCGTGTCGAGCAGGGTGCCATCCATGTCGAAGAGGACCGCTTGCAGACGCATGGCCTTAGTCCTCGCGCTGGGTGCGCACCATATAGTTCACCGTCACGTCGCCTTCGAGCTTGTATCTCTTGGTCAGCGGGTTGTAGGTGAGGCCGATGACGTCGCGCAGGTTGAGGCCGGCGGCACGGGCCCAGGCACCCAGTTCCGAGGGGCGGATGAACTTGCGGAAATCGTGGGTGCCCCGCGGCAGCAGACGCAGCACGTATTCGGCCCCGACGATGGCGAACAGATAGGCCTTGGGATTGCGGTTGATGGTGGAGAAGAACACCTGGCCGCCCGGCTTGACCAGGTCGTGGCAGGCCTTGATCACCGAGGAGGGATCCGGCACGTGCTCGAGCATCTCCAGGCAGGTCACCACGTCATAGGTGCCGGCGTGCTTGCGCGCGTGGTCCTCGGTGGTCTCCTGGATGTACTCCACCGGCACGCCGGATTCCAGCTGGTGCAGGCGGGCGACGGCCAGGGGCGCCTCGGCCATGTCGATGCCGGTCACCTGGGCACCGCGCTGGGCCATGGCCTCGCTGAGGATGCCGCCACCGCAGCCGACGTCCAGCACCTTCTTGCCGGCCAGGCCCGCGTGCTGGTCGATCCAGTTGACGCGCAGCGGATTGATGTCGTGCAGCGGCTTGAATTCGCTCTCGCGGTCCCACCAGCGGTAGGCGAGGGCCTCGAACTTGGCGATCTCGGCGTTATCGACGTTGGACATGGGGTTCTCCAGAGGCAAGGGAGCGGGGCGCGTCAGGCGCCCTGCTGGATACGGGTGGCCCACTGCTGCGCATTGGCTATGAGTTCGGCCTCGTCCAGGCGCACGAGTTCGCTCTGGCGCAGCAGCGGCACGCCGCCGACCCAGACGTCGCTGACGCGTTCGCGGCCGGTGGCATAGATGAGTTGCGAAACGGGGTCGTAGAGCGGCTGCTGGGCGAGGCCGCTGAGGTCGACGGCGGTCAGGTCGGCGGCCTTGCCGACTTCCAGCGAACCCAGGCAGCGCTCCAGCCCCAGGGCGCGGGCACCGTTCAGGGTGGCCAGGCGCAGCGCACGGTGGGCATCGAGGGCGGTGGCCGAGCCGGCGACGGCCTTGGCCAGCAGGGCGGCGGTGCGGGTCTCGCCGAGCAGATCGAGGTCGTTGTTGCTGGCCGCGCCGTCGGTGCCGATGGCGACGTTCACGCCGGCCTGCCAGAGCCGCTCCACCGGGCAGAAGCCGCTGGCCAGCTTGAGATTGGATTCGGGACTGTGGATGACATGGCTGTTGGTCTCGACCAGGTTTTCCAGATCCTCGTCATCCACCTGGGTCATGTGCACCGCCTGGAAGCGCGGCCCGAGCAGACCCAGTCGCCGTAGCCGGCTGAGCGGCCGCTCACCGGTCTGCTGCAGCGCCTGCTCCACCTCGAAGGCGGTCTCGTGGACATGCATCTGGATCGGTGCCTGCAGTTGCTCGGCCAGGACCAGGATCTGTTCGAGCTTGGCGTCGGCCACGGTATAGGGCGCATGGGGGCCGAAGGCCACGCTGATGCGCTCGTGCAGCTTCATGTCGTCGAACAGTTCCAGGCCACGGCGGATCATGTCGTCCGCGGTGCGGGCGCCGGGAATGGGGAAGTCGAGGATCGGCAGGCAGACCTGGGCGCGCACCCCGGTGCGATGGATCGCCTCGCAGGCCACCTGGGGGTAGAAATACATGTCCGAGAAGCAGGTGATGCCGCCACGGATCTGCTCGGCGATGGCCAGGGTGGTGCCGTCGCGGACGAAGTCCTCGTCGACCCAGCGCCCTTCGGCGGGCCAGATGTGATCCTGCAGCCAGGTCTGCAGCGGCAGGTCGTCGGCCATGCCGCGAAACAGGGTCATGGCGGCGTGACCATGGGCGTTGATCAGCCCGGGGATCAGCACCTTGCCCGGCAGCTCCAGGGTCTCCTTGGCCGGCTGACGCAGGGCCTCGCTACGCGGCGCGAGCAGGGCGATGCAGCCGTCGCGCACGCCCAGGGCGTAATCGCGCAGGACTACTCCGGCAGGCTCCACCGGCACGATCCAGCTGGGGAGCAACAAGAGGTCCAGGGGCGCGGGGGTGGGCATCGGCGGCGGTTCCAAGAGGGGCGAGCCGGCAGTATAGCGGTCCTTGCGGCGCTACCGCTAAATCCGCACGCCGATGCCGGTATACTGGCGGGCTACAGATTCAGGTCGAGGAGAGATCATGCGAGAGCGTCTGCTGGCGGCGGAAAAGATCAAGGCGATCGAATGGCGGGACGGTGCCCTGCACCTGCTCGACCAGCGCCTGTTGCCGCTGCGCGAACACTGGGTCGCCTGTCACAGCGCCGCCGAGGTGGCCCAGGCCATCCGCGACATGCTGGTACGCGGCGCGCCGGCCATCGGCATCAGCGCCGCCTATGGCGTGGTGCTGGGTGCTCGGCAACGTGCCGCGGCGGGTGAGGACTGGCAAGCCACCGTCAGTGCCGACTTCGAACTGCTGGCCGCGTCGCGTCCCACCGCCGTCAATCTGTTCTGGGCGCTCAACCGGATGCGCGAGCGCCTGACGCGCATGGCCGGGGAGGGTGCCCTGGCGGCGCTGGAAGCCGAGGCGGTGGCCATCCACCTGAGCGATCGCGAGGCCAACCTGACCATGGCGCAGCTGGGCGTCGAGCTGATCCGCAAGCACGACGCCAGCAAGCAGACCTTCCTTACCCACTGCAACACTGGCGCCCTGGCCACCGGCGGCTTCGGCACCGCCCTGGGCGTCCTGCGCGCCGCGCACCTGGACGGCCTGGTGGAATGTGTCCATGCCGACGAGACCCGCCCCTGGCTGCAGGGCTCGCGCCTGACCGCCTGGGAGCTGGCCGGCGAGGGCATTCCGGTCAGTCTCAACGCCGATGCCGCCGCCGCTCACCTGATGAAGACGCGCAACGTCGCCTGGGTGATCGTCGGCGCCGATCGGATCACCGCCAACGGCGACGTGGCCAACAAGATCGGCACCTACAACCTGGCGGTCATCGCCATGCACCACGGCGTGCGCTTCATGGTGGTGGCGCCCAGCTCCACCATCGACATGAATCTGGCGTCCGGTGACGACATCCCCATCGAGGAGCGCGCCGGTCACGAGTTGCTGGAAGCCGGAGGCCAGCGCATCGCCGCCGAGGTCGAGGCCTTCAATCCGGTGTTCGACGTGACCCCGGCCGATCTCATCGACGCCATCGTCACCGAGCGCGGGGTGGTGGAGCGTCCGGACGCCAAGAAGATGGCCGAGCTGATGAATCGGCGCCGCCTGCATTGAGGTGATCGCCAGGGGCGGATACATCCCTGAATGTGTTAGAATTTCGCTCTTTGCACAGGCTTTGTTCGAAAGCCCTCGGCAGGCGGCGATGCAGTGCTGAAAACCGGCTGGAGCGCCTTCGCGCCGCCGGTGGCAGGCGCCGCCAGACGGGCTTTCGCCTCTCCTATATCAGGCTCGGCCGACATGCGGACGAGCCCTAGCGCTTTTCAGATCAGAAGGAACCAGGCTTCTCATGGGTGAACTGGCCAAAGAAATCCTCCCGGTCAATATCGAAGACGAATTGCGGCAGTCGTATCTCGACTACGCGATGAGCGTCATCGTCGGCCGGGCCCTGCCGGATGTGCGCGACGGCCTCAAGCCGGTGCACCGGCGCGTGCTCTACGCCATGAGCGAGCTGGGCAACGACTGGAACAAGCCGTACAAGAAATCCGCCCGTGTGGTGGGTGACGTCATCGGTAAGTACCACCCCCACGGCGACACCGCCGTCTACGACACCATCGTGCGGATGGCCCAGCCCTTCTCGCTGCGCTACATGCTGGTGGATGGTCAGGGCAACTTCGGGTCGGTCGACGGCGACAACGCCGCGGCCATGCGATACACCGAAGTGCGGATGTCCAAGCTCGCCCACGAACTGCTGGCCGACCTGGACAAGGAAACCGTCGACTGGGTGCCCAACTACGACGGCACCGAGCAGATCCCGGCGGTAATGCCCACGCGCATCCCCAACCTGCTGGTCAACGGTTCCAGCGGCATCGCGGTCGGCATGGCCACCAACATCCCGCCGCACAACCTCGGCGAGGTCATCGATGGCTGCCTGGCGCTGATCGAGAACAGCGAGCTGACCGTCGACGACCTGATGCAGTACATCCCCGGTCCGGACTTCCCGACCGCGGGCATCATCAACGGTCGCGCCGGCATCATCGAGGCCTATCGCACCGGTCGTGGCCGCATCTACGTGCGGGCCCGCGCCGAAGTCGAGGACATCGACAAGAGCGCCAATCGCCAGCAGATCGTCATCACCGAGCTGCCCTACCAGCTCAACAAGGCACGGCTGATCGAGAAGATCGCCGAGTTGGTGAAAGAGAAGAAGATCGAAGGCATCACCGAGCTGCGCGACGAGTCCGACAAGGACGGCATGCGCGTGGTCATCGAGCTGCGTCGCGGCGAGACCCCCGAGGTGGTGCTCAACAATCTCTACGCTCAGACCCAGCTGCAGACGGTGTTCGGCATCAACGTGGTGGCCCTGCTCGACGGCCAGCCGCGGACCCTGAACCTCAAGGAACTGCTGGAAGCCTTCATTCGCCACCGTCGCGAAGTGGTGACCCGGCGCACCGTCTACGAACTGCGCAAGGCGCGCGAGCGTGGCCACATCCTCGAAGGCCAGGCGGTCGCCCTGTCCAACATCGATCCGGTCATCGAGCTGATCAAGAGCTCGCCGACCCCGGCCGAAGCCAAGGAGCGCCTGATCGCCACGCCCTGGGAATCCAGCGCGGTACGCGAGATGGTCGAGCGCGCCGGCGCCGACTCCTGCCGTCCGGACGACCTGCCCGAGCAATACGGCCTGCACGAGGGCAAGTATCACCTCTCGCCCGAGCAGGCCCAGGCCATCCTGGATCTGCGTCTGCACCGCCTGACCGGCCTGGAGCACGAGAAGCTCATCGCCGAGTACCAGGAGATCCTGCAGCAGATCGGCGAGCTGATCCGCATCCTCACCAATCCCGAGCGGCTGATGGAAGTCATCCGCGAGGAGCTGGAGAAGGTCAAGGCCGAGTTCGGCGACAAGCGTCGCACCGAGATCATCGCCTCCCAGGTGGACCTGACCATCGCCGACCTCATCACCGAGGAAGACCGCGTCGTCACCATCTCCCATGGCGGCTACGCCAAGTCCCAGCCGCTGCATGCCTACCAGGCCCAGCGCCGGGGCGGTCGCGGCCGCTCGGCCTCGGCGGTCAAGGAAGAGGACTACATCGAACACCTGCTGGTCGCCAACAGCCATACCACCCTGCTGCTGTTCTCCAGCCTGGGCAAGGTCTACTGGAAGCGCACCTACGAGATCCCCGAGGCCTCCCGCGCCGCCCGTGGCCGTCCGCTGGTCAACCTGCTGCCGCTGGCCGAAGGCGAGCGCATCACCGCCATGCTGCCGGTCGATCTGGAAGCCATACGTCAGCAGGCGCCGGCCGGTGACGAGGACCTGGGCGAGCAGGACGACAACCTGGACATCGAAGACGCCGTGCTGGTGGAAGACGATGTCGAAAGCGAAGGCGAAGAGGGCGAACTCCTCGATGCCGACCAGGACGAGCCCACCGGCGCCTACATCTTCATGGCCACCCGCAACGGCACCGTGAAGAAGACCCCGCTGGTGCAGTTCAGCCGTCCGCGCAGCAACGGCCTGATCGCGCTGAAGCTGGAAGAGGGCGACAGCCTGATCGCCGCCGCCATCACCGATGGGGCCCGCGAGGTCATGCTGTTCTCCGACGGTGGCAAGGTCATCCGCTTCAAGGAACGCCATGTGCGCACCATGGGCCGTACCGCCCGCGGCGTGCGGGGCATGCGTCTGGCCGAGAACCAGCGGCTGATCTCCATGCTGATCCCCGAGCCGGGCGCCGAGATCCTCACCGCCAGCCTCAACGGCTTCGGCAAGCGCACCGCCATGGCCGAATACCCGCAGCGTGGTCGTGGCGGCCAGGGCGTGATCGCCATGGTCATCAACGAGCGCAACGGCCCCCTGATCGGCGCCATCCAGGTGCTGGACGGCGAGGAGATCATGCTGATCTCCGACCAGGGCACCCTGGTGCGGACGCCGGTCGAGGGCATCTCCCGTACCGGCCGCAACACCCAGGGCGTCACCCTCATCAAGCTCGGCAAGGGCGAGAAGCTGGTGGGCCTGGAGCGGGTGCAGGAGCCTTCGGTGGACGAAGAGCTGCTGGATCACGAAGCCGAGCTCGACGACGAGGTGCTCGACAAGGAATTGCCGGTCGACAGTCACGAACCCGACCAGGACGATGTGCTGCCCGGTGCCAGCGACGTGCCGAGCGATGATCTGCCCAACGAGGATGACGAGTGATGAGCAAGCGTGCCTACAACTTCTGCGCCGGCCCGGCGGCCCTGCCTGAAGCTGTGCTGCGCCAGGCCCAGGCCGATCTGCTGGATTGGCAGGGCCGTGGCCTGTCGGTGATGGAGATGAGCCACCGCGGTGAAGACTTCACCGCCATCTCGAACCAGGCCGAGGCCGACCTGCGCGAGTTGCTGGCCATCCCCAGCAACTACAAGGTGCTGTTCCTGCAGGGCGGCGCCAGTCTGCAATTCGCCCAGCTGGCGATGAACCTGATGCCCGAGGGCGGCAAGGCCGACTACATCGACACCGGCATCTGGTCGCGCAAGGCCATCGAGCAGGCGCGGCACTATGGCACCGTCAACGTCGCCGCCAGTTCCAAGGGCTACGATTACTTCGCCATTCCGGGGCAGCACGAATGGCAGCTGTCCAAGGACGCCGCCTACGTCCACTACACCCCCAACGAAACCATCGGCGGTCTGGAGTTCGACTGGATTCCGGACGTAGGTGACGTACCCCTGGTGGCGGATGCCTCTTCCGACATCCTCTCGCGCCCGCTGGACGTCTCGCGTTTCGGGCTGATCTACGCCGGCGCGCAGAAGAACATCGGGCCCAGCGGCCTGGTGGTGGTGATCGTCCGCGAAGACCTGCTGGGTCGCGCCCGCGCCGCCTGCCCGACGCTGCTCGACTACAAGGTCGAGGCCGACAACGGCTCCATGTACAACACCCCGGCCACCTTCTCCTGGTACCTGTCGGGCCTGGTGTTCAAGTGGCTGAAGGAGCAGGGCGGTCTGCCCGCCATGGAGCGCCTGAATCGCCAGAAGAAGGAGCTGCTGTACGGCTTCATCGACGCCAGCGACTTCTACAGCAACCCCATCGCCAAGAACGACCGCTCCTGGATGAACGTGCCCTTCCGCCTGGCGGACGAGCGCCTCGACAAGGCCTTCCTCGAGGGCGCCGAAGCGCGCGGTCTGCTGTATCTGCAGGGCCATCGTTCGGTGGGGGGCATGCGCGCCTCCATCTATAACGCCGTGACCCTGGAAGCCGTCCAGGCGCTGGTGACCTATCTGGCCGAATTCGAGAAGGAGCACGGCTGATCATGTCCGAACACGAGCTCAAGGCCCTGCGCCTGCGTATCGACAGTCTGGACGAACGTATCCAGGAGCTGATCAGCGAACGTGCCCGCTGCGCCCAGGACGTGGCCCGGGTCAAGATGGGAACGCTGGCGGAGGGCGAAAAGCCCGTGTTCTACCGGCCCGAGCGCGAGGCCCAGGTGCTCAAGCGGGTGATGGAGCGCAACGGCGGTCCGGTCCGTGACGAAGACATGGCGCGACTGTTCCGCGAGATCATGTCCTGCTGCCTGGCCCTGGAAGAGCCGTTGCACGTGGCCTACCTCGGCCCGGAAGGTACCTTCTCCCAGGCCGCGGCGCTCAAGCACTTCGGCAAGGCCGTGGTGACCCGGCCCATGGCGGCCATCGACGAGGTCTTCCGCGAGGTTGCCGCCGGCGCCTCCAACTTCGGCGTGGTGCCGGTGGAAAACTCCACCGAAGGGGCGGTCAACCACACCCTGGACAGCTTCCTCGAGCACAACCTGTCGATCTGCGGGGAGGTGGAGCTGCGCATCCACCACCACCTGCTGATCGGCGAGAATACCAAGGCCGACAGCATCACCCGCATCTATTCCCACGCCCAGTCGCTGGCCCAGTGCCGCAAGTGGCTGGACTCCTACTACCCCAGCGTCGAGCGGGTGGCGGTGGCCAGCAATGCCGAAGCGGCGCGGCGGGTGAAGGGGGAGTGGAACAGCGCGGCCATCGCCGGCGACATGGCGGCCTCGCTCTATGGCCTGACCCCGGTGCAGCAGAAGATCGAGGATCGCCCGGACAACTCCACGCGCTTCCTCATCATCGGCAACCAGGAGGTGCCGCCCAGCGGCGACGACAAGACCTCCATCATCGTCTCCATGCAGAACAAGCCGGGTGCCCTGCACGAGCTGCTGCTGCCGTTCCACACCAACAACATCGACCTCAGCCGGATCGAGACGCGGCCCTCGCGCAGCGGCAAGTGGACCTATGTCTTCTTCATCGATTTCCTCGGCCACCAGGCCGATCCGCTGATCCGCGACGTGCTGGAGCGCCTGTCCACCAGCGCCGTGGCGCTCAAGGTCCTCGGCTCCTACCCCCGCGCCGTGCTCTGACGCGGTGCCAGCCGGTTGCGGGCGTCAGCGTCGACGCACGCAACCCTTGTCGTCGAAGGTCACCAGGCGCGAGCGTTCCTTGCGCTGGCGCGCCTCGTAGTGATAGCGAGTCAGGGCGTCCAGCTGGGAGATCCGCTGCGGTGGTCCCAGGGCGTTCTCCACGTCCGCCCGGCTCATGCCGACCCTGACCTGTCCCCGGATGATCGCCTGCCGCCTTTCGCTGGGGTTGAGCAGATCACCGCACCCATCCGTTCTGGCTGCCACCACTGTTGGTGGGCGTTGCGCCTCCTTGCGCGGAGGGGCCTTGGGTTTCGCCATCAGCGTGGGCCTGGCGCCGCCCGGGCGGGGATTGTCCGCGCGTTGCAGGCGGCTGTCGCTGTCCGAAGCACAGCCGCTGGTGGAAAAGGTGAGGTGGCCGGCGGCATCTTCGCAACGATAGACCGTGGCCGCCTGGGCAGAAGCGCAGCCCAGCAACAGGCCGAGCACGACGAGCTTCTTCATGGGACGTCCTCCTTGACGTAGCGCTCAAGCTTAGCGGGTTAACGACCGCGGGACGAGCGTTGCAAGCGCGGCTTCGATACCGGCCCAGAGCCCTTGCAAATAGCTGTTTTGAAAACCTTTTGCGTTCGCACCCGTAACCGGTCCGGTGTATCATCCCCGCCGTCAGCCCCGCCGGGGCAGTGGTCATCCCCCCTTATGGACTTACCCAGTCAACACTCAATCGCCTTTTTCGTCCCGTTGTTGAGATAGGGTTCGTCGGTGCGCTCCGCCGGCGGGCCGGAGTGCGCTATGACCGTAGTGAACGAAGCAGAAATCAGAAAGCCCCACGAGACGCTGCAGGAGCGTCTCGCCCAGGTCGTCGAGTTGCTGGAGCGCTACGACCTCGCCGTCGAGGCGCGTGAAGACCACGATCGCGCCCCCGTATCCCCCGCCGATATCCCCGAAGAGGGCCTCGAAGAGCTGCGTGCCCGGCTGGACGAGCTGCACCCGGCCGACGTCGCCTTCATCCTCGAAGCCCTGCCGCAGGAAGACCGCCTGACCGTCTGGGGGCTGGTCAAGACCGAGCGTGACGGCGAGATCCTGCTGGAGGTCTCGGACGCCGTCCGTGAAACGCTGATCGCCGACATGGACGATCAGGAAATCCTCGCGGTGGCCGGTCAGCTCGACGCCGACGAGCTCGCCGACCTGGCGCCGGACCTGCCGCGCGACGTCGTCCATGAACTGATGGAGGCCCTCGACGCCCAGCAGCGCGAGCGGGTGCGCTCCGCCCTGTCCTACGAAGAGGACCAGGTGGGCGCGCTGATGGACTTCGAGATGGTGACCATCCGCGATGACGTCGCCCTGGAAGTGGTGCTGCGTTATCTCCGCCGGCTGAAAGAGTTGCCCGACCACACCGACAAGCTGTTCGTGGTCGACAACGACAGCATCCTCAAGGGGGTGCTGCCGATCAAGCGACTGCTGGTCAACGATCCGGAAAAGCTGGTGGTCGAAGTCATGGCGAAGGAGGCGGTGGCCTTCCATCCGGACGGCGACGCCTATGACGCGGCCCAGGCGTTCGAACGCTACGACCTGGTTTCGGCGCCGGTGGTGGACAAGAACGGCAAGCTGATCGGCCGTCTCACCATCGACGAGATGGTCGACCTGATCCGCGAGGAAAGCGAAAGCGAAGTCCTCAACATGGCTGGTCTGCGCGAAGACGAAGACGTCTTCGCCTCGGTGTGGAAATCGGTGGGCAACCGCTGGACCTGGCTGGCCACCAACCTCATCACGGCCTTCATCGCCTCGCGGGTCATCGGCCTGTTCGAGGGCTCGATCGAGAAACTGGTGGCCCTGGCCGCGCTCATGCCCATCGTCGCCGGCATTGGCGGCAACTCGGGCAACCAGGCCATCACCATGATCGTGCGCGCCATGGCGCTGGGGCAGATCAGCGTGACCAGCACCGCTCGCCTGCTGCGCAAGGAGATGGGCGTCGCCCTGTGCAACGGCGTCATCTGGGGTGGGGTGATCGGGCTGGTGGCCTTCTATCTCTACAGCAGCTGGTCCCTGGGCCTGGTGATGATGGGGGCCATGACCCTGAATCTGCTGCTGGCGGCGTTCATGGGCGTGCTGATTCCCATGACCCTGCAGCGCTTCGGTCGCGACCCGGCCATGGGGTCGAGCGTCCTGATCACCGCGGTCACCGACAGCGGCGGCTTCTTCATCTTCTTGGGACTCGCCACCCTGTTCCTGATGTAGGGCAGGGCAGGGTGCAGCGGGCTGCCCAGGCGCAGGGCAGCCCGGACGCCGTCAGGATGCGGCGTCGATGTCGTGGGCGATCAGCGAGATCAGGGCGTTCTGCTGGCGACCCGACAGTTGCCGAAAGCGCTGCAGCAACTCCCGCTCGCTGGCGGTGATCTCCGGACTGTCCAGGCGAAGCCCGGGTTCGTCCCCAAGGGCGCCCTCTTGCTGCAAGCTCTGCTCGAGACGCGCGATGATTTCGGAGTTCATGCTGCGATGATGGTTGCGGGCCACATCCGCGATGCGCTCTCGCATGCCCTCGGGCAGACGCACGACGAATTTGTCAGCGGTACGGCTTGAGTAGGATCTAATGGCCTGGGTCATTGAGGTACTTCATCTGGAGTCAAAAATCAGTGAAGGCATAAGCCCTCGTCTCGTTCCGCTAGCACTCACGGCACCTTGGACTCTGTAACCACCTGTCCCTAGGTATCTGTTTTTATTGACGTCAATTTACCGACGTACAGAACAAATTGCAAAGCTGCCGAAGAACTTCCTGCCTGTGCCGCCCCGTGCGCAGTGTCGCGCTGCCTGAACCGGAACATGACAAACCTTCCGCTGCTCGTTACCATGAGCGCCCTTTCCTGTCCCAGTAGCTCAATTGGATAGAGCATCCCCCTCCTAAGGGGAAGGTTGGTGGTTCGACCCCACTCTGGGACACCAGATTCCTTTCCAGAACCTCTCCTCGCGATCCGACGCCTTCAACTGCCCTTGCCGAACCGTTACAGCAGTTTGGAGGATAGGGCAAAAACGGCGACCTTGTCCGACTTCCAAGCTCTTCCAGTGGCGATTTGTGGCTGTGATCACAGCATAGAGCAGCAGACAAAAACCTGCCGAATTTATCTGTACTCTCCGTTGGCTAACCGTCTGCATTGCTTGTATCTGGAGCGCCTCTGGAGGTTCGCGTCATGGCCTTTTATCCCGTCCTACTTTCAGTCGTGTTCGTTGTGCGTAATCAGGCTACCGAGTTGCAGAGCGTCCTCGAGCGCGCGGCAACTGTTATCGGTCCCTTGGTAAGTGACTACGAACTTATCATTGTCGACAACGCCTCTTCTGATGACAGCGTAGCTCGATTGAAGCAACTCACCAGCATCAATGGCCTGCCCAATCTGCAGGTATATGCCCTGACCAAGGAAGTGGACTCCGATACCGCCGCCTGGGTTGGACTGGAGAATGCGCTGGGAGACTTCGCGGTCGTCATAGATCCGGAAACCGATGACATCGCCTTCTTGCCCGACATGTTGCAACAGGCTGCGGGTGGCATCGACGTGGTGTTCGCCAACAATCAGCAGAAAGTTCGGCAGACCCTGTCCTACAGTCTTTGCTCCAAGGGCTTCAACAGTCTCTACAAGCAGTTCAACGGCGTCGATCTGGCCAAGGATGCGCCTCAGTACCGGATGCTCAGCAAGAAGGTCATCAATTACATCCTGCGCCACCCCGCGCCGGCGCTGACCTATCGCCATCTGCCGGCGACGGCGGGCTTCTCGCGGATCAATCTCGAATACAGCATGCCGCCGCGCAGCACCAAGCCCAAGCGTTTGTCCGGCAGCTTCGATCGCGGTGCCCGGCTGCTGGTGTCCTCCACCCGCAAGCCCATGCGCATGGTCAGTTTCCTGTCCATCGTCGGGGCCCTGTCCAATCTGCTCTATTCGATCTACGTCATCGCCATCGGCCTGTTCAAGGATGACGTCGCGCCAGGTTGGGTGACGATTTCATTACAGCAGTCCGGCATGTTCTTTCTCATTTCGCTGGTCCTGCTGGTGCTCGGCGAATATGTCCTGCAGTTGACCCACAGAGTCAACGAAGGGCCGCTCTATCATGTCGCCCAGGAGTTCACGAGTGCGGTCATGACGCGCCGTGACAAGCTCAATGTCGAAGTAGTGCAGGGCGGCAATGCCGCAAGGCCGGCCACTCAATCCGGCATGGCCTGACGATCATGAGAGATGCGATCGTCATAGGTGGCGGATTTTACGGGGCCATGACGGCCCTGTATCTCATGCGCGTGAGAGGCTTTGCGAAAGTCACTCTGGTCGAGCGGGAAGACGGGCTGTTGAAGCGCGCCTCTTATCACAATCAGGCGCGCGTCCATAACGGTTATCACTATCCCCGCAGTTTCGTCACGGCCTTTCGCAGTCGAGTCAACTTGCCGCGCTTCTTGCGCGATTATCCGGATGTGGTGGTGCGCGACTTCACCAAGTTGTATGCCATTGCCCGCAACAACTCCAAGGTCACGGCCAAACAGTTCGAACGCTTCTGTCAGGGGATCGAGGCGTCGCTGCAACCGGCGTCCGAGGAATTAAGTCGATTGTTCGACGATCGACTGATCGAGGCGGTTTATCTCACCGAGGAATATGCCTTCAACTCCGCCGTACTCGCCGCTGAAGTGAGTCGCGAACTGGATGCCGTCGGCGTCGAGTTGCGCTTCAAGAGTCGCGTGACGGCGATCCGCGGCGAACGCGGCGGCCTGGGGGTCGACGTGGTGGACGAAGCCGGCGGCCAGGAGGAGATGCAGTGCCGCTATCTCTTCAACTGCACCTACAGCGGCCTCAACCAGTACGGTGGCGATTTCCCCGGGACCGCCACCCGGCTGCGTCACGAAATCACCGAGATGGCGCTGGTGGAGATGCCTCCGGAACTGCGCAACCTCGGGGTGACGGTCATGGACGGTCCGTTCTTTTCCATGATGCCGTTCCCGGCCCGGGGTCTGCACACCCTGTCCCATGTGCGCTACACCCCGCACCTGAACTGGGAAGACGCCAATGGCACCGATCCCTATGCGCTGCTGGACGGCTATGACCGCGCCTCGCGGGCGGACTGGATGGTGCGCGACGTGGCCCGCTACATGTCGGCAGCGGCGCGGGTGGAGTACCGGGATTCGCTGTTCGAAGTGAAGACCATTCTGATGAAGAACGAAGGCGACGACGGCCGTCCCATCCTCTTCGAACAACATCCCCAACTGCCCGGCTGCTATTCGATGCTGGGTGGCAAGATCGACAACATTTTCGATGCCCTGGAGCGCCTCGATGCCGAACCCTTCCACTGAAGCGACACCCAGGGGGGTGTCCGGCGTCGCCGGCTTCATCAGCGTTCTGGTCTTTTCCATCATCAATTTCTTTCTGTTCGGCAAGGGCGTCATCCTCGATCCCTTCCACCAGGGGGAGTATTTCGCCACATTGCCGACGCTGCTGCACAGTCAGCCGGGCGCCCATGCCTTCACCATCCATGGTGGCCTGGATTTCAT
Source organism: Pseudomonas sp. PGPPP4 (assembly GCF_002256045.1). NCBI lineage: Bacteria > Pseudomonadati > Pseudomonadota > Gammaproteobacteria > Pseudomonadales > Pseudomonadaceae > Pseudomonas > Pseudomonas sp. PGPPP4. Next base: position 63,123 of record NZ_NKID01000008.1, read on the forward strand.
CCCGGTATGGCTGGCGGAGACCTGGTTCGGCGCCCAGCACACCTTCCTGGTGACCCAGATCCTCTATGGACTGTGCAACACCGGTGCGGCACTGCTGCTCTGGGGAACGGCCGTGTTGCTGTGCCCGGTGCCCAAGGGCCGCGCGCGCCTGATCCTGCTGGTCGCCGTGGGCGCCGTGGCGACCCAGGTGGTGGGCTATCGCGATCTCTTCCTGCTGCTGTCGCTGTTTCTCTTCTGCCTGCATCGCAAGGTGGAGACCACGCCGCGGCGACTGCTGTGCGAGGTGTTGCTGGGCCTGGCGGCCGGCTTCAACCTGTTCTGGTCCTATGACCGCGGCATCGCCGGGGTGCTGGCCATCGGCTCGGCGGTACTGCTCACGCTGCTCCTGCAGCGGCGGCATGTCCTGTCTCTGCTGAGCTTCGTGGCGACTGTCGGCTGGCTTGGCTTTGGTACCGATTTCTTCGCCCTGACCGATTACGTCAAGAACCTGACCTTCCTCCTGGAGACCTCGTCCCAGTGGGGCTACGGGCTGAGTGCCCGGCCGCTGGCGCTGAGCCTGCTGCTGGCGGTGCCCACGGCCCTGGCAGGTTTCGCCCTGATCCGTTGTCTGCCCTGGCCATGGCGCTGGAGCGAGGACCTGCCACTGATCGGTGCCCTGGCCGTGCTGCTCGCGATCTTCTTCAAGATCGGGGTCAATCGCGCGGACTTTCAGCACATCCAGATGGGTTTCTGGGTCCCCCTGCTAAGTCTGCTCTATGCCGCCCGGCGGCAGCGCCTGGCGCGCAACGGCGGCTGGGATATCTCGGCCCACCCGCGCGCGGCCGCCGCGGCCATTGCCGCTGCCGTGCTGCTGGGGCTGGTCGGACTTAATCCCTCGCCGTTCTTCGCGGTGCTGCTGGCGGGAGCACTGCTGGCCTTCAGTCGGCGGCTGCTGGTGCCGGCCCTGGCGGCGCTGCTGGTGCTGCTCGCCGCCTTCAACTTCTACAAGTCGCCGGTGGAGCGGGTGTGGGCCCAGGGGCTCGCCTGGGTACCAGAGCTGGCCGCCTTGCCGGATGACGCCGCCCTGGCAACGCCCGGAGTGCAATGGGCCTCGCAGCGCCTGCTGGAGAGCGGCGCCCACTGTGTGTTCGACCTGGCCAACAACGGGGTCATCAACGGGGTGACCGATCTGCCGGCCTGTACCAAGTACATCTATCCGGTCTATGCCACGCCGCCCTACGAGGCCGATCTGCTCAGCGATCTGCAGCATGCCGATCCGCCGGCGGTGGTGTATTCGACGACCTTCTGGTCATTCAACCTGAACAACATTTCCATGCACGACAAGTTTCCACGACTCAAGGCCTACCTGGACGAGCGTTATCCCGTCGAGGAGTGCCAACCGGACTATTGCCTGAGATTCAAGACCAAGGGGTGAGCAACATGAAGACCGACGCATTGATAGGGTACAGCGGCTTCGTGGGGTCGACGCTGCTCAAGCAGAAGGCCTTCGGCGCGCTGTTTCGCTCCACCAATATCGACCAGATCGGCGACCAGCCCTATGGCCAGGTCATCTGCGCCGGTGCCCCCGCCCAGAAGTGGATCGCCAATCGCGATCCCGAGGCCGATCGCCAGAAGATCGATGGCCTGATCGGTCATCTGTCGCGGATCCAGTGCGATTCCTTCGTGCTGATCAGCACCGTGGACGTCTTCAAGCAGCCGCTCGGGGTGGATGAGACCACCGCGGTGGACGAAGAGGGCCTGCACGCCTACGGCGCCAATCGCTATCGACTGGAGCAGTTCGTCCGGGAGCATTTCGCCAATGCCCTGATCGTCCGCCTGCCTGGCCTGGTCGGTCCCGGCCTGCGCAAGAACGTGATCTATGACCTGCTCAACGACAACAACCTGCACGCCGTGGAAAGTCGCGGCGTCTTCCAGTTCTATCCGATGGTCAATCTCGGCTATGACATCCAGACCGCCCAGGCCGCCGGGCTGGACCTGGTGCACCTGACCGCCGAGCCCATCAGCGTGGCGGACATCGCCCGCCAGGGCTTCGGACGCGACTTCGGCAACACCCTGGAGGGTACGCCGGCGCGCTACGATTTTCGCAGCGTGCATGCCGAGGTCTTCGGCGGGCGTGACGGCTACCAGTACAGCGCCCGCGATACCCTGCTGGCCGTGCGCGCCTATGCCCAGTCGGAACCTCCGGTCATCAAGGCGGAGGGTCAGTGATGCGCATCGCCATCTCCAATATCGCCTGGGATCCGACCGATGACGCCATGGTCGCCGAGATCCTGCAGCAATACCGGGTCGATGCCATCGACATCGCGCCCGGCAAGTACTTCGCCGATCCCAAGACGGCCACCGCCCAGGACATCCAGGCGGTGCGTCAGCAGTGGCAGGCCCGTGGCATCGAGATCACCGGCATGCAGGCCCTGCTGTTCGGCACCACCGGACTCAATGTCTTTGGCGCCAACGACATCCAGCACGCGCTGCTGGCGCAGCTGGAGGGCGTCTGCCGGGTCGCCGAGGGACTGGGTGCGACGCGTCTGGTGTTCGGCTCGCCGCGCAATCGCGATCGCTCGGGCTTGAGTGACGACCAGGCCCTGGCACAGGCACGGGATTTCTTCCGCCGTCTGGGCGATGTGGCCGCGACCCATGGCGTGCAGATCTGTCTGGAGCCGAATCCGCCCCGCTATGGCGCCAACTTCATGATCGACAGCGACTCCACCGCCGCCGTGGTGCGGGCGGTCGAGCATCCGGCGATCCGCATGCAACTCGATACCGGCGCCCTGACCATCAACGAGGAAGATGCCGCTCGCGTGCTCGAAGAGCATGCCGAGCTGATCGGTCACGTCCATGCCAGCGAGCCGGACCTGGTGACCTTGGGGGAGGGCGGTACCAACCACGAGGGCATCGCCTTCGCCCTGACCCGCCGCCTGCCGGAACAGGTCGTCAGCATCGAGATGCTGCCAGCCAAGCAGGGCTCCAACCTGGCCGCGCTGGAGCGGGGCGTCCAGGTCGCGGTCAAGGCCTATCGAGACCTGCCGGAGGCTGCCGCATGAAGTGGCTGATCCTGATCCTGGGCATCGCGTCCAATGCCTCGGCGAGCGTGCTGGTGAAACTGGCCATGCTGCCGCCGCGGCGTTTTCCCAGCCTGAGCGATCCCATGGGCGCGCTGGCCAACTGGCCGTTCTGGCTCGGGCTGTTCATGTATGGCCTGGCCTTTCTGCTGTATGCCGCCGCCCTCGCCAAGCTGCCGCTGAACGTGGCGCATCCGGTGCTGACGGCCGGCGCCATCGCCAGCGTCGCACTGCTGTCAGTGGTGATCTTTCGCGAAGCCTTTCCCTGGACCACGGCGGCAGGCATCGTCCTGATCATCGCCGGCGTCGCCCTCATCACGGCCCGTGTCGGTTGAACCTGGAGGACCTATGACTACTGCAATTCCCGCCACCGAGCGCGCCCTCTGGCAGGTGCCCAGCTATTCGACGACCTTCTGGAACGGCCGTAGCCGCCCGCACTGCGTGGTGATTCCGGTCATCAACGAAGGCGAGCGCATTCTCAACCTCCTGCGGCGCATGGCGGCGGTCAGGATCGCCGACATCGCCGATGTCATCATCGTCGACGGCGGCAGCACCGATGGCTCGCTGGAGCCGCAACGGCTGCAGGAACTGGGCGTCCGCGGGCTGCTGGTCAAGACCGCGCCGGGCAAGCTGAGCGCCCAGCTGCGCTGCGCCTATGCCTTCGTCCTCGACGAGGGTTACACCGGCATCGTGACCATCGACGGCAACGACAAGGACGATCCGGACGCCATCCCGCGCTTCATCGAAGCCATCGAGCAGGGTTACGATTTTGTCCAGGCCTCGCGCTTTTTGGCCGGCGGCGTGGCGGAGAACACCCCCAAGTCCCGTGACTTCGCCATTCGCTTCATCCATGCCCCCATGCTGAGCCTGGCCTCGGGTTTCCACTGGACCGACACCACCCAGGGTTTCCGCGCCTACAGCCGGGCCATGCTGCTGGATCCGCGCGTGGCACCGTTCCGCGACGAGTTCACCACCTACGAGTTGCTGGCCTATCTGTCCTACCGGGTACCGAAATTGGGCTATCGCTGCGTGGAACTCCCCACCGTGCGGCGCTATCCGAAGGGCGAGGTACCCACCAAGATCAGCAGCGTCAGAGGTAATCTGTCGGTGTTGCAGGTACTGATGAAGGCCTGTGCAGGCCACTACAACCCACGCCTGGGCGAGGATGCCCAGTTGGCAGCGCAACGACGAAGCTGATCCCGTCGCGCTCGCCTGATGCGCAAGAGACGATGGAGTAGGCAATGGTGCGTGTGCTGTCGGCGTTTCGCGGGCTCTATTTCGCGACGCTGTTGATGTTGATCGGGACCGGTCTGCTGAGTACCTATCTAGGCCTGCGACTGGCCGCCGATCAGGTGCAGGGACTCTGGGTCGGCGCTCTGACCGCCGCCTATTACGCAGGACTGGTGATAGGCGGCAAGCTGGGGCATCGGCTGATCGCCAAGGTTGGCCATATCCGCGCCTATGTGACCTGTGCCGGGGTGGTCGGCGCCGCGGTACTGGGCATCGGCCTGCTGCCCTGGTTGCCGGTGTGGCTGGCGCTCAGGGTACTGATCGGCATGGGCATGATGTGCCAGTACATGGTGCTGGAAAGCTGGCTCAACGAGCAGGCTGGCCCTGGCGAGCGGGGCAAGGTCTTTTCCGGCTACATGACCGCCTCCTACCTTGGCCTGGCGCTGGGGCAGGTGGTGCTGGTGCTCTCGCCCGATCTCGGCGTCGACAAGCTGATGCTGGTCGCCATCTGCTATGCCCTGTGTCTGGTGCCAGTAGCGGTCACCGGCAAGATCCACCCGGCGCCGCTCAAGCCGGCGCCGCTGGAACCCACGTTCTTCATCCAGCGGATTCCGCAGTCGTTGACGACGACCCTGGTTGCCGGACTGGTGATCGGCTCCTTCTATGGCCTGGCGCCGCTCTATGCCAGCGCCCAGGGCCTGCCCACCGAGCGCATCGGCCTGTTCATGGCCTGCTGCATCTTCGCCGGACTGATCACCCAGTGGCCGATCGGCTGGCTCTCGGATCGGCATGATCGCAGCTGGCTGATCCGCGTGGTCGCCATCGCCCTGACCCTCGCCGCCCTGCCGTTGGCCGTGCTGCCCCATGTGCCGCCGGTGGTGCTGCTACCCCTCGGCCTCATCGCCAGCCTGCTGCAGTTCGTGCTCTATCCGCTGGCGGTGGCGCTGTCCAATGACCATATCGAAGGGGAGCGACGGGTCTCCCTGAGTGCCATGCTGCTGGTGACCTTTGGCATCGGCGCCTGTATCGGTCCGCTGGTGGTGGGTGCGCTGATGAATCTGGTCGGGCCCAATATGCTCTATGCCTTCGTCGTCCTCTGCGGGGCGATCCTGATCTGGCGCATCCGGCCGGATGCAGTCACGGGCAAGCACCTGGTCGACGAGGCGCCCTTGAGCCATGTGCAGATGCCCGAAGGGTCGACCAGTTCGCCGCTGGCAGCCGCGCTGGATCCACGGGTCGATAGCCAGGTGGTACACGACCAGATGCATACTGATCCGATCGTGGGGGAGGAACGTGCCGAGGAGGGGACACCTCTGCAGGAAGAGATCGAGTTTCCCCAGAATCCGCCTGAATCAAAGGCGACCTGAGAGTTGGAGGAGGGCGCCCAGCAGCCGTGGGCGCCCGATCGGTCACTCGAACCGGCGATTTTCTCGCTGCAGCTGGTAGATGAAGCGCTCGACCTGGCGCTGGGCTGCGCCACTGAGGTTGTCGAAGCAGACGCCCACGTCGCTGTATTCCAGGCGGTCCGGACAGGCCACGTGGCGGATGGTCACCGGCGTGTTGATGGCGCCTATGGGCAACTCGGCGGTAAAGCTCTGGACCCGCTGCCCGGGTTGCAGCAAGTGGGTCACGTTGCCGGGAAAGCGTAGCTTGCAGCCCGTGGCCGACAGGTCGATCAGTTGGCCACGCAGCTGGATTTGGCTGTTGCCCTGACTCAACTCGGCTGTCGCCGGCTGGGTCAGCAGCAGCTTGACCCGATAGGCATTGCGCCGCTGGTGATAGGTGAGCTCAGTGGGCAGGCCGATCCAATAGCAGCGGTTGCCGTCCAGTTCGCTGAACTCGACCGGCTGATCGATCTGCCAGGTGACCTTGATGCCTTCGTGGAAGCTGTCCACCCGAAACGCCTGGCCCTGTTCGAGCAGGCGTTCGGCTTCGCGTGGGATGAACTCGTCCAGCGCGATCAGTCCCTTGGCTTCGTCGATTTCGACGACGAAGCTCTGGAATTGCTGCCCCTGACGATTGAAGGTGATCCGCAGTGGAATGTGCTGCTGTTGCGCCGGCCGCAGGCAGGCCAGGATCTCGCCCTTTGAGCGATAGACCTGGGGTGGCTGAGCGGCATTGTCGCTAGCGGAAGAACCTTGCACCTGGAAACTCCTGTAAACAGCGGTCAGCAAAGATACTGGCTAACTGCCATCTGTAAAGCGAAAAACGCGTTGGCGTGACTATGTCTGTGCTCAGGCCGAGCTCAGCGGGCGCTGATAGCCGCTGCGGGTCTGGCTGCCGCGACTGTTGTAGAGCGTAGGCGCCGAGCTGCTGCCCTGCAGGAGATTGAGCACCCGCGACGTGCCTATCTGGCTGGCCTGGATAATCTGGCCATTACGGACGTTGCGCTGCTTGCAGGCCTCGATCAGCTCGCTCAGGCGCGCGGAAGCCGCCAGCAGTGCCTGGCCTTCGTCCTGGCTGGCGGCGTAAAGCTGCAAGCCGGCGAGGTCATTGCTCAGGCCTGCCGAGCGAAGCAGAGTAGAGCGGTGCTGGGCATGCTGATCGAGTTGCTTGAGCAGGATCTGCTTGCCGCCGAGCATACTTTCCAGCGCGACAAGGTCGCGTTGCGCGAGGGCCTGAAACTCCTCTTCGAGGAGCGCCAGCAGCTGGTCGGCGAGCTCGACGTCGGTAAGGGTAATGGTAAGGAGAGGCGTGGCGGGCATGGCTCGGAATCTCTTGGTTAATGTTTCTCACCAGGTCCGCCCGACGCCACTGCCTCAGGACTCGAAGGCGAGCAGCTTGTCGGCGACCTTTTGGCTATCGACTTTATAGGAGCCATCGGCGATAGCCTGCTTCAGGCGACTGACCTTGTCACTGTCGACCACTGGCAGATCCTTCAGCCCGGCGGTCAAGGAATTCAGCTGCTGAGCCGCGGGGCTCAGATTTACCGATTCACCTGACTTTTGGCTGGTGGCTGTGGAGGTGACATCCTTGCTTTCCAGGCTGACACCGTCTTTCGGGGCCGAGGTGCTACGGGTGCTGATGCCTGACGTCGACGTCGAGTTCAGGCGATTGATATCTATAGCCATTCGTGAAATTCCTCGGGATGTATCGCTCACATGTCCGGTTTATCGGCCCGCTGGGCGGAAACTTTAGCCGTAGACCTGCGCAACGGTTCACATCTTTGGACAGGATCTCTTTTAGTCGTTCCAAGCGCTTGAATGACTAGAAGTTACTCCTTTATCACGTCGAGCTAAAGAGCGACCTCCACTTGACCCTGATCGACCACGCGCCCTCGGATCACCCGGTTGGAGCTCAGATTACGGATGCGGATCTCCTCGTCCTTGGCACCGTCGGCGAGGGCTTCGCCCTGCATGCGAATGCTGAAGGACGAGGTGCGGGCATTAATGACGACCTGTTCGCCCTTGTGAACAAGTTCGGCCTGTTCAAGATAGGCCGGTGCCAGGGGCTGATCACTCATCACCTGGCGCTTCAGCTTGGCGCCGAGCACCGTCTCCAGGCTGGTCAGGTAGCCCTGGCTAAGGGTGCCAACGTCGCGCTCCACCAGCGCCACGTTGCTGTTGTCTAGTAGGGCTCCGCGCATCAGGGGCTGGAGGGCGACAACTACCGGTCGGTATAGCTTGACCTGGGCGGGTACGAATACGGTCCATGGACTGGAGCCCTCGCAGCGAACCTTGATGCTGATACGACCGATGGGAGTCGGGTCGCCCTGCTGGATAAGCGTCAGAGGTTTGTCGCACTCTGCCAGGCGCAAGCGCGGGTCGATCGCCTTAACCTGAGTTTCGTGGCGTGCGTTGAGGCTGGTATCGAGCAAATATTCCTGTACGCGTTCCTCAAGAAAACTTTCGACAGCGCCGATAAGTTCATCAGGTGAGGTGTAGGCGTCTTCCGCGAAGACCCTACTTTGCATACAGCAGAGTAAGGTCAGGAGGCCAAGGGCTAGTCTTCGAGCTAGAGTCATGGTCGGAAACACGTCGCTGCGATCTTTGTGATAAACCCATAAGCAAGCCCCGTGCCGCGTTGCGATAACCCGTTCCCGGGCATTCAAAGGAGTCATCTAATGGCTGGTGTATTGGACGCAGTCAACCAACGTACCCAACTGGTGGGCCAGAACCGTCTGGAGCTGCTCCTGTTCCGCCTGGACGGCTCGCAGCTCTATGGCATCAACGTCTTCAAGGTGAAGGAGGTGCTGCAGTGCCCCAAACTCACCGTGATGCCGAAATCGAGTCCGGTGGTACGGGGCGTGGCCAGCATTCGCGGCGGCACCTTTCCCATCATCGACCTGGCCATGGCCACCGGTCGCCGTGGACTGGAAGACATCAACAACTGCTTCGTGATCATCACCGAGTACAACACCAAGGTGCAGGGCTTTCTGGTGCGCTCGGTGGAGCGGATCGTCAACATGAACTGGGAAGGCATCAACCCGCCGCCCAAGGGCACTGGTCGTGATCACTACCTGACCGCCGTTACCCGGGTCGACAACCAGCTCGTCGAGATCATCGACGTGGAAAAGATCCTGTCCGAAGTCGCACCGTCCGTCGAGACCGTGTCGGCCGGCGTCATCAGCGAAGTGGTACAGGCCAAGGCCGTCACCAAGCGCGTCCTGATCGTTGACGACTCCTCGGTGGCCCGCAAGCAGGTGAGTCGCTGCCTGGAAACCGTCGGGGTAGAGGTTATCTCCCTCAACGACGGCCGCCAGGCCCTGAATTACCTCCAGGCCATGGTGGCCGAAGGCAAGCGTCCGGAAGAGGAATTGCTGATGATCATTTCCGACATCGAGATGCCGGAAATGGATGGCTACACCCTGACGGCGGAAATCCGTCATGATTCGCGGATGCAGAAAGTGCATATACTGCTGCATACCTCCTTGTCCGGCGTCTTCAACCAGGCGATGGTCAAGAAGGTCGGTGCGGACGACTTCCTGGCCAAGTTCCGCCCCGATGATCTTGCCTCCCGGGTAGCCGAGCGCATCAACGCGGTCGACAGTCACTAGGTGAAGGCGTCTCTATCCCGGTATCCAGAAGGCGGAGCGGCAGTGTCAGCAGTCAACGCGGATTTTGTGCTTTTTCGTGATTTCCTCGAGAAATCCAGCGGGATCCTGCTCGGTGACAACAAGCAGTACCTCGTCTCCAGTCGGCTCAACAAGCTGATGGAGACCGAGGGGATCAAGACGTTGTCGGAGTTGGTGCAGCGCATCCAGATGCAGCCCCGAGGCGGGTTGCGGGAAAAGGTCATCGATGCGATGACGACCAACGAAACCCTCTGGTTTCGCGATACCTATCCCTTCGAGGTGCTCAAGAACCGCCTCTTGCCGGAGTTGACCAAGAACACCTTCGGCCAGCGCCTGCGGGTCTGGTCGGCGGCCTGCTCTTCGGGTCAGGAACCCTATTCGCTGTCCATGACCATGGACGAATTCGAGCGGAGCGCGGCAGGGCAGGGGCGTAGCGGCATGCAGATCGTGGCGACCGACCTGTCCGGCGCCATTCTCACTGCGGCCAAGTCCGGCGAGTACGATTCGCTGGCGATCGGCCGAGGGCTGTCCCAGGAGCGGCTGCAGCGCTACTTCGACGTGCAGCAGCCGGGGCGCTGGGCGGTCAAGCCGGCGATTCGCAGCCGCATCGAATTCCGTGCGCTAAATCTGCTGGACAGCTATGCCAGCCTCGGCAAGTTCGACATGGTGTTCTGCCGCAACGTGCTCATCTACTTCTCTGCCGAGGTGAAGAAGGACATCCTCACGCGCATCCACGGCACCCTCAAGCCGGGCGGCTATCTGTTCCTGGGCGCCTCCGAGGCGCTCAATGGCCTGCCGGATCTCTATCAGATGGTGCAGTGCAATCCGGGCATCATCTACAAGGCCAAATAGGCCGGTCGATGGACACCCCAAGGGCAGACCCAGGTCTGCCCTTTCTTTTGCGCCAAAGTTTTGCCGCCTTAGCCTCGGGGCCTGGCAAGGACGGCGGAAAAACCTTGCCGCTTGCCGTCGTTCTGACTGCCACCTTGCGCTAAGCCCTTGATTTAGATGGATGCTGGAGGCTGGCACGGGCCTTGCTAAATCGTTTGCAAGCCACGTCAAAGGTCTCTCGACATGAGCATCAGTTTCGAAAAGGCACTCGGGTTGCACGAGCAGGCGCTAAATTTCCGTTCGCAGCGCGCCGAGGTGTTGGGCAACAATCTGGCCAATGCCGATACCCCTGGTTACAAGGCACGGGACTTGGATTTCAGTGCCGTGATGGCGGAGCAGGCAGCCAAGAGCGCTTCGGGGGCTTCCGGCCACTATCAGCTGGAAACCACCAACAGCCGCCATATCGCTGCCGAAGGCTTCGACATGAGCATGGGCGACTCGGCGTTGAAATATCGCATCCCCACTCAGCCCTCGGTCGACCAGAACACCGTGGATGCCCAGGTAGAGCAGGCCAATTACGCGGAGAACGCCATGAACTTCCAGGCCAGCTTCACGCTGCTTAATAGCAAGTTCAAGGGGCTGATGTCGGCCATCAAGGGAGAATAACCATGTCCCTGAGTTCGTTGTTCAACATCGCCGGTAGCGCGATGAGCGCCCAGAACGTCCGCCTCAACACTGTGGCCAGCAACATGGCCAACGCCGAGTCGGTCGCCTCCAGCGTCGACCAGACCTACAAGGCTCGCCATCCGGTGTTCGCTGCCCAGCTCAGCGAGGCCCAGGGCGGTTCCTCGCTGTTTGATGACCAGGGCCAGGCCGGGGTCGGGGTGGAGGTCAAGGGCATCGTCGAGGACCAGAGCGAGGTGCAGAAGCGCTACGAGCCCCATCATCCTATGGCGGACAAGGACGGTTACGTCTACTACCCAAACGTGAACGTGGTGGAGGAAATGGCTGACATGATCTCGGCCAGTCGCGCCTTCCAGACCAATGCGGAAATGATGAATACCGCCAAACAGATGATGCAGAAGGTGCTGACCCTTGGTCAGTGATCGCTAGGGAGTCGACATGACCACCACTTCTTCCACCACCAATAACAGTTCGCTGCTGTCATCCGTGCTGTCCAATAGCAAGGTGTCGAGCACGAGCAGCAGTTCGGCCTCGAGCGGTACCTCTTCTGGCTCGAGTAGTACCAGTAGTCTGGGGAAGGATGACTTCCTCCAATTACTGGTTACTCAGCTCAACAACCAGAATCCTTTGGATCCTCAGGACAATACCGAGTTCGTCGCCCAGCTGGCCCAATTTAGTAGCGTCGAGTCGCTTCAGAATCTCAATACGTCTGTTGACTCCATAATCAGCAACTACAACTCCTCGCAGGCGCTGCAGGCCTCGTCTCTGGTGGGGCGCTCGGTGATCGCCGCCGGCAGCACGGCAGTGGTCGACACCTCCACGGGCATGACCGGTAGCGTTGTGCTGCCCTCATCCGGAAGCAATGTGGCCGTGGGTGTGTACGACAGCTCGGGATCTCTGGTCGACACCATCAATCTGAGCGCGACCAGCGCCGGAACCCATTCCTTCACTTGGGATGGCAAGAATGGCGATGGCACCACCCAGGCTTCCGGCACTTACACCTTCAAGGCCACAGCCAGCATTGAAGGTACCGCCACTGCGCTGACCACCAACCTCCCCAATACGGTGAGCAGCGTGACCATGGGCAGTACCGGCAGTGAAATGACGCTCAATCTAGCCGACGGAAGCAGTGTTGCTCTGTCGAAAGTAACCACTATAGGCCAGTGAGCCGGCATCGCCGGACAGGAGTAGTATTATGAGCTTCAATGTCGGCCTCAGTGGCCTGAATGCCGCTAGTACGGATTTGAACGTGACTGGTAACAACATCGCCAACGTGGGCACCACAGGCTTCAAGTCCTCGCGTGCCGAATTCGCCGATGTCTATTCCAGTTCTATGTATCTGGGCTCCAGCGCCAATCAGCCGGGCGCCGGCGTACGCACGGCCGCCGTCGCCCAGCAATTTACTCAGGGCAACCTGACCAGCACTGGCAACGCATTGGATCTTGCCGTCAACGGCAGCGGATTCTTTGTGGTGAACAACAACGGTTCAAACCTCTATACCCGCGATGGTACTTTTAAGACCGACTCCTCCGGCAACATCGTCAACGCCTCGGGTTACAATTTGCGGGGCTATGCCGCGGACGCCGATGGCAATGTTATCAGTGGCGTCGCCACCAATCTGAAGATCGACACCAGCAACCAGGCGCCCAAAGCGACCACCAAGGATACCGAGGTATTGAGCCTAAACTCCTCGGCCACGGTGCCCACTACCACGACCTTCAGCCCGAGCGATGCGACTAGCTACAACAACTCGACGTCAACCAGCATCTACGATTCCCAGGGCAACGAACACACCCTGACGTATTACTACGCGAAGACCGATACCAATAGTTGGAACATGTACACCTTGGTCGACGGCCGCAACCCGGCCGATCCGACGTCTACCACGCCGCTGACTAACACTCTGACGTTCGATAGCACTGGCAAGCTCAGCGCAAGCGGTGGGACGGGTCTCACCGTTAGTAGCACCGGCAAGTTCGTCTTGAACAATTGGGTGCCGGCAACAGTGACCAACGCGTCTACCACACCTAAAACTTACGGTGCCAATGGGGCGTCTGCTGCCACGGGCGGCATTGCGATCGATATGAGTAGCACCACTCAGACTTCGACCGCCTTCGCTGTTACGAGCAAGTCGCAGGATGGTTACACCACTGGTCAGCTGTCGGGACTTACCATTGATAGCGAAGGCAAGCTCTATGCGTCTTTCACTAACAGCCAATCCAAGGTGATCGGCCAGGTAATTCTCGCTAGTTTCACCAATAACCAAGGTCTGACGCCATTGGGCGGCAATACCTTCGCCCAGTCTTCGACGTCCGGCCAGGCGGTAGTGGGGACTCCGTCTTCCGGGACTCTAGGCACGCTCACCTCGGGCTCACTAGAGGATTCTAACGTGGATCTGAGTTCCGAACTGGTCAATCTGATCGTGGCCCAGCGTAACTACCAGGCCAACGCCAAGACGATCGAGACGGAAAACACGCTGTCCCAGACCATCATCCAGATCCGCTAACGGTTCTTTGACGGTCGCTGTGAAAAAGCCCTCCTTGCGAGGGCTTTTTTTCTTTTAAATCAACGGATTGTTAAGAGTGGCACGTGCCTTGCTAAAAAGGTCTGGACAGTTTCAGACCCCTGGCGATACCCATCGCCCTGCGAGGACCCTATGGACCGATTGCTATATCTCGCCATGACTGGCGCCAGCCAGAACACCATGGCCATCCAGGCGCACTCCAACAACCTCGCCAACATCTCCACCAGTGGCTTTCGCCGGGATTTCGAGCAGGCTCGCTCCATGCAGACCTTCGGCGAGAGCTACCCCTCGCGGGTCTATTCCATGAGCGAGCGGCCAGGCACTGACTTCACCCCGGGCACCCTGCAGGAAACCGGTCGGGATCTCGACGTGGCCATCCAGGGCAATGGCTGGATCGCGGTGCAAGGCGCCGACGGCAAGGAAGCCTACGTCCGTACCGGCAGCCTCAAGGTGGACGCCCTGGGCATGCTGCGCACCGGCAACGATTTGCCGGTCCTCGGCAATGGTGGGCCGATCGCCGTGCCGCCCAATCAGCAGATCGAGATCGGCCAGGATGGCTCCATCACCGTTCGCGGCGCCGGGGAAAACACCAATGCCCTGGCGGTCATCGATCGCATCAAACTGGTCAATCCGGACCCGAAGAATCTCGAAAAGGGCCTCGACGGGACCATCCGTACCAAGGACGGCAAACCCGCGACGGCGGACGCTGGCGTCCAGGTGGTGTCCGGTTTCACCGAGTCGAGCAACGTCAGTGCGGTGGAAGAGATGACATCGATCCTCTCGCTTTCGAAGCAATTCGAACTGCAGATCAAGATGATGAAATCCGCCGAGGACAACGACGCGTCCATGGCAAAGGTTTTGCAATTCAGCTGATCGAACGCTGTTGACGCCTGATTCCCGGCGCCGAAGGAGAAAAACGATGATTTCCGCCCTCTATGTCGCCAAGACTGGTCTGGCCGCTCAGGACACCAACCTGACGACCATCTCCAACAACTTGGCCAACGTCTCGACGACCGGCTTTAAGCGCGACCGCGCCGAATTCCAGGACCTGCTCTATCAGATCCGTCGCCAGCCCGGTGCGCAGTCCACCCAGGACAGCGAGCTGCCCTCGGGCCTGCAACTGGGTACCGGTGTGCGCATCGTCGGCACGCAGAAAACCTTTACCCAGGGCACCCTGCAAACGACCGAGCAGCCCCTGGACATGGCCATCAATGGCCATGGGTTCTTCCAGGTCCAGATGCCAGACGGCACCGTCAATTACACCCGCGACGGTACCTTCCACCTCAATGCCGACGGCCAGATCGTCACGGCCAATGGCTTTCCGGTCGAGCCCGCCATCACCGTGCCCGCCGATACCCAGACCTTCACCGTTGGCCAGGACGGCACCGTCTCGGTGACCCAGGCCGGATCCTCGACCGTTACCACCATCGGCACCATCCAGACCGCCCAGTTCGTCAACCCGGGCGGCCTGCAGGCCATGGGCAACAACCTGTTCGCCGAGACCACCAGCAGCGGCGCGCCCCAGGTTGGTACGCCGGGCAACAATGGGTTGGGCACCATCCAGCAAAACACCCTGGAAACCTCCAACGTGAGCACCGTGGAAGAGATGGTGAACATGATCACCACCCAGCGCGCCTACGAGATGAATTCCAAGGTCATTTCTACCGCCGACCAGATGCTCGGCTTCGTCACCCAGAATCTGTAACAGATGCCCCTGCGAGGTAGCGCTCCATGAATCGTCTCTTTGCCGTCGCTCCGCTATTCGGAGCGCTCGTACTCGCAGGATGCGTAGCCCCGGCCGCCAAGCCGGACGATCCCTATTACGCTCCAGTGTTGCCGCGCACACCGGTGCCGGCGGCGCAGAACAACGGCGCCATCTTCCAGTCGGGGTTCGAACAGAACCTCTATACCGATCGCAAGGCTTTCCGCGTGGGCGACATCATCACCGTCACCCTGCAGGAAAAGACCCAGGCCAGCAAGAACGCCAGCTCCGACATCGCCAAGAACAGCAAAGCGACCCTCGGCCTGACCTCCCTGTTCGGCGCCAAGCCGTCGATTCCCAATCCTCTTTCCGACGGCGACCTGAGCTTAGACGCCGGCTATTCGGGGACTCGCTCTAACACCGGAAAGTCAACTGCGGCCCAAGGCAACAGTCTGACCGGTTCCCTTACCGTGACCATTGCCGAGGTGCTGCCCAACGGCATTCTGGTGGTCCGTGGCGAGAAGTGGTTGACGCTCAACACCGGCAACGAGCTCATGCGCATCCAGGGCATGGTCCGCGCCGACGATATCGCCACCGACAATACCGTGTCGTCTACTCGCGTGGCCGATGCCCGGATCACCTACTCGGGGACTGGTTCCTTCGCAGATGCGAGCCAACCTGGGTGGCTGAGCCAGTTCTTTGGCAGCGCCCTGATGCCGTTCTGAGGATGATCGTCATGCGCAAGACCCTGTTCGGCGTGTTCGCCCTGCTGCTGACAATGCCCTTCGCCCAGGCTGAACGTCTCAAGGACATCGCCAACATCCAGGGCGTACGGACCAACCAGCTGATCGGCTACGGTCTGGTGGTGGGCCTGCCCGGGACGGGTGATCAGACCACCCAGACGCCTTTCACCATCCAGACCTTCAACAACATGCTGGCGCAGTTCGGCATCAAGGTGCCGGCAGGAACGAGCTCGGCCCAGCTCAAGAACGTGGCGGCGGTTTCCATCCATGCCGATCTGCCAGCCTTCGCCAAGCCTGGCCAGACCATCGATATCACCGTGGCATCCATCGGCAACTCAAAGAGCCTGAGAGGCGGCAGCCTGCTGCTGTCACCGTTGAAGGGGATCGACGGCCAGATCTATGCCATCGCCCAGGGCAACCTGGTCGTTGGCGGTTTTGACGCCGAAGGCCGCGATGGCTCGAAGATCACCGTCAACGTTCCGTCGGCGGGACGCATTCCCAATGGCGCCACGGTCGAGCGGCCGGTACCGAGCGGCTTTGATCAAGGCAACAGTATCACGCTGGACTTAAAACGCAGCGACTTCACCACCGCCAAGCGCATCGTCGACAAGATCAACGAGACACTTGGCGCGGGTGTTGCATCCGCTGTTGATGCCGGATCGATTCGCGTCACGGCGCCGGTGGAACCTAGCCAGCGCGTCGACTACATCTCGATCCTGGAGAACATGGAGGTGGATCCGGGGCAGGAGGTGGCCAAGGTCATCGTCAACTCCCGCACCGGGACCATCGTCATCGGGCAGAACGTCAAGGTGTCGCCGGCCGCAGTGACCCAGGGCAGCCTGACGGTGACCATCAGTGAAGACCCCCAGGTCAGCCAGCCCAATCCCCTGTCGGGTGGGCAGACGGTGGTGACGCCCCAGTCGACCGTCAAGGCCAAGCAGGAGGCCAAGCCGATGTTCAAGTTCGGTCCAGGAACCACCCTGGACGAGATCGTGAGAGCGGTGAATCAGGTGGGCGCTGCACCCAGCGACCTGGTGGCCATTCTCGAAGCGCTGAAACAGGCCGGCGCGCTGCAGGCCGACCTGATCGTAATCTGATGGAGTAATGGCGATGACTGCACGCCTGGGCGGGACTTTCGATTCGGTAGATTCCGGTGCCTATACCGACCTGAACCGCTTGAACAACCTCAAGAACGGGGCTGATCGCGACAGCGAAAGCAACGTCCGTAAGGTCGCCCAGGAGTTCGAGTCGGTGTTCCTGAACCAGATGCTCAAGTCGATGCGCTCGGCCAATGAGGTGGGCGCTCAGGACAGCCCGTTCAACAGCCAGACCACCAAGCAGTTCCAGGACATGTATGACCAGCAGCTTTCGGTCAACCTCGCCAAGAACGGGGGCGGCATCGGTCTTGCGGACATGATGACCCGGAGCATGCTCAAGGATACCGGCAAGACTCCGTCGACCGAGGTCCCGGCTACCAAGGCCGTTCCGGCTACCGGCAACACCGCTCAGGCAAGTGCCAGCGTGGCGATGGACATGCGTCGCGCCCTCTGGGATGGCAAGGCCTCGCAGGCAGCAGCGGTTGCCAGCTCGAACGGCGGTGCCAGTACCAGCGAGCGCAAGGACGTGTCGGCGCTGCTGAATTCCCGCCGTCTGGCCATGCCCAGCAAGGCCAGCGCGGCACAGAGCCAGGAGGCCCTGCTGGCCGCGGCGGCCAATGCCGCCAATGGCAACAGTGCGACGGCCGCCAATGCCACCAACTGGAAGGCCGTGCAGCAGTTGGGCACCTCGGCCGCGACCAGCGTGAGCGGCAGCGCCCGGCTGAATAGCGGTAGTGTTGCACCGCTAGGGCAGACCGCGGGCAAGTCGGTATTCCGGACGCGTCAGGAGTTCGTCGATACCATGCTGCCCATGGCGCAGGAGGCAGCAAAAAAGATTGGCGTGGATGCCCATTACCTGGTGGCTCAAGCCGCGCTTGAAACCGGCTGGGGCAAGTCCATCATCCGCGAGCGGGACGGCAGCACCAGCAACAACCTGTTCGGCATCAAGGCCCATTCGAGCTGGAGCGGTGACGTCGCTACCACCCTGACCACCGAATACCGCAATGGCAAAGCGAGTAAGGAAGCCGCGGATTTTCGCTCCTACGATTCCTTTAAGCAGAGCTTCGACGACTACGTGAGTTTCCTGCAAAGCAACGATCGCTACGGCAAGGCGCTGGCCAAGAGCGGCGACTCCAGCCAGTTCATGCACGAGCTACAGCGTGCCGGCTACGCCAGCGATCCGCAGTACGCCCGCAAGGTCAGTCAGATTGCACGGCAAATGAAGAGTACCTACGAAAACATCGCTGCGGTCGATACCTCGGTAAAGCGTACCTAAGGACAATCCATGGCCAGTCTCATTTCCATCGGTCTGTCTGGACTGCAGGCGAGCCAGACGGCGCTGAGCACGACGGGCAACAACATCACCAACGTCGACACTGCCGGCTACTCGCGGCAGCTGACTTCGCAGAGTGCTGCCGCCGCGCAGAACGTAGGTTTGGCCTACGTTGGTACCGGAACTACCGTGGCCGACGTGCGTCGGGTCTACAGCCAATACCTGACCACCCAACTACAAAGCGGCACGGCGCTGGACAACGAAGCCCAAACCTATGTCACGGCTGCCAAGTCCGTCGATTCGTTGCTGGCCGATAGCACCACTGGTATCAGTACCGCGCTGAGCAGCTTCTTCTCCTCGCTGCAGACCGCTTCGGCGACACCGACCGACAGTGCGTCGCGCTCGTTGGTACTGACCAGCGCCACCACGCTCAGCCAAAGATTCAACTCGCTCTACAGCCAGCTGTCGGATCAGAACAGCTATGTCAATACTCAGCTTTCTTCTTCGGCCACTCAGGTCAACACCCTGGCCAACAAGATCGCCCAGTACAACCAATCGATTACTGCCGCTTCGGCCAATGGCGCTACGCCCAACTCCTTGCTCGACGCCCGGGACCAAGCGATCACCGAGCTCAACAAGTTGGTAGGTGTCTCGGTGGTCAACCAGGACGGCAACTACAACGTCTATATTGGTTCCGGCCAACCGTTGGTGGTGGGAGGGACTGTCAGCACCCTGAGCGCACAGGCAAGCACTGGCGATCCGTCGCAGTTTTCATTGACGCTGCAGATGCCAAGCGGTACCTCCGTCGACGTAACTGAGGCCATCACGGGCGGGTCGATGACCGGCATGGTTCGCTATCGCGACGAAATCGTGAATCCATCGTTGAACGCCTTGGGTAGGCTAGCGCTAGTGGCCTCGGATGCGATCAACAGCCAGCAGGCTCAAGGTCTTGATCTTGACGGGACTTTTGGCACCAAGGTATTTAACGACATCAACAGTGCGTCCGCCGTTGCTTCTCGCAGTATCGGCCGTGCTACCAATAGTGATACCTATGCCAACCTCAACGTGACCATCGCCGATAGCAGCGCCTTGGGTACCAGCGACTACAAGGTGGTCTTCACTAGCGCGACGGATTACAGCGTCACCCGATTGTCCGACGGTAAGGATCTGGGCAGCCATAGTCTCAATACGTCACCGGCGGACGAGATCGAGGGCCTACAGTTGGGACTGCGTACGGGTAGCGTAACGGCCGGCGACACCTTCACCGTGCAACCCACCCGATTGGCGTCGAATCAGATCAAGGTCGCCATGACTGATGCCAATGACCTGGCATTCGCGGCTCCGCTGGCTGCTACCAGCAGCGCCAGCAACATCGGGACTGGTACGGTCAGCTCGCCGACCCTGACGACCAAACTCAGCGTCTATGACAGCACCTCGGCGAGCAACCTCGCTACCAGTGTACAGAACGCCATGCCGGTCAAACTCAAGTTCGCTGCGGCCGCCAGCGATGGTAGCCAGGGTTACACGGTCTACGACGCCAGTGGCAACAGCATAGGCACGGGCTCCATCGTCGCCGGCCAAAGCAACAAGGTAACGGTGAGCATCGCTGCTAACGGCTCGACGGTGCCCAGTGCCTTCGATTTTCAGGTAACGCTTGCCGGTAATCCCTCCAACGGAGATACCTTCAGCGTGGCATTCAACACCAGCGGTAGCTCCGATAACACCAATGCGCTGTCGTTGCTGGGGCTACAGACCTCCGCCACGGTGGGCACTGCCAGCATGACCAATACCTATAGCAGCCTGGTGGAAACGGTCGGCGCCCAAACCAGCCAGGCGAGCCTGGACGCCAGTGCTACCTCAGCCATCCTGACCCAGGCGCAGACCAACCAATCTTCGGTATCTGGCGTGAACCTGGACGAAGAGGCGGCTAATCTGATCAAGTTCCAGCAGTACTACACCGCCTCGGCCAAGATCATCGAGATCTCTCAGACCGTGTTCAATACCTTGATTCAAGCCTTCTGATAGGGGACGCCGGCCATGCGTATCTCGACTTCCCAGATGTTCACCTCCAGCACCACGGGCTATTCGAATGGCTATTCCAGCCTGACCAAGACCATGGAGCAGATCTCTAGCGGGGTACGCATCCAGACGCCGGCGGACGATCCGGTCGGCTCGGCGCGGCTATTGCAGCTTGAGCAGCAGAAAACCTTGCTGACCCAGTACAGCGGTAATATGACCACGGCCACCAACGCCCTGACCAACCAGGAGTCCGTGCTGTCAACCATCACCAACGTGCTCCAGAATGCCCGGATGCTGGCGGTGCAGGCTGGCAATGGATCGCTTACCGATGACGATCGTAGCGCCATCAGCGACCAGCTTGGCGACATCCAGGATCAGCTGTTCTCGCTGATGAACAGTAAAGATGCTAGCGGCAACTACATCTTCTCCGGTAGCAGTGGCACCACCCAGCCGTTCGTCAAGAATCCCGACGGCAGCTATAGCTACAAGGGCGATCAGAGCACCCTGTCGGTCCAGGTGGCGGATACCCTTAATCTCGCCATCAGCGACAATGGCTGGAGTACCTTCGAGAGCGCCAAGAACGCGGACTTAACTACCTCCAGTTTGACATCCAACCCCAATGTCGATGGCACCCAGCGGGTCTTCCTCTCCCAAGGAACGGTAACAGACGAGAGCGCCTTCAATAGCAGCTATCGCAGCGGTGCGCCCTATACCCTGAACGTCATCAGCAGCACCCAGTTCAAGATTCTGGACGGCAGCGGCAATGACGTGACCAGCGAGGTGAGCGGCAACGGCACTTACGAAACCACTACCGGCGATGCCGTGACCGTCAAGTTTCGCGGTGCGGAGCTGGCGCTGGACGTCTCTCTTAAGTCCACGGACGACAGTGCGGATACCAATTCGTTGGTCTCGGGTTATAGCTTCAGTTTCGGCGTCAAGCCGGAGACCTTTACCGTCACTCGGAGCGCGACCAATACCTCCACCGCCCAGATCACCGGAGGTACGGTCAGCAATGAAACGGCTTACAGCACGACATTTCCCAGCAATGGGGTCCTGCTCAAGTTCACCTCGGCTACCGACTATCAAGTCTATGCGCTGCCCACCAATGCTAGCAGTAGCGCCTTGTCGAGCGGCACTCTGAGTGGCTCCTATCCAGCCACCCTTACCGTAAACGGCGCCCAATTCAGCGTGAGCTCGGCGGCTGCCAGCGGCGACGAGTTCACCTTGGGCGGCAGCAGCAACCAGACACAGAACGTCCTCGATACCATCAAGAATCTGCGCACGGCGCTGGATACCTCCACCACCAACGATCCGCAGGCCCAGCTGAATATCCGCAGTGCCGTTGCCTCGGCCATCACCAACCTCGACAACGGCATGAACCAGGTCTACAAGACCACCTCCTCCCTGGGTGCTCGTCAGCAGACCATCACACTGCTCACCAGTGAGAACCAGAGTCTGTCTTTGTCCAATACCACCAACCAGTCGTCGATCCGCGACACCGACATGGCCGAGGCGACCTCGAAGCTCACCTTACAGCAAACCATGCTCGAGGCCGCCCAGGCCGCCTTTGCCAAAGTTTCCCAGCTAAGCTTGTTCGACAAGATCTGAAAGGGAAGCCAGCTGTCATGAGTCAGCCATTCGATACGGCCAGCATCGAGATCAAGAAGCTCTTCGTCACGCCGCTAGCGCAACTCGTCCATCCCGATGCCGCGCGGCTCAATGCCGAACTCAGCGCGATGATCCTGGCACGCCGCGAACAGGACGCCGGGACCCGCCACAGCAACGAGGGCGGCTGGCAATCGAGCCATGACTTCGACAGCTGGGCAGGTTCCCCGGGAGCGGAGCTCGCCGCCTTCGCCCGGGCCTTCGCGACCCAGCTCACCGCCGTCCACTCCGCGGAGCACGGCCTCATCGAACCGGCCTTCGAGTGGCGCTACAACGCCTGGGCCAACGTCAACGAAGCCGGGCAGGGCAATGCCCTGCATGGCCACCCCGGGGCCTTCTGGTCAGGCGTCTATTGGGTAGACGATGGTGGCGCCCAGGACGCCGATTGCGCCGGCGAATTGGAGTTCGTCGACCCACGTGGGCTGATGCCTTCGGTCTACAACCCCGAATTGCGCATGCGTATCGAAGGCTGCCTGACAGCGGGCTACTCGACCACCGTCACGCCATCCAGCGGCACCTTCGTAATGTTCCCGTCATGGCTGATGCATGCTGTACGTCGCTTCAAAGGTGCGCGGCCCCGGATTTCGGTGGCGTTCAATTTCGGTGTGTAGCCGTCCAGCCGGCCGGTGCCTGCTCTTTCTTATACTGCAGGGGATCTCATGAATATTTCCATTTTTGGCGCTGGCTATGTCGGGCTAGTACAGGCTGCAGTGCTTGCGAGTGTCGGACATCAAGTGCTTTGTGTCGATATTGACCAAGCCAAAGTTGAGGGGTTGAATCAAGGGATTATGCCGGTATTTGAGCCAGGCCTTGGAGGAATGGTGCGGGCCAACCTCGAAGAGGGTCGCCTGGCGTTCTCAGCCGATCTGGGCAGCGCCGTGGCTCACGCTCAAGTTCAATTCATCGCCGTAGGCACTCCCTGCGATGCCACCGGTGACGCCGATCTGAGTCAGGTGAGGCAGGTTATTGAGCTGATCGCCAATCGAATGGATAGCGACCAGACGGTCATTAACAAGTCCACGGTACCGGTAGGCACCGCCGATGAGATGCGCGTGCGTTTCGCCGAGATACTCGCGGGTCGAAGACGTGAGGACTTGCAGGTCGAGGTGATCGCCAATCCGGAGTTTCTCAAGCAAGGCGCCGCAGTGGCGGATTGTCAGCGCCCTGATCGAATTATCGTCGGTGTGCACAGCCCCCAAGGCGCCCAGCTGCTACAAGAACTCTATGCACCCTTCAATCGCAACCACGAAAAGATCGTGCTGATGGACCTGCGCAGTGCGGAGCTCACCAAGTACGCAGCCAACGCCTTCCTCGCCACCAAGATCTCCTTCATGAATGAGATGGCCAATCTGGCCGAGCATTTTCAGGCCGACATCGAGCTAGTGCGCAGGGGCATAGGTGCCGATCAGCGGATTGGCTACGACTTCATCTATCCTGGTTGTGGCTATGGCGGTTCCTGCTTTCCAAAAGACGTTAAAGCACTTTGCGCTGCTGCCAAGGCGGTCGGTGGGACAACGGCTATCCTGTCGGCAGTGGAAGCTGTCAACCAAGCACAGAAGCGTCGCCTATTGGACAAGATCGATGCGCACTACGGCGACGCCGTAGCAGGTAAGACCTTCGCCGTCTGGGGGTTGGCGTTCAAGGCCAACACCAACGACATGCGCGAAGCTCCTAGTCGGGACGTGCTCGAAGGGCTCTGGGCGCGCGGCGCGCGGGTGCAAGCCTTTGATCCCGAGGCCATGGATGAATGTCACCGACTTTATGGCGAGCGCCCTGACCTCAGGCTCTGCGCCAATCAGCAGGAGGCCCTGAGCGGCGCCGATGCGCTGGTGGTGGTGACGGACTGGACCCGCTTCAAAGCGCCGGATTTTGCCGTGCTCAAGCAAGAGCTCGCTGATGCCCTGGTGTTCGATGGCCGCAATCTCTACGAGCCGTCGCTCATGGCCCGCCATGGCTTGCGCTACTATGCCATCGGCCGGCCGCAAGTGTAGATTCGGCAACTCGGCCACTTTGAACTACGCTGTTCAAAAAGGAAGCAGGCCTGGTCGACTTCTTGCTTAGCTTCCGTCACCGTCTATGGCGACGACAGGGAATTGGCGCAGGCGTCCTATGAAAGCAGTGATCTTGGCGGGTGGACTCGGCACCCGGATCAGCGAAGAGTCGCATTTGCGACCCAAACCCATGATCGAGATAGGTGGCAAGCCAATTATCTGGCACATAATGAAGACCTATTCGGCTCACGGGATCAATGATTTCGTGATCTGTCTGGGCTACAAGGGCTACGTGATCAAGGAATACTTCGCCAACTACTTCCTGCACATGTCCGACGTCACCTTCGACATGGCAGAGAACCGCATGCACATCCATCAGCGTCATGCGGAGCCTTGGCGGGTGACCTTGGTGGATACAGGAGAGGAGACCCTTACCGGCGGCCGTTTGCGGCGGGTTCGTGAGCATCTGGGCGAGGGCACCTTCTGCTTTACCTATGGCGACGGGGTGACCGACCTCGATATCAGCGCCTTGCTCGCCTTCCATCGTGCTCATGGGCAGGCCGCGACCATTACCGCCATCCAGCCGCCCGGACGCTATGGTGCGCTCGAGCTGGGAGAGGGGGCGGTGCTGCGCTTTCAAGAAAAGCCCGCTGGGGATGGCGCTTGGATCAACGGCGGCTATTTCGTATTGGAACCGGAGGTGTTGGACTACATCGACGGGGACGACTGCAGCTGGGAGGGCGCGCCGCTGATTCGTCTCGCCGCCGAGCAACGGCTCATGGCTTATGAACACCAGGGTTTCTGGCAGGCCATGGATACTCTGCGTGACAAGAATCAGCTGGAGGATCTCTGGAGTCGGCGGCAGGCCCCTTGGAAGGTGTGGAAATGACCGCCTTCGGCGGCCGCTATCGTGGCCGGCGCGTGCTGGTGACCGGCCATACCGGCTTCAAGGGCAGCTGGCTGGCCGCCTGGCTACAGCGCCTAGGCGCCGAGGTGTACGGGTACTCCCTGGCTCCCGCTAGCGACCAGGCACACTGGCATGCGCTGCAGCTGTCCATTGATGCCACCGAGGGCGATCTGGCTGACGCCGAACGGCTCACCGCATTGATAAGGCGCAGCCGGCCAGAGATAGTTTTTCATCTGGCCGCCCAGCCTCTGGTGCGGAAATCCTATGCCGAGCCCCTCGTGACGTGGGCGACTAATGTCATGGGTACGGCGCATCTGCTCGAAGCCTGTCGCCACGAGTCGGCGGTTCGGGCGATCGTCGCGGTAACCACCGATAAGGTGTATGCCAACCGGGAATGGAACTGGGGATACCGGGAAATCGACGCGCTGGGTGGACATGATCCCTACAGCGCGGCCAAGGCGGCCATGGAGTTGCTCTGCGACAGCTATCGGCAGGCGTTCTATGCCGCTAAAGACGGTCCTCTGCTGGCTACCGCCAGGGCTGGAAACGTGATCGGCGGCGGCGACTGGTCGGTGGATCGCTTGCTGCCTGATGCCTGGCGGGCCCTAAGGCGCGGAGAAGAGTTGCAGATCCGCTCGCCCAACGCCATTCGTCCTTGGCAGCACGTACTAGATTGCCTCTCCGGCTACCTGCTTATCGGTCAGCGCCTGCTCGAGGGGGACAGTGAGGTGGCTAGAGCTTGGAACCTGGGGCCAGCCGTGACAGACACGCGCCGGGTAGCCGAGGTACTCCTGGCATTGACTCGGCATTGGCCCGAATTGCGCTGGCGGGCCACAGATGGCGCTGGGGAATTGCACGAGACGGGGCAGTTACAGCTGGACAGTGCCCAGGCGAGAAGCCGCCTGGGCTGGCTGCCGGTATGGACCTTTGACCAAGCTTTGACCGCCACCGCCGAGTGGTATTGGCAACAGGCCAGCGGCCGGCTCCTGACCTTCGACCAACTCGACGCCTATCGGACGGCCGCTACCGGCGCTGTCTGGACTCGCCCATGCAACTGACGACCACCGCTTTGGCAGGAGTGCTGGTAGTGGAATTTCCCCGACTAAGCGATGCCCGTGGCAGCTTCGGCCGAATGTTCTGCGCCCAGGCGCTGAGTCAGCCTTTGGCGGGGCGGCAGATCTTGCAGATCAACGGCTCCCACACTGTAAGCCGCGGCATGGTGCGCGGCTTACATTACCAGCGTGCTCCCCATGCGGAAATGAAACTGGTGCGCTGCCTGCAGGGACGCGTCTGGGACGTGGCGGTCGATCTGCGCCGCGGCTCTCCTACTTTCCTGCACTGGCATGCTGAAGAACTATCGGCTGAAAACGGTCGGCTGCTGGTGATTCCGGAAGGCTGCGCCCATGGCTTCCAGGCCCTGGAAGATCACAGCGAGCTGCTCTATCTGCACACGGCCGCCTACCAGCCTGCCGCCGAGGGTGGGGTCGCCGTGGATGACGCCCGGCTTGGCGTGTGCTGGCCTCTGCCAATCCGAGAACTCTCCCCCCGCGACCGTGCACACCCCCCCTTGACCGAGGATTTCGAAGGGCTCGATCCATGAACTGCCGCCACTGCCAAGCACCCCTGACGCAGCGTTTTCTCGATCTGGGCTTCGCCCCGCCCTCAAACGCCTATCGCGACCTCGCGGATCTGACACGGCCCGAGGTCCACTATCCCTTGCGGCTGCAGGTCTGTACCCACTGCTGGTTGGTGCAGACGGAAGACTACGCGCAGGCGGAAGCGCTCTTTGCCGACGACTACGCCTACTTCTCCTCGACCTCCAGCAGCTGGTGTGCCCATGCCGCCCGCTACGCCGAGACGATGATCGGGCGACTCGCGCTAGGAGCGGAAGCGTTGGTCATGGAGGTCGCCGCCAACGATGGCTATCTGCTGCGCAACTTCGTGGCCGCTGGCATCCCTTGCCTGGGCATCGAACCGACGGCGAGCACCGCACGGGTCGCCGAGCGTCAGGGCATTCCCATCCTCCAGGAATTCTTTGGCCGCGCACTCGGCGAGCGCTTGCGTCGCGAAGGTCGGCAGGCGGATCTTCTGATCGGCAATAACGTCGTGGCCCACGTACCCGATATCAACGACTTCGCCCAAGGGTTGGCGCTGGCGCTCAAGCCCCACGGCCTGCTTACCCTAGAGTTTCCGCATTTGCTGCAACTGCTAGAGCAAGGGCAATTCGACACCGTCTATCACGAGCACTTTTCCTACCTCTCGCTGCATACCCTGCAACGCATTCTCGACGCTGCCGGACTACGCATCCACGATGTTGAGGAGCTCTCAACCCACGGCGGGAGTTTACGTATTCATGCTGGCCACGCCGCGGCAGCGCCCGAGCCGAGCCTGCGGGTAGCGCAGTTACTGGCGCGGGAAAGAGCTGGGGGGCTACAGCGGCTAGAGACCTATCTGCATTTCCAGGCGCGGGCCGAGGCGGTGAAGAACGCCTTTTTGACTTTTTTGCTCGAGCAGAAGCGGGCTGGACGTACCATCGCCGCCTATGGCGCAGCGGCTAAGGGCAATACGCTGCTCAACTACGCGGGGGTAAAACCCGATCTGTTGCCTTTCGTATGCGATGCGGCGCCCTCCAAGCAGGGTCGACTGTTGCCAGGCAGCCATATACCGATTCGCCCGCCTGGCGAACTAGAAACGGCCAAGCCGAACTGGGTATTGATCCTGCCCTGGAACCTCACCGCCGAGATCGTCTCTCAACTGGCCGGAATACGGGCCTGGCAGGGACGTTTCGTCACCGTGATCCCCACCCTGGAGTTGCATTGATGCGCATTCAGTACACCCAGCCTTCCATCACCGAGCTGGAGGTCGCCTACGTCACCGACGCCGCCCGGTACGGCTGGGGCAGCGAGTGCTATGCTTACATTCACCGATTCGAAGACGCGTTCCGGCGACATCTAGGGGTCGCCCAGGCCCTGGCCACTTCCAGTGCCACGGGTGCACTGCACATGGGGCTCGCCGCCTTGGGCATCGGTCCGGGTGACGAGGTTATCCTCGCCGACACCAACTGGATTGCGTCAGTAGCACCCATCCTTTATTTGGGCGCCACGCCAGTGCTCGTGGATATCCGCCCCGACACCTGGTGCCTCGATCCAGTCCGCGTAGCCGAGGCAATCACGGCGCGCACCAAAGCCATCATCGCCGTGCATCTATATGGTAATCTGTGTGAACTGGATGCATTGCTCGCCCTCGGTAGGCAACACGGCATAGCGGTGGTCGAAGACGCTGCCGAGGCGCTTGGGTCGGTCTATCATGGACAGCGGGCCGGCAGCCTGGGCACCTTTGGCGTGTTTTCCTTTCATGGCACCAAGACCATGACCACCGGAGAGGGCGGCATGTTCGTGACCCAGGACGCTGCGCTCCTAGAAAAGGTCGCGACACTGGCAAATCATGGTCGCGCGGCGGTCCAGAGCCGCCAGTTCTGGCCTGAAACGCTGGGCTTCAAATACAAGCTGTCGAACATTCAGGCGGCGCTTGGCTGCGCCCAAGTTGAAAGACTCGATGAGTTGACCCAGCGCAAGCGGCAGATCCTCAGCGCTTACAAGGCGCGCCTCGCCGACCTTGGTGGCCTTGCCTTTAATCCCGAGCGCCCCGGCGAGATTAATGGCGCCTGGATGCCGACATTGGTCTTCGACCCTGCCTTGGGCATCACGCGCGAATGCTTGCTGGAAACCTTCGCGGCAGCCGATATCGATGCGAGGGTGTTTTTTCATCCTTTGTCGAGCCTTCCCCCCTTTGGCCGTCGCGAGCCGCAACCCATCGCGAAAGACATCGCCGGTCGCGCTATCAATCTGCCCAGTTTCCACGACATCACTGAGGCCCAGCTCGACCGGGTATGCCAAGTCGTCCGCAACCTGCATGCACGCTCCGCCTCATGAGCACGCCGGAGTTACTCCTGCTCGGCGCCAACAATCCTGAGGTCGCTGCACAGGCGCGGGCGATGATGGCGGCCGGAACAGCGCGCATTCGGGGCTTTCTCGACAACGATGCCAGCAAGCAGGGTCGCGATTTCCATGGTTTCACCGTGCTGGGGGGAACGGCGGATTTGGGTAGGCTCGGCTCTGCCCAGGTGGTTAACGTCATCACGCGCGATACCCGCACCCGCCATAGCACAACCCTGGAACTGCTGCGGGCAGGAGCGAGGCTCGGTCAGTTCATCCATCCCGAGGTGTTGGTAGACGACGTCGAACTCGGTGCGGGAAGCTATCTGCAGCGCGCGGCCATCCTGCAGGCGGGGGTCCGGCTCGGTAGTAACGTCAGCGTCAGCGCTGGAGCATTCATCAATCATGAAACCTGGCTAGGGGACTCGGTGTTCGTCGCCCCGGGCGCCAATCTATGCGGACTGGTAAGGGTAGGTACCGGCGTGTTCATCGGTGCCAGCGCCGTGATCCTGCCACGCTTGCAACTGGGCGCTTGGTCAACCATAGGCGCGGGCGCAGTGGTGACCCGAGACGTACCAGCCGGTGCGATTGTGGTGGGCAATCCCGCCCGCGTGATCGGCTATCTAGAGCTTCCGGAGGAAACATTGGATGACAGCTAGAAAACCAAATCCACACGTCGATTTTCGGATGGAGTGCGAGCACAACGCTGCCGTTGCTGCGGCAGATCCGCTCCTGAACCAGCAAACGCGTGATTGGTTCCTGCAGAGTTGCCGGCACAGGTATTCCTATAATTTCACCTGGCTGGGGCGACCAATTATCCAGTATCCCCAGGACATGGTGGCGCTGCAGGAGTTGGTGTGGAACGTCCGCCCGGACCTGATCGTCGAGACCGGCATAGCCCATGGTGGCTCGCTCATCCTTAGCGCATCGCTCCTGGCGCTGCTTGATCTCTGCGAGGGGCGTACGGACCCGCGGCGCGTGGTCGGCGTGGACATCGATATCCGCGAGCACAACCGGCAAGCAATCGAATCTCATCCGTTGAGTTCACGGATTACGCTGATCGAGGGCTCTTCTGTTGCCCCGCAGATCGTTGAACAGGTACAGACGCTGGCGGCCCAGGCCAGCTGCGTATTGGTCATACTCGATTCCAACCACACTGACGAACACGTCTACCAGGAGCTGCACGCCTATGCGCCCTTGGTGGCGATCGACAGCTACTGTGTGGTTATGGATACCGTGGTCGAATTAATGCCGGACGAGTTCTTCGCTGATCGCCCATGGGGCAGGGGCAATAGTCCGCAGACAGCTGTGCATCGCTATCTTGCCGAGCATCCAGAGTTTGTGATCGATAAGGCGCTGGAGAACAAGTTGCTCATTAGCGTGGCTCCCGAAGGTTACCTCAAACGCATCGGCTAGCGGCTCGGGCGAGGCCTTGGCGAGCATATTGCTTGAGGGTTCCTGAATTAGGGCGGCGTCAGTACTCTGACGTCGCCAGCATTGCCTTTGATCGTTCGACGGCTTGATTGCCCATCCCTTCAGGAGTGTCCATGGTCCTTGCAGAAAACAGCGTTGTCATCAGCATCCCGGTGTACAACGAAGCCGCTTTCATCTTGGACACCCTGCGTTCGCTTGCGGCCCAGACCAATGGTGATTTTCGCGCGCTGGTGGCCGACAACGCGTCGACCGACGGTACCAGTGTGATCTGCCAGGGGTTTTGCGACAGCGATCCCCGATTTACCTATGTTCGCCACTCTGAGAACCTAGGAGCCGCCGCCAATTTTCAGTTTTGTCTGGACCATACGCGCAGCGACTTCTTTATGTGGCTGGGCGGTCATGATCTCATCGAGCCGGAGTTTCTCGCCGAAACCCTGGCTCGGATGCGGACCGACGAACGCATCAGCCTGGTTTACTGCCATACTCGCTGGATCGACGAGGACGGGTTGACCTTTGCCCAGAGCAATGGTGGCAACTACATCTTCGCCGAGCCCTTGGCCGCGCATGAACGTTATTTGAGGCTGCTGCACGCCCTAGATCGATGCGAACCGATCAATCAGCTCATCCGACGCTCCTGTATCGATCTTCCGGTAAGGCCGGTTGTCAGCACCGATCTTGCCTTTCTTTGCCATATCGCCGCCCACGGTCCCTTCGTGCGTGTCGACAAGCCCCTCTATGTTCGTCGCGACTGGCGCGAGCGGCACACCACTGCGATGGAGAGGATCACCGGGCGCCAGAGCACAGCGCACTATCATGAACTCAGTGCGCTCTTCATCGAAAGCATCGCCACCCACCGCGATATCGATCCGGCCCGTAAGCCGCAACTCATCGTCCAGGTCCTGAGCTGGTTGGATCAGCGTTTCCAGGTGTTCAGTGCGCCGCCCGCGGTGCCAGCCTTGGTGCCGCCCGCTTCCAGCTCCCAAGTACTGGGGCCGGCGCCTTTTTTCAGCGTGGTCATGCCAGTCTACAACCGCGAGCGTTAT
This sequence comes from Pseudomonas sp. PGPPP4, assembly GCF_002256045.1. NCBI lineage: Bacteria > Pseudomonadati > Pseudomonadota > Gammaproteobacteria > Pseudomonadales > Pseudomonadaceae > Pseudomonas > Pseudomonas sp. PGPPP4. The sequence goes on from NZ_NKID01000008.1 coordinate 94,274, forward strand.
GTGCGCGAAGCCATCGAATCGGTCCTGGCGCAAAGCGATCCGGATCTCGAGTTGCTAGTGGTGGATGACGGTTCCACCGACGGTTCCCTGGCTATCATCGCGGCCATTGAAGATCCCCGGCTGCGGCTCATTCGCGCCGACCATGGCGGCGGTGCCGCGGCACGTAACCGTGGTATCGAAGCGGCCCGCGGTGAATTTATCGTATGGGTCGATAGTGACGACCGCCAGGCACATGGCGCTCTAACTGCTTTGCGCGAGGCCAGCCAGGCTTTTCCCGATGCGGATGTTCTCTATGGTGACCTAGAGATCTTCGATGACATTCAGCCAAGCAAGCTCTGGCGTACCCAATATCCCGATTTCTACGGTCAGTCGCTGTTGCCCATCCTGATCCGTGGCAATTGCTTGCCTAATCCAGGGACTGCGGTTCGCCGAGCGCTTTATGCTCAATACGGTGGCTATGACACTGCGTTCGTCCGCTGCCACGACTTCCAGATGTGGACCCGGCTTGCTGATAGCGCGCGGTTTAAGAAGGTGGAAGCCGTACTTTGTCAGTGGCGCCAGCACGGCGAAAGTCTGTCCAGTGCCAAGACGCGAGCTTTCGAAGCCAAGGTTGCGCGGGATATGTTCGATCGCTATCCCGTGGAGCGAATTTACCCGGATCTACCTGGCGGTGACGAGGGGCAAGCGCTGGGCTTGGTGCGATTGAGTGAGACGCTGGAGGAACTCGGCGAACTCGCTGCCGCACTACGCACGGCTCACGAAGCGCAGGTCTACGGGGCGAATGTCACAGGTCGGATTCAGGTATTGGAAGATACCGTTGGTACAGACTACGAGCCGACGTTCAGTGTCATCGTCACCACCTTCAACCGGCCGGACCTGCTGGAAGACGCGCTGGCAAGCCTTGAACATCAGACTTTCCGTGACTTCGAGATCATTCTGGTGAACGACCGGGGCATGCCGGTAGAAGCCTTGCTCGCGCCACTGTCAGTACCGGTAAGCTACCTTCGCAAGGGGCGCAATCAAGGGCTTTCCGCTGCCCGCAATTCTGCCCTGCGACTGGCCCGAGGCCGCTATGTAACCTATCTCGACGATGACGATCTCTATCGTCCTCACCACCTTGCACAGCTGGCGCATGCGCTTCGGCTAACGCCGGACGCAGTGGTCTACACAGGTGTCGAGTATGTCATAGAGCGTCTTGAGGATGGAAAGCGTCATGAGATAGAGCGACTCCAGCCCTACCGGCATGAGCGATTCGAGTCGGAGCGGCTGTTCGTCCAGAACTACATTCCAGTCAACACCTTCGCCCACCCGCGCATGGTACTTGCGAGCATCGGTGGGTTCGATGAGTCCTTGACCGCTTTCGAAGACTGGGACCTTTTGCTGCACCTGGCAAAGCGCTTGCCGTTCTACCACGTGCCGGAGGTATCAGCGGAAGTGCATATGCGTCAGTCCGGCACAACGGACCACATGCTCGGGCGTGAGCAAAAGAACTTTGGCGCCCTTTACCAGCGCCTCTATCAGCGTCATGGAAATCTGGGCAATGCTCAGGTCGCTGCCGAACAAGATGCCATGCTGGCCCGGCTAGGTATAAGCCGGAGCGGATCGAATAGTATCGACCTATGGATGGAGACGCGTCGGCCTACCCGGATTCAACAAGAGCTGATCGCTGCCCATCTGGCCGTGCGCCACGCCGACCTGTGTCTGGGCATTGTAATTCTGGACCAGGACGGTGACGTCGAGGCGGTAGGGCTGACGCTGGAAAGTCTGCGTTTGGAAAGCCAGGTCGGTCCTCGGATCAGAGTCATGGTGCTCACCCAGGCCGCCACGCCGCAGGACGCTCTGGCGGACTGGCCGAGTGTCGAGGTGCGGTCCGGTTGGGGCTCCACTTGGGTGCCGGCCTACAACCAGGCAATCCGGGACATGGATAGCCACTGGTGCCTGCTAGTCAAGGCTGGCGAAACCTTTACCCATAGCGGATTACTGCTTTGTGCGCTCGAGTTATTGGAGGCGCCAGATTGTCGAGCCATTTATGCCGATGGTCTCCAGCGCGGCGGTACGGGTGCGCTGGAGCTCATTCTCAAGCCCGATTTCAACCTTGATCTGCTTTTGAGCTTTCCCCGCGGCCTGGCGCGCCATTGGCTGTTGCGGCGCGATCTACTGCTGGCGGCGGGTGGCTTCACCGAAGCGGCAGCGGACGCCGCTGAACTCGATTTCCTCTTGCGTCTGGTCGAGGAGGGTGGGCTGGCAGGCCTCGGTCATGTATCCGAGCCGCTACTGATCAGTGATGCCCTGAAAGTTGTTCCGCGCACCGAAGAGCGTGAGGCCATCCTTCGACACCTGCGAGCACGGGGCTATGACCACGCTGAGGTGCTAGATAGCCTCCCGGGTTGCTATCGACTGCACTACAACCGTGGCGAAAAACCCAGGGTTTCCGTTTTGATTCCAGTGCAGGATCGTCTTGCTGCAGCACAGCGCTGCGTCATGAGTGTGCTGGAGCAAACCCAGTACGAGGACTACGAAGTACTCCTGCTGGACAACGCTGGTACGCAACCAGCCGTCCGTCAGTGGTTGCTAGGCATTGATGAGCTGGCAAGCGCGAGGATCCGGGTACTGCGCAGTGAAGAATCCCTTGAGCCGGCGGCCTTGCTAAATGCTGGCGCTGGCGAGGCGACGGGAAGCTATTTGGTCATCTTGGACCCGCTCAGCGCGGTTTTCCGCAAGGATTGGCTGGAAGCGTTACTCAACCATGCGCTGCGTCCAGAAGTTGCGGTGGTCGGTGCCAAAACCGTAGATGCCGATGGGCGCATCACCCATGCCGGCGTCATTCTCGGGCTGCAGGGTGTGGCTGGACGCGCTTTCGTAGGAGAGCCGCAGGATTCCCCGGGCTACATGAACCGGCTGCAAGTCGATCAGAACTACAGCGCCGTCTCAGGTGGCTGCTTCATGATCCGGGCGCAGTCTTTCCAGGAGATAGGCGGCTTCACTGAGGACCCTCTCATGCGAGAGGGGGCGGACCTGGATCTGTGTCTGCGCTTGGGCGAGGCAGGTTATCTGATCGTCTGGACACCTCACGCGGTACTGTTGCACGGCGCTGATCCCGTCAAGCAGACCGTTGAGTTCCAGGATCATTTCTACGCGCGATGGTTGCCTAGGATCGCACGCGATTCCGCCTACAATATCAATTTGTCGCTGGTGCGGGCGCCTGGCGGCTTCACTCTCACCGATACCCAGTTGAGCTGGAAGCCGTTGGTCTGGCGCCCTGTCCCCGTCGTCATGGCTCATTACGCCGATACCTTCGGCTGTGGTCACTATCGTCTCATCCAGCCCTTCCATGCCCAGCGCGAGGCCGGACTCATCGAGGGAGTGATGACCCAGCATCTAATGCACGTAGCCGACCTGGAGCGCTATGCGCCCGATGTCGTAGTGCTGCAGCGTCAGATTGGTGATGAGCGACTGGAGGCGATGCGTCGCATGAAGCTCCTTTCCAAGGCCTTTACCGTCTATGAACTGGACGATTACCTACCTAATTTGCCGTTGAAGAGCATTCACCGCGAAGATATTCCCAGGGACATCCTGCGGTCGCTACGCCGTGCTCTGAGCTATACGGATCGCTTCGTGGTCTCTACAGAGCCCTTGGCCGAAGCCTTCGCCGAACTTCACCCGGACATTCGTATAGCACCCAATCGGCTAAATTTGGAGTGGTGGGGAAATTTGCCCGTTAGCCAACGAAAGACCTCTACCAAGCCTCGGGTAGGCTGGGCCGGAGGTGCCGGGCACACCGGTGACCTGGAGCTACTGCACGATGTGGTCAGGGACCTTGCGGATGAGGTTGACTGGGTTTTTCTAGGCATGTGTCCGCCTTCTCTACGTCCTTACGTCAAGGAATTTCACGCTGGCGTGGAGATAGGCCACTATCCAGCTCTGCTTGCCAGTTTGAATCTGGACTTGGCGTTAGCGCCGCTTGAGTACAACCAATTCAACGAATGCAAAAGCAACCTGCGCTTGCTCGAATACGGCATCTGCGGATTTCCAGTTGTATGCAGTGATCTACGCTGCTACGCCGGTAATCTACCCGTCACGCGAGTGAAAAATCGCTATCGCGACTGGGTCGATGCGATCCGTATGCATGTGAGCGATCTCGACGAATGCGCTCGGCAGGGAGATGTGTTGAGAGAGCAGATACGCAAGGACTGGATGCTGGAAGGTGACAACCTGCAAGAGTGGTATCGCGCTTGGCAACCATGACGCTTTGGCGTCTGCGCTCACGAGCAAGCACGCTGCCGGCATTTGCCGGCAGCGTGCTTTTTGGCGCCTGGAAAATTCGCGCGACAGACATTCCCGCTCAAGATCCCGGTATTTCGGCCGTTATAGGGGGCAGGCAACTTTTTGTTGCTCAGTCAAACGGTTTTTGCTCGGCATAGTAAAAAAACGCTTTTCCGCCTAAAGCAAATGCCTTTCCGGACGATAACCATATCGAAGGTTCTCCAGGTCACATCGGGCGGTCCCCATGGCCAGGAGCTAAAGCAGTAGCCTAATCCACGAGGTTCTTCACCATGACCATGACCGTCAATACCAACGTCGCTTCCTTGACCGTTCAGAAGAACCTGAACAGCGCATCGAGCAACCTGACCACCGCTATGACCCGCCTGTCCACTGGCCTGAAGATCAACAGTGCCAAGGACGACGCCGCCGGCCTGCAGATCTCGAACCGTCTGACCAGCCAGGTCAAGGGTTTGGACCAGGCTGTGTCCAATGCCAACGATGCCAACTCCATTGCCCAGACTGCCGAAGGCGCCCTGCAGGAGTCCACCAACATCCTGCAGCGCATGCGCGTCCTGTCGGTTCAGTCCTCTAACGGCACCAACAGCGCCGATGACCGTAACTCGCTGAACCAGGAATTCGAATCCCTCACCGCCGAACTGACCCGAATCTCCACCACCACTACCTTCGGTGGTGGCTCCACCGCTCAGACTCTGCTCGACGGTACCGCTGGCACCAACGGCACCATGACCTTCCAAGTCGGCGCCAACGCCAACGAAACCGTGAGCTTCACGCTGAACGATATGAGTGCCAGTGCGCTCAAGGGTAGTTCCTCGCTTGCATCGGGTTCCATTGCCAGCGGTAGCTTGGGAGCGACCTTCAACTCGGCCGGCAATACCACGGCATCCGGTACGGTCACCATCAATGGTACGGACGTGAGCTATGCCAAGGGCGCAACGCTAAACGATATCGTATCGGCGATGAACACCAACGTCAGTGGCATAACCGCAGTTGCCAGCGGCGGAAAAATTGAACTGACCTCCAGCAGCAAGATCACCAGCGGCTCTTCTAACGCGGTGGTGGGTAACGTGGTTGTAACTTCCGGGCAATCCATCCAGTCCCTGGACATCAGTTCCTCCAAAAATGCTCAGAAGGCCATCCAGGTCATCGACGACGCGCTCAAGACCATCGACTCCCAGCGCTCCGCGCTAGGTGCGGTGCAGAACCGTCTGGATAGCACCATCTCCAACCTGCAGAGCATCTCCGAGAATGCGACCGCCGCCCGCAGTACTATCCAGGACGCGGACTTCGCAGCGGAAACTGCCGAGATGACCAAGCAGCAGACCCTGCAATCGGCTGCAACCTCAGTACTGGCCCAGGCTAACCAGCAGCCCGCTTCTGTACTGAAACTGCTCCAGTAATTCTGGTAGGCACGAGGGGAGGGCGCTAAGGCGCCCTTTTCCGCGTTGTGTGAATTCTCTCGGAGGATGTTTTGATGAGCATCAACCTTACCTCAGGCCTACCCTCCAGCGCCGTCGGTAACACTCAGACTCCGGCAACGCTGCCGGTATCGCCAAAGGGTGGTGATATGGAATCCAATACGGGTAAGGACCCCAAGGCGGAGCAGCCCAGCCGTGACGTCCTCGATAAGGCAGTCGCTAGTATTCGCTCCGATGTGCAGAACGTTCATCGTAATCTGGAGTTCTCGGTGGACGAGGCGTCCGGTATCCCTATCGTCAAGGTTGTCGCAACCGACAGCGGCGTAGTGATTCGGCAGATCCCTTCGGAAGTCGCGGTCAGATTGGCCGAAAGTTTGAAGGAATCGAGCAACCTGCTCTTCAGGGAAAAGGCCTGAGTTGGCGTGAGTCTTGCTCGGCCAGTTGACACCGCTGGTAGCGTCAAAAATCTGGAGAATACTATGAGCACCATATCTTCGACGTCCTCCACTACGGCTTCTTCCACTTCAGGAACGATCAAGTCATCGACGGGATTGGGAACCGGGCTGGATATCACTTCTCTCGTCGATGCTCTGGTGACGGCGCAGACTGCAGGTAAGCAGCAGCAGATCAGTAGTCTCAAGACCTCGGAGAATGCCCGGCTCTCGGCGGTAGGTAGCCTGACCACAGCGCTGGGCGATTTCCAGATTGCTATCGGTAAGCTCAATAGCACAACATCTTTCGCAGGTTTGACGGCGACATCGTCGGAGAGTACCTACGCGACCGCCACGGTCGATTCCACAGCAGTAGCCGGTACCTATTCGCTCAATGTAACAAGTCTGGCAACCGCCGCTAAGGTCGCAACGGACAGCATCAGCTCCGGTACTACCTTTGATAGCGGGACCTTGACTCTCGGCAAAGGGGACAGTAGCTATTCGATCTCCGTCAGCCAGGGCGCAAGCCTCAGCAACATCCGCGATAGCATCAACAAGCAGAGCACCACCACCGGTGTTTCGGCGAATTTGATCACCGGCGCGGATGGGAAGTCGCAGCTGGTCCTCAGCTCCACCGCCACTGGCGCCAATTCGGGCATTACCCTGTCCGGCTCATCCGGGCTCGAAGCCCTAAACATCGATAGCAGCTCGGCCGACTCTAGCACCCGAAAGGGCAGTATCCTGATGGCTGGAAAGGATGCCAGCTATACCCTTGATGGCTTGAGTCTGACCAGTTCCAGCAATACCATCGAGTCCGCTGTATCAGGTGTGAGGTTTTCGCTGCTGAAGGAAGGCCAGACGACCATCACGGTCGGTACCAATACCGATACTCTCAAAAGCAGCATCCAGAGTTTCGTCGACGGCTACAATGCGTTGATTACTTCGATCAACGGCTTGACGAAGGTCAGTACCACCACGGCCGACGATGGGTCTACGTCCACTTCTAGCGCTGCGTTGGCCAGTGATTCCATGACCCGGAGCCTGGTCAATAAGCTTCAGAGCACCTTGTTCGGTAACTCCTCCGCGAGCGGTAGCTTGCAGACGCTGTCGCAGCTAGGGATCACTGTGACAACTACGGGAACGCTGAGCCTGGATTCGACCAAATTGAGTTCCGGGCTTGCGGCAAATGCCGCTAATGTCCAGGATTTCTTCACTTCCAAAACCGGTCTGCTAAACAAGTTGGATGATGTCGTCGATGTCTATACCAAGAGCAGCACCGGTCTGCTATCGCAGCAGACCTCGACGATCAAGAGCACGCTCACAAGCCTTACTGAGCAACAAGCCACGCTCGATACGCGCAAGGCCAAGCTCACTGATATCCTGACAGCGAAGTACAATGCCATGGATACCCTCGTAGCTCAGCTAAATAGCACTAGCAGCAGTGTGCTGACTACCCTGAACGCCCTGAATAAATCTTCGGATGACTAAACGAATCTGACTAAAGATCAGCGGCTGAGCGCCGATATCTTGAACATCAAGACAGTTCACCTGTTGATTTCAAGGTAGCGAGAAAATGTACGCACGAACCGCAGCGCTGCGCCAGTATCAGAACGTCGGGATTCAGTCCGAGGTCTTCGAAGCCTCGCCGCATCGCTTGATTCAGATGCTATTCGACGGCGGCCTGAGCCGTATCGCCCAAGCAAAGGGCGCTATGCAGAATCAAAAGTTTCAGCTTAAGGGACAGTTGATAGGCAAGACGATCAACATCATCGCTGGGTTGAGAGACGCTCTGAACCTGGAAACGGGGGGCGAACTAGCACAGCGGCTCGAAGCGCTGTACGTTTACATGTCCAAGCGCCTGGCCGAAGCCAACAGGACCAACGACGAGCGGATTCTCGACGAGGTCGCTGGGCTATTGCGCAACATTAAAGAGGGTTGGGACGGCATCGCGCCGGTCTAGTCCAGAGGACGAGAGCCATGGCTACCATTGTTATTTGTATCAATCAGCTGCGCGGTCGGCTGGAACAGGCCCTCGCCGAGCAGGACTGGGAAGCCATCCGTCGTCTTGATCTGGATTGCCGCCTGGCGGTCGATGCTGCCATGCAGGAAGGGCCGGGGGTTGAGACCGAGCTGACATTCGCCTTGCAGAATCTGCTCAAGACCTACAAAACCCTTATCGCCGCCACCACGGCCGAGCGCTCTGCCATCGCGGTCGAGCTGACGCAGGCGCAACGCGCCGATAAGGCAGCCAAGGTCTACCAGCTGTTCGGTTAATCGTCGTCTGCCAGACGGCAGTTCAAAGTTTTCACAATCCACCGCCATAAAATTGACCCCGCCTCACAATTTGTCTTAACTTGCGCAAGATGCCGACCAGTTGGCACTTGGATGCAGGCGACACCTGCGTGTAGCGAACCGACTAGCCGGATGGGGCAGGGATATGTGGCGTGAAACCAAGATCCTTCTGATCGACGATGAAGCCGAGCGGCGCAAGGCAGTGTCGGTCATTCTCGATTTTCTCGGCGAAGATCATCTCGCCTGCACCAGTTCCGATTGGCAAGCCACCCTCGAAGCGCTCGACAGCAGTCGGCAGGTCAGCTGTGTGCTGGTCGGTCGCGTCGACAGTCGCGGCAACAGCGTCGAGCTGCTCAAACAGGTGGTGGCCTGGGACGAGATGGTCCCGCTGCTGCTGCTGGGCGAAACGGCGCAGCCGGAGTGGCCGGACGATGTCCGCCGCCGTGTGCTGGTTTCCCTCGAATACCCGCTGGCGTACAACAAGCTGCTGGACTCCCTGCACCGCGCCCAGGTCTATCGCGAGATGTACGACCAGGCCCGGGATCGCGGGCGTCAGCGCGAGCCCGAATTGTTTCGCAGCCTGGTGGGTACCAGTCGCGCCATCCAGGGCGTGCGCAAGATGATGCAGCAGGTGGCCGATACCGAGGCCACGGTGCTCATCCTTGGCGAGTCCGGGACCGGCAAGGAGGTGGTGGCGCGCAACCTGCACTTTCACTCCAAGCGACGCGAAGCGCCTTTCGTGCCGGTTAATTGCGGTGCCATCCCGGCCGAGCTGCTGGAGAGCGAACTGTTCGGCCACGAGAAGGGTGCTTTCACGGGCGCCATCACCAGTCGTGCCGGGCGTTTCGAGCTGGCCAACACCGGCACCCTGTTCCTCGACGAGATCGGCGACATGCCGTTGCCCATGCAGGTCAAGCTGCTGCGGGTGCTGCAGGAGCGGACCTACGAGCGGGTGGGCAGCAACAAGACCCAGAGCGTGGACGTGCGCATCATCGCCGCAACCCACAAGAACCTCGAGCAGATGATCGCCGCAGGCACCTTCCGGGAGGATCTCTACTACCGCCTCAACGTTTTTCCCATCGACATGGCGCCGCTGCGCGAGCGGGGCGAAGACATCCCGCTGCTGATCAACGAATTGATCGCGCGGATGGAGCACGAGAAGCGTGGCTCCATCCGTTTCAACTCGGCGGCGATCATGTCGCTCTGTCGCCATGAGTGGCCGGGCAACGTCCGTGAACTGGCCAACCTGGTGGAACGCATGGCGATCATGCATCCCTATGGGGTCATAGGCGTGGCCGAATTGCCGCTCAAGTTCCGTTATGTGGAAGACGAAGCCGATCCCATGGTGGAGTCACTGCGCGAGGAACTACAGGAGCGTGAGGCCATGGCCGGAATTGGAACGGTTGAGGTCTCGTCCTCGGCGTTGCTGCCCAGCGAAGGCCTGGATCTCAAGGACTACCTGGCCAACCTGGAAAAGAGCTTCATTCAGCAAGCGCTGGACGATGCCGGTGGCGTAGTGGCCCGTGCCGCCGAACGCCTGCGCATCCGCCGGACCACCCTGGTCGAGAAGATGCGCAAGTACGGTATGGGCCGTCGCGACGACGAGTTTGACGGAGAGATCTAGGGTTTGTCTGAAAAGTCGTATTCGTTACTCTGAGTCGGTGACGGCAGCGTAGGCAAGCATCAGGGGGGCGTTACGACCTTTCGAATGAGTGCGGGGCACTGATGGACGAGACCGTTTCCTCATCCTGAGGATGGGCGCTACGCCATGATGATCGGCAGATGCGCAATGGCATCTTCTGTATCCAGCGCCCGGGCGCCAGATGACCTAGCCTATTCGATCGCTATGGCCCTGGAAGACGGTCTACCAGTGCTCCCGGTAATGGCGCTCGAAGGTTTACCTTTGAGCGTTTTCTGGCGCCTTTGTATCTGAAGCTGCGTCAGGATTGCTATCTAGATCTGGACACCTGGATGATCGATTTCAGTACGATCCGTCCCACACGAACTGCATTGGAAGGTAGAAAAAACGCCGCCTCTGCACTCGACAAGCTGACCAGCAGTTTCAAGGCAATGGTCACTTTGACCCGTATGGACCACTGCTCACGCATCGACTTTTCAAACAAAGGCACCGCTCTTCGAGTCAAGCATCAACTCAACAAGGCGCCGTTGTTCGATTTGACGAGAGCTGGTTAGGATTAAGGTCCTGCCTATGCCGGGGGATCGGCGAGGCTTAGTCTCATGCCGCGCCCAAAGCGATGAATCCATAGTCCGTTTGCGTCAAGGCAGAAGCGATCAGCGCGCCGGTTGCCTTGAGCTGCTCCGCTAATTCGCGGTGCGATACGTGAAGCGCCCAGTCCGTGGCCGCATCCATCGGTGGATTGGTCATTACCTGCTCGGTCGCTGCCAAAAAATCTGCACCGCAAGGTCGGTAGGCGGTGAAGCCATCGCCTTTGAGTGCCGATGTACGAATACCCAAGGCCGTGCAGATCGCCGCCTTCCGACCTATTTCATCGCGATCCGCCTGTCGTGACCGCTCGATGAGCGCGATCAGCTCCACGTCCTGCAAGCGCCCGCCGTGAATCAACGTCGGCCCCTGTTCCCAGGCGTGCGGCGGGCAGTCTTTCATATGGGGTCTCAAGGGAAGATGCGGATTGATCTCCATTGGATAGATACGGCAAACCAAGGGCCGCTCTTCATAAATTGAGCAGCGGTTGTCGGCATCCAAGCGCATGCAACGCCCTGGGTTATAGGCGGCGAAGGTAATAGCGACATAGGCGCGCGTCTCTCCGCACCACACCGGCAAAGAGCGCTGCTCGGCATGCTCGCGCTGCACCTGCGAGATGCCTTGACCATCCTCGAGAAACGCTTCGACCAGGACGATCAACTCACCGTGCTGCTGAACCCAGCGGATCGCCTCGTTCAGTGTCAGCGGGATATGGTGCGAGGTACAGCATTTGCCGCATCCTACACAAGAAAAACGAGTGGACATCAGCGTAGCCTCTGGTGTGCAGGGAAATTAACGATCGGCAAAAAAATGTCGCCATCGGTCTGGAGTGCAAGCCACAGCAAGTCTCGCGCCAGCTGTGCTTGAAACAAATGCCCATGTGGCTTTGCTAACTGACAGCTACGACTTTTCAGCCATATCCTAGGCTGGTAGGGGAAACTGAGCGCAGTGCAGACCAACTTTTCCAGTACCGACTTCTGTGTCGAGCTTCGACGATAGAAGGCTCCCGGTCCAAACTGCGCCTGGTATCTTCCTACCAGACCAATCTCATATACCTCTGCTTGTGTGGCGCTCAAAAAATTGGAAAAGGCTGCGCCGTGTTCCACACTACGGCGCTATGCGCGAGGGCGGCATGGGTCTTGCTCCAGCCTGGACAATGTCAATTGTCCGTCGCGAGCCCCAGCCGATGCCTGCGCAAGCCCTTTCTTCCGCTGTCCCCGCCGACGCCACCGTGGAGGCTTCCGCCTCGGCGCAGGCTCGTGAAGCCTTGGGGCAGATGTCGCGCCAGCTGAGCGAATCCTTCCAGTTGCTCGAAGCCCGGATGAATTCGCTGCAGGGCGAACTGGAGTGGGTGTCTGCCCAGCGTCTGCAGGAGCTGGCGGAAAAGGAGCGCTTGGCCAGCCGGCTCCAGAATCTTCTGGACGTGATGCCGGCCGGTATTGTGGTGGTGGACGGTGCTGGCCGTGTACGCGACGCCAATCCAGTTGCCACCGCCCTGCTCGGGGAACCACTGGCGAGCGAACTATGGCGTACGGTGATTGCCCGGGCCTTCGCTCCACGTCATGACGATGGCCACGAGGTATCCCTGCGCGATGGCCGCCGGGTCTCTATCGCCACCCGCTCGCTCGACGGTGAGCCGGGGCAACTGGTGCTGCTCAACGATCTCACTGAAACCCGCCATCTGCAGGGCGAACTGGCGCGGCATGAGCGGCTGTCGGCGCTGGGGCGGACCATGGCCTCGCTGGCGCATCAGATCCGTACCCCGCTGACCGCGGCGCTGCTCTATGCCAGCCATCTGGAGGAGGGCGGTCTGGCGCTGGCGCAGCAACAGCGTTTCGCCAGCCGGCTCAAGGAGCGGCTGCACGAACTGGAGAACCAGGTTCGCGACATGCTGGTATTCGCTCGCGGCGAATTGCCCCTGGCGGATCGGCTGACGCCCGGCGCGCTGTTCACTGCCCTACGCGAGGCGGCGACCCCTCATCTCGGCGACTGTCCCGTGCGCTGGCAACTCGATGCCCAGGGTGGCCTGCTCGCCTGCAATCGCGACATGCTGGTGGGCGCCGCCCTGAACCTCCTCCACAACGCCCTGCAGGCCATGGCGGGCAGTGGTGGCTCGGCGCGACTCAAGGTGCATCTCTATCGCCGAGACGACGAGTTGCGCCTGGCGATCAGCGACGGCGGTCCCGGCATTCCACTGGCGGTCCAGCAGCGTCTGGGCGAACCCTTTCTCAGCACCAAGACCACTGGCACCGGTCTCGGCTTGCCGGTCGCCCTGGCGATGGCCAAGGCCCATGGCGGCCGGCTGACCGTGCGTTCGCGGTTGGGGCGTGGAACGGTGGTGACCTTCATCCTGCCCCTGCTGGCGCGCGAGGAGATCTCGGCATGACCCTGCCCATCCTGCTGGTGGAAGACGACCGCGCCCTGCGTGAAGCCCTGGCCGATACCCTGGAGCTCGGCGGTTACCGCTATCGCGCCGTGGACAGCGGTGAAGCAGCATTGCTGGCGCTGGCCGAGGAGCCCTTCGGCCTGGTGATCAGCGACGTCAACATGCCCGGCATCGACGGTCATCAATTGCTGGCCAGTATCCGGCTGCGCGATCCGGCGCTGCCGGTGCTGCTGATGACCGCCTTCGGCAGCATCGAACGCGCCGTCGAGGCCATGCGCGGCGGGGCGGCGGACTATCTGGTCAAGCCCTTCGAGCCGTGCCTGCTGCTGGACACCCTGGCGCGCTGCTGCCCCCAGGGGCGCCGCGCGCCCGGTGCGCGTCAGCCGGTGGCGGCCGATCCCCAGAGTCGGCAGTTGCTGGAGCTGGCCAGCCGGGTCGCCCGGAGCGAGGCCACGGTGCTCATCACCGGCGAGTCGGGCACCGGCAAGGAGGTGCTGGCGCGCTTCATCCATGATCAGTCGGCGCGGGCGGATGGCCCCTTCGTGGCGGTCAATTGCGCGGCCATCCCCGATCACCTGCTGGAAGCCATCCTCTTCGGTCACGAGAAGGGCGCCTTCACCGGCGCCATCGCCGCCCAGCCGGGCAAGTTCGAACTGGCCCAGGGCGGTACCCTGCTCCTGGACGAGATATCCGAGATGCCGTTGGGGCTGCAGGCCAAGCTGCTGCGGGTCCTGCAGGAGCGCGAGGTGGAGCGGGTCGGGGCGCGCAAGCCGCTGGCGCTGGATATCCGCGTGGTGGCCACCAGCAACCGCAGGCTGGCGGAGGAGGTGGCTGCCGGGCGCTTCCGTGAAGACCTCTTCTATCGACTGTCGGTCTTTCCGCTGTCCTGGCTGCCGCTGCGCGAGCGACCGGCCGACATCGTGCCCCTGGCCGAGCGGCTGCTGGCGGTCCAGGCCGCGCGGATGAATCGCCCGGTACCGGCCCTGAGCGCCGCCGCGCGCCAGGCCCTGGCCGAGCATCCCTGGCCGGGCAATGTGCGCGAACTGGACAATGCCGTGCAGCGGGCGCTGATCCTGCAACCGGGCCACCAGCTCCAGGCCGAGGATTTCGGACTGCACTGGCTGGCGACCGGTGTCTCCCAGACGCCTGTCGCAGCGCCCGTACCGACGTCAGGCGTGGCCGAAGCTATGCGTCCATTGGACGCCGATCTGCGCGATCGGGAATTCCAGGTGATCCTCGATACCCTGAAGGCCGAACGCGGCCGCCGCAAGGAGACCGCCGAGCGCCTGGGCATCAGTGCTCGCACCCTCAGGTACAAGCTGGCGCAAATGCGTGATGCCGGGCTGGACGTGGAGCAGGAATTGCTCGCCGGTTGCTGAGCGCGCAAGTCGATAGCCGGCTATCTACCCAGAGGGAACCAACCGTCTAAGGCGCTGTTCTAGAGAAAGGATCGCGACTGCGGCGTGGGGTCGCAGAGGAAGCTTGCCCCCGCCGTCCCGGACCCCGTCCGGCCGCTTTGCTTTCTTCTCCTAGGCGCTGCTTGTGCTGAAAACGGTTTCATGGACGGTGCTTGCCGTTTTTGCCGCGGGTGGCGCGCCTGCCAGCACGAGGACGCTTGCCATGGGTTCCACCGCACCTTCCAGCTCCAACGCCGATCTATTGACCATCAATACCATCCGTACCCTGTCCATGGATGCGGTACAGAAGGCCAATTCCGGCCACCCTGGTACGCCGATGGCCCTGGCCCCGGTCGGCCATACGCTGTGGAGCCGCTTCCTCCGCTATCACCCCGAGCATCCGGACTGGCCCAACCGCGACCGCTTCGTGCTATCGGTCGGCCATGCCTCCATGCTGCTCTATTCGCTGCTGCATCTCGCAGGCGTCAAGGAGATCGACGAGCACGGCACCGCGACCGGCAAGGAAGCGGTCAGCCTGGAGGACATCAAGCAATTCCGTCAGCTGGATTCCAAGACCCCGGGCCATCCCGAGTACCGCATGACCACCGGCATCGAGACCACCACCGGTCCGCTGGGGCAGGGCTGCGGCAACAGCGTCGGCATGGCACTGGCGCAGAAGTGGCTGGCGGCGCGCTTCAATCAGCCGGGCGTGACCCTGTTCGACTATGACGTCTACGTCCTCTGCGGCGACGGCGACATGATGGAAGGCGTCACCGGCGAGGCGGCGTCCATGGCCGGCCACCTGGGCCTGGACAACCTCTGCTGGATCTACGACAACAACACCATCAGCATCGAAGGCCACACCGAGCTGGCCTTCAGCGAAGACGTGGCCGAGCGCTTCCGTGGCTATGGCTGGCACACCCTGCACGTCAAGGATGCCAACGACGCCGAAGCTCTGGCCGCCGCCCTGCATCGCTTCAAGGGCAACACCGGCAAGCCGACCCTGATCGTGGTCGACAGCCTGATCGGCTATGGCGCACCCAACAAGCAGAACACCGCGGCGGCCCACGGCGAGCCGCTGGGCGCGGACGAGATCAAGCTGGCGAAGAAGGCCTACGGCTGGCCGGAAGATGCCGATTTCCTGGTGCCCGAAGAAGCCCGTCATCACCTGCGTGATGCGCTGCTGGAACGTGCCAGTGGTCTCTACGAAGACTGGAATCGCGCCTTCGATCGTCTGCGCCGGGACGATCCGCGCCGTGCCGACGAACTCCAGCGCATGCGTGCCGGCGAGATGCCGGAGGGCTGGGACGCCAAGCTGCCCAATTTTGACGCCGACGCCAAGGGCGTGGCCTCCCGCGAATCCGGCGGCAAGGCGCTCAATGCCTTCGCCGAACAGATCCCCTGGCTGGTCGGGGGGGCCGCCGACCTGGCGCCGTCCACCAAGACCAACCTCAAGTTCGACGGCGCCGGCAGCTTCTCCGCGCGGGAGCCTTCGGGGCGCAACATGCATTTCGGCATCCGCGAGCATGCCATGGGCTCCATCGCCAATGGCATGGCGCTCTGCTACCTGCGCAGCTTCACCGCCACCTTCCTGGTGTTCAGCGACTACATGAAGCCGCCGATCCGCCTGGCGTCCATCATGGAGCTGCCCGTGGTGTTCGTCTTCACCCACGACTCCATCGGCGTCGGCGAAGATGGCCCGACCCACCAGCCTATCGAGCACCTGGCGCAACTGCGCGCTACCCCGGGCCTGCTGACCCTGCGTCCGGGCGATGCCAACGAAGCCGTGCAGGCCTGGAAGATCGCCCTGCAACAGACCAACAGACCCTCCTGCATGGTGCTGTCGCGCCAGCCGCTGCCGACCCTGGATCGTTCGAAGTACGCCAGTGCCGAAGGGGTCGCTCAGGGTGCCTACGTGGTGGCCGATGCCGAGGGCGGTAAGCCCCAGGTCATCCTTATGGCTACCGGCAGTGAATTGGGCCTGGCGATGCAGGCTTATGAGCAACTCAAGGACGAAGGGGTCAAGGCACGGGTGGTTTCCATGCCCTGCTGGGAATTGTTCGAAGAGCAGGACGAGGCCTACAAGCAGTCCGTGCTGCCCGACGAGGTGCTGGGGCGCGTCGCCATCGAGCAGGCCGGTCCCCTCGGCTGGGAGCGCTATATCGGGCGCAAGGGTGCCTCGGTGACCATGAGCACCTTCGGGGCCTCGGCGCCCATCGGCAAGCTGCAGGCCAAATACGGCTACACCGTGGACAACGTGGTCAAGCTGGCCAAGGAACAGGCACAACGCTCCGGGAGTGCCAAATGAGCAATCCACTCAAACAGCTGACGGAGCAGGGCCAGGCGGTCTGGCTCGATTTCGTCAGCCGCGAGTTCCTCGCCAAGGGTGAACTGCAGAAGCTGATCGAGCGTGACGGCCTCACCGGCGTCACCTCCAACCCGTCGATCTTCGAGAAGGCCATGGGGCATGGCAGTGACTATGACGCCAGCCTCAAGGCCTTTCTGGAAAAGGCCGATGCCGAGCCGGTGGATGTCTATGAGCATCTGGCGATCGAGGACATCCAGCAGGCCGCCGACATCCTGCGGCCGGTCTACGATCGCCTCGAAGGCCGCGATGGCTACGTGAGCCTGGAGGTCTCGCCCTATCTGGCGCTGGATACCCGTGCCACCCTGGAAGAGGCGCGCCGCCTCTGGCAGGCGGTGGACCGGCCCAATCTCATGGTCAAGGTGCCGGGTACGCCCGAGGGTGCCGTGGCCATCCGCAAACTGATTGAAGAGGGGATCAACGTCAATGTGACCCTGCTGTTCGATCGCAACGCCTACATGGCGGTGGCGGAGGCCTATATCGCCGGTCTGGAAGCCCGCCTGCATCGCGGTGAAGACATCTCCCGTCTCGCCAGCGTGGCGAGCTTCTTTATCAGCCGGGTCGATGGCGTGCTGGACAAGCTGATCGACGAGCGCAAGGGCGAGGACGCCGAGCTGGGCGGGCTGCGTGGCAAGATCGCCATCGCCAACGCCAAGCTGGCCTATCAGGACTACCTGCGGCTGATCCGGTCGCCGCGCTGGAAGGTTCTGGAAGCCAAGGGTGCGCGCCCGCAGCGTCTGCTGTGGGCCTCCACCGGCTCCAAGGATCCGGCCTATCCGGATACCCTCTATGTCGATCAGCTGATCGGTCCGGATACCGTCAACACCATGCCGCCCAAGACCATGGACGCCTTCCGTGACCATGGGACGGCGGCCCCCATGCTGAGCACCGATATCGAAGCCGCGCAGCGCGTGGTGGATGCGATCGCCCGTTTCGGGCTGGACCTGGATGGCGTGGCCAAGCGGCTGGTCAAGGACGGTGCCCGCCAGTTCGAGGACGCCGCCGATGCGCTGCTGGGCGCGGTCGGCCAGAAGCGCATCGATTTCCTGGGTGAGTGCCTGAATACCGCGGACTATCGCCTGCCCGATGCGCTGAATGAAGCGGTGGAAAAGCGTCTCGACGAGGCACGCCGTGAAGGCTGGTCCCGTAGGCTGTGGCAGGGCGATGCCTCGCTCTGGACCGGTCGCGACGAGGGCCAGTGGGTTGGCTGGCTGGCCGCGGCCCAGGGCCGTCAGGCTGACCCCAAAGCCTTGGCAGCCCTGGCTGAAGCGGCCCGGCAAGAGGGCCTGGATACCGTGGTGCTGCTGGGCATGGGCGGTTCGAGCCTGGGTCCGGAGGTGCTGGCCAATACCCTGGGCACCGCGCCAGGCGGGCTCACGCTCAAGGTGCTCGATTCCACCGATCCGGCGCAGATCGCCGCCCTGGAAGAGCAACTGGACCTGCACAGGACGCTGTTCCTGGTGTCGAGCAAATCCGGCTCGACCCTGGAGCCGGAAATCCTGCGCGCCTATTTCCATAAGGCTGTCGAGCAGGCCCTGGGTGCGGAAGCGGCCCAGCGGCGCTTCGTGGCCATTACCGATCCCGGCTCCAAGCTCGAAGCCAGTGCCACGGCCGAGGGCTACCGGGCTATTTTCCAGGGCGATCCCCATATCGGTGGACGCTATTCGGTGCTGTCGGTATTCGGCATGGTGCCCCTGGCGCTGCTCGGCCATTCGGTGGCCGATTTCTTCCAGGTGACCCAGCCCATGGTGCTGGCCTGCAGCCCCAGTGCGCCGCCGGCCATCAATCCCGGCATCCGCCTGGGCGTGGTCCTGGGCGAGGCGGTGCGTGCCGGACGCGACAAGGTCACCCTGATCGCCTCGCCGGGTGTCGCCAGCCTGGGCGCCTGGCTGGAGCAGCTGCTCGCCGAGAGCACCGGCAAGCAGGGCAAGGGCATCATCCCGGTGGACCTGGAGCCGCTCGGTGAGCCAGCCGTCTACGGGGCGGATCGGGTGTTCGTCAGCCTGGTGCTGGCGGGCGAAGAAGACGCCGAGCGCGACCGTCGCCTGCAGGCCCTGGCCGCAGCCGGGCATCCGGTGGTGGACATCCGTCTCGCCCGCGCCGAACTGATCGGCCAGGAATTCTTCCGCTGGGAGGTGGCGACCGAGGTGGCCGGTGCCGTCATCGGCATCAATCCCTTCGATCAGCCCGACGTGGAAGCCAGCAAGATCAAGACCCGCGCCCTTACCGACGGCTACGAACGCGAAGGGCGTCTCGCCGGCGACGAGCCGCTGCTTGAGGAGGGTACTCTGGCCCTGTTCGGCGATGCCGACCTGCAGGGGCAGGACACCGCCCGCGCGGCGATCAAGGCGCACCTGGCGCGCCTGCAGCCCGGCGACTATCTCGCCGTGCTGGCCTATCTCGAGCGCAATGCCGTGCATGAGGAGGCCTTGAGCGCCATGCGTGATAGCATTCGCGACAGCAAGCGCGTAGCGACCGTCGGCGGCTTCGGCCCCCGCTTTCTGCACTCCACCGGACAGGCCTACAAGGGCGGTCCGAACTCGGGTGTGTTCATCCAGATTACCGCCGATGCCCAGAACGACCTGGAGATTCCAGGGCGGAGTCTGAGCTTTGGTGTCGTCGAGGCCGCCCAGGCCAAGGGTGACCTCGAGGTGCTGGCCGAACGGGGACGGCGCTACCTGCGCGTGCATATCAAGGGCGGCGACATCGACGCCGGCCTGCAACAAATCGTCGAACTGGTCGAGGCGGCGGTCGCCTGACCTCAAGGAGTCATCAGCATGCAATTGGGAATCATCGGACTGGGCCGCATGGGCGGCAACATCGCACGGCGTTTGATGAAGCATGGGCATGAAGTCGCGGTCTATGACCGCAGTGCCGAAACCGTGGCCGGCCTCGGCAAGGAAGGCGCCGTCACCGCCGACAGCCTGGACGGTGTCATCGCCGCCCTAGCTCAGCCGCGGGCCATCTGGGTCATGCTGCCGGCCGGCGAGCCGACCGAGCAGACCATCGCCGAGCTGGCCGACCGCCTGGCTCCCGGCGACGTCATCATCGATGGTGGCAACACCTACTACAAGGACGACATCCGTCGCGCCAAGACCCTGGCCGAGAAGGGCATCGACTACGTCGACGTCGGCACCTCCGGTGGCGTCTGGGGCCTGGAGCGCGGCTACTGCATGATGATCGGCGGCAAGTCCGAAGCCGTCGAGCGCCTGGAGCCCATCTTCGAAGCCCTGGCCCCCGGTTATGGCAGCATCGAGCGTACCCGTGGCCGCAACGCCCCGGACGAGCGTGCCGAGCGCGGCTTCATCTTTACCGGTCCGGCCGGTTCCGGTCACTTCGTCAAGATGGTGCACAACGGCATCGAGTACGGCCTGATGCAGGCCTATGCCGAGGGCTTCGACATCCTCAAGATGAAGAACAGCGACAAGCTGCCGGAAGACGAGCGTTTCGACCTGGACCTGGCCGACATCGCCGAGGTCTGGCGACGTGGCAGCGTGGTGTCCTCCTGGCTGCTGGACCTGACCGCCCAGGCCCTGGCCGGCGACGTCGCCCTGGAGAAATTCTCCGGCTCCGTGGCCGACAGCGGCGAAGGTCGCTGGACCATCGAGGCGGCCATCGAGGAAGCGGTACCGGTCAACGTCCTGTCCGCCGCCCTCTATGCGCGTTTCCGCTCCCGCCAGCAAGCCACCTACGCCGACAAGCTGCTGTCTGCCATGAGATTCGGCTTCGGCGGCCACGTCGAAATCCCGCAATAAAACCCCGGCCGTTCCCCTGCGGAGCGGCCACGGGCCGCGTCCCGGGGGACGGCATCAGCCGCCCTCGCGGATAAGGCCCTGTCATGACCGATTCTCCTGCCGTCACCCCCAGCACCGCCGCCCAGGAGCGCCGCTCCTGCACCAAGGCGCCCACCGCACCGCCGGCCACGCTCTTTCTGTTCGGCGCCAATGGCGACCTGGTCAAGCGACTGCTGATCCCTTCGCTGTACAACCTCCTGCGTGACGGTCTGCTCGACGACCGCACCCAGATCATCGGCGTCGATCACAACCCCAACACCGACGAAGGTTTCGCCGACCGGCTGGAAGCCTTCATCCGCGACCAGGCCGAAGCCAAGGGCAAGTCCCGGGACGAGGCGCTGGATGCCGATCTCTGGGGCCAGCTGCGCGGGCGCATCCGCTATCTGCAAGGCGACTTCTTCGAAGACGCCACCTACCAGGCGGTGGCCGAGCGCATCGCCCAGGCCGACACCTACAATGCCGTCTTCTACCTGGCCACCGCCGCGCGCTTCTTCGGCGACGTCGCCGAGCGCCTGGGCAAGGCCGGGCTGCTGGAAGAGCGTGAAGACGCCTACCGCCGGCTGGTGGTGGAAAAGCCCTTTGGCGCCGACCTGGCCAGTGCCCAGGCGCTCAACCAGCGCCTGCTGGCGAACATGGAGGAAAAGCAGATCTATAGAATCGACCACTACCTGGGCAAGGAGACGGTGCAGAACATCCTGGTCAGCCGTTTCTCCAACGCCCTGTTCGAGTCGTTCTGGAACAACCACTACATCGACCATGTGCAGATCACCGCGGCCGAGACCGTGGGCGTGGAGTCGCGGGGCGATTTCTACGAAAAGACCGGCACCCTCAGGGACATGGTGCCCAACCACCTGTTCCAGCTGCTGGCCATGGTCGCCATGGAGCCGCCGGCCTCCTTCAACGCCACCTCGGTGCGCGACGAGAAGGCCAAGGTGGTCGGCGCCATCCGTCCCCAGACCACCGAGGAGGCCCTGGCCAACTCGGTACGTGGCCAGTACGCCGCCGGGACGATGAACGACAAGCCCGTCAAAGGCTATCGCGAGGAAGAGCGGGTCGATCCCGAGAGCCAGACCGAGACCTATGTGGCGCTCAAGCTGTTCGTCGACAACTGGCGCTGGGCCGGGGTGCCTTTCTACCTGCGCACCGGCAAGCGCCTGACCGCGCGTGATACCGAGATCGCCATCTGCTTCAAGCATGCGCCCTATGCCCAGTTCCGCGACACCAAGATCGACCGGATGCGGCCCAACTACCTGATCATCCAGATCCAGCCCGACGAAGGCATGTGGTTCGACTTCCATGCCAAGCGCCCGGGACCCCTGGTGGAACTGGAGAACATCCGCATGGGCTTCGCCTATAGCGATTTCTTCGAGATGCAGCCCTCCACCGGCTACGAAACCCTGATCTACGACTCCCTGATCGGCGACCAGACCCTGTTCCAGCGCGCCGACAACATCGAGAACGGCTGGCGCGCCGTGCAACCCTTCCTCGACGCCTGGCAACAGGGCGGCGCAGTGGAAAGCTACGCCGCGGGCAGTGCCGGTCCCGCCGGTGCCGATGAACTCCTGCAGAAGGACGGCCGCTCATGGCATCCGCTGACCTGATCCCCATCGACCTGCTGGTGTCGGATATCGACGGCACCCTGGTGCGTGACGACAAGAGCCTGAGCGAGGCGGTGATCGCCGCGGTAAAGCGCCTGCAGGCGGCCGGCAAGGCCATCACCCTGGTCAGCAGCCGCCCGCCACGGGCGCTACTGCCGCTGGTGCGGCAACTGGGCATTGACCAGGCGGTGGCCGGTTTCAACGGCGGCAATCTGGTGGAAGCGGACGGCATCCTGATCCGCGCCCACCGCCTCGCCGAGCAGGTGACGCGTCAGGTGCTGGAGCGCCTGGATCGCGAGGCCTTCGAAGTCTGGTTGTTCGCCGACGACCTCTGGCTGACCCGCGACGGGGAGGGGCCCTACGTCCCCCGCGAGACCCGGGCACTGGGCTATGGACCGACCGTGGTGGACTCCTTCGAACCCTACCTGGATCGCGTCGACAAGATCGTCGCTGCCGGCAGCGATCACGCCGGCCTGGAAGCCCTGGAGGGCGAACTGGGTGAGCGATTGGGCGAGGGCGCCACGGTGCTGCGCTCCCAGCTCTATTACCTGGACATCACCCATCCCAAGGCCAACAAGGGCGACGCCCTGATCGAACTGGCCCAGGCCGCGGGCGTACCCGTGGCGCGCACCGCGGCCATTGGCGATGGCAGCAACGACGTGCCCATGTTCCGCCAAGCGGGCCTGGCCATCGCCATGGGCCAGGCCGGGGCGGCGGTGCGCGAAGCAGCCGACCGGGTGACGGCCAGCAACCAGGAAGATGGCCTGGCCCAGGCCATCGATCAGTGGATCCTGGGGGCCTGATGGCTGGTTGGTGAGGTTGGGCTTCGCTGTGCTCAACCCAACCTGCTTGTCCTGTAGGTTGGGTTGAGACAGCTCCACCGTCGAAGCCCAACAGGTCTGAATTAGCTTCAGGTGGAAAAGGCTACGCCGTTTTCCACACTACGGCCTGATGGGTGAGGTTGGGCTTCGCTTTGCTCAACCCAACCTAAAGGGTACGTAGGTCGGGTTGCGGCGGCTCCATCGCCGAGGCCCGACAGGTCTGAATTAGCTTCAGGTGGAAAAGGCTGCGACGTTTTCCACGCTACGCGGTATCAGGCGGGCGCCCCCTCTCCCTCCGGGAGAGGGCCGGGGTGAGGGCAGCCAAACCCCGCGCTACCCCGCCTTCTGCTCCCTGAACCCCCGCACATGCTCCACCAGTGCCCGCAGCTTGGGCGCCAGGTTGTGGCGGTTCGGATAGTAGAGGTAGAAGCCGGGAAAGGGCGGCAAATAGTCGTCCAGCACCCGCTCCAGTTCGCCACGCGCTAGATAGGGCCGGAAGGTGTCCTCCATGCCAAAGGTGATGCCGCCGCCGGCCAGGGCGGTGCGCACCATCAGCAGCATGTCGTTGGTGGTGATCCGCGGCGAAACGGCCACGTCGAAGGCTCTGCCGTCCTCGCTGAATTCCCACCGCCAGGGCGCCACCTCCGGAGCCGGACGCCAGCCGATGCAGCGGTGGTCCGCCAGGTCGCGCGGGTGTTGGGGGCGGCCATGGCGGGCGAAGTAGGTCGGGGTCGCCACGGCCACCTCGCGCTGCGCCCCGGTCACCGGGATGGCGATCATGTCCTGCTCGATCACCTCGCCCAGCCGCACGCCGGCATCGAAACCCCGCGCGACGATATCGAATTCCTCGTCGGTGACAGTGATGTCCAGGGTCACCTCCGGATAGGCCTCGACGAAGCTGGCCAGCAACGGCCCGTCGAGAAAGCGCTCGGCGATGGATGTGACCGCGACCCGCAACAATCCGCGCGGAGGGCCGGCGTGACTGGCGTCTTCCAGGGCACCCAGCAGCCCGGCCAGGGGCCCGGCGACCTGTCGCTGCAGGCGTTCGCCCGCTTCGGTAAGACGCACGCTGCGGGTGGTGCGCTGGACCAGTGAACTGCCCAATTCGTCTTCCAGACGGCGAATGGCCTGGCTGACCGCCGAGCGACTAACGCCCAGGCGATCGGCCGCCACACGAAAATTCTCGGCCGTGGCCACCACGGTGAAGACCTTGAGCAGATTCAGATCGGTAGGCATTGGTAAGTCCAGCTAACCATGGCAGTCAGGGAAGGGGGAGTTATCACGACAATGACCCCTCGCTAAGGTGGTGGCAAGCCTGTAAGGGCGCCGTGCCGACAGGGCAGGCAGCCGACGAGCAGATCGTCCGGGCAAACCATCCCATTTCGAGAGGAACACTCCATGGCTATCGACAAGGTCGTACTCATCACCGGCGCTTCCAGTGGCATAGGTGCGGGCATCGCGCGCGAACTGGGCGCGGCCGGCTGCAAGCTCCTGCTCGGTGCCCGCCGCAGTGAGCGGCTGGAAGCCCTGGCGGCCGAGATCAACGCTGCGGGCGGCGAGGCCGCCTGCCGCCGACTGGACGTCACCGACAGCGCCGACGTGGCCGCCTTCGCCCAGGCGGCGCGCGAACGCTGGGGCCGGGTGGACGTCATCGTCAACAACGCCGGCATCATGCCGCTGTCGCCCCTGGCCTCGCTCAAGACCGCAGAGTGGATGCAGATGGTCGACGTCAACATCAAGGGCGTGCTCAACGGCATCGCCGCGGTGCTGCCGGAATTCACCGCCCGCGGCGCCGGACACATCATCAACCTGGGCTCCATCGGCGCCCTGTCGGTGGTGCCCACGGCGGCGGTCTATTGCGCCACCAAGCATGCGGTGCGGGCGATCTCCGAAGGCCTGCGCCAGGAACGTGAAGATCTGCGGGTCACCTGCATCCATCCGGGCGTGGTGGAAAGCGAGCTGGCCTCCACCATCACCGATCCCGCCGCCCGGGCGATGATGGACAGCTACCGCGCCATCGCCCTGCAACCCGATGCCATCGGCCGCGCGGTGCGCTACGCCATCGAGCAGCCGGACGACGTGGACGTCAACGAGATCGTCGTCCGTCCGACCCGCAGCGCCAACTAGACCGTTTCGGCCAGGGCTTCGAGAAAGCGCTCCAGCACCAGATTCGGTCGCCGACCCTTGCGGGTGACGGCGGCCAGGGTGGTGTCGAAATGGAAGCGTTCGGGATTGAGGGCGCGCAGTTGTCCTTGCACCACCCAGGGCTGGGCCACGTGGTCGGGCAGGTAGCCGATGTAGCAGCCGGTGAGGATAAGGAAGGCCACGCCTTCGCGATCCGAGGCCCGCGCCGTGCAATTCAGCGCGGCATGGCGCTCGTGGCCGTCCTGGTTGAGCAGATGATTGGGGCCGACCGCGTCCTGGGCGGCCAGGACGCTCTCGTCCAGCGCCGCATCGGCCACCGCGAACAGTGGATGGGCCCGGCTGCAATAGAGCAGGGCGCGCTCTTCGTAGAGCGGCAGATAGTCCAGCCCGGCCAGGGCGTTGATCAGCGGCAGCACGCCTAGGTGCAGATGGCCGTCGAGCACGCCGGTCTCGATCTCGCCGGGCAGGGTCATGCCGATGTTGACCACCACCCCCGGCGCGGCGCGCTTGAGCGCGGCCAGGGCATGGGTGATGCGCATGCGCGGCTGGGTCACCAGGTTGTTGATGATGCCCAGGTTCAGCTCGCCGCGCAGGTGCTGGTGCAGCTGGTTGACCTCGCTGCGAAAGCCTTCCAGGGCGGCGAACAGCGACTGGCTCGCCTTGAGCACCTCGCGGCCTTCGTCGGTCAGGGAGAAACCGGCGCGCCCGCGCTGGCAGAGGCGCATGCCCAGGCGTTTTTCCAGATCGTTCATGTGCAGGCTGATGGCCGAGCGGGTAATGCCCAGCCGGCCTTCGGCGGCGGTGAAGCTGCCGCATTCCACCACGGTCTTGAACAGTCGCAGCAGGCGGATCTCGAAATCGCCGACCTGGGCGAGCAGGGCCTTGCGCGTCGTCTTCATGGCTGCCACCGCAAATGCGGGACAGCATAAGGCGCCGTCGGGAGCGGCGCCAGCGACCGGCTTCAGGCGCCGATCAGCACCCGGCTGCGCTGCTGGGTGACCTGCTTGACCACCCAGACCGCGGCGATGCAGCAGAGCAGGGTGATCAGCGTCAGGCACAGGCGGGTCCCCAGGTACTGGGCGAAATTCTGCTCACCCAGCAGGCGCCCCAACACCCGGTAGGCGCCAGCCAGGTAGCCGTGCAGGAAGTAGATGGCGAAGCTGTAGGCGCCGAGCAGGGCCATGCCCTTGGCCAGGCGGCTGTCGGCACGTTCCGGCGTCTTGACCCGCTGGCTGAAGACGGCGAACAGCAGCAGGCACAGCGCCAGTTTCTGCAGGCCGTAGAAGGCGCTGTCGAGCACCGCTGCGCCACTCAGCAGTACCAGGGCCGCCAGCAGCCAGTAGCGCGCCTGGGGTCGTTGCAGGCGCTCGCGCTGTTCGCAGGCCAGCATGCCGCAGAGGTAGATCGGCAGGAAATGCAGCGCCGCCAGCAGCGGATCGGCATCGTTGGCCGGACGGTCGGACACCAGGAAATACAGCAGGCCGATCATGGTCGCGGCCGGCAGCAGGCCGCGCTTGACGATCCACTCCAGGACCGGCGCGAGCAGGAAGATCAGCGTCAGCGCGGGAATGAACCACAACGGACCGAGGTGGGCGCCGGTGGCCAGCAGCAGGGCGGTCTGGGCGAAGGGTGGCCAGTCATGGAAGGCGTTCATGTCGATCCATTCGTGTTCCTGCTTGAGTCCGGAGACATAGAGCAGCACGGCGGGGATCGAGATCAGCAGGTAGGGCAGGATGACGTTCTGCAGCTTCTTGCTCAGGTAGACCTGGTAGCTGTATTTGCCGAGGTTGTAGCGAAAGAAGAAGCCGGACAGGGTGACGAAGATGCAGGTGGTTTCCAGCGACAGCAGATTCAGGGCGATCTGCTGGTGTTCGGTGGTCTGGTAGCTGCCCACGGTCATGTGGTGGAAAACGATGAGAACGGCCGCCAGGCCGCGGATCCAGTTGAGCTGAATCAGCATGGGAGAGGTTTCCTTGGGGAATAGGTAAACCACGCGCTCTGCCTCGGGAGAGGGGCACGGGTTAGCGAAAGCGGAAGATTGAATGCGCGGTAGAGACGGCGGACAGGCTACCGCGCCCGGCAGGACTACGCGCCGGGAAAAGAGGTGAGGCAAGGGGGCCTCTGCGCCACGGGACTACGGTGGCAGGCGGCCAGCTTAAATTGTTTCAGGCAAGTCACTGATTACTAATCAATTTTCTTGGTTTCAAGATGTTTCGGCGGTGCAGAGTTGGCACGGATGATCGCCTCTGGAAAGGGGGTTTCATCCATTCCAGTATCCGATCAATGAGAGACGTTTTCCCCTGCAAGAAAGTCTCGATTGGTTGAGCACTCTCGCCAATAGGGTGAGTTTCAAGATATCCAAGCGTGAGAAAAAAACCCTTTAACTCACGCAAAACCGGGCGCACTCTGCAGACTCGACTTCACCGCCCGAGACCCCGTCATGAACCAGCCGCTGACCGTTTCCCCTCCTGTCGCCGCCCAGCTCAATCTGCGCGCCCACTGGATGCCCTTCACCGCCAATCGCGCCTTCCAGAAGGATCCGCGCATCGTGGTGGCCGCCGAGGGCAGCTGGCTGACGGACGATCAGGGCCGACGCATCTATGACAGTCTCTCCGGCCTCTGGACCTGCGGCGCCGGTCACTCGCGCAAGGAGATCCAGGAGGCCGTGGCACGGCAGCTGGGCACCCTCGACTATTCGCCGGGCTTCCAGTACGGCCATCCGCTGTCCTTCCAACTGGCCGAGAAGATGGCCGAACTGACTCCGGCCGGTCTCGATCATGTCTTCTTCACCGGTTCGGGCTCCGAGAGCGCTGATACCTCGGTCAAGCTGGCCCGCGCCTACTGGCGCATCAAGGGCCAGCCGGCCAAGACCAAGCTGATCGGCCGGGCCCGCGGTTATCACGGCGTCAACATCGCCGGCACCAGCCTGGGTGGCATCGGCGGCAACCGGAAGCTGTACGGCTCCTTCATGGACGTCGACCACCTGCCGCACACCCTGCAACCGGGCCTGGCGTTTACCAGGGGCATGGCCGAGACCGGCGGCGTGGAGCTGGCCAACGAACTGCTCAAGCTGATCGAGCTGCACGACGCCTCCAACATCGCCGCCGTCATCGTCGAGCCCATGTCCGGTTCGGCCGGGGTGATCGTGCCGCCGGTGGGCTATCTGCAGCGCCTGCGCGAGATCTGCACCCAGCACGACATCCTGCTGATCTTCGACGAGGTCATCACCGCCTTTGGCCGCATGGGCCGCCACACCGGCGCCGAGTTCTTCGGCGTGACG
This sequence comes from Pseudomonas sp. PGPPP4, assembly GCF_002256045.1. Lineage (NCBI taxonomy): Bacteria > Pseudomonadati > Pseudomonadota > Gammaproteobacteria > Pseudomonadales > Pseudomonadaceae > Pseudomonas > Pseudomonas sp. PGPPP4. The sequence continues at coordinate 122,706 of NZ_NKID01000008.1, forward strand.
CCGGACCTCATGAACGTGGCCAAGCAGGTCACCAACGGCGCCGTGCCCCTGGGCGCGGTGATCGCCAGCAGTGCCATCTACGACACCTTCATGAACCAGGCCACGCCCGAACACATGGTGGAATTCCCCCATGGCTACACCTACTCGGCCCATCCGGTGGCCTGCGCCGCCGGCCTGGCCGCGCTGGAGCTCTTGGAGCGGGAGAACCTGGTGCAACAGGCCGCCGAGCTGGCGCCCAAGTTCGAAGCCTCCCTACATGGCCTCAAGGGCGCCAAGCACGTGGTGGACATCCGCAACTGCGGCCTGGCTGGCGCCCTGCAACTCGCCCCGCGCGATGGCGATGCGGTGATCCGCCCGTTCGAGGCCGGCATCGCCCTGTGGAAGGCCGGTTTCTATGTCCGCTTCGGCGGCGACACCCTGCAATTTGGGCCCACCTTCAACGCCAAAATCGAAGACCTGGATCGCGTCTTCGCCGCCGTCGGCGACGTCCTCAATCGCCTCGACTGATCCCCTTTCCGGCGCTCCCGCCGCGGAGCGCCCGCCTCTTGTACAAGGAGTCCCCTTCATGAGCCTCAAGCATCTCATCGGCGGCCAACTGGTCGACGGCGGCAGCCGCCGCGCACCGGTCTACAACCCCTCCACCGGCGCGGTGATCCGCGAAGTGCCCCTGGCCGATGCCGCCACCCTGCAACAGGCCATCGATGCCGCCCAGGCCGCCTTTCCGGCCTGGCGCAACACCCCGCCGGCCAAGCGTGCCCAGGTGCTGTTCCGCTTCAAGCAACTGCTGGAAAGCAACGAAGAGCGCCTGGTGCAGCTGATCAGCGAAGAGCACGGCAAGACCCTGGAAGACGCCGCCGGCGAATTGCGCCGTGGCATCGAGAACGTCGAATACGCCACCGCCGCACCCGAATTGCTCAAGGGCGAATACAACCGCAATGCCGGTCCGAGCATCGACACCTGGTCCGACTTCCAGCCCCTGGGCGTGGTGGCCGGCATCACCCCCTTCAACTTCCCGGCCATGGTGCCGCTGTGGATGTATCCGCTGGCCATCGCCTGCGGCAACACCTTCATCCTGAAGCCCAGCGAGCGCGATCCCAGCTCCACCCTGGCCATTGCCCAGCTGTTCGAGGAAGCCGGTCTGCCCAAGGGCGTGCTCAACGTGATGCATGGCGACAAGGAAGCCGTGGACGGCCTGATCGACGCCCCCGAGGTCAAGGCGCTGAGCTTTGTCGGCTCCACCCCCATCGCCGAATACATCTATGCCCGCGGCACCGCCAAGGGCAAGCGCGTCCAGGCGCTGGGCGGCGCCAAGAACCATGCGGTGGTCATGCCGGACGCCGACCTCGGCAACACCGTCAATGCGCTGATGGGCGCCGCCTACGGCTCCTGCGGCGAACGCTGCATGGCCATCTCGGTGGCGGTCTGTGTCGGTGACCAGGTCGCCGATGCCCTGATCGCCCGGCTGGTGCCGGAGATCGAAAAGCTCAAGGTCGGCCCGGGCACCCAGTGCGGCCTGGACATGGGGCCGCTGGTCACCGGCGCGCACCTGGACAAGGTCACCGGCTATGTCGTCGACGGCGTCGCCGCGGGCGCCAAGCTGGTAGTGGACGGCCGCAGCCTCAAGGTCGCCGACCATGAAGACGGCTTCTTCCTCGGCGGCTGCCTGTTCGATCAGGTCACCCCGGAGATGCGCATCTACAAGGAAGAGATCTTTGGCCCGGTGCTCTGCGTGGTGCGGGTCAAGAGCCTTGCAGAGGGTATCGCCCTGATCAACGCCCACGAATACGGCAACGGCACCTGCATCTTCACCCGCGACGGCGAAGCGGCACGGCTGTTCGCCGATCAGATCGAAGTGGGCATGGTCGGCATCAACGTACCCCTGCCGGTACCGGTGGCCTATCACAGCTTCGGCGGCTGGAAACGCTCGCTGTTCGGCGACCTCCACGCCTACGGCCCCGACGGCGTGCGCTTCTACACCCGGCGCAAGACCATCACCCAGCGCTGGCCGCAGCGCGAGGCCCAGGAGGCTTCGCAATTCGCCTTTCCCAGCAACGGCTGACCGCTAGAAAAGCCCATTCCTTGGCCTGCCGCACAGCAGGCCGGCCAGGGAAGGCTTTACCCTTCGGCTGCCCCCAGCCGCCGAAGTCCCCATGTCTGCCACCCCCTTCACAGCCGTCGCCCGTCTCGGGTGTGTGATTGGCCTGCTGCTCGCGAGCCTGGCCGGTTGCACCAGTCAGTCCGCCCAGGACATCGCCCGGCAATTCGGCAAGACCCGCCCCAGCGAATTCCTGCAGACCAGCTCCGACCGCATGGCCACCCTCGCCATGCAGGCCAATCTGCAGAGCCTCTATCTGCTGATGAACAAGCTCTATCTGCGCAATCCGGCCGAATGGAAAAAGACCGGGCTGCCCGATGCGGCCAGTGCCGAGCGCGAAATCCGTATGGCCATCGAACAGCGGCGCAGCCTGCCGGCGCTGGACGGACGCAAGGACGTGGCGGCCCTGAGCTACGTGCTGGGTGATGACTACCGCGGGGATCGCGTCGGCGCCTTCATCTATGCCATCGGCAGCATGATCATCGCCGCCCACGGCAATCGCACCGAGTTCTATATCACCGACGTGGTGGATGCGCGCTTCGTCAACAACGCCGCGCGCAACATCGAGAAGGCCACCTGGCTGCTCGGCCAGCGCAAGAACGCCGCGGGCGAACCCCTGCTGTTCGCCAACGAGATCTCGGAGGAGGGCAGCAACCTCAGCTTCGCCACCGAATTCGGCAAGATCGTCGCCCGCCTGGACCTGCTCGCCCAGTTGCTGGACGAGCGCTATCGGCGCATCGGCGTCAACTACGCCCAGAGTCTGCTGTTCATCAATTTCCTGCCGGTGCAGTAGCGCCTTCGACCAGGCGTCCCCTAGAGTCGAGAGTGGAGCGCGCCGCCGCCAGCGGCACGGCGCAGCATCCGGCAGCGCCCTGAGCGGGCCTTACAGCGGCTTGGTCAGTTCCTTGGCGCGGTCGTAGGCCTTGGAGAAGCCCTTGAGCGACAGGCTTTCGCTGGCGGTCTCGCCATTGGCGACCGGGGTGGTCACGGTCAGGCGACCGCCGCGCTGCAGCTGCTTGAAGACGTCACCGACGAATTCCACCGGCACCACGCAGCCCTGGGGGATGCAGGTGTGGAAGGGCCGATTCTCCAGGCTGCGCTTGTCGATCTGCAGCGAGATCGGCTTGGTCACCGCCACGCCGAAGGGCAGCACGAGGATGCCGTCCACGCCTTCACGATTGGGACGCAGCTCGGTGACCAGCATGCGCTGACCCTTGGCGCTGTCCTTCTGCTGGGTGATGGCGCACAGCTGCACGGAACGGTCCGCGTTGCGGGCGATGCGGCAGATCACCTGCCAGTCGCCATACTTCTCCGTGACCGACGGCTGGGGTTCCTGGGCGTTGTTGGGCGCGGACTGGGCGAAGGCCTGGCCGGCGAGCAGCAGGGGCGCGAGGAACAGGGCCGGGCGGAGGAAGCGCTGAGACATGGAGAGTCCTTGGCAGGAAAAAAAGAGCCTCAAGGGTAGGGCATCGCTCCGCCAGGGAACACCCCGGCACGACGATCAGACCTTTTTGACGAACTCGGATTTGAGCTTCATCGCACCTATGCCATCGATCTTGCAGTCGATGTCGTGGTCGCCGTCGACCAGGCGGATGTTCTTGACCTTGGTGCCGACCTTGACCACCAGCGACGAGCCCTTGACCTTGAGGTCCTTGATCACGCTGACGGTATCGCCGTCCTGCAGGGTATTGCCGACCGCATCGCGGATCACCTTGGCCTCGTCCGCGGCGCCGGCGTCGCCGGGCGTCCATTCATGGGCGCATTCCGGGCAGATCAGCTGGTCGCCGTCGGCGTAGGTGTATTCGGAAACGCAGCGGGGGCAGGGCGGCAAAGCGGTCATGGTGTGAGCACCTGGCTGGAAAAGCCGCGCATTGTATAGGGTTTTAGGCGCGTCCGGGTGGACTCGATCCCCCTGGGCCTAGGCGGCCAGCTGTACCTCGACCACGGTGCCGTTGTCGTTGCGGTAGCGGGCCTCGCCGCCGAGCTGTTCGGCCAGGCTGTTGATGATCTTGAAGCCCAGGCGCTGGCTGGTGCGCGGATTGAACTGCTGCGGCATGCCGCGGCCGTTGTCGGCGATACGCAACAGCAGCTGCTGATCGTCGCCGCGCTGCAGGCTGATGCTGATGAGGCCGCGCTGGCTGGCGTCGAAGGCGTGCTTGAGGGAGTTGGTCACCACCTCGGCCACCAGCATCGACAGGGTGGTCAGGCGGGGCAGGTCGAAATTGAGCGGTTCGGCGGTGATGGCGCAGGAGACGTTGGCCTGTCCCGCGGCGGCCAGCAGATCGCTGGTCAGCAGCTGCAGGTGGTGGGCCACCGGCTGATCGGCATCGGCCGGATCGTGCAGGCGCCGGTGGATACGCGAAATGCTCTCCAGTCGCGAGCGGGCCTCCTCCAGGGCCTGGGACGCCTGGCTGTCGCCGGGCAACTTGAGTTGCTGCAGCATGAGCAGCGAGGCGATGAACTGGATGTTGTTGGCGACCCTGTGCTGCAACTCCTGGAACATCGTGGTCTGGACGTCGTAGAGGTCGCGGATCACCTGCTGCTCGGCGCGCAGCCGGGCGCTGGCCGTGTGCATGTAATGGATCAGCACGATGTCGACGCTGACGATGACCACATAGAAGGCCAGCGCCAGGGCGCCCTGGGGACCGACGACGAAGGTCCAGCCCGGCGGGATGAAGAAGTACCAGGCGGCCAGGCCGGACAGCACGGCGCACAGGGTACCGGCGCCGCTGCCGCAGAAGAAGGCGGTCAGGATGACTGCGGGAAAGAAGGTCAGGTAGGGAAAGCCCTGCAGCAGGACGTCCACCAGGGCGAAGCGTGCCGCCAGGGCCAGGCCGAACGCCAGCAGCGCGAGGCTGTAGGCCAATGCCGGGCGAGTGCGGATCCTGCTGCTGAGATCGCTGATCCAGTGACGACGAGACGACGGATCCAAAGCTCTGACCTGCGGAGTAGACGGCGGCGGCGCCAGCTTAACGCAAAGCCGTCTCGCTTGGGGGGTACGACAGGCCCAAAGGTGGCTCTGCCCAGCCCGACGGCGGCCTCCTGTACAAGACTTGCACCGGCATGGCTGGAATTGCCGAGACGAGGCTCCCCAAGGCGCATTTTCTTGTACAGGCTGTCCCTTGGTCGTACAGGGCAGGACGGCAACGAAACGCTATGGTCGAACGATTGCGTCTCAACCATCACAGGATCCGCTCATGAATCGCCAGCGCGTATTGGTCGCCGAAGATGAGCCTGTCCTGCTCGATCTGCTGCAGGAATTGTTCGAGGGCTGGGGTTATCAGGTGCATGCCTTCGGCAGCGCCGACGCCGCCTGTGCCTTTCTGCAAGACGAGCAGCCGCAGCTGGATCTGCTCTTCACCGATGTGCGCATGCCGGGAGTCCTGAGCGGCGTCGACCTGGCGCTGCAGGCGCGAGGGCGGCAGGCCAATCTGCCCATCGTCATCACCTCGGGCTATTGCGACGACAATCCCGCCCGCGCGGCGCGGGCGACCTTTTTGCCCAAGCCCTGGGACCTGGAGGCGTTGCACCGCAGTTGCCCCACGCCTGGAGCCCAGGTGCACCTCGTCTAGGCAGCCGTCAGCGCTGTGGCGTCGAGTGAATCGCGCCCATGAAAAAAGCCCGTAGCGGTTACCCGCTACGGGCTTTTCAGATTTTGGCTCCGCGACCTGGACTCGAACCAGGGACCCAATGATTAACAGTCATTTGCTCTACCGACTGAGCTATCGCGGAACAACGGAGCGTATCTTACTGATAGATAACGGGAAGTCAAGCCTCGGCGACACCGGAAAACGGCGCCGCCAAAGCGGCTGCCTTAGCCCTGGAGCACCGCGGCGATGGCCTGGATGGTCGGGGGCAGATTGCGCTCGTTCAGCGCTGCCACGCAGATGCGTCCGGTGCTGACCGCATAGATGCCGAATTCGCTCTTCAGCCGCTCGACCTGCTCGGCGGTGAGGCCGGAGTAGGAGAACATGCCGCGCTGGGCGTTCACGAAGGCAAAGTCGCGAGTAGCGCCAGCGGCGGCCAGGCCTTCCACCAGGGCGTTGCGCATGCTGCGTATGCGCTGGCGCATCTCGCCCAGCTCGGCTTCCCAGAGGGCGCGCAGCTCGGGATTGCTCAGCACCGTGGCGACGATGGTGGCGCCATGGGTCGGCGGGTTGGAATAGTTGGTGCGGATCACGCGCTTGACCTGGGACAGCACCCGGGCGCTTTCCTCGCGGCTCTCGCTGACCAGGGTCAGGGCGCCTACCCGCTCGCCGTACAGCGAGAAGGACTTGGAGAAGGAGCTGGAGACCAGGAAGGTCAGGCCGGAGTCGGCGAACAGGCGCACGGCCTGGGCGTCTTCCTCGATGCCGTCGCCAAAGCCCTGATAGGCGATGTCGAGGAAGGGCACCAGGTTGCGCGCCTTGACCACGTCCAGCACCGCCTGCCAGTCGGCCGGCTGCAGATCGACGCCGGTGGGGTTGTGGCAGCAGGCGTGCAGCACCACCACCGAGCGCTCCGGCAAGGCCTGGAGATCGGCCAGGAAGCCTTCGCGATTCAGGCCGTTGCTGGCCGCGTCGTAGTAACGATAGTTCTGCACGGGGAAGCCGGCGCTTTCGAACAGCGCACGGTGGTTTTCCCAGCTCGGGTCGCTGATGGCGACCATGGCATCCGGCAGCAGCCGCTTGAGGAAGTCGGCGCCGATCTTCAACGCGCCGGTGCCACCGACGGCCTGGACCGTGATGGCGCGGCCGTCGCGGACCAGGCTCGACTCGGCACCGAACAGCAGGTGCTGCACGGCCTGGTCATAGGCGGCGATGCCCTCGATGGGCAGGTAGCCACGCGGCGCCTGGGCGGCTACGCGCTGCTTCTCGGCCTCGGCCACGGCGCGCAGCAGCGGGATGCGGCCCTGCTCGTCGTAGTAGACCCCCACGCCCAGATTGACCTTGTGCGGACGGGCATCGGCGTTATAGGCCTCGTTCAGGCCAAGGATGGGGTCACGGGGTGCCATTTCGACGGCGGAGAACAAACTCATGGGGCAGCGGCTCGAATGAGGGGTGAAGGGAAGGGCGAAACGCTCGGGAAGCGGAAGTATAGCCCCCTGCAGTCGCCATCGCGACCCGACCTCCGTCGGAGTTTTCCTGACGTGCGGCGACGCGGGCAGATTGCAAAAGGGCGCTGGCGACCTCATCTGGGTGGTTCCAGTCCTTTCCTCGTCCGCATCGCTCCGGCCCCCGGTCGGCGCGCTGTCGTCCGTGCATTTTCGCGCTATTGAGGCAGCCATGTCCGCATTCCAGCTCTCCACCCGCTACACCCCGGCCGGCGACCAGCCCGAAGCCATTCGCCAGATGGTGGAAGGCCTGGAGGCGGGTCTGTCGCACCAGACCCTGCTCGGCGTGACCGGCTCCGGCAAGACCTTCAGCATCGCCAACGTCATCGCCCAGGTGCAGCGCCCGACCATGGTGCTGGCGCCTAACAAGACCCTGGCCGCCCAGCTCTATGGCGAATTCAAGGCCTTCTTCCCGAACAACTCGGTGGAGTACTTCGTCTCCTACTACGACTACTACCAGCCGGAAGCCTACGTGCCCTCGTCGGACACCTTCATCGAGAAGGATTCGTCCATCAACGACCACATCGAGCAGATGCGCCTGTCCGCCACCAAGGCGCTGCTGGAGCGCAAGGACGCCATCATCGTCGCCTCGGTGTCCTCCATCTATGGCCTGGGCAGTCCCGAGGCCTACCTGAAGATGGTGCTGCACCTGGACCGCGGTGATCGCATCGACCAGCGCACCATCCTGCGCCGGCTGGCCGAGCTGCAATACAGCCGCAACGACATGGAATTCGCCCGCGCCACCTTCCGGGTGCGCGGCGACGTCATCGACATCTTCCCAGCGGAATCCGACCTGGAAGCCGTGCGCGTCGAGTTGTTCGACGACGAGGTGGAGAGCCTGTCGGCCTTCGATCCCCTGACCGGCGAGGTGATCCGCAAGCTGCCGCGTTTCACCTTCTATCCCAAGACCCACTACGCCACGCCGCGCGAGACCCTGCTGGGCGCCATCGAGAACATCAAGCTGGAACTGGCCGATCGCCTGGAATGGCTGCGCGGCCAGAATCGTCTGCTCGAGGCCCAGCGCCTGGAGCAGCGCACCCGCTTCGACCTGGAGATGATCCTCGAACTGGGCTACTGCAACGGCATCGAGAACTACAGCCGCTACCTGTCCGGGCGCGGTCCGGGCGAGCCGCCACCCACCCTCTACGACTACCTGCCGAGCAACGCCCTGCTGGTGATCGACGAATCCCACGTCACCGTTCCGCAGATCGGCGCCATGTTCAAGGGCGACCGCTCGCGCAAGGAAACCCTGGTGGAATACGGCTTCCGCCTACCCTCGGCGCTGGACAACCGGCCACTGAAGTTCGAGGAATGGGAAGCCGGTGCGCCCCAGACCATCTTTGTTTCGGCGACCCCGGGGCCCTATGAGGAAGAACACGCCGGGCGCGTGGTCGAGCAGGTGGTACGACCCACCGGCCTGGTCGATCCGGTGATCGAGATCCGCCCGGCCACCACCCAGGTGGACGACCTGCTCTCCGAGATCCGCCTGCGGGTGGCCCAGGAGGAGCGGGTACTCTGCACCACCCTGACCAAGCGCATGGCCGAGGACCTCACCGACTACCTGGCCGACCACGACGTGCGGGTGCGCTATCTGCACTCGGACATCGATACCGTGGAGCGGGTGGAGATCATCCGCGACCTGCGCCTGGGCACCTTCGACGTCCTGGTGGGCATCAACCTCCTGCGCGAAGGTCTGGACATGCCCGAGGTCTCCCTGGTGGCGGTGCTCGACGCCGACAAGGAGGGCTTCCTGCGTTCCGAGCGCTCGCTGATCCAGACCATCGGCCGGGCGGCGCGCAACCTCAACGGCAAGGCCATCCTCTACGCCGACAGCATCACCGGCTCCATGCAGCGTGCCATCGACGAGACCGAGCGCCGCCGTAACAAGCAGCTGGCCTTCAACGAAGAACACGGCATCGTGCCCCAGGGCATCAAGAAGGACATCCGCGACATCATGGAAGGCGCCGCGGCTCCGGGTGCCAAGGGCAAGCGGCGGGTGGCCAAGGCGGCCGAGGACAAGGGCGAATACGCCGCCGAACTGCGTTCGCCCAGCGAGATCGGCAAGCGTATCCGCCAGCTCGAAGAGAAGATGCTGCAACTGGCGCGCGACCTGCAGTTCGAGTCCGCCGCCCAGCTGCGCGACGAGATCCAGGCCCTGCGCGAGCGCCTGGTCCAGGTCTGAACCCGCTTTAACTGGCAGCGCCAGGGCTGGCGCTGCTACCATTCCGCCTTTGTCCCTTCGCGTTTCTCGAGAAAGCCGATGACCACCGTTCGCACGCGCATCGCGCCGTCGCCCACTGGCGACCCGCATGTCGGTACCGCCTATATCGCCCTGTTCAACCTCTGCTTCGCCCGTCAGCACGGCGGTCAGTTCATCCTGCGCATTGAGGATACCGACCAGGTCCGCTCGACCCGCGAATCCGAACAGCAGATCTACGACGCCCTGCGCTGGCTGGGCATCGAGTGGGACGAGGGCCCGGACGTCGGTGGCCCCCATGGTCCCTATCGGCAGAGCGAACGCGGCGAGATCTACTGGAAATACGCCCGGGAGCTGGTGGAGAAGGGCCATGCCTTCTACTGCTTCGCCACGCCCGAAGAGCTCGACCAGATGCGTGCCGAACAGCAGGCGCGCGGCGAGACCCCGCGCTATGACGGTCGCGGTCTGCGCCTGACCCAAGAGGAGGTGCAGCAGCGCCTGGACGCCGGTCAGCCCTATGTGATCCGCATGAAGGTGCCGGAGGAGGGTGTCTGCGTCGTCCCCGACCTGCTGCGCGGCGATGTCGAGATCCCTTGGGATCGCATGGACATGCAGGTGCTGATGAAGGCCGACGGCCTGCCCACCTACTTCCTCGCCAACGTGGTCGACGACCACCTGATGGGCATCACCCACGTCCTGCGTGGCGAAGAGTGGCTGCCCTCGGCGCCCAAGCTGATCAAGCTCTACGAATACTTCGGCTGGGAGCAGCCGCAGCTGTGCTACATGCCGTTGCTGCGCAACCCGGACAAGAGCAAGCTCTCCAAGCGCAAGAATCCCACCTCGGTGACCTTCTATCAGCGCATGGGCTACCTGCCCGAAGCCATGCTCAACTACCTCGGCCGCATGGGCTGGTCCATGCCGGACGAGCGCGAGAAATTCACCCTGGACGAGATGGTCGAGCACTTCGACCTCCAGCGCGTCTCCCTGGGCGGCCCCATCTTCGACGTCGAGAAGCTCTCCTGGCTCAACGGCCAGTGGCTGCGCGAGCTGAGCCCCGAGCGCTTCGCCGCCGAGGTGCAGCAGTGGGCGCTCAATCCCGAGTACCTGCTCAAGATCGCCCCGCTGGTGCAACAGCGGGTCGAGACCTTCAGCCAGATCGCCCCGCTGGCCGGCTTCTTCTTCAGCGGCGCCCTGAATCTGGATCCGGCGCTGTTCCAGCACAAGAAGCTGTCCGCCGACCAGGTCCGCCTGGTCATGCAGCTGCTGCTGTGGAAGCTCGAAGCCCTGCGCCAGTGGGACAAGGAGCGCATCACCGCGGTGATTCAGGCGGTCGCCGAGCACCAGCAGCTCAAGCTGCGGGACGTCATGCCGCTGCTGTTCGCCGCCATCACTGGCCAGGCCAGTTCGGTCTCGGTGCTCGACGCCATGGAGATCCTCGGGCCGGACCTCACCCGCTTCCGCCTGCGCCAGGCGGTCGAGTTGCTGGGCGCGCCCTCCAAGAAGGAAACCAAGGAGTGGGAGAAGCTGCTGGCCGAACTCGGCTGACAGTCGCCCGACCGACCCCGACGTCGGGGTCGGCTTCCTCCTCGCGCCAGGATGGCCCCGATGACTTCCGTGACTCCCCAGCGGCACAATCTGCTCGAAGACGTGCTGGCCTTGCTCAGCGCGACCCTGATGATCGCCCTGGCGGTCAATCTCTATCGCCACGCGGGCCTGCTCACCGGCGGTACCGCGGGCCTGGCCTTTCTCGCCCAGTACGGCACGCGCCTCTCCTTCGGGCAGGCGTTCTTTCTCATCAACCTGCCGTTCTACTGGCTGGCCGTGCGGCGCATGGGCTGGGCCTTTACCCTGCGGACCCTGGCGGCTGTGACCCTGGTGTCGCTGCTCACCGAGCTGACCCCGCACTTCGTCGCCTTCAGTGCCCTGCAACCCCTCTATGCCGCCGTGATGGGCGGCGTACTGATGGGCGTGGGGCTGCTGATCCTCTTCCGCCACCAGGCCAGCCTCGGCGGCATCAACATCGCCGTGCTCTATCTGCAACAGCGCTATGGCTGGCGGGCGGGCAAGGTGCAGATGGGCATCGATTGCCTGATCGTCCTGCTGGCGCTGTGGGTCGTCGAGCCAGGTGCCATCCTCGTCTCCATCCTGGGCGCCGTGATCCTCAATCTGACCCTGGCGATCAACCATCGGCCGGGGCGTTACAGCGCCATCAGCTAGGGGCTTTCCGTCGCGCAGGCGCAACTTCGATTGGTCCGCGACCCGCCTTGGCTTTAAGATGGCGCCCATTTTCGGCGGCCCAGCCGTCGTCATCGCAAGTTGAAGAGGTCTCCATGAGCTGCGATTTCCTGGCACTAGCCCTTCCCGGCGTACAGAAACTCTCGCCCTACGTGCCCGGCAAGCCCGTCGATGAACTGGCCCGCGAACTGGGCCTGGCGCCCGCCAGCATCGTCAAGCTCGCCAGCAACGAGAATCCCCTCGGCCCCAGTGCCAAGGCGCTCGAGGCCATCCGCGCCGAACTGGCCGAGCTGACCCGCTATCCCGATGGCGGCGGCTTCGACCTCAAGCAGGCCCTGAGCCAGAGGTTCGGTGTGGCCGCCAACGGCATCACCCTGGGCAACGGCTCCAACGACATCCTCGAACTGGTCGCCCGTGCTTACCTGGCGCCCGGCTACAACGCCGTGTTCAGCGAGCATGCCTTCGCCGTCTATCCACTGGTGACCCTGGCGATCGGTGCCGAAGGCCGTAGCGTCCCGGCCAAGGACTACGGGCATGACCTCGAGGCCATGCTCGCTGCCATCGATGCCGACACCCGGGTGGTCTTTGTCGCCAATCCCAACAACCCCACGGGTACCTGGTTCGACAGCGAGGCCCTGGCACGCTTCCTCGCCCGCGTCCCCGAGCATGTCCTGGTGGTGCTGGACGAGGCCTACATCGAATACGCCGAAGGCGACGAGTTGCCGGACGGCCTGGCGTTCCTGGCCCAGTACCCCAACCTCATCGTCTCGCGGACCTTTTCCAAGGCCTATGGCCTGGCCGCCCTGCGCGTCGGCTATGCCTTCTCCTCGCCGACCGTGGCCGATGTCCTCAACCGGGTGCGCCAGCCGTTCAATGTCAACAGCCTGGCCCAGGCCGCGGCCTGTGCGGCCCTGGCCGACAGCGACTACCTGGCCCGCAGCCGGGCGCTCAACGATGCCGGCATGGCCCAGCTGGAAGCCGGTTTCCGCGATCTCGACCTCAAGTGGATTCCCTCCCGTGGCAATTTCATCGCCGTGGACCTGGGGCGCGACGCTGCGCCGATCAATCAGGGGCTGCTGCAGGAGGGCGTCATCGTGCGGCCCGTCGCCGGCTATGGCATGCCCACCTTCCTGCGCGTCTCCATCGGCACCGAAGCGGAAAATGCCCGTTTCCTGGCGGCGCTGAGCAAGGTCCTGGGTCGTGGCTGAAGTGGCCACCCCCCTGATCGAACGTCTCGTCGTTGTCGGCCTGGGCCTGATCGGCGGCTCCTTCGCCAAGGGCGCCCGCGCCAGCGGCCTCTGCCGTGAGGTGGTCGGGATCGATCGCGATCCGGAGACCCGCCGGTTGGCGGTCGAGCTGGGCGTCGTCGACCGCTGCGTCGCCGAGCTGGCCGAGGCCTGCCCGGGTGCCGACGTCATCCAGCTCGCCGTGCCCATCCTGGCTATGGAGCGGGTGCTGGCCGAGCTTGCGGCCCTGCCGCTGCAGGGCGCCATCCTCACCGACGTCGGCAGCGCCAAGGGCAACGTGGTGCGCGCCGCGCGTCAGGCCTTCGCCGGCCAGTCGCTGCGCTTCGTGCCGGGTCATCCCATCGCCGGCTCCGAACGCAGCGGCGTGACGGCGGCCAACGCGGCGCTGTTCAATCGTCACAAGGTCATCCTCACACCGCTGGAAGAGACCCTGCCGGCCGATCTGGACAAGGTCGATCGGCTCTGGCGCGCCATAGGGGCCGATGTCGAGCACATGACCGTCGAGCACCACGACCAGGTCCTCGCCGCGACCAGCCATTTGCCGCATCTGCTGGCCTTCAATCTGGTGGACTCCCTGGCCAAGCGCAGCGAGAACCGCGAGATCTTCCACTATGCCGCCGGCGGCTTCCGCGACTTCACCCGCATCGCCGGCAGCGATCCGACCATGTGGCACGACATCTTCATCGCCAATCGCGAAGCCGTGCTGCAGGCCCTGGACACCTATCGCGCCGATCTCGACGAACTGCGTGGCGCCATCCAGGCCGGCGATGGTCAGTTCCTCATGGAGGTGCTGACCCATGCGCGCGGCGCACGCGAATATTTCGGGCGCATCCTCGCCAGTCGTACCCAGGCCGGCGCCCAGGTCGCCGCCCATCATTCTCTTACGGAGGGGCACTCATGAGCAGTACCGCACCCGTCATCACCCTCGATGGTCCCGGCGGTTCGGGGAAGGGCACCCTTGCGGCGCTGGTCGCCCGTCAGTTGGGCTGGAATCTGCTGGATTCCGGCGCGCTCTATCGCCTGCTGGCCTTCGCTGCGCGCAACCATGGCGTGGACTACACCAACGAGGAGTCGCTCAAGCTGCTGGCGGCCCATCTGGACGTCCAGTTCCTTGCCGGGCATGAGCACGGCCAGCGCATCATTCTCGAAGGCGAGGACGTCACCGACGTCATCCGGACCGAGGAAGTCGGCGCCGGTGCCTCCCAGGTCGCCACCCTGCCGGCCGTGCGCGATGCCCTGCTGCAGCGCCAGCAGGCCTTCCGTGAGGCGCCCGGTCTGGTCGCCGACGGTCGCGACATGGGCACCGTGGTGTTCCCGGACGCCGAGCTGAAGATCTTTCTGACCGCCGGTGCCGAGGAACGGGCACAGAGGCGTTATCTTCAGTTGAAGCAGAAGGGCGAAAATGTTAGCTTGCCTGCCCTCCTGGAAGAGATCCGTGAGCGGGACGCCCGCGATAGTCAGCGTAGCGTTGCTCCGCTCAAGCCGGCCGACGATGCCGTCGAGCTGGATTCCACGCATCTCTCCATACAACAGGTATTGGAACGCATCCTGACCCTGGCCGCCGAGCGCGACCTGGCGGGATGAAGGCCGAGACTCATCCGAGTCGTCGGTGAAAGCTGCCGGGAACCAGTCGCATCCCGGCAGCCGGATGGTAACCACTCACCCCGCATGGGCTGGTCATGCGGTAGCCGGATACATCGGGTATCCATACAACAGGTATGAACATGAGCGAAAGCTTCGCAGAACTCTTTGAAGAAAGTCTGAAATCCCTCGACATGCAGCCGGGCGCCATCATCGTCGGCACCGTGGTGTCGATCGATGGCGACTGGGTTGTGGTCGATACCGGCCTGAAATCCGAAGGCCTGGTTCCGCTCGAGCAGTTCTACAACGAACAAGGCGAGCTGACCATCAACGTGGGTGACGAAGTCCACGTAGCCCTGGATGCCGTCGAAGACGGTTTCGGCGAAACCAAAGTGTCTCGCGAAAAGGCCAAGCGCGCCGAGTCCTGGCTGGTCCTGGAAGCCGCGTTCAGCGCCGACGAAGTGGTCAAGGGTGTCATCAACGGCAAGGTCAAGGGCGGTTTCACCGTCGACGTCAGCGGCATCCGCGCGTTCCTGCCGGGCTCCCTGGTCGATGTCCGTCCGGTGCGTGACACCACCCACCTGGAAGGCAAGGAACTCGAGTTCAAGGTCATCAAGCTGGACCAGAAGCGCAACAACGTTGTCGTTTCCCGTCGTAGCGTCCTGGAAGCCGAGAACAGCGCCGAGCGTGAAGCTCTGCTGGAATCCCTGCAGGAAGGCCAGCAAGTCAAGGGTATCGTCAAGAACCTCACCGACTACGGTGCGTTCGTCGACCTGGGCGGCGTAGACGGCCTGCTGCACATCACCGACATGGCTTGGAAGCGCATCAAGCATCCGTCGGAAATCGTCAACGTCGGCGACGAGATCGACGTCAAGGTGCTGAAGTTCGACCGCGAGCGCAACCGCGTCTCCCTGGGTCTGAAGCAGCTGGGCGAAGATCCGTGGGTCGCCATCAAGGCCCGTTACCCGGAAGGCACCCGCGTTCAGGCGCGCGTCACCAACCTCACCGACTACGGCTGCTTCGCCGAGCTGGAAGAGGGCGTGGAAGGCCTGGTGCACGTGTCCGAAATGGACTGGACCAACAAGAACATCCACCCGTCCAAGGTCGTTCAGGTCGGCGACGAAGTGGAAGTCATGGTCCTGGATATCGACGAAGAGCGTCGTCGTATCTCCCTGGGCATCAAGCAGTGCCGCGCTAACCCGTGGGAAGAGTTCTCGGGTCAGTTCAACAAGGGCGACCGCATCTCCGGCACCATCAAGTCGATCACCGATTTCGGTATCTTCATTGGTCTGGAAGGCGGTATCGACGGCCTGGTACACCTGTCCGACATCTCCTGGAACGAAACCGGCGAAGAAGCCGTGCGTCGCTTCAAGAAGGGTGACGAGCTGGACACCGTGATCCTGTCGGTCGACCCGGAGCGCGAGCGCATCTCCCTGGGCATCAAGCAGCTGGAAGACGATCCGTTCTCCAACTACGCCTCCCTGAACGAGAAAGGCACAATCGTGCGCGGTACCGTCAAGGAAGTCGATGCCAAGGGCGCTGTCATCACCCTGGCCAACGAGATCGAAGGCGTCCTGAAGGCGTCCGAAATCAGCCGTGACCGCGTCGAAGACGCCCGTAACGTGCTGAAGGAAGGCGACGAAGTCGAAGCCAAGATCATCAGCATCGATCGCAAGAGCCGCGTGATCAGCCTCTCCGTCAAGTCCAAGGACGTCGACGACGAGAAGGAAGCCATGAGCTCCCTGCGTAGCAAGCAAGAGCCTGCTGCTGGCCCCACCACCATCGGCGACCTGATCAAGGCGCAGATGGAAAGCCAGAACTAAGTTCGAGCTTGAATAAAAGGCGACCCTTCGGGGTCGCTTTTTTTTGTCCGGAAGAAAGCGGGCAGGGTGGTCACGGCCCGTAAAAAGTTGTGGAGGTGAAGCCGCCGGCTTGACTTTTCAAAAATAGGCCAGCGTGCTAAAAGTCCTTGAAGGTGATCTAGCCGCTTGATAACGAAGGAAAAATCCATGACCAAGTCGGAGTTGATCGAGCGCATCGTTTCCTATCAGGGGCAGCTGTCGTCCAGGGATGTCGAGCTGGCGATCAAGACCATGCTGGAGCAGATGGCCCAGGCGCTTTCCACCGGGGACCGTATCGAGATTCGGGGCTTTGGCAGCTTCTCGCTGCACTATCGGGCTCCCCGTACCGGACGCAATCCCAAGACCGGCGAGTCGGTGCTGCTGGACGGCAAGTTCGTCCCGCACTTCAAGCCTGGCAAGGAGTTGAGAGACAGGGTCAATGAGCTGGAGCCATAAAGCCGTCGCCCCTTTTTCCTTTGTCCGCTGCTTTCTGGCAAACCACTGATTTCTCTGTATTTTTAGTTTCTGTTGCGGTCGTCAAAAAAGCGTTATCGAGCAAGCCACTAGCGGATTTTTGACGTTTACAAAAAAAGTCAAGTCTTTTTGATTTTTTTGTAGACGAGTTCCGATTTTTGTATGAGACTTCCTTCACATAAGGTCTTGGGTGACCTCGTAGTCCACGCCGAGTGAGGAAGTTGTCATGCGCCACTATCTTTTCATCTGGATCGGTATCGCCGCCTGCTTCACCAGCATGCAACTCGGTCACCCTTTCCTGGCTGTAGCCGCTCTGGCCGGTAGCTGGATGGTTGCCCTGTTCCTGCAGCCCGCTCAGCGCGTCGAGAGCTTCTCGCGCCACTACGTCGCCCAGCCGGCCGCGCGCTTCCAGGCCGTTGAAGTCCAGACTTCCGCCAAGACCTTCTAAGGTTCTCACGTTTTTTCGGCCCGCCGCGCTCAGGTTCGGCGGGCTTTTTTATGCCTGCGTTTTGCGTCGCTAGGCCCCTGCGGGGCAATGTCTTACCATAAGCGCCCTTTCCTGGCTGACTGGCACGGCGCAACGCATTGATGGAACGCAAGATTCTGGTGACAGGGGCGGGGGGCTTCGTCGGCGCGGCCCTGGTTCGGCAGCTGCAGACCCGGGGTTATCCGGTGGTCGCCGCGCAACGCCGGCCGACAGCCGCCGCGGTTGATGGTGGGGTCATTCCGGTGCTCCGCGATCTCTCCGCCGCTACCGACTGGTCCGCGCCTCTGGCAGGGGTGGACACCGTCATCCACCTCGCGGCCCACGTCCACCAGCTGGGCGAGCAGCCAGGGGCCGCCAGCGAGGCGCGCTACGACGAGGTGAATCGGGCCGCGACCCTCAAGCTGGCCCGGGACGCCCAGGCTGCCGGCGTCCGTCGCCTCATCTTTGTCAGCAGCATCAAGGTCAATGGCGACTGGACCCTCCCCGGCAAGCCTTTTCGCGCCGACGACCAGCCTGCGCCCACCGATGCCTACGCACGTTCCAAGGCGGCGGCCGAGCGGCAACTGCTGGCGCTGATGGCCGAGACCGGACTGGAGGTGGTCATCGTGCGCCCCCCACTGATCTACGGACCCGGGGTAAAGGCCAATGTGGCGCGCCTGCTGGACACCCTGGCGCGGGGCGTGCCGCTGCCCCTGGGGGGCGTTCGGCACAACAGGCGTAGCCTGCTGGCGCTGGAGAACCTGCTCGATCTGTTGATCCTGTGCATCACCGCGCCTGAGGCCGCTGGCGCCATCCTGCTGGTCAGCGACGATGAAGATATTTCCACCGCCGAGCTGCTCGAATTGCTCGGTGAAGGCTTGGGTCGCAAGCCCAGGCTGATCGCCGTTCCGCCCGCCTGGCTCGAACGGGGTGCCCGACTGCTGGGCCGAGGCGAGGTGGCGCAACGCCTCTGTGGTTCACTGCAGGTCGACATCCGACCCACCAAGACCCTGCTGGGCTGGCAGCCCCCCGTGTCGGCGCGAGCCGGCTTGCGTGCGCTGGGGGCGCAGTGGGCCGCTGCGGAGGGGCGCAGATGATGCTACTGCTCTTGCTCCTGACCGGTGGCTGCAGCTGGCTGGGCACGGCGGCGCTCCGTCGCTACGCCCTGTCCGGCGGCCTGCTCGACGAGCCCAACGCCCGCAGTTCGCACCAGGTGGCGACGCCCCGCGGCGGTGGTCTGGCGATCGTCGTAACGTTCGTGCTCGGTTGTGTCGTGCTGCGCCTGCTGGGACAGCTTGATCCGGTTTCCTGCGGCGTCCTGATAGGGGCGGGGCTGCTGGTGGCCGTGCTCGGGTTCATCGACGATCATCGGCACGTGGGCGCCGGCTGGCGTCTGCTCGGCCATTTCCTGGCCGCGATCGCTGCGCTGGTGTGGCTGGGCGGCTATGGCGCCTTGCCGGCGCAGCTCTCCGCGGTGCTGGGATTGCCCGACTGGCTGGTGATGACCCTGGGCGTCCTCTATCTGGTCTGGCTGCTGAATCTCTACAACTTCATGGATGGCATCGACGGCATCGCCGGCGGCGAAGCGCTCGTCGTCTGTCTGGGCATGGCGCTGATCTATGCCATGACCGGCCATGGGACCTTGCTGGGTGCGCCTCTGCTGCTGGCCGCGGCCGTAGGGGGGTTCCTGTGCTGGAACTTCCCGCCGGCGCGCATCTTCATGGGCGATGTGGGCAGTGGCTTTCTCGGCCTGATCCTCGGCATGCTGTCCTTGCAGGCGGCGCTGATCGAGCTGTCGCTGTTCTGGGCCTGGCTGATCCTGCTCGGCGTCTTCGTGGTCGATGCGACCTGGACCCTGTTGCGGCGTCTGAGTCGGGGCAAGAAACCCTACGAGGCCCATCGCACCCACGCCTACCAGTGGGCCTCGCGGCGGCATGGCGCCCATCGGCCGGTGACCCTGGCGGTGCAGGCCATCAACCTGTTCTGGTTGCTGCCTATCGCTTTGCTGGTGGGGCTGGGGCTTTTAAGTGCCATACTGGGGCTCTTGCTTGCCTATGGGCCCTTGCTTTGCCTGGCCCTCCGATACCATGCTGGGACCGATGAGGTAGCCATGGCTGCGCAGTCCACGGGATTCAGGGATTAGGGACACTGACATGTTGCGTGACCATCTGGTCAAGCTGAACCGGCGTACCAAGAGAGTCATCCAGGTCGCGGTCGACCTCCTGCTGATCTGGCTTTCGCTCTGGTTGGCCTTCTATCTGCGCCTGGGCTCCGTGCAGATGATCGAGCCTTTCAGCGGGCATGCCTGGCTGTTCATCACCGCGCCGGCCATCGCCATTCCCCTGTTCATCCGCTTCGGCATGTACCGCGCGGTCATGCGCTACCTGGGCAACGATGCCCTGATCGCCATCGCCAAGGCGGTGACGCTGTCGACACTGCTGCTGTCGGTGGTCATCTACTGGTATCGCGATCTACCGGAGATCGTCCCGCGCTCGATGATCTTCAACTACTGGATCGTCAGCCTGATCCTGATCGGCGGCCTGCGTCTCGCGCTGCGCCAGTACTTTCTGGGCGACTGGTATCGCGCCATCACGGTGCCCTTCATCAAGCAGCCGGACGAGCTGCCGCGGGTCGCCATCTATGGCGCCGGCTCGGCGGGCAACCAGCTGGTCGCGGCGCTGCGCATGGGTCGCGCCATGCGTCCGGTGGCCTTCATCGACGACGACAAGAGCATCGCCAATCGCATCATCGCCGGGCTCAAGGTCTACACCCCCAAGCACATCCAGCAGATGATCGACGAGACGGGTGCCGAAGAGATCCTCCTGGCGATTCCCTCTGCCACCCGGGCACGGCGGCGCGAGGTGCTCGGCCTGCTGGAACCCTATCCGCTGCACGTCAGAACCGTGCCGCGGATCAGCGACCTGGCCTGCGGCAAGGTACAGGTGGACGACCTCCAGGAGGTCGATATCGCCGACCTGCTGGGACGGGATCCGGTCACGCCCCGGCCCGAGCTGTTCGCGCGCTGCATCACCGGTCAGGTGGTGATGGTGACCGGGGCAGGGGGGTCCATCGGTTCCGAACTGTGCCGGCAGATCATCGGCCAGAAACCGCGCACCCTGATCCTGCTCGACCACGCCGAATTCAATCTCTACAGCATCCATCGCGAGCTGGACGCCCATCTCCAGCGCGAAGCCCTGCCGGTTACCCTGGTGCCGGTGCTGGGCTCCATCCGCAACGCTCCGCTGCTCCTGCAGGTGATGCGGCACTGGAAGGTGGCCACCCTCTACCATGCGGCGGCCTACAAGCACGTGCCCATGGTCGAGCACAACATCGCCGAAGGGTTCGGCAACAACGTCCTGGGGACCCTGAATGCCGCCCAGGCGGCCATCCAGGCCGGCGTCACCAGCTTCGTGCTGATCTCCACCGACAAGGCGGTACGGCCCACCAACATCATGGGCAGCACCAAGCGCCTGGCCGAGATGATCCTGCAGGCGCTCAGTCGCGAAGCGGCGCCCGTGCTGTACGGCCAGGCCGACGGTATCCACCAGGTCAATCGCACCCGCTTCACCATGGTGAGATTCGGCAACGTGCTGGGTTCGTCCGGTTCGGTCATCCCGCTGTTCCGCACGCAGATCCGCAAGGGCGGGCCGGTCACCGTCACCCATCCCAAGATCACCCGCTTCTTCATGACCATCACCGAGGCCGCTCAGCTGGTCATCCAGGCCGGCGCCATGGGCGAGGGCGGCGACGTCTTCGTGCTGGACATGGGCGAGCCGGTGCGCATCGTCGAGCTGGCCGAGCAGATGATCAAGCTGTCGGGTCTGAGCGTGCGTTCGCCGGCCAACCCTCATGGCGATGTCGCCATCGAGTTCACCGGCCTGCGCCCCGGCGAAAAGCTCTATGAAGAGTTGCTCATCGGTGACGACGTGAGTCCGACGTCCCATCCCAAGATCATGCGTGCGAGCGAAGACTTCCTGGCCTGGGAGGCCTTCCGAGCCGCCCTCGTCGAGCTCAGTCGCGCGATCGATGCGGGTGATTACCTCCGCGTCCGGCAACTGCTGCGGGACGTCGTCGCCGGCTATTCCCCCGAAGGCGATATCGTCGACTGGCTGCACGGCAAGCGATCCATCGAGTGATCCCGTCCACGCTTTCTTTCGGCCTGGATTTGAAGCCGAGCACAGAAGCGGCAGCCTCCCCCCGCTAGGCTGAACTTTCTTTTCCTGCCACTGTTTAACTCAGGTCTTTGGGTGCATAGCTGTAGCTGTGACCCGAGCCAGGGATGGCTGCGCCGTCCTCCGATGTCTCGCCCGCAGCGCCGGGCGCGATGATGTACAAATCGATATAGGCAGGATTCAGGATGAAGGTACTGGTAACAGGTGGCGCGGGTTTCATTGGTTCCGCCGTAGTACGTTTTCTTATCAACGAAACCCAATGCAAGGTTGCCAACGTCGACAAGCTGACGTACGCCGGTAACGTGGATTCCCTGGCCGAAGTCGCCGACTCCGACCGCTACGAATTCCACCAGGTGGACATTTGCGATTTCGCCGCGCTGCAGCAGGTCTTCACGTCCTTCCAGCCCGACGTGGTCATGCACCTGGCTGCCGAGTCCCACGTGGACCGCTCCATCGAGGGCCCTGCCGCCTTCATCCAGACCAACGTGGTCGGTACCGGCGTCATCCTGGAAGTGACCCGTGCCTACTGGAACGAGCTGGCGCCAGAAGCCAAGGCGGCCTTCCGGTTCCACCACATCTCCACCGACGAGGTATACGGCGACCTGCACGGCACCGACGACCTCTTCACCGAGACCACCCCCTATTCTCCGAGCTCGCCCTATTCGGCCAGCAAGGCCGGCAGCGACCATCTGGTGCGCGCCTGGGGCCGGACCTACGGCCTGCCGGTTCTGGTGACCAACTGCTCGAACAACTACGGCCCCTATCACTTCCCCGAGAAGCTGATCCCCCACGTCATTCTCAATGCCATCCATGGCAAGCCGCTGCCGATCTATGGCGACGGCTCCCAGGTGCGTGACTGGCTGTTCGTCGAAGACCATGCCCGCGCCCTCTACACCGTGGTGACCCAGGGCGAGGTCGGTGAGACCTACAACATCGGCGGTCACAACGAGAAGCGCAACCTGCAGGTCGTCGAGACCATCTGCGACCTGCTCGAAGAGCTGGCGCCGCAGAAGCCCGAGGGCGTCGAGCGCTATCGCGACCTGATCACCTTCGTCAAGGATCGTCCCGGTCACGACATGAGATACGCCATCGATGCCAGCAAGATCGGCCGCGAGCTGGGCTGGACGCCGGCAGAGACCTTCGAGACCGGCATGCGCAAGACCGTCACCTGGTACCTGAACAATCGCGAGTGGTGGCAGCGGGTGCTGTCCGGCGCCTACCGCCTCGAGCGTCTCGGCGAAGCCGTTTAACGATCCTATCGCGGACACGCCCGTGGGCGTGTCCGACCGACAGCAACAGTCAATTTTCAGAGGACGATTGCCATGAGCAAATACAAGGGAATTCTGCTGGCCGGTGGCTCCGGTACCCGTTTGCACCCCATTACCCTGGGCGTGTCCAAGCAGTCGCTGCCGATCTACGACAAACCCATGATCTACTATCCGCTGTCCGTGCTGATGCTGGCCGGTATCCAGGAAGTGCTGATCATCTCGACGCCTGCCGACCTGCCCGGCTTCCAGCGCATGCTCGGCGACGGCAGCCACTTCGGCATGCAGCTGAGCTATGCCGAGCAGCCCAGCCCGGACGGCCTGGCCCAGGCCTTCATCATCGGTCGCGAATTCGTCGGCGATGACAACGTCTGCCTGGTCCTCGGCGACAACATCTTCTACGGCCAGCGCTTCAGCGAGACGCTGCTCAAGGCCGCGAGCGTGGAGAAAGGCGCCACCGTGTTCGGCTACTACGTCGCCGACCCCGAGCGTTTCGGTGTGGTCGAGTTCGACGAGCAGGGCAAGGCCCTGAGCATCGAAGAGAAGCCCAAGAAGCCGAAGTCCAACTACGCCGTCACCGGTCTGTATTTCTACGACAACGACGTGCTGGATATCGCCGCCAACATCAAGCCGTCGCCCCGCGGCGAGCTGGAAATCACCGACGTCAACAACGAGTACCTGCGCCGCGGCTCGCTGAACGTCTCCCTGCTTGGCCGTGGTTTCGCCTGGCTGGATACCGGTACCCACGACGCCCTGCTGGAAGCCGGCCACTTCGTCCAGACCATCGAGAAGCGTCAGGGGCTGAAGGTCGCCTGCCTCGAGGAAATCGCCTTCCAGAAAGGCTGGATCACCTGCGAGCAGATGGCGCTGCAGGCCGAAGCCCTGAGCAAGACCGGTTATGGCCAGTACCTGGCGCGTCTGTGCAAGGAGCAGGACTGATGCAGGTCTTCGAAACCGCGATCCCGGACGTCAAGCTGATCGAACCCAAGGTCTTCGGTGACGACCGCGGCTTCTTCCTGGAATCCTTCCAGGCGGAGCGCTATGCCGAGCAGGCGGGGATCACCCTGGCGTTCGTGCAGGACAACCACTCGCGTTCCGCCCGCAACGTGCTGCGTGGCCTGCACTTCCAGCGCAGCAAGCCGCAAGGCAAGCTGGTGCGTGTCGTGCGTGGCGAAGTGCTGGACGTGGCCGTCGACATCCGTCGCGGTTCGCCCACCTTCGGCAACGTGGTCGCCGAGATCCTCTCGGAAGACAACAAGCGTCAGCTCTGGATACCGCCGGGTCTGGCCCACGGCTTCGTGGTGCTGTCGGAAACCGCTGATTTTGAATACAAGTGCACAGATTATTACGATCCCTCTGATGAAGGGTCTTTGATCTGGAATGATCCGGATCTGAATATCGACTGGCGGGTTACGGATCCCATCCTGTCCGCCAAAGATGCACAAGGCCTTCGATTGGCGGAGCTGTATAGATGAAGATACTGGTTACCGGAGCGAACGGTCAGGTCGGACGTTGTCTGACCGATCGTCTTCAGCGTTCAGAACTGGCATGGGAGGCCCATGGACGTGCCACTCTGGATATCGCTGACGAAGGCTCGGTAACCAGCCATCTCGAGCGATTCGCTCCCGACGTCGTGATCAACGCGGCCGCCTACACGGCGGTCGACAAGGCCGAGCAGGAGCCGGAGATCGCTGCCCGCGGCAATATCGAAGGCCCTGCGGTGCTTGCCCAGGCCTGCGGCGCCGCCGGCATCGCGCTGCTGCACCTGTCCACCGACTACGTGTTCGACGGCACCGCCACCGAACCCTATCAGGTCGAGGATCCGGTCAGCCCGTCCGGGGTCTACGGCATGACCAAGCTGGAAGGGGAGAATCGCGTGCTCTCCGCCTGCCCGCGCTCGGTGGTGCTGAGAACCGCCTGGGTGTTCAGCGAACACTGCAACAACTTCCTCAAGACCATGCTGCGGCTCGCTGCCGATCGCGACGAACTGCGG
This sequence comes from Pseudomonas sp. PGPPP4, assembly GCF_002256045.1. Classification (NCBI taxonomy): domain Bacteria; kingdom Pseudomonadati; phylum Pseudomonadota; class Gammaproteobacteria; order Pseudomonadales; family Pseudomonadaceae; genus Pseudomonas; species Pseudomonas sp. PGPPP4. Next base: position 147,364 of record NZ_NKID01000008.1, read on the forward strand.
GTGGTGAGTGATCAGGTGGGTTGCCCGACCTACGCTGGCCATATCGCCGACGCCCTGCTGCAGATCGCCGCCCAGGCTCATGCTCAGCCTGAGCAGACCGCCTACGGCCTCTATCACTTCGGCGGTGACAGCGGCCTGAGCTGGTGCGACTTCGCGCGCTACATCATCGACGCCGGCCAGGAGCTGGGCATGCTGGAGCGGGCGCCGCTCATCACCGGCATCGCCACCTCCGAATTTCCGACCCTGGCCAAGCGTCCGGCCTATTCCATGCTGGATTCCAGCGCGCTGGAGCAGCGCTTCGGCATCCCGCCCAGCGACTGGCGCCAGGGCGTTCGCCAGACCCTGCTGGCGCTGCGGACCGAGCGTGCCCAGGCGGGCTCGCTGGTGAGTTGACCGCCTGACCCGTTGCGTTAAGCTCTGCGAATCAAACAGCGGAACACGGAGGTTCCTCTATGAGATTCGTCTGGATAGTCACCTTGCTCGCTCTGTTCGGCTCCTGGGCCAATGCCTGCGAGTCCGGCCCGGGGGCTGCAACCAAGCCAGCCTCGACGGCCAGCCTGGCGCCTCTGAACATCAATGTCGCCGACGCCACCGCGCTGCAAGGGCTGCGGGGGATAGGGGCCGTCAAGGCCCAGGCGATCGTCGACCATCGCCAAGCCCATGGCGCCTTTGCCTCGGTGGACGAGCTGCTCGAGGTCAAGGGGATCGGCAAGGCCCTGCTGCAGCGCAACCGCGACCGCCTCAGCGTCGAGTGATTTTCGGCAAACTTTAGTCAGTTCTCGGCACCTTTTTACCAAGCCATTGTTTTCGCTGGATTTTTAGGATCTGGCACAGGCATTGCTCTATCTCTGACACGAGTGGGTACGGCGTCAATTTCCCGTGCCAGAGGAGCAGAGCAAATGGTTCAAGGTGTCGAGTTCAATCGGTTGATGCTGGAAATGCGTTCCATGCAGACCGAAGCCATGGCCCGGTCGAAAGCCGTCGTAGCTCCGGCTGCCGGCGCGGAACAGGTCCAGGGTCCGAGCTTCGCCGACATGCTCAGCAAGGCCGTGGGCTCCGTCAACGAAACCCAGCAGACCGCCGGCGAGCTGGCCAAGGCCTTCGAGCTGGGTCAGGGCGGCGTCGACCTCACTCAAGTCATGATCGCTTCGCAGAAGGCTAGCGTCTCCGTGCAGGCCTTGACCCAGGTACGCAACAAGTTCGTGCAGGCGTACCAAGACATCATGCAAATGTCGATTTGAGGACGGTCTAGAAAATGGCTGACGCTCTTACCAACGCACCCGTCCCGACGACCCAACCTGCGGCTGAAGACAAGCCCAAGAAGTCGCTGCTGGGTCTCAGCTTTCTCGACAACCTGTCCGACATGCCGCTGCTGCGGCAGATGGGGCTGCTGATCGGCCTGGCCGCCAGCGTCGCCCTGGGTTTCGCCGTGGTGCTCTGGACCCAGCAGCCGGACTATCGGCCGCTGTACACCAGCATGAACGGTCTCGACGCCAACCAGGTGCTGCAGGCCCTGGGCGCGGCCGACATCGGCTACAAGGTCGATCCGAATTCCGGTGCCCTGCTGGTCAAGTCCGATGACCTCGGCCGGGCGCGCATGAAGATGGCCGCGGCCGGCATCACCGCCTCCGATGGCAACGTCGGCTTCGAGCTGCTGGACAAGGAGCAGCCGCTGGGCACCAGCCAGTTCATGGAAGCGGCCAACTACCGTCGCAGCCTGGAAGGCGAACTGGCCCGGACCATTTCCAGCCTCAACAACATCAAGGGCGCCCGGGTGCACCTGGCGATCCCGAAGAGTTCGGTGTTCGTTCGTGACGAGCGCAAGCCGAGCGCCTCGGTACTGGTAGAGATGTACCCTGGCCGTACCCTGGATGCCGGTCAGGTCATGGCCATCATCAACCTGGTCGCCACCAGCGTGCCGGAACTGGACAAGTCCCAGGTCACCATCGTCGACCAGAAGGGTCAGCTGCTGTCCGACCAGCAGAATCTTTCCGAGCTGTCGATCGCCGGCAAGCAACTGGACTACACCCGCAAGATGGAAGGCTCCCTGACCCAGCGCGTGCAGAACATCATGCAACCGGTGGTGGGCAATGGCCGCTTCAAGGCCGAGGTGGCCGCCGACGTGGACTTCAATGCCGTGGAGTCGACCTCCGAGCAGTTCAACCCGGATCAGCCGGCGCTGCGCAGCGAGCAACAGAACAGCGAGCAGCGTCAGACTTCCGGCGGCGGCGCCCAGGGCGTGCCGGGGGCCCTGTCCAACCAGCCGCCCGGTCCGTCCTCGACCCCGGAAAAGGCCGGTGCCCAGGGTGGCGGTGCGAACTACATCGCTCCCGGCCAGCCGCTGCGCGACGCCAATGACCAGTTCATCTACGACAGCAAGACCAGCCTGCCGGCGACCCTGCCGTACCCGACCGACAAGCGTGAGCAGAACACCCGCAACTACGAACTGGACCGCAGCATCAGCTACACCCGTCAGCAGCAGGGTCGTCTGCGTCGGCTTTCCGTCGCCGTGGTACTGGACGACCAGGTCAAGGTCGATGCTGCCGGCAAGGTCAGCCACCAGCCCTGGACCACCGAAGACCTGGCTCGCTTCACCCGTCTGGTGCAGGATGCTGTGGGCTTCGACGCCAGCCGTGGCGACAGCGTGAGCGTGATCAATGCGCCCTTCGCCCCGGTGCAGCAGGAAGAGATCGAGAGCATCCCCTTCTACCAGCAGCCCTGGTTCTGGGGTGTGGTCAAGCAGGCCCTCGGCGTCCTCTTCATCCTGGTGCTAGTCTTTGGGGTGCTGCGTCCGGTGCTGAAGAACCTGTCCGGCGGCAACACCAAGGACGCCGCTGCCCTGGCCGCTGCCGGTGGTGCCGGTGCCCTGGGTGCCGGTGGTCTGGATGGGCTGTCGGACGATCTGGCCGACGACAAGGTGAGCCTGGCCGGTCCTGCGCCGCTGTTGCTGCCCAGCCCCAGCGAGGGTTATGACGCTCAACTGACCGCCATCAAGCAGCTGGTCAACGATGATCCGGGCCGTGTCGCCCAGGTAGTGAAGGATTGGATCAATGGCGACGAATGACGCGCAACTTTCCAAGGTCGAGAAGGCCGCGATCTTCCTCCTGTCGCTGGGTGAGGCCGATGCCGCGCAGATCCTGCGCCACATGGGACCCAAGGAGGTACAGAAGGTCGGTACCGCCATGGCGCAGATGCGCAACGTCAACCGCGAGCAGGTCGAGCGGGTACTGGGCGACTTCATCGAGGTGGTGGGCGACCAGACCAGCCTGGGCGTGGGCGCCGACGGCTACATCCGCAAGATGCTCACCCAGGCCCTGGGCGAGGACAAGGCCAGCGGCCTGATCGACCGCATCCTGCTGGGCGGCAACACCAGCGGCCTGGACAGCCTGAAGTGGATGGAGCCGCGGGCGGTGGCGGACGTGATCCGCTACGAACACCCGCAGATCCAGGCCATCGTGGTGGCCTATCTGGACCCGGACCAGGCGGCCGAGGTGCTCGGTCACTTCGATCACAAGGTGCGCCTGGACATCGTCCTGCGCGTTTCCTCGCTGAACACCGTGCAACCGGCGGCGCTCAAGGAGCTGAACCTGATCCTGGAGAAGCAGTTCTCCGGCAGCGCCAGCACCACCCGTACCGCCCTGGGCGGCGTGAAGCGCGCCGCCGACATCATGAACTACCTGGACAGCTCGGTCGAAGGCCCGCTGATGGATGCGATCCGCGATGCGGACCAGGATCTGTCGGGGCAGATCGAGGACCTGATGTTCGTCTTCGACAACCTGTCCGATGTCGACGACCGCGGCATCCAGGCGCTCCTGCGCGAGGTGTCTTCCGATGTGCTGGTGCTGGCGCTCAAGGGCGCCGACGACGGCATCAAGGAGAAGTTCTTCCGCAACATGTCCAAGCGCGCGGCCGAGCTGCTGCGCGACGACCTGGAAGCCAAGGGGCCGGTGCGACTGTCCGAGGTAGAGGGCGCGCAGAAGGAGGTCCTCGCCGTCGCTCGTCGCATGGCCGATGCCGGCGAGATCGTTCTGGGCGGCAAGGGTGGCGAGGAAATGGTCTGACGGCTTGCCGGGGTTGGCCTGTGCTTTGCTAATGTCTGCTCAGTAGCGGTTTTCTGACGGACAGGTAATGAGCAAAGAAGCGGCGAGCGAACTGATCAGGGCGCGGGATCTGGAAGCCTTCGATGTCTGGCGACTGCCGGCCTTCGACAGTTTCGACGAGCCCGAGGAGATCCCTGCGCCCGCGGCGGCAGAGCCCGAGCCCCAGCCGGAGCCGCAGATCGAAGAGGTGCCGGTCGAAGAGGTCCAGCCGATCACCCTCGAAGAGCTGGAGGCGATCCGCCAGGAGGCCTACAACGAAGGCTTCGTCACCGGCGAGCGCGACGGCTACCACGCCGGTCAGCTCAAGGCGCGCCAGGAAGCCGAGGCGGCGCTGACCGCCCGGCTGGCCAGCCTGGAAACCCTGATGAGCCATCTGCTCGATCCCATCGGCGAACAGGACCAGGCCCTGGAAGCCGGGATGGTGCAGCTGGTCCGGCACATCACCCGGGAAGTCATCCAGCGCGAACTCACGCTAGACTCCAGTCAACTGGGTCAGGTGGTGCGCACGGCGTTGAAGCTGCTGCCCATGGGGGCCGAGAACATCCGCATCCAGGTCAGCCCCCAGGACTTCGAGCTGATGAAGGCCCTGCGTGATCGCCACGAGGAGAAATGGCGCATCCTCGAGGACGAGACCCTGATGCCTGGCGGCTGCCGGATCGAGACCGAGAGCAGTGTCATCGATGCCAGCATCGAGACCCGTCTGACCCAGGCTCTGACGCAGCTGGCCGAACAGCAGCGTCACCAGGCGACCCAGCCCCAGGAAGCCGATCTGCACATCGACATCGAGGATGCCCCTCATGCGTCTTGAGCGTCTGAGTTTCGAACGCCGCCTCGGCGGTTACGATGAAGCCATCCGAGTCGAACAGCAGCCGGTGATCGAAGGCCGCCTGTTGCGCATGGTCGGCCTGACCCTGGAAGCCGAGGGCCTGCGCGCCGCCGTCGGCAGCCGCTGCCGGCTGATCAATGGCGGTGGCTACCAGCCGGTGGAAGTTGAGGCCGAGGTGATGGGCTTCAACGGCAACAAGACCTTTCTCATGCCGGTGGGCAGCCTCGCCGGTATCGCGCCCGGCGCCCGGGTGGTGCCGGTGCCAGATACCGGCCGTCTGCCCATGGGTATGTCCATGCTCGGTCGCGTGCTGGATGGCTTGGGCAATGCCTTGGACGGCAAGGGCCGCATGCGTGCCGAAGACTGGGTGCCGATGGACGGCCCCACCATCAACCCGCTCAAGCGCGAGCCCATCAGCGAGCCCCTGGACGTCGGCATCCGCAGCATCAACGGTTTGTTGACGGTGGGTCGCGGCCAGCGTCTCGGCCTGTTCGCCGGCACCGGCGTGGGCAAGAGCGTGCTGCTCGGCATGATGACGCGGCTGACCAAGGCCGAAATCATCGTGGTCGGGCTGATCGGCGAACGGGGCCGCGAGGTGAAGGAATTCATCGAGCACATCCTGGGCGAGGAGGGCATCAAGCGGGCGGTGGTCGTGGCCTCGCCGGCGGACGATGCGCCCCTGCTGCGCCTGCGCGCGGCCATGTACTGCACCCGCATCGCCGAATACTTTCGCGACAAGGGCAAGAACGTGCTCCTGCTGATGGATTCCCTGACCCGCTATGCCCAGGCGCAGCGGGAGATCGCCCTGGCCATCGGCGAGCCGCCGGCGACCAAGGGCTATCCGCCGTCGGTGTTCGCCAAGCTGCCGCGGCTGGTGGAGCGGGCCGGCAATGCAGAAAAAGGTGGGGGTTCGATCACGGCGTTTTATACTGTGCTCTCGGAAGGCGACGATCAGCAGGATCCCATCGCCGACTCGGCGCGGGGCGTGCTGGATGGCCACTTCGTGCTGTCGCGGCGCCTGGCCGAGGAAGGCCACTATCCGGCGATCGACATCGAGGCCTCCATCAGCCGGGTCATGCCCCAGGTGGTCAGCCCGGAGCACCTGCGCAACGCTCAGCGCGTCAAGCAGCTCTGGTCGCTCTATCAGCAGGCCAAGGACCTGCTCAGCGTCGGTGCCTATGTGCCCGGCGGAAATGCCGAAACCGATCTGGCGATCGCCCGCTACGCCCCCATGCAGCATTTCCTGCGCCAGGGGCTGCGCGAGAGCGAATCGCTGGAGCAGAGCGCCGCCAATCTCCAAGCCGTGTTGGGAGGCTGATAGATCATGAAAGGCAGAGCCGAACGTCTGGGCCCGGTGGTGGAGATGAGCGAGCGCGACGAGCGTGACGCGGCCCAGCGCCTGGGGCAGTGCCAGCAGCAGCTGGCCCAGGCGGAGTTCAAGCTGGGCGAATTGCAGCGCTATCGCGAGGATTACCAGCAGCGCCTGGTGGCCAATGGCAGCCGCGGCGTCACCGGCCAGTGGCTGATCGGCTATCAGCGCTTTCTCAGCCAGCTGGAAGAGGCGATCGGCCAGCAGGAGCGCAACGCCCAGTGGCACCGCGACGTGGTGGCCAAGGCCCGCACCCAGTGGCAGGAGCGCTATGCTCGCCTCGAAGGCCTGCGCAAGCTGGTCGAGCGCTATCGCCAGGAGCAGCGCCTGGTCGAGGACAAGCGCGAACAGAAACAGATGGACGAATACGCCCAGCGGGCGCGCTCGACCTATATCTAGGCCGGGCCTTGCCCCTCGTCCCCCGTCTTAGCCAGTGAGAATGCCGATGTTTTCCTCCCACCTCGATCCGGAAACGCTCGCCGCCCTGCGCGACTGCATGGAGGAGGAGTACGTCGACCTCATCGAAACCTTTCTGGTCGATTGCGAAGAACGTATCGCCGAACTCAAGCGCAGCGTGATCGGTGGCGATGCCGAGCAGGTCCGCCAGCTGGCGCACAGCTTCAAGGGCAGTGCCGGCAACATGGGGGCCGCACCGCTGGCGGAGCTGTGTCGGGCCGTGGAAGAGGGCGCGCGGCGTCGGGCGACCACCGCCGAGCTGGCCATGGGGGTGTCCGCCATGGAGCGCGAATTCGCCATCGTTCGCATCCTGTTCAAGGTCGAGCGGCAACGCTACGCCGGCTGAGCTCGTCAAAGCGCTGACGTTTAGGGCTGGCGCGCAACTTGCTAGTGATCCGAAAACCCCGTCCTTCGGAGTCCTCCATGGCCGTCGTACCCGATTTCCTTCTGAACACCGCCACCTCGCCAGCCAGCACCGGCCGGGCGGCGGCCAAGACCCCTTCCCAGGATCGCCCGGCCGCGCAGGAGCGCTTCGCCGATGTCTTTGCCCAGGAGCAGCCGCGTAAGCCGGAGCGCAGCGAAAAGCCGCGTGACACCAGCGACAGCAAGGCCCCCAGCCAGGCGCGCAAGAGCGAATCCGGGCGTGCCCGTGATGGGGATGACCGGTTGAAACGCGCGGGCGATGATGACCGCACCGCGGACGCCAAGCCCGAGGCCGACAGCACCGCCAAGAGCGACGCGCCGTCGGCAACCACCGCCGACGACAGCGGCAAGACCTTGCCGGTGGCCCAGGGCGAAGACGCCAAGGCGCCGGTGGACGCAGTCCTGGATCCGCTGTTCATGTTCGGCATGACCGGCCAGTTCCCGCAGCCGGTAGCCACGCCTGTAACAACGCCTCAGTTGCCGACCGGGACGGCCGCGGACGCCGCAGCCACCGCCACTGCCCAGGCCCTGGATCCGGCGGCGCTGCTGGGCGCTGCCGTGGCAACCGTAGCCCAGACGACCACCCCGGGTATCGGCACGGGCGCCACGGCCACCCCGGCCAAGCCCGGCGAGCAGCAGACGGCAGACGATGGTCTGGCACAGCTGCTGGGCCAGGTGCCCCAGGTCCAGGGTGACGCCGCCAAGGCGGCCACTAACGCCAACAACCTGGCGGCCACCCAGCTGCAACGGCTGTTGCCGGCGGATGGTACACCCGCTCAGGCAGCGGATCAGGCAGCCAGTGCGGCCCTGGCCGCGACCCTGGACAAGGGCGATGGTCAGGACGCGGCGGCCCCGAGCAAGACCGATGCCTTCGCCGACAAGCTCACCGCCCTGTCGCAGGCGCTCAGCAGTCCGGCGCAGACCGCTCGTCCGGTCACCGCTACCGTGCCGGGCCAGCCGCTCAGTCCCCAGGCCGGCAACTTCAGCGAGGCGGTGGTCGACAAGGTCATGTGGATGTCCAGCCAGAATCTCAAGACCGCCGACATCCAGATGGAGCCAGCGCAACTGGGCAAGCTGGAGGTGCGCATCGACATGACCCAGGACCAGACCCAGGTCACCTTCGCCAGTCCCCACGCCGACGTGCGCGAGGCGCTGGACAACGGCAGTCAGCGTCTGCGGGAGCTCTTCGCCCAGCAGGGCATGAACCTGGCCAACGTCAACGTCTCCGACCAGTCGTCCGGCCAGGCCTGGCAGCAGTCCCAGCAGGGCGCTCAGCACGAGGGCTCGCGTCGGGGTCGCGGGGGTGTCGCAGGGGATGGCGCGGACGAAGCGGTGGCGAACGTCGCCGAAACCCGCGGCTCGGCGACCCTCGCCGCGCGCAGTCTGGTCGATTACTACGCCTGACAGGCCAACGGCTCCCAGGTGACAGCCTGGGCCGCACCTGCTATATCCCCTTCGTATCAATAGGTTAGCTGCGTCACCCAACAGGGGTGACGAGCCGCACAGGATTCGGTCGAACACTTATGGCGAAGAAGCAGGCGCCCGCGGCAGAGGGCGCAGCCGCGGAAGGCAAGGGCAAGGGCAAGCTCAAACTCATCATCATCATCGTCGTGGCCCTGCTGCTGGTCATCGGCGCCTCGGTGGGGGCGACCTGGTTCCTGCTCGGCAAGAAGAGCGCCGAGCCCGAGCACGCCGCGCCGGCCGCTCCGGCGGCACCGGTGCATCTGGCCGCGGTCTACCAGGCGCTGGTGCCGGCCTTCGTGGTCAACTACAACGCCGACGGTCGCCAGCGCTACATGCAGGTCACGGTGACCCTGATGGGGCGCGACCAGGCGCAGATGGATGCGCTCAAGGCGCAACTGCCGCAGGTCCGCAACCAACTGGTGATGCTGTTTTCCGGGCAGGACTTCAATAGCCTGCTGACGCCGGTGGGCAAGGAGATGCTGCGCCAGCAGGCCACCAGCAAGGTTCAGGAGCTGGCGAAGAAACTGACCGGCCAGACCGCCATCGAACAGGTATTGTTCACCAATCTCGTCCTGCAATAGGTAACGCCATGGCCGTGCAAGATCTGCTCTCTCAGGATGAAATCGATGCCCTGCTGCACGGGGTCGACGATGGCATCGTCGAGACCGAGACCGATGCCGAGCCGGGCACCATCAAGGGCTATGACCTCACCAGCCAGGATCGCATCGTCCGCGGACGCATGCCGACCCTGGAGATGATCAACGAACGCTTCGCCCGCTATACCCGGGTCAGCATGTTCAACCTGCTGCGGCGCTCGGCGGACGTTTCCGTGGGTGGGGTGCAGGTCACCAAGTTCGGCGAGTACATCCACTCGCTGTACGTGCCCACCAGCCTCAACATGGTCAAGATGAAACCCCTGCGCGGTACCGCGCTGTTCATCCTCGACGCTCGCCTGGTATTCAAGCTGGTGGACAACTTCTTTGGCGGCGACGGGCGTCACGCCAAGATCGAAGGCCGCGAATTCACCCCCACCGAGTTGCGCGTGGTGCGCATGGTGCTCGACCAGTGCTTCATCGATCTCAAGGAAGCCTGGGGCGCCATGCTCGACTGCCAGTTCGAGTACATGAACTCCGAGGTCAACCCGGCGCTGGCCAACATCGTCAGCCCCAGCGAAGTGGTGGTGGTGAGCACCTTCAACATCGAACTGGATGGTGGGGGCGGCGAATTGCACGTGACCATGCCCTATTCGATGATCGAGCCGATCCGCGAGATGCTCGACGCCGGCTTCCAGTCGGACGTGGACGACCAGGATGAACGCTGGGTCAAGGCCCTGCGCGAGGACCTGCTCGATGTGCGCGTGCCCCTGGAGGCGACGGTTGTCCGGCGCCAACTCAAACTCCGCGATATCCTCAACATGCAGCCCGGCGATGTTATTCCGGTGGAAATGCCCGAGGAGATGCTCATGCGCGCCAATGGCATGCCCACCTTCAAGGTCAAGATGGGCGCGCGCAAGGGCAATCTGGCCCTGCAGATTCTCGAACCGGTCAGCCGCGGCCGCTGAGCGACAACCGTTTTTTCCGTCCGGGCCCGGGCCCGGCGTAGCACGAGACCCAGACGATGGCAGACAACCCCGAAGAACAAGCCCTGGCGGACGAGTGGGCCGCGGCCCTGGCCGAAGCCGGAGACGCCAGTCAGGACGACATCGACGCCCTGATGGCCCAGGGTACCCAGGTCGAAGCCCCCAAGCCGCCCAAGGCGCCGGTGGAAGAATTTGGTCAGAGCAGTGGGGGTTTGGCAGTGAGCGGCATGGAAGGGCCCAACCTGGATGTGATCCTGGACATCCCGGTGACCATCTCCATGGAGGTCGGCCATACCGACATCTCCATCCGCAACCTGCTGCAACTCAACCAGGGCTCGGTCATCGAGCTCGACCGTCTGGCTGGCGAGCCGCTGGACGTGCTGGTGAATGGTACGCTGATCGCCCATGGTGAAGTGGTGGTGGTGAACGAGAAGTTCGGGATCCGCCTGACCGACGTCATCAGCCCCACGGAACGTATCAAGAAGCTGCGGTGATCCATGAAGAGTCTGCTCCTGCCGCTGGGTCTCCTGCCCCTGACCGCGCGTGCCGCCGAAGCCACCTCGCCGGGGCTGGATGTGGGGGCGCAGGTCGGCCAGTTGCTGCTCGGTCTGCTGCTGGTGATCGCGCTGATTCTCGGCCTGGCCTGGCTGGTGCGCCGGGTGCAGCAGCAGGGTCCACGCGGCCAGCAGGTGATCAAGGTCATCTCCACCCAGCACCTGGGCCCGCGCGAGCGGCTGGTGCTGGTTCAGGTTGGCCAGGAGCAGTTGCTGATCGGCGTCGCCGGCGGACGGATCACGCCGCTGCACAGCCTGCGCGAGCCGGTGCGAGCGGGCGAGACGGAAGCGCCGGCGCCGGAATTCGCCCAGCGCCTGCTGGAACTCATCAGCCGCGATCCCAAGGCGAAACCATGATCTCTTCGCGTCTCCCGGCCAACCTCGGGCGCACCCTGGGCTGGCTGCTGGGCCTGGCCGTGCTGCTGTTCGCGCCCCTGGCGCTGGCGCAGCAGGCCGGTCAGGCCAATCCGCTGTCGATCCCGGCCATCACCCTGAGCACCAATGGCCAGGGGCAGCAGGAGTATTCGGTCAGCCTGCAGATCCTGCTGATCATGACGGCGCTGAGCTTCATCCCGGCGTTCGTCATGCTGATGACCAGCTTCACCCGCATCGTCATCGTCTTCGCCATCCTGCGCCAGGCGCTGGGCCTGCAGACCACGCCGTCCAACCAGGTGCTGGTGGGCATGGCACTGTTTCTCTCGCTGTTCATCATGGCGCCGGTGTTCGATCGCATCAACACCACCGCCGTGCAGCCCTATCTGAACGAACAACTCAGTGCCCAGGACGCCATCGCCCGGGCGCAGGTGCCGATGAAGGACTTCATGCTGGGGCAGACCCGGCAATCGGACCTGGACCTGTTCATGCGGCTGTCCAAGCGCACCGACATTCCCAGCGCCGACCAGGCGCCCCTGTCGATCCTGGTGCCGGCCTTTGTCACCTCCGAACTCAAGACCGCCTTCCAGATTGGCTTCATGATCTTCATTCCCTTCCTGGTCATCGACCTGGTGATCGCCAGCGTGCTCATGGCCATGGGCATGATGATGCTGTCGCCGATGATCATCTCCCTGCCGTTCAAGCTGATGCTGTTCGTGCTGGTGGATGGCTGGGCGCTGATCATGGGTACCCTGGCCAGCAGCTTCGGCACCGTCTAGCGGTGCCCCCTTCGCGTGGAGAAGCGAAATGACCCCTGAAGTCGCCGTCGATCTGTTCCGCCAGGGTCTCTGGCTTACCGCGCTGCTGGTGGCGGTGCTGGTGGTGCCGAGTCTGATCGTCGGTCTGATCGTGGCGGTCTTCCAGGCGGCGACCCAGATCAACGAGCAGACCCTGAGCTTTCTGCCGCGGCTGATCGTCACCCTGTTGACGCTGATCGTGCTGGGGCCCTGGATGGTCCGGCAGCTGATGGAGTTCATCCAGACCTCGGTCGCCAACATCCCGCGGCTGATCGGCTAACCCATGCTCGCCCTCAGCGACGCCCAGATCGGCGGCTGGGTCGGCAGCTTCCTGTTTCCGCTGTTTCGCATCGCCGCGCTGCTGATGACCATGCCGATCATCGGCACCACCCTGGTCCCGGTGCGGGTGCGCCTGTACCTGGCCCTGGCCCTGAGCCTGGTGCTGGTGCCGACCCTGCCGCCGATGCCGCAGGTGGACGCCATCAGTCCCCAGGCGCTGCCGCTGATCGTCGAGCAGATCCTCATCGGCGCGGTGATGGGGTTCAGCCTGCAGCTGTTCTTCCATGTCTTCGTGGTGGCGGGGCAGATCATCTCGACCCAGGCGGGCCTGAGCTTCGCGTCCATGATCGACCCGGTCAACGGCGCCTCGGCCCCGGTCATGGGCCAGTTCTTCACCATGCTGGTGACGCTGCTGTTCCTGGCCATGAACGGCCATCTGGTGGTGTTCGAGATCCTCGCGGAAAGCTTCGTCACCCTGCCGGTGGGCGATACCCTGAGCGTCGAACACTTCTGGCAGGTCGCCGGGCGACTGGGCTGGGTCATGGGCGCCGGCATCCTGCTGGTGCTGCCGGCCATCACCGCGCTGCTGGTGGTCAACATCGCCTTTGGCATCATGACCCGCGCCGCGCCGCAGCTGAACATCTTTTCCGTCGGCATGCCGCTGATCGTGGTGCTGGGCATGGTCATCGTCTGGCTGGGCACCGCCGACATCCTCTCCCACTATGAAAGTCTCGCCAGCGAGGCGCTGCAGTGGCTGCGCGAACTCGCCCGAGCCCGCTAGGTTCTGTACGAAAATGCCTGCGCTCGGTGATGCTTCGTTGGAAAAGGCTTCGGAATGCTCATTTACCGGTCGTAAACTCCGCTTCCTCAGCCTTTTTCGCCTCGCCTGACCTTCGCTCGGCGACTTTTCGTACAGAACCTAGGAGGGCTATCGCATGGCTGAATCCGATGGCGAAGACCGTACAGAAGACCCCACAGAGAAACGCAAGCGTGATTCCCGGGAGGAGGGGCAGCTCCCGCGATCACGCGAACTCGGCACGGTGGCGGTCATGCTTTCGGGGGTCGGCGGCCTGCTGATGTATGGCGCCTTCCTGGGCGGCAAGCTGCTGGAGGTGATGCGCAGCAACTTCTCCCTGCGGCGCGAGGAGGTCATGGACGAACGCTTCATGGGCACCTTCCTGCTGGCCTCGGGCAAGGCGGCGATGATCGGGATGCTGCCGATGATCGCCTTGGTGGTGATCGCTGCCATCGTTGGCCATATCGCCCTGGGCGGCTTCCTGTTTTCCGGCAAGATGCTGGCGCCCAAGCCGAGCCGGATGAATCCCATGTCCGGCATCGCCCGGATGTTTTCCAAGAATTCCCTGGTGGAATTGCTCAAGGCCCTGGGCAAGTTCTTCATCATCCTCGGCGTGTCGGTGCTGGTGCTGATGAGCGAGCGCACGGCGCTGCTGCAGATCGCCAAGCTGCCGACCGAGCAGGCGCTGCTGCACAGCATGCAGGTGGTGGGGCATGCCACCCTGCTGCTGGCCCTGGGGCTGCTGATCATCGCCGCGGTGGACGTGCCCTTCCAGATCTTCAGTAATCGCAAGAAGCTGATGATGACCAAGCAGGAGATCAAGGACGAATACAAGGACGCCGAGGGCAAGCCCGAGGTCAAGGGCAAGATCCGCCAGATGCAGCGGCAGATGGCCCAGCGTCGGATGATGGCCGAGGTGCCCAATGCCGATGTGGTCATCACCAACCCGACCCACTTCGCCGTGGCGCTCAAGTACGACGCGGCCAAGGGCGGGGCGCCGGTGCTGGTGGCCAAGGGCAGCGATTTCACCGCGCTGAAGATCCGCGAGATCGCCCAGGAGCACCAGGTCTCGCTGCTGGAATCGCCAGGGCTGGCGCGGGCGGTGTATTTCTCCACCGAGGTGGATCAGGAGATTCCGGCCGGACTCTATGTGGCCGTGGCCCAGGTCCTGGCCTATGTCTATCAGCTCAGGCAATTCCGGGCCGGACGCGGGCGCAAGCCCAAGTTGTCCGATCTGCCCATCCCGCCGGATCTGCGGCGGGATGAGGAGGGGAAGGCGCCTACTTGATGACGCCGCAAGCGACGCGTGCGCCGCCACCGCCCAGCGGCTTGGGCTGGTCGGAGTAATTGTCGCCACCGGCATGCACCATCAGCGCATGGCCCTTGAGCTCTTCCAGGCGCTTCAGGCGGGGCGCCAGCACCGGCTGGGTGGCCTGACCGTCGGCGGTCACATAGAGCGCCGGCAATTCGCCCAAATGGCCGTCGTCCGACCAGGGCGCGCTGTGCTTGCCGGTGTTGCGCGGATCCAGATGGCCGCCCGCCGCGCCGCCGGCGGTCAGGGTGCCATTCACCTCGGCCGCGCCGCAGTTGGGCTTGGTGTGGACGTGGAAGCCATGGATGCCGGGCTCCAGGCCCTTGAGATCCGGCGTGAAGACCAGGCCGTACTTGGAGCGGGTCACCTGCACGTTGCCGACGCTTTCGCCCACCCCATCGGTCGTGACCTTGTTCAGCGGGATCGTCAGGGATTCGGCTGCCTGGGCGGTACCGACCAGGCAGGTGGCCAACAGCGTCGCGGTCCAGATTTTCATGGCGATGTTCCTCGGATAGGCGCGCTAGCGCGGGTCCCTAGACAGACTCATGGCTTCCGCCCACGGTTCAGCCGACGCGTCCGGCGATCCGTAACCAGTCCTGTATCACCCCTCGGAAAACCTCGCTGATTCAAGGTCTTGAGCAGTTGGCCCGGAGCTTGCTCAAGCCCCTGCGAACAGTGCGCTGCGTCAACTTTCCGTGACGACGGCACCGGCAAGCGAGGAATGGGTGTGAAAGTCGACAAATCCATGATGATGGGCAACATGCGCGGTCTGGCTCGCGGCAACCTGGGCGTGCCGCTGGCCGTCCTGGCGATGCTCGCCATGATGACGCTGCCCATGCCGCCGTTCCTGCTGGACGTGCTGTTCACCTTCAACATCGCCCTGTCGATCGTGGTCCTGCTGGTCAGCGTCTACGCCCTGCGGCCCCTGGATTTCGCGGTCTTCCCGACCATCCTGCTGGTGTCGACCCTGCTGCGCCTGGCGCTCAACGTGGCCTCGAGCCGCGTGGTGCTGCTGCATGGCCAGGACGGTCACGACGCCGCGGGCAAGGTCATCCAGGCCTTCGGCGAGGTGGTGGTCGGCGGCAACTACGTGGTCGGTGCGGTGGTGTTCGCCATCCTCATGATCATCAACTTCGTGGTGGTGACCAAGGGTGCCGGCCGCATCTCCGAGGTGTCGGCGCGTTTCACCCTGGACGCCATGCCCGGCAAGCAGATGGCCATCGACGCCGACCTGAACGCCGGCATCATCGACCAGGCCGAAGCCAAGAAGCGCCGGACCGAAGTGGGCCAGGAAGCCGACTTCTACGGTTCCATGGACGGTGCCAGCAAATTCGTCCGCGGTGACGCCGTCGCCGGTCTGCTGATCCTCTTCATCAACCTCATCGGCGGCATGGCCATCGGCATGGCCCAGCACGGTCTGCCGTTCGGCGAAGCGGCGCGCATCTACGCCCTGCTGACCATCGGTGACGGCCTGGTCGCCCAGGTTCCCTCGCTGCTGCTGTCGGTCGCCGCGGCCATCATGGTCACCCGGGTGTCCTCCGCCGAAGACATGGGCCAGCAGGTCAATCGTCAGATGTTCGCCTCGCCCAAGGCGCTGGCGGTCTCGGCCTTCATCATCATTGCCATGGGCCTGGTCCCGGGCATGCCGCACCTGCCGTTCCTCGGCCTGGGCGGCGCCGCCGCCGCCGGTGCCTGGCTGATCTACAAGCGTCAGCGCCAGGCCAAGCAGACCGCCGAGGTCGAAGCCAAGAAGCAGCAGGACCTGGCTCCCGTGCAGCGTCCGGCCGAGGCCAAGGAGCTGGGCTGGGACGACGTCACCCCGGTGGACATGGTCGGTTTGGAAGTCGGCTACCGGCTGATCCCCATGGTCGATCGCAACCAGGGTGGCCAGTTGCTGGCGCGGATCAAGGGCGTGCGCAAGAAGCTGTCCCAGGACCTCGGTTTCCTCATGCCGTCGGTCCACATCCGCGACAACCTGGACCTGCTGCCCAATGCCTATCGTCTGACTTTGATGGGCGTCAGCGTGGCCGAGGCCGAGATCTATCCCGACCGCGAACTGGCCATCAACCCCGGTCAGGTCTATGGCTCCCTCAACGGCGTTGCCGCCAAGGATCCGGCATTCGGTCTGGAGGCGGTCTGGATCGATGTCACCCAGCGCGACCAGGCCCAGTCCCTCGGCTACACCGTGGTCGACGCCAGCACCGTGGTCGCCACCCACCTCAACCAGGTGCTCTTCAAGCACGCCCACGAGCTGATCGGCCACGAGGAAGTCCAGCAATTGCTCCAGGTGCTGGCCAAGAGTTCGCCCAAGCTGGCCGAGGAGCTGGTGCCCGGCATCGTCTCCCTGTCGACCCTGCTCAAGATCCTCCAGCAGCTGCTGCAGGAGCAGGTCCCGGTCCGCGACATCCGTACCATCGCCGAAGCCATCGCCAACGTCGGTCCACGGAGTCAAGATCCCGCCGCCATCGCCGGTGCCGTGCGGGTCGCCTTGTCCCGCGCAATCGTCCAGAACATCGTTGGAATGGAGCCTGAGCTGCCTGTTATCACCCTTGAGCCAAGGTTGGAACAGATGTTGCTAAGTAGTATGCAGAAGGCCGGTCAAGGCGCCGAGGACGGCATGTTCCTCGAGCCTGGCATGGCTGAAAAACTGCAGCGTTCCCTCATCGAGGCAGCGCAGCGTCAGGAAATGATGGGTAAGCCAGTGGTGCTGCTGGTAGCCGGTGCGATCCGCGGGATGATGTCCCGCTTCGCACGGATGGCGGCACCGAACATGAGTGTACTGGCCTACCAGGAAATTCCGGACAACAAGCAGGTCACCATCGTCGCTACCGTTGGCCAGAATGGCTGAGGTCTAGATCATGCAAGTCAAACGTTTCTTCGCCGCCGATATGCGTCAAGCCATGAAGCTGGTACGCGACGAGCTGGGCCCGGATGCCGCCATCCTCAGCAACCGCCGGGTCGCCGGTGGTGTCGAGCTGACCGCGGCGCTGGACTACCAGGCTCCGGCACCGGCCGCGCCCAACGCGGAGCTGCAGGCGGAGTTGCGCAAGACCCATGCGAAGATCGCCCAGGCCCATGCCGACCTCAGCATCCGCGCGCCGGGCGTGCCCTCGGCTGCACCCAAGGACAAGCAGCTGCTCGGCGCCATCAGCGCCGCCGACAGCCGTCGCGAGCCGGTGATCGCCCCGCCGCGTGCCTCCCAGCCGGCCGCCGCCCCTGCCGCCAGCGCCGCACCGGAAGACCGTCGCGCCCTGGACGCCATGCGCAGCGAACTCAGCGGCCTGCGTGAACTGCTGGAAGTCCAGCTCGGCTCCATGGCCTGGACCCAGGTGCAGTCCACCCGTCCGCAGCAGGCCGGCCTCTGGCGTCGTCTGCAGCGCATGGGCCTGCCGGCCGATCTGGCCCGCCACCTGCTCGACAGCGTCGCCAAGATTCAGGACCCGCGCCATGCCTGGCGCATGCTGCTGGCCAACTTCGCCCAGCTGGCCAAGACCACCGACGCCAAGATTCTGGAGGAGGGCGGTGTCGTCGCCTTCGTCGGTCCGGCCGGCATGGGCAAGACCACCACCCTGGCCAAGCTCGCCGCCAGCTACGTGCTCAAGTACGGTCCCCAGAGTCTGGCGCTGGTCAGCATGGACAGCTTCCGCATCGGTGCCCAGGAGCAGATCAAGACCCTCGGCCGCATCCTCGACGTGCCGGTGACCCTGGTCGACCCGGGCCAGTCCCTGGCCCAGGCGCTGGCACCCCTGGCACGCAAGCGCCTGGTGCTGATCGACACCGCGGGCATGCCCGCCAATGATCCGGCGCTCAAGGTGCAGCTCGAAGCCCTGGCCAACCGCCAGCTGAAAATTCGCAATTATCTGGTATTGGGCGTCACCAGCCAGAGCCAGGTGCTCAAGGCGGCCTACCACAGCTATCGGCGCTGCGGCCTGAGCGGCTGCGTGCTGACCAAGCTGGACGAAGCCGCCAGTCTCGGCGAAGCCCTGGGCCTGGCCATCAGCCAGCGCCTGCCGGTGGCCTACATCGCCGACGGCCCGCGCATCCCGGACGACCTGCATCCGGCCCGCAGCCACCAGCTCGTGAGCCGCGCGGTGAGCCTGCAGGCACCCGAGGAGCCGAGCGAAGAAACCATGGCGGGCATGCTTGCCGGCCTGTATCAGAGCAATGCCCGCCGCGCCGGTTAGCGCAGACGAACGGTCGTGGTGCATCGCATGCCTGGGCACGCCAAATGCACTTGGTCTAAAGTGTGACGGATTTCAATCAAAGGTATCAGGCAATGGGTAGCATGCATCCCGTCCAAGTCATAGCGGTCACGGGCGGTAAAGGCGGTGTCGGCAAGACCAACGTGTCGGTCAACCTGGCCTTGGCCCTGGCCGATATCGGGCGGCGCGTCATGCTGCTCGACGCCGACCTGGGCCTTGCCAACATCGACGTTCTGCTCGGCCTGTCGCCCAAGCGCACCCTGGCCGACGTCATCTCCGGCGAGTGCGAGCTGCGCGACGTGCTGCTGCACGGCCCGGGTGGCATCCGCATCGTCCCGGCGGCCTCGGGCACCCAGGCGATGGTCAATCTGACCCCGGCCCAGCACGCCGGTCTGATCCAGGCCTTCAGCGACATCAGCGAAAACCTCGACGTGCTCATCGTCGATACCGCGGCCGGCATCGGCGACCAGGTGGTTAGCTTCGTTCGCGCGGCCCAGGAAGTCCTGGTGGTGGTGTGCGACGAGCCCACCTCCATCACCGATGCCTACGCCCTGATCAAGCTGCTCAATCGCGACCATGGCGTCACCCGTTTCCGGGTCCTGGCGAACATGGCGCTGACGCCCCAGGAAGGTCGCAATCTCTTTGCTAAGCTGACCAAGGTGACCGACAGATTCCTGGATGTCGCCCTGCAGTATGTGGGCGCCATTCCGTTCGACGAGGCGGTGCGCAAAGCCGTGCAGAAACAGCGCCCCGTGTTCGAAGCCTTTCCGCGTGCCAAGGCCTCGCTGGCCTTTCGTGCGGTAGCTCAGAAAGTCGATGGCTGGCCGTTGCCCGCCAATCCGCGCGGCCATCTCGAGTTCTTTGTCGAGCGCCTTGTGCAACCAGCCATCGGTACCCACGCATGACAGCATCCAGCGGGCTTCGCATGTACAGCAAAACCTCGGAACGTACCCAGCAGGAGCAACTCATCAACCGCTATGCGCCGTTGGTGAAACGCATCGCCTACCACCTCCTGGCGCGACTGCCGGCCAGCGTGCAGGTCGAGGACCTGATGCAGGCCGGCATGATCGGCCTGCTGGAGGCCTCGCGCAAATATGACGCCGGCAAGGGCGCCAGCTTCGAGACCTACGCCGGCATCCGCATCCGCGGCGCCATGCTCGACGAGGTCCGCAAGGGCGACTGGGCACCGCGCTCGGTGCACCGCAACACGCGCATGGTCACCGACGCCATTCGCGCGGTGGAAGCGCGCACCGGTCGCGATGCTAAAGATTCCGAAGTCGCGGCCGAACTTAAATTGAGTCTGGATGAGTACTACGGCATCCTTGGCGACACCATGGGGAGTCGCCTGTTCAGTTTCGACGACCTCATGGAGGGTGGTGAGCATGGGCTCGAGGAGAGCGGTTCGCATGAACTCGAACCCGGTCGCGGTCTGGAGGACGAGCGCTTCCGCAAGGCCCTGGCCGACGCCATCGCCAATCTCCCGGAGCGTGAACGTCTGGTGCTCTCGCTGTATTACGACGAGGAACTCAACCTCAAGGAAATCGGCGAGGTGCTGGGCGTGAGCGAGTCACGCGTCTGCCAACTTCACAGTCAATGCGCGGCACGCCTGCGGGCGCGGCTGGCGGAATGGCGTTCGCGTTAACCGGCTGGTACTCAGGCTACTACGATTGCTTAGACGCGCCTCATGGCGTGTGTGCGGATTAGGACGGAGGTCGACTTGGACAAGAACATGAAAATCCTCATCGTGGACGATTTTTCCACGATGAGACGCATCATCAAGAATTTGCTGCGCGATCTGGGATTCACCAATACCGCCGAAGCGGACGACGGCAACACCGCGCTGCCGATGTTGCAGAGCGGCAACTTCGATTTTCTCGTCACCGACTGGAACATGCCCGGCATGACCGGCATCGACCTGCTGCGCCAGGTGCGCGCCGATGCGCGCCTGAAGACCCTGCCAGTGCTGATGGTGACCGCCGAAGCCAAGCGCGAGCAGATCATCGAAGCCGCTCAGGCCGGCGTGAACGGCTATGTGGTCAAGCCTTTCACCGCCCAGGTGCTGAAAGAAAAGATCGACAAGATCTTCGAGCGGGTGAACGGCTGAAGAAAGCCGCGGGGACGTTATGGATCAGCTTGGCTCCAACAGCTTCAGCGACTTCGAGTCGAATCTCAAACAGCACGCCCAAGAGCTGGTGAAATGCCTGGAAAGTGGCGATTTCACCCAGGCCGTGCACGTCATCAATGAACTCAACCAGTTGCGCGACCGGGGTCTCTACCAGGAAGTCGGCAAACTGACCCGCGAATTGCACAACGCCATCGTCAACTTCGAGATCGATCCACGCGGCATGGCCGGTGAAGAGGTCTCCCAGATCAGCGATGCCACCGATCGTCTCTCCTACGTGGTGAAGATGACCGAGAACGCCGCCAACCGGACCATGGATCTGGTGGAGGAGAGCGCCCCGCTGGTAGGCAACTTCGGCGACGAAGCCCGGGCCGTGCATGCCGACTGGAAGAAGTTCATGCGCCGGGAAATGGGCGCGGACGAATTCCGCGAGCTGGCCAAGCGCGTCGACGCCTTCCTCAGTCACAGCGAGAGCAGCGCCGAGCAACTGTCGGCCAAGCTCAACGACATCCTCTTGGCGCAGGACTACCAGGACCTTACCGGTCAGGTGATCAAGCGCGTGGTCAATCTCGTCGGGCAGATCGAGAAAGACCTCGTCAAGCTGGTGATGATGGCCAGCCAGGTCGATCGCTATACCGGCTTCAGTCACGATCACACCGCGCTGATCGAACAGAATCGAAAAGAAAAGACGATGAAGGGTGAAGGTCCGCAGATTCATGCCGATAAGCGTGAAGACGTCGTGGCCGCTCAGGTCGACGTCGACGATCTTCTATCCAGTCTGGGCTTCTGACCCAGACCCTCTTGGGGAGTGCAGGAATGAGCTTCGACGCCGATGAAGAGATCCTCCAGGATTTCCTGGTAGAGGCCGGCGAGATTCTCGAACAGTTGTCCGAACAATTGGTCGAGCTGGAAAGCCGCCCGGATGACATGGATCTGCTGAACGCCATTTTCCGTGGCTTCCATACCGTAAAGGGCGGTGCCGGTTTCCTGCAGCTCCATACCCTGGTCGAGTGCTGCCATATCGCGGAAAACGTTTTCGACATCCTGCGCAAGGGCGAACGCCGCGTGGATGCCGAGCTGATGGATGTGGTGCTGCAGGCACTGGATTCCGTCAACGAGATGTTCGGTCAGGTTCGGGAGCGCGAAGAGCCGACCCCGGCCTCGCCCGAATTGCTTGCGGCCCTGGCCCGCCTGGCCGAGCCCGCCGGCAGTGAGCCGGCGCCGGCCCCGGTTGCGCCCGTGGCTGCCGCTCCGGCAGTGGTCGCGGAATCGGCCCCGGTCGCCGCTGCGGCGGCCGAGCCGGAATTGAGCGATGCCGATTTCCAGAATCTGCTCGATGCCCTGGGCAGCGAGCCGGGCGCGGCAGCGGAAACGCCTGCGGCCGCCGGTGGCGACGACATCACCGATGACGAATTCGAAGCCCTGCTCGATCAGCTGCATGGCAAGGGCAAGTTCCAGGAGACGCCGGCCGCCGCGCCGGTTGCCACCGCGGCCCCTGCTTCGGCCGCGGGTGGCGACGACATCACCGACGATGAATTCGAGGCCCTGCTCGACGAATTGCACGGCAAGGGCAAGTTCGTCGCCAACGAAGCCGCGGCACCCGTTGCTGCAGCCCCGGCCGCAGCGGCTCCGGCAGCCGCGGCTAGCGGTGACGAGATCACCGACGACGAATTCGAATCCCTGCTCGACGAATTGCATGGCAAGGGCAAGTTCAGTGGTCCCGCCGCAGCCGCGGAAGCGGTAGCCGCCCCGGTGGCCGCTGCGCCGGCACCGGTGGCCGCACCTCAGCCGGCGGCTCCCGCACCTGCGCCGAAACCGGCGCCGGTGGCCGAGGCCGCGGTGCCCAAGCCGGCAGTCGCCGCGCCTGCCGAGCGTCCCACCAGCGAGGCGGAGACCACCGTGCGGGTCGACACCGCGCGGCTGGACGAGATCATGAACATGGTCGGCGAGCTGGTGCTGGTGCGTAACCGCCTGGTGCGCCTGGGCCTGAACAGCGGCGACGAAGCCATGGCCAAGGCCGTGTCCAACCTCGACGTGGTCACCGCCGATCTGCAGACCTCGGTCATGAAGACCCGGATGCAGCCCATCAAGAAGGTCTTCGGTCGCTTCCCGCGCCTGGTCCGCGATCTGGCGCGCAGCCTGAAGAAAGAGATCAACCTGGAACTGGTCGGCGAAGAAACCGACCTGGACAAGAACCTGGTCGAGGCCCTGGCCGATCCGCTGGTGCACCTGGTGCGCAACGCGGTCGACCACGGTATCGAGGGTCCGGCCGAGCGTGAAGAGAACGGCAAGTCCCGTGCGGGGCGCGTAGTGCTCTCCGCCGAGCAGGAAGGCGACCATATCCTCCTGTCGATCTCCGATGACGGCAAGGGCATGGACGCGGATCTGCTGCGCAACAAGGCCGTGGAAAAAGGTCTGCTCGACCGTGACGCGGCCGATCGCCTGACCGAGACCGAGTGCTTCAACCTGATCTTCGCCCCGGGTTTCTCCACCAAGGCCGAGATCTCCGACATCTCCGGTCGTGGTGTGGGCATGGACGTGGTCAAGACCAAGATCAGCCAGCTCAACGGCACGCTGAACGTCTATTCGACCAAGGGCCAGGGCTCCAAGATCGTCATCAAGGTCCCCCTGACCCTGGCGATCATGCCGACGCTGATGGTGATGCTGGGCAACCAGGCCTTCGCCTTCCCGCTGGTCAACGTCAACGAGATCTTCCACCTCGACCTGTCCCGCACCAACGTGGTCGACGGCCAGGAAGTGGTGGTGGTGCGCGACAAGGCGCTGCCGCTGTTCTACCTCAAGCGCTGGTTGGTGCCGAATGCGGCCCATGTGGAGCAGGGGGAGGGGCATGTGGTGATCCTCTCGGTGGGCACCCAGCGCATCGGCTTCGTGGTCGATCAGCTGGTGGGCCAGGAAGAGGTGGTCATCAAGCCACTGGGCAAGATGCTCCAGGGAACGCCTGGCATGTCCGGGGCGACCATCACCGGCGACGGCCGCATCGCGCTCATCCTCGATGTGCCCAGCATGCTCAAGCGCTACGCCCGTCGCGGGCTCTGAGTCGGTCGGGTACGAGCGGCGTCGGGCCCGTGCCCGGCGCCATCGGGTGGCCTGCGCCGCCCAAGGTTAGGAGTTTCAACGTATGCCGGTAAAAGTACTGGTAGTGGACGATTCCGGCTTCTTCCGGCGTCGGCTCAAGGAGATCCTGGCGGCCGATCCCAACATCTCGGTGGTGGGCACGGCCAGCAACGGGCGCGAAGGGGTCGACCAGGCCCTGGCACTGCGACCCGATGTCATCACCATGGACTACGAGATGCCGATGATGGACGGCATCACCGCGGTCCGCCACATCATGCAGAAGTGCCCGACCCCGGTGCTGATGTTCTCCTCGCTCACCCATGAAGGCGCCCGGGTCACCCTGGACGCTCTGGATGCCGGCGCGGTCGACTACCTGCCCAAGAATTTCGAGGACATCTCGCGCAATCCGGCCAGCGTGCAGAAGCTGCTGTGCGAGAAGATCCATCATATCGCCCGGTCCAATCGGCGCTTCGCCGTGGCGCCCAGCGTCGCGCCGGCAGCGCCCGCAAGCGCCGCCGCGGCGCCGGCCACGGCCCGCCCGGCAGCGCGTCCGGCTGCGCCTAGCGGCGCTGCAGCGGGTCATGCACCCGCCGCCCCGGCTTCGCCGCCGCCCAAGCGCAAGCACTATCGCCTGGTGGCCATCGGCACCTCCACTGGCGGGCCGGTGGCTCTGCAGCGGGTGCTCACCCAGTTGCCAGCCAATTTCCCGGCGCCTCTGGTGCTGATCCAGCACATGCCTGCCGCCTTTACCAAGGCCTTCGCCGAGCGCCTGGACAAGCTTTGCCGCATCAGCGTCAAGGAAGCCGAGGACGGTGACCAGCTGCGTCCGGGCCTGGCCCTGCTGGCACCGGGTGGCAAGCAGATGATGGTCGACGGCCGCGGCATGGTGAAGATCCTGCCCGGTGACGAACGCCTCAACTACAAGCCCTGCGTCGACGTGACCTTTGGCTCCGCGGCCAAGGCCTATGCCGACAAGGTGCTGGCGGTGGTCCTGACCGGCATGGGCGCCGACGGCCGCGAAGGCGCCCGGATGCTCAAGCAGTCCGGTAGCCAGGTGTGGGCCCAGGACGAGGCCAGTTGCGTCATCTACGGCATGCCCATGGCCATCGCCAAGGCCAATCTGGCCGACGCCATCTATGGCCTGGACGACATCGGCAGACACCTGACCGAGGCCTGTTCGTGACGGCAGGCGTTCTCCGGCCAGAAGGGCATTGAGCGTGGACGTGCTCAGTCTCATCGGCATCCTGCTGGCCTTTACCGCCATCATGGGCGGCAACCTGCTGGAGGGCGGCTCCTTTACCGCCCTGGCCAATGGCCCGGCGGCGCTGATCGTGGTCGGCGGCACCCTGGGTGCCGTCCTGCTGCAGACCCGCCTGCCGGTGTTGCGTCGCGCCCTGACCATGCTGGCCTGGGTGTTCATGCCGCCGCGGCTGGACCTCACCGGTGGCATCCGCAAGGTGGTCAACTGGAGCAACGTGGCACGCAAGGAAGGCCTGCTGGGGCTCGAACCCCTGGTCGGCCGCGAAGCCGATCCCTATGCCGCCAAGGGCCTGCAACTGCTGGTGGACGGCACCGAGCCCGAAGCCCTGCGCAGCATTCTCGAGGTGGATCTCTACGGCCAGGAAGACCGCGACATCGCCGCTGCCAAGGTCTATGAGGCCATGGGCGGCTATGCGCCCACGGTCGGCATCATCGGCGCGGTGATGGGCCTGATCCACGTCATGCAGAATCTCGCCGATCCCTCGCAACTGGGCAGCGGCATCGCCGTGGCCTTTGTCGCTACCATCTATGGGGTCGGCTTCGCCAACCTGCTGTTGCTGCCCGTCGGCAACAAGCTCAAGGCGCTGGCGCAGCAACAGTCCCGCTACCGGGAAATGCTGCTGGAAGGGCTGATGTCCATCGGCGAGGGCGAGAATCCCCGCTCCATCGAAATGAAGCTGCAAGGTTTTCTGGACTAGTGCGGTGTATCAGAAGTTATCTACACAATTTTGGCGGCGCTTTTTTGGCCTGGGCGGTGTTGCCACTCCTCGCCATAGCCCTGCTATGACTCGTCGCGGCGCCTGGCCCAGATCAAAAAATCACTCGCCAATTCTTGTGCGAACTCCTGATACACCACACTAGAGGACGCCGCATGCCTCGTCGCCGCCGCCGTCCCGAAGAGCACGAGAACCACGAACGCTGGCTGGTCTCCTACGCGGACTTCATCACCCTGCTGTTCGCCTTCTTCGTGGTCATGTATTCCATTTCCTCGCTGAACGAGAGCAAGTACAAGGTGCTCTCGGACAGCCTGTCGGGCATCTTCAGCCAGCCGGAGCGTTCGCTCAAACCCATCCCCCTCGGCGACCAGCGTCCCGCCGGCGTGACGCCGACGGTGATGGATGCCAGCGCCGCCCAGCCGGCCAAGGGCACCCCCAACGATCCGCTGCAGCAGATCGCCGACAGCGTGCGGGCCACCTTCGGCGATCTCATCGCGGGCGATCAGCTGAACATCAAGGCCAGTGAGATGTGGCTGGAAATCGAGCTCAGCTCCAACCTGCTGTTCGCCAGCGGCGATTCCCTGCCGAGCAATCCCGCCTTCGGCCTCATGGAGAAGGTGGCCAAGATTCTGGCACCCTTCAAGAATCCGATTCAGGTCCAGGGTTACACGGACGACCGGCCGATCAGCACGGCGTTGTATCCCACCAACTGGGAGCTGTCGGCAGCCCGGGCCGCCAGTATCGTGCGCCTGCTGATCGGCAATGGTATCGCGCCGCAGCGCCTGGCCGTGGTGGGCTATGGCGCCTATCAGCCGGTGGTCGACAACACCAGTGACGTCAACCGCGCCCGCAATCGGCGGGTGGTGCTGCTGATCTCGCGCAATCTCGATCTGTTCCGGCCGCAGAGCACCTTGCAAAATCCGTCGACTGGCACACAATCTGCAGCATCGCCTGGAGAACCGGCGCCCGGAGTGGCGCCTGTCAAATCTTCGTCGCCGGCCCCAACGCCGGCACCTTGACCCGGCTGGTCGTGTCGTCGGGAGGAAGTCTGCACATGAGAGTCTGGGCTGTCGCCAATCAGAAGGGTGGGGTGGGCAAGACCACCACCACCGTTGCCCTCGCCGGGTTGCTCGGCGATGAGGGCAAGCGCGTCCTGCTGGTGGATCTCGATCCCCACGGTTCCCTGACCAGCTATTTCGGTCAGGATCCGGACAGCCTCGAACACAGCGTGTTCGACCTGTTCCAGCACGGGGGTCAGGTTCCGGAAGGGCTGCCGAAGCGGCTGCTGCTGCCCACCAGCCATCCGCAGCTGTCCATGTTGCCATCCAGCACGGCCCTGGCCACCTTGGAGCGGCAGTCGCCGGGCCAGAGCGGCCTGGGGCTGGTGATCTCCAAGAGCCTGGCGCAGCTGTGGAACGACTTCGATCACGTGCTGATCGACAGTCCGCCGCTGCTTGGCGTCCTCATGGTCAATGCCCTGGCGGCCAGCCAGCATCTGGTGATTCCCACCCAGACCGAATTCCTCGCGCTCAAGGGGCTCGAACGCATGGTCAACACCCTGACCATGATCAACCGTTCGCGCAAGCAGGCGCTGCCCTACACCATAGTGCCGACCCTGTTCGACCGCCGTACCCAGGCGTCCATCGGCACGCTCAAGGTCCTGCGCAACACCTATCCGGCCCAGCTGTGGCAGGCCTTCATCCCCATCGATACCCGGCTGCGCGATGCCAGTCGCTCCGGCCAGGTGCCGTCGCGCTACGAGCTGAACAGCCGCGGCGTCATCGCCTACCGGGCGTTGCTGCGGCATCTGCTCGACGGTGCGCCCAGCAGCCAGGTCGCCTGATTCAAGTTTTCCACTCCGCCGGCCGATAGGCTGGACAACTCACTCACGTAGATCGCCATGAGCCAACCGACGTCCCTCGACAATCGTCCTCAGCGTGTCCTCCAGGGCTATCTCGATGCCCTGCTGCTGGACGCGTTCCTGGAACTGCCGACTGCCGAAGCCGCGCCTGTCGTGGCGCCCCTGGTGGTGCCGGCCGCGCCGATCGCCAGCGTGAGCGAAGACGAATTCGCCGCCGCGGTACGCGAAGAACTCGAGCGGGATGCTGCACGGCAGTCGCGGGTCGTGCCGCTGGCCGCCCGGCGTCCCGCGGTCGCCCTGGCCGAGCGTACCTTGCCCGAGGTGCTGCTGCCTGCGCCCCAGCCGCTGCTGGCGCCCGAAACCGATATCGAGCTGGACTGGCGCGTCCCCGAACTGGCACCGGTCGCCGAGCCGGCCCGTCCGGCGGTGGAAGGCATCGCCGTGGGTACCCCGGTGACGCAGCCGGTGGCAGCGGCTGGCGTACCGCCCAGCGCCGTGCAGCTGGACGGTCGCCCGGAGTGGGGTGAAGAGCCCTTCGAATGCCTGCTGTTCGACGTCGCCGGCCTGACCCTGGCCGCCCCCCTGGTGTGCCTGGGTTCCATCTATCCGCTGGCCGACGAAGAGTTGACGCCGCTGTTCGGTCAGCCAGACTGGTTCCTGGGCCTGCTACCCTGCCAGGCAGGTAATCTGCGTGTGCTCGACGCGGCGCGCTGGGTGATGCCCGAGCGTTACCGTGACGACTATCGCGAAGGGCTGAAGTTCGTGATATCGCTGCAAGGCCTGGATTGGGGCCTGGCCGTGCACGGCGTCAGCCATTCGGTACGTCTGGATCCCGCCGAGGTCAAATGGCGGAATCAGCGCGCTACCCGGCCGTGGCTGGCCGGTACGGTGATCGATCAGATGTGTGCGCTGCTGGATGTGGCGGCGCTCGCTGAACAGGTGGTGGGTGGCCGTCGCTAGGGCTGCTCGCTGCAACTAACCGGCGGGTTCGCCCGCTTCGCCGCACGTGCGGTATTTGACGAGGCTAGGGAACATGAAAAAAACGTCCGCACAGGGTTCCGAAGATCCGGTCCTGCAATGGGTCACCTTCCGCCTGGATAACGAGACCTACGGCATCAACGTGATGCAGGTCCAGGAAGTCCTGCGCTACACCGAAATCGCTCCGGTCCCGGGTGCGCCGAGCTATGTGCTGGGCATCATCAACCTGCGTGGCAACGTGGTGACGGTGATCGACACCCGTCAGCGCTTCGGTCTGCTGCCCACCGAAGTCACCGACAACACCCGTATCGTCATCATCGAGGCCGACAAGCAGGTCGTTGGCATCCTGGTCGACAGCGTGGCCGAGGTGGTCTATCTGCGGCAGTCGGAGATCGAGACCGCGCCGAACGTCGGCAATGACGAATCCGCCAAGTTCATCCAGGGTGTCTGCAACAAGAACGGCGAGCTGCTGATCCTGGTCGAGCTCGACAAGCTGATGACCGAAGAAGAGTGGTCGGAGCTGGAAAGCATCTGATGCTCGTCGGGCTGATCCTGCTCAGCGTCGCCCTGGGGCTGGCCTGTGCCGGCCTCGGCGGTTGCTGCTGGCTGCTCTGGCAACGCCAGCAGCAGCAGGCGGCCAAGCTGGCCGAGCGGGAGGCCCTGGTCGACAAGCGCATGCAGATCCTGCTCAAGCGTCTGGAAACCTACCAGGCCGGGCAGGTACGCATGGGTGAACAGGTGCAGGGACTGGCCAAGGTGGTGGCGCCCTTGCCCGATCGGTTGACCCAGATCGAGCAGAGCGACCCCACCAGTCTGTCGTTTTCCCAGGCGGCGCGCCTGGTGGGACTGGGCGCCAGCGCCGACGATCTCACCCAGGCCTGTGGTCTGTCCCAGGCCGAAGCCGAGCTGGTGGCCCGGCTGCACCGACAGCGCCAGCAGCGTTCCGGCTAGAATCCGCTGACGCCGCCTGCGCCGGATCGTCGCCTCAGCTGACGATCCAGTGGTAGAGCGCGATCACCACCAGCACCGCCAGCACCGGCTTGGCGACGCGATAGGCCTTGGGATGGCGCCGCTTGAATTTCTTCACGCCGCCACCGATACGATCCCCGAATCTCTTGCTGAAGGCATAGGCCTGGTTGATGCCGCCGACGCGTTCGCCTTCGACGTTCTGCGGCGCCGTGGCGCTGCCCAGGAAGCGACTGACCGCCTGGTTGACGCGGGTCAGCAGGCGATTGCGCAGCGGCCGCTCCACGTCGCAGAAGAGGATGACCCGGGTCTGGTCGGTCTCGTTCTTCACCCAGTGCACATAGGTCTCGTCGAACATCACGTCCTCGCCGTCGCGCCAGGCATAGGGCTGGCCGTCGACATAGATGCGGCAGGCATCCGAGTTGGGCGTGGCCAGACCCAGGTGGTAGCGCAGCGAGCCGCCGAAGGGATCACGATGGGGATTCAGATGGCTGCCGCCCGGCAGCAGCGCGAACATGGCGCCCTTGACGTTGGGGATCTGCCGGACCAGCTCCACGGTGCGCGGGCAGAGGGTCTGGGCAGAGGGCAGCGGCTCGCCGTACCAGGTCAGGTAGAAGCGCTTCCAGCCCTTCTTGAAGAAGGAACCGAAGCCGGCGTCATTGTCCTTTTCCGCCGCGCGGATGTAACCCTCGTCGAACAGCCGCAGGGCTTCGACGCGGATCTCCTGCCAGTTGTCCTTGAGCACATCCAGCTCGGGAAAGCGGCTGCGATCCAGATAGGGCTTGGACGGCACGCTGGAGAACAGGTACATCAGGGCGTTGTACGGCGCGAACACCGCCGAGTGGTTGACCAGCTGACGCAGGAAGGGCAGGCGCGCTTGTCCGCGAAGGTGAACGAAAAGCACGCTGGCGACGAAGAGCAGGACGATCGCTAAGGTAATCATGGGCGAATTGTGATCGGCAGCGCCCGAACCAGGGGCGGATAGGTCATGACCGCATTATTTCACCCCAGAGAAAGGCTTGCACTCGGTTCGTCGGCTGCGCAGGATGGACACCCTGGCGCGCGGCCGCTTCCGAGCTGCGCCCCCTTGGATGATCTAGACGAGTCGTATCGATGAGCATGTCCCTACGTGACCAGCTGCTGAAAGCCGGATTGGTCAATGAAAAGCAGGCCAAGCAGGCCGTCAAGCAGAAGCAGAAGCAGAACCGCATGGAGCATCGCGGGCAGGCGGAAAAGGATCGCTCCCAAGAGCTGGCCGTCCAGCAGGCCCAGGCGGAAAAACTGGCCAAGGACCAGGAGCTCAATCGCGCTCAGGAAGACAAGAAGAAGCGCAAGGCCGAGCAGGCGCAGATCAAGCAGCTGATCGAAACCAGCCGCCTGCCCAAGCTGACCACCGAGGACTACTACAACTTCGTTGACGACAAGAAGGTCAAGCGCCTGTCGGTCAACGTCATGATGAGAGACAAGCTCAGCAAGGGCAGTCTGGCCATCGTGCGCTACGAAGGTCGCTACGAGGTGGTGCCCCGGGCTACCGCCGAACGCATCCAGGAGCGCGATCCCAAGCGGGTGGTGCTGCTCAACGTGCAGAGCGGCGAGCCGGATCCGGACGATCCCTACGCGGCCTACCAGGTGCCGGACGACCTGATGTGGTGAGTGACCTGGTCAGGCGTTCTGCCTGACCAGCATGTAGATGCGGTAGACGGCGATGCTGGGGATCAGCTGGAGGAAGCCCGACAGGGTCTGCAGCACGATCTCCGGCACCGCGGCCTCGGCGAAATGCCGGGTGATCCAGGCGTCGAGCAGCCAGGCCGGCAGGACCGTGGCCAGGATGCACGCCAGCAGGGTGAAGAAATGCCCGCGGCTCAGCCGGAAGCTGCCGCGCAGGGCGTCCAGCGGCGCCCGTCCCTCCAGGACCAGCAGGTTCTCGGCAAAGGCCAGCTTGGCCATGATCAGAAAGCCCGGCACGATCAATAGCGAAAAGCCCAGCATCACCAGCCCCGAGGTTACGGCGGCGAGGACGGCGAAGCGCGGCCAAAGCAGCAGGGCGGCGCCCCACACGCCGCTCAGGCGCGGGGTGTTGCCCTGGGTACGCGCCTCCAGAAAGATCAGCAGTGCGGCGGTGTAGAGCGGATAGCAGAGCAGACTGACCAGCATGTCCCACAGGCCGCCGTTGGCGCCGAAGCGCTCCAGCACCTGATAGCGCAGCAGGGCTTCGAGCAGCAGCCAGGGCAGGGTGAGGACGGCCAGAGGGCGCAGATTGCGGGCAAAGAAGGACAGCGAGTCGCGCAGGATATCGACAGGGTTCATGCAACGCTTCCAGACGGGCAGGGGGGCAGTCTAGCAGGGTGACCCGCTCGCTCGCAGGCGTTCGAGCATGGCCGCGGTGGAGGTGACGGTGGCGTACTCGCCGTGCAGGTTGGCCATGGCCATCGCATGGACCTCCTCGGCGCTGCGGGGCCGCCCGGCGAAGTCGGTCTTGGCAAAGGTGTAGCAGGCGTCTTCGGCGACCCAGGTGGTGAAGTCCAGATTGCCGGCGCTGCGGGCCGTGGCCTCCACCGAATTCTCGCTGGCCACGCCGCAGATCAGCAGCGACGCGATGCCGCGCTGATGCAGCCAGCGCTCCAGCCCGCTGTTGGCGAAGGCGTCGGGGACCTGCTTGTCGAACACCGGCTTGCCGGACAGGGGCGCCAGGGCCGGTTGGAATTCCACGCCGGGCTGCCCTGGCCAGAACACCGAATGCGGATCGCGCGACAGGTGCCGGACATGCAGCAGGGGCGCCCTGGCCTGGCGCCAGGCCGCCAGCAGCTCGGCCAGGCGCTGTTCGGCTTCGGGATGGTTGCGTGGGCCCAGGTGCGGGGCGCGGATGCCCTGTTGCTGGTCGATCAGGATGAGCAGGGGCGGCATGCGCAGGCCTCGTGGGCAAAGACTCAGACTCCCGCAGCGCCGGCCGGTTGTCCAGTCCTGGGCGCCCACCCGGAACTCCCTGGCCGGGCGGCTCTTCAGATGGGAAGAGTGCCAGTGCGGCTCTGGCTGAACCTGTGCTGAATGCCGTGCGAACGCAACTTGAAAAGCAACCGCTGCGCCTTTATCTGGCATAACAGTGCGCAGCCTTGCGCCTTTCGACATCCAGGCCGTTCCCCGGGGAAGGCCGCCAGTAGACCGTCTGCGGGAGGGTCATCATGCAACGCGAAGAAAGTCAGCTGATCGAAGGTCTGTTCGACCGTCTCAAGACCACGGAAGCCCAGACCGCGCCCCGTGACCGGGAAGCCGAGGCGCTGATCCAGCAGCGCCTGCGCGAGCAGCCCGCGGCACCCTATTACATGGCCCAGGCGATGCTGATCCAGGAAGCCGCCATCAAGCGGCTTGACCAGCGCGTCCGGGAACTGGAAAGCCAGATGGCCCAGGTCCAGCAGAATCGCCCGAGCAGCGGTGGCTTCCTGTCCAGCCTCTTCGGTGGCGGTAGCAGCCAGCCAGCGGGCGGTCAGGCAGCGGCCAACGCGGCGCCGTCGCGTGGCTGGAATGATCCGGGTCCGGCGGCGTCGCGGCCTGCCAATCCGGGGTATGCCCAGCCCAATCCCGGCTATGCCCAGCCCGCGCCCGGCTATGGCGCACCCCAGGCAGCGCCCTCGCGCATGGGCGGTTTCATGGGCGGTGCGCTGCAGACGGCGGCCGGGGTAGCCGGCGGCGTGCTGGCGGCTCAGGCGATTTCGGGCCTGTTCCACCATTCGCAACCCGAGGAGATCGTCAACGTCATCAATGAGACCCCGGCTGCCGACCAGGGCCTGGCCGATGCCGGCTCCCAGGGAGGCTGGGCGGACAACGCCAGCTACGACAATGGCGGCGGATTCCAGGACGCCGGTGGCTATCAGGATAACGGGGGCTTCCAGGACGCTGCCGACTATGGCGATACCGGCGGCGGTGGCGGCTTCTTCGACGACAGTGGCGACGACGACTCCTTCATCTGACGGGACGTCGCGCTCCGCCAGCCCTGGTGCCGCGAGGCGCTGGAGCTTTCTTTGCGCGCCGTCAGCCCGGCAGGAGCGGCAGGGGTCGCTCGAAGGGCGTCGACAGCACCACCACGGTCCGGCTCATGCCGAACTGGGTCAGCTGATCAATGAGGCTCTCCAGTTCGCCCATGTCGCGTACGGCGACCCGCAGCATCAGACAGTCTTCACCCGTGACCCGGTGGCAGGCGAGCAGCTGGGGCAGGGCCTCCAGCTTCTTCAGTACCGGACCCTGACTGGTGCTGTGCAGGCGCAGGGAGATCAGGCATTCGGTGCCGTAGCCCAGGGCGCGGCGATCGATACGGGTGCCATAGCCGGTGATGATCCCGGCGTCTTCCAGCTTGGCGATGCGCTCGGCGATGGCCGGCGCGGAGAGTCCCAGCCGGCGACCCAGGTCCGCGTAGCTGGCGCGGCCCTCCACCAGCAGCAGGTCGATGAGACGGCGATCGATATGGTCCATGTCCGTTCCCCTGCCTTCGAATCGAAGGTCCTTGCTCCTAAAGTCTGCTGAATCAAAGCCTGATCGGCCCTTTATCCCCTGACTGTATCTTAGCCGTCCCGGCGTGCGCTCCTACAATGGCTGCCTGACCCCTCAGGAATCCCTCGCGCATGGACACCTCCGCCTCGCCCTGCCTCGCGCCGCGCCTACCTCGCTGGCTGCCCCTGCTGGCGGCCTTTTTCGCGCTCTATGTGGTCTGGGGTTCCACCTATCTGGTGATCCGCATCGGCGTGGCCCACTGGCCACCGCTGCTGATGGCGGGGCTGAGGTTCCTGATCGCCGGAGGTCTGCTGCTGGGCTGGCTGCGCCTGCGCGGAACCCCCTGGCCGACGGCGCGCGAGACCGCCGCGGCCGCGGTGATCGGCATCCTGCTGCTGGGTATCGGCAACGGCGGCGTGACCCTCGCCGAGCACTGGGGCGTGACCTCCGGCATCGCGGCCTTGTCGATCGCCACGGTGCCGCTGTTCACCCTGCTGTTCGGCCTGCTCTGGGGACAGCGCAATACCCTGCTGGAATGGGCCGGCATCGCCCTGGGTCTGGTGGGGATAGCCCTGCTCAACCTGGGCGATACCATGAGCGTCACGCCCCTGGGTGCGGCGGTGATCCTGCTCGCCGCGGCGGCCTGGGCCTTCGGCTCGATCTGGAGTCGCTACCTGCCGTTGCCACGGGGAGCCATGGCCAGCGCCGTGGAGATGCTGGTGGCCGGTGCGGCGCTGCTCGGCGCCAGCTACTTCAGCGGTGAGCGCCTGCAGCACTGGCCGGCTCTGGGCGGCTGGCTGGCCTTGGGCTATCTGGTGGTGTTCGGCTCCCTGATCGCCTTCAGCGCTTATCTCTATCTGCTGGGGCGGGTACGACCGGCGGCCGCTACCAGCTATGCCTACGTCAATCCGGTGGTGGCGGTGCTGCTGGGCACCCTGTTCGTCGGTGAACGGATCGGGCCGGCGGAGATGCTGGCCATGCTGGTCATCGTCGGCGCCGTGGTGCTGATTGGGCTGCCGCAGTGGCGACGGCGCTGAGAGCCTGATCAAAGTCTGCTGCGCGTCGGCCAAACTGCGTTGAAAATGGCCTGGAAGGCCAGCCCCGTCGGAATGCTCATTTACCGCTCGTAAACCCGAGCGCGGGTCCGATCCGCTTCCTCAGCCATTTTCGTGAGGCCGGCTAGGCCTTTTGGCTCTAGCTCGCGATACGTTGAACAGGCTCGGAGGGCAGGCTAGGCTGGCGCGTCATCCAAGCGGAGTCCGCCATGAGCCAAGCAGTCACCCCCGCCTTTGCCGAAGAGCCGCTGGAGGCCAACGAGATCCGCGTTCTCGGCAGCCTCATCGAAAAGCAGCTGACCACGCCGGAAAGCTATCCCCTGACCCTCAATGCGCTGGTGCTGGCCTGCAACCAGAAGACCAGTCGCGAGCCGGTGCTCAATCTGACCCCGGGCGAGGTGGGACAGGGGCTGCGGCGCCTGGAAGAACGCGGTCTGGCGCGCCTGGTGATGGGTAGTCGGGCGGATCGCTGGGAACAGCGGCTGGACAAGGCCCTGGAGCTTCCGCCACCCCAGTCGGTGCTCTGCGCGCTGCTGTTCCTGCGCGGACCCCAGACCCTGGGGGAATTGCTGGCCCGCAGCGGCCGGATGCATGCCTTCGACGACACCGAGCAGGTGCGTCACCACCTGGAGCGGTTGATCGCCCGTGGCCTGGCCACCGGTCTGGGGCGGCAACCCGGCCAGCGCGAAGAGCGCTATCTGCATCTGTTCGGCAACGCCGCGGAACGCGATGCCCAGGTCGCGCAACTGGGTAGCGCCGCCGAAGCCAGTGCGTCCGCGGGTGGGCGAGAAGGACGGCTGGAGGCGCTGGAAGCCCGGCTCGCCGCGCTCGAAGAGCGGCTGGCGCGCCTGGAGGAAGGCGCTCAGCGCGGATAGAGCGGCGGCAGGGTGTCGTGCACGGCTGCGGGCGTCAGCGGCGGCAGGGCATTGATCGCCTGCCACAGCGTCTCGCCCTGCCAGCGTTGACCGGCTTCGCTGTAGAGCGCGCCGTTGAGGTCATCGAGGGCCGCGGCCAGGGGTTCGAAGCGCGCGCCCATGGCCGCCAGGGTTTCCGGCTGCTGTCGCGCCCAGGCGTCCAGGGCGTGGCGGGTCGCGTGGGGATCATTACTCTGGCAGGCGCGGCGCAGCTCTTCGCGCTGCAGGCGGCTGTCGAGATCGGGCACCGTCGGCAGGACCGCCGGCTGCCGGCGGGCACGCCACCAGAGGCCGAAGCCGAGCAGGGTGGTCAGGGCGAAAAAGGCCGTTGCCAGCTGCCAGCGCCAGAGGCCGCGGTCATTGCCACTGATCTTGGCCGCGGCGGTCGCCACCGGCTGCAGCGTCGGATCCTCGGCGACCACCAGGGTCTGGGCGGGCAGGGTGGCGCGTTCGAGGGTGTCGGTCTCGGTGTTCCACCAGACCACCTCCACTGGCGGCAGGACCTTGTCCCCCGTGGAGGTGGGAATCAGGGCGACACGCTCTTCGCGTTGCCCGACCAGCCCACGCGCCTGGGTCTGCATGGACAGCCGCGGCTGTTCGGCATAGCGCTTCACCCCCTCGGTCTCGGGCAGCACCAGTGGGGGCAGCTGGCCAGGCGCCAGGCCTTCGGCACGCACCTGCAGGGTGCGGGTCAGGGCACTGCCTTCGCGAGCCTCTGCCGGTGCGGGATTCCATTGCTGCGTCAGGGTCAGGTTGCGCGCCGGCACCCAGGGCGTCTGTGGCGGATAGCTGGCGGGCTGTGGCAGGACGTCCAGGGTCAGGGCCGGCGTGCGCAGCTGGATCGGCTGGCCGGCCCTGGAGCTGTCGTCGAGACCGCCGGCCAGGGTGGCGCTGAAGGTCTGGGGCGGCAATACCAGGGTGCCGCTCTGCAACGGATGGATGGCGTAGCGCCACTCGATCACGCCATGGCGTACGCCCTCGACGTCACGCTCGTAGACCTGCGGCGTACCGAGCAGATCCACCCGGGCCTCGCTGGGATTGGGCGGGGTGAGCACATGATCGTCATAGAGCGCCACGGCGTGGTAGAGGCGAATGGTCAGGATGGTTTCCGCCTGCACATAGAGCCGGGTGCGCTCCACCGAGGCTTCCAGATAGACCGGCTCACGGGCCTGGCGTTTGGCGGCGCTGGCCTCCACGGTGACGGTCAGCGGCTGGCTGCGGGCGCCGTCGAGGGTCAGGGCGGGAATGGTCAGGGCACCGCTGGCCTTGGGTTGCAGGGTGACGTTCCAGCGGGTGGTCACCCGCTCGCCGGGCGGCAGGCTGTTCTGGCGGACCCCGAGCACCCGGAAGTCC
Organism: Pseudomonas sp. PGPPP4; assembly: GCF_002256045.1. Lineage (NCBI taxonomy): Bacteria > Pseudomonadati > Pseudomonadota > Gammaproteobacteria > Pseudomonadales > Pseudomonadaceae > Pseudomonas > Pseudomonas sp. PGPPP4. The sequence goes on from NZ_NKID01000008.1 coordinate 184,675, forward strand.
TGCTCCAGTGGGCCGAGATCGGGCTTGCCGAACTGCGCGGGATCGGTGGTTTCGAGAATGAGTTCGAGCGTCTCGTTCTGGCTGAGCTGAGTGCGCTCCAGGCGGGCGCTGAGGTCCGCCGCCTGCACCAGGGGCGCGAGCAGCGCGAGGGGCAGCAGCAAGGGATAGGCCTTCATTGCAGCGCGTTCTCCTCGCGTTGTTGTTGCTGGTACCAGAACTTGCGGCGCAGCAGCTCGGCCGGGTTGTCGGGAATCTCGCGCAGCCACTGTTCGGCGGCCTGACGCTGTTCCTCCGCCAGGGGATCTTCGGCATAGGACGGACTGACCAGCCAGTCCGCGCCGGCCTGGGCCTGCTGCTGCGGACTGGCCGCGGCGGCCGCGGTGGACGGCGGGGTACTGCTGCTGGCCGGCTCGTCCGCCTGGGCGCTGCTCTGACTGGCGCTCTGGGCCTGGCGACTGCGGGCGGCGGCCTCGGCCTGGGCCGCGGCGCGCTGGGCGAGCAGGCGTTCGAGGCGGTTGCGATTGCGCAGGGCGGGGATCAGATCCGGACGCAGCACCAGCGCCGCCCGGTAGGCGCGCAGGGCCTCGTCCAGGCGTCCGGCCATGGCCAGGGCATTGCCGCGATTGTAGTGGCCGTCCGCCGAGGGATCCCGGGCGAAGGCCGCGGCGGCGCCGCTGAAGTCGCCGGCGCGATAGAGCGCCACGCCGCGCCAGCGCTCGTCGCTGAAGAGGTCGGCGGCCGCGCCAGCCTGGTCGTCGGCCAGCAGCTGCAGGGCCTGCTGGTCGCGACGCAGCCAGAGATCGTCCCAGCTGCCGGCCTGCGCCGGAGGCGGCGTCAGCAAGAGGCAGAAGGGCAGACATAGCAGCCAGCCGCGGCGTGCGCCACAGGCGACCAGGACCAGCAGGGGCAGGAGCAGCAGGTAACCCTGGTCGCGCCAGTCGGAAGGTCCCTGACCCTCGCTGGCCCGCACATCGTCGGGTCGCTCCAGCAGACCGAGGCGACGCAGGTCGCTGTCATCGCGTTGCAGGCGCTGATAGCGGCCACCCAGCTCGCGGGCGACGTCCTGCAGGCGGCCTTCGGCCAGGCGGGCGATGCGGATGCCGCCGGCGGCGTCGCTCAGGTAGTTGCCGGTCTCGGCGGCCACCGGGGCACCCTGGGGCGTACCCGGGCCGAGGATCGCCAGCTGGCGCAGCCGACCCTGCAGCTGGCGCTCGAGGCCCAGCCGCTCGCGGTCGTCCAGGTCGCTGGCGATGAGCAGCAGCCGGGCGCTGGCGCTGGGCGCTGGGCCGAGCAGCTCCAGGGCCTGGGCGATACCCAGGTCGGCGCGCTGGCCGGGCACCGGCATGATCGACGGCCGCAACGCCTTGAGCAGGTTGTCCATGGTCGGCAGGTCGTCGGTCAGGGGCACCAGGGTATGGGCGCTGCCGGCATAGACGACGATGGCGGTCTCGCCGTCCTGGCGCGCCTTGAGCAGGTCCTGCAGCTTGCGCTGCACGGCCAGCAGGCGATTGGGGGTGACGTCGGTGGCGAGCAGATCGGGCGTCAGCGCCAAGACCACCACCAGCGGATCGTTGCGCCGAAAGTTCTGCGCTTCGCCCTGCTGCCAGCTGGGACCGGCCAGGGCCAGACAGGCCAGCACCCCGGCCAGCCCCAGCAGCACCAGCCCGAGGGGCGAGCGCTGGCGATCGCTGTCGCTGAGCAGCCAGGGTTGCAGCGCCGGGGGCAGCAGCGCCTGCCAGCGCCCGTGGCGATGCCGGCGCCGACGCAGCGAGCCGATCACCAGGGCGACCGGCACCAGGGCCAGCAGCCACCAGGGACGCAGGAGTAGCGGCAGCCAGTCGCTCATCGGGCCTTGCCTCCACGCTGCCGGCGTGTCGGCCACGGCAGGCGGCCAAGCGCCAGGGCCAAGCCGAGCAGCAGTGCCCCGGCCAGCGGCCAGGCATAGAGTTCGCGGGTGGGGCGGGCCTGGTCCGGTTGCTGGCGGATGGGTTCGAGACGATCGAGCTGGCGCGACACGGCGGCCAGTTCGGTGCTGGATCTCACCCGGAAATAGGCGCCGTTGGTGACCTCGGCGAGGTGGCGCAGCATGGGTTCGTCGAGATCGCTGGGCGTCGCGCCGGCGCCCAGGGTGTCCGGGTCGGCGCCGATGCCCAGGGTATAGACGCGGACCCGCTCGCTGGCCGCCAGGCTGGCCGCCACCTTGGGCGTCACCACGCCGCCGTTGCTGGCGCCGTCGGTCACCAGGATCAGGGTGCGACTGTTGTCCGGGCGCTTGCGCAGGTGCTTGACCGCCAGACCCACGGCATCGCCCACCGCGGTGTTGCGCCCGGCCAGGCCGATCTGGGCTTCTTCCAGGAGCGCATGCACGGTGCGCCGGTCGGCGGTCAGCGGCGCCTGCAGATAGGCCTGGGAACCGAACAGGATCAGGCCGACGCGATCGCCCTGGCGACTGTCGATGAAGCGGCCGAGCAGTTGCTTGACCAGGCTCAGGCGACTGACGTTCTCGTCGCCCAGTTGCATGTCCGGGGTGTCCATCGAGCCGGAGACATCCACCGCCAGCAACAGATCGCGCCCGCTCACGTCCAGCGGCTGGGGTGGCCCCACCCACTGCGGACGCGCCGCGGCGGCCAGGATCAGCAGCCAGCCCAGCAGAAAGGGCAGCAGGCGGCGGGCGCCGCTCAGGCCGCCGGTGTGGCGGGTGCGCCCACCCAGGTGTTCGAGTTCAGCGAGGAATTCCACCCGTAGGGCCGCCTGGCCGCTGTCGGCCGCCGGCAGGAGCACGCGCAGCGCCCAGGGCAGCGGCAGCAGCAGCCACAACCAGGGCCAGGCGAATTCAAACATGCTTGCGGATCCAGGTGGCGACGGCGTCCTGCAGGCCGTCGATGGCGCGGTCATCCAGCCGGCAATCCGGGCGATAGCCGCCGTCGACCAGGATCATGTAGCGCGTCAGGCCGGCCGCCGGACAGCGCGAATCGAGAAAGGCCAGCCAGTCGCGGCCGCTCAGGGTCTGGCTGAGCTGATCCGGATAGCTGGCGCGGCAGAGGCGCTTGAGCAGGGCGTTCAGCGCCTGCAACCAGGGTCCGGCCGGCGCGCCATAGGGGCGCGGCAGGCGGGCCAGTTCGGCCAGGGCGGTGGTGCGCAGATCCTCTTCGGTGGTCGCCTCGGCGAGGGGCGCGCTGACCAGCGGCCGCCGGCCATGGCGATGGCGCAGAAAGAAGCCCAGCGCCACCACTACCAGCAGCAACAGCCACCAGCCCGGCGCCGGTGGCCAGAGGGTCGGCTCCGGCGGCAACCGCAGCGGCTCCAGATTCGGCAGGCCGGGGGTCACGAGGTGTACCCCGGACGGTGCTGGCGTAGGAGGTGCCGCAACTGCTCGATCAGGTCGTCCGCTGTGGACAGCGGCAGCAGCGGAATGCCCAGGCGCAGGCTGAGTTCGGTCCAGCGTTCGCGGCGCTGCGCGGCCTGTTCGGCATAGCCCCGGCGCACGTCGGCGCGGTCGGTGTCCAGTTCCACTTCTGCCGGACCGCTGGTGAAGCGCAGCAGGCCGGCCTGGGGCAATTCGTGATCCAGCGGATCGGAAAGCGGCAGCAGGACCAGGTCGCTGTGCCGCGAAAGCAGCGTGAGGTGCTGCTCGGTGGCTGCGTCCAGGCTGCGCTCGTCGCAGATCACCAGGGCCAGGCTGCCGGGACGCAGCACCTCGCGGGCGCGGCGCAGGACCTGATTGAAGGTGATGCGCGGCACCTGGGCCAGGGCCGGATCCTGCAGCGCCCGATTGGCGTTGATCAGGTGATCGAAGAAACGCAGCAGATTCTGCTTGCTGCGCCTTGGCCGTACCTCGTGCAGGCGTTCGCCGCCAAAGATCATGCCGCCGATACGGTCGTTGTGCTCCAGCACCGCCCAGCCGATCAGCGCGGCCAGGCGCCCGGCCAGCACCGACTTGAATTGCTGGCGGGTGCCGAAGAAGGTGCGCGGACTCTGTTCCAGCAGGAGATAGACCGGTCGCTCGCGTTCTTCGTGGAACAGCTTGGTATGGGGCTCGCGGGTGCGGGCGGTGACGCGCCAGTCGATGGCGCGCACGTCATCGCCGGGCTGGTAGGCGCGCACCTGGTCGAAGTCCACGCCGCGCCCGCGCAGGCGCGAGTGGTGCAGGCCGATCAGCGGACTGCGCCGTCCGGCGGCGGAAAACAGCTGCACCTCGACCACCCGGTGGCGCATCTCGATGAGCTCGGCCAGGCCCAGGGTCACGCCGTTGCGCTCGGCCATCTCAGGCCACGGCCACCAGATCGAGGATGCGCTGCACCACCCGGTCGTGATCGATGCCGGCGGCTTCCGCCTCGAAGGACAGGATGATGCGGTGGCGCAGGACGTCGAAGACCACCGCCTGGATGTCCTCCGGACTGACGAAGTCCCGCCCGGCCAGCCAGGCGTGGGCGCGGGCGCAGCGATCCAGGGCGATGGAACCGCGCGGACTGGCGCCGTAGGTGATCCAGTGCGCCAGATCCTGGTCGAAGCGCCCCGGGGTGCGGGTCGCCATGATCAGCTGGACCAGGTATTCCTCCACGGCGTCGGCCATGTACAGCCCGAGCACCTCGCGGCGGGCCGCGTTGATGGCCGCCTGGGTGACGCGCTCGGTCGGCAGGGTCTCGCCGTCCAGGGCTTCGCCACGGGCCTGGGCGAGGATGCGCCGCTCCACCGAGGCGTCGGGGTAGCCGATCTTGACGTGCATTAGGAAGCGGTCGAGCTGGGCCTCGGGCAGGGGATAGGTGCCTTCCTGCTCGATGGGATTCTGGGTGGCCATCACCAGGAAGAGGTCGGGCAGGGCATAGGAGGTGCGACCGATGCTCACCTGGCGTTCGGCCATGGCTTCCAGCAGCGCGGATTGCACCTTGGCCGGCGCCCGGTTGATCTCGTCGGCCAGCACCAGGTTGTGGAAGATCGGCCCCTGCTGGAAGGAGAAGGTCGCCGTGTCGGGGCGATAGATCTCGGTGCCGGTGATGTCGGCCGGCAGCAGGTCGGGGGTGAACTGGATGCGGTGGAAATCCGCTTCCAGGCCTTCCGCCAGGTCCTTGATGGCCTTGGTCTTGGCCAGCCCGGGGGCGCCTTCCACCAGCAGATGACCGTCCGCCAGCACCGCGATGAGCAGCCGCTCCACCAGGGTTTCCTGGCCAAGGATCTGGCTGGTGAGGTAGGTGCGAAGCACCTGCAGAGCGTCACGGTGAGCCATGGGGCATCCTGAATACGGCGCTGGAGCGGTCGAGGGTGCTGGATTTTACTGCAAGCGGCGGCTGCCGCCCATGCCTGCGCTGACGTCGCATCCAGAGCAGTCCTTGACGAAATTTTGACGAGCTCCTGCTCAGGCTGGGCGCTGGTCGGCGCGGCGGAGGTCTCGCTTCGCCCACGTCGCGCAGGCCAGGACTGGCGTGATCGCGCCGGATGGTTAAACTCCCACGCCTGCCGACCGCGCCCGAGGCCTCTGCGTGGGCGATCCCGAGCCGCTGGCCACACGCCGCGAATCCCTGCTGCTTTTGACAAGGTGTTTTCATGTCGCAAACGGAAGTCCCCCACACCCCGCGCGCCGCTGGCATCCGCCCGCTGCCGACGCTGGGCAGCCACCTCAGCTTCGTGCTGGGTTGCGCCCTGGCGCTGATGGTCATGTTCACCCTGCTGCGCCTGGCGCTGCTGGGCTACAACACCGATCTGATCGGCGACTCGCCCTTCGCCACCTTTGCCGAGGCCTTCTTCAACGGCGCGCGCTTCGACCTGCGCCTGGTGGTCTATATCTGCGTGCCCTCGCTGCTCTGCCTGCTCAGCGCCAGAGCCATGGCCGCCCGCCGCCTGCAGGCCGGCTGGTTCACCCTGGCCGCCAGCCTCTGCCTGCTGCTGGGCGTCGGCGAGCTGAACTTCTACCGCGAATTCCACCAGCGCCTGAACAGCCTGGTGTTCCAGTACATGCAGGAAGACCTGCACACCGTCACCAGCATGATCTGGAACGGCTTCCCGGTGCTGCGCCTGCTGCTGGCCTGGGCCGTGGCGACCCTGCTGCTGGGCCTGGTGTTCTTTGGCGTCGAGCGAGCCACCCGCCGTTATGCCACGGCGCGACCGGCCGCCTGGTATCGCCGGGGCGCGGTGTTCCTGCTCTGCCTGGTGGTGGCCGTCATCGCCGCCCGCGGCACCCTGAGATCCGGCCCGCCGCTGCGCTGGGGCGACGCCTACACCACCGATTCCATGTTCGCCAACCACCTCGGCCTGAACGGCACCCTGACCCTCATCAATGCCGCCGAGAACAGCTTCTCCGACCATCGCGACAACAGCTGGAAGGCGACCATGCCGGCCGCCGACGCCCTGGCGGTGACCCGGCAACTGCTGCTGACCCCGCGTGACGAGCTGATCGACGCCGACAAGGCCGCCATCCGCCGGATCTACACCCCGCCCACCGACGGTCAGTTGCCCAAGGTGCGCAACGTCGTGGTGATCCTCATGGAAAGCATGGCCGGTCGCTACATCGGCGCCCTGGGCAACGAAGACGGCATCACCCCCAACTTCGACGCCCTGGCCAAGCAGGGCACCCTGTTCACCCGCTTCTTCTCCAACGGCACCCATACCCACCAGGGCATGTTCGCCACCATGGCCTGCTTCCCCAACCTGCCGGCCTTCGAGTACCTGATGCGCATGCCCGAGGGCGCGCACCAGTTCTCCGGTCTGCCGCAACTGCTCAGCACCCGTGGCTTCGACGACGTCTACGTCTACAACGGCAACTTCCAGTGGGACAACCAGTCCGGCTTCTTCAGCAACCAGGGCATGACCAGCTTCGTCGGTCGCGAGGACTTCGTGAATCCGGTGTTCATGGATCCGACCTGGGGCGTTTCCGACCAGGACATGTTCGACCGCTCGGTGCAGGAGCTGGACAAGCTGGCCAAGGCGCCGGATGGCAAGCCCTTCTATGCGCTGCTGCAGACCCTGTCCAACCACACCCCCTATGCGCTGCCCAAGGACCTGCCGGTCACTCCGGTCACCGGTCACGGCTCGCTCGACGAACACCTCACCGCCATGCGCTACGCCGACTGGTCGCTGGGTCAGTTCTTTGCCAAGGTCAAGAACGAACCCTGGTACCAGGACACCCTGTTCGTCATCGTCGGTGACCATGGCTTCGGCAACAACGAGCAGATCACCGAGATGGACCTGTCGCGCTTCAACGTACCGCTGCTGCTGATCGGTCCGGGCGTGCAGGAAACCTTTGGTGCCCGTCGCGACACCGTCGGCAGCCAGATCGACGTGGTGCCCACGGTGCTGGCGCGCTTCGGCAAGCCGACCCAGCACCAGTGCTGGGGCCGTGATCTGCTGGGTCTGCCCCAGGGCGATCCGGGCGTGGCGGTGATCAAGCCGTCGGGCAGCGACCAGACCGTGGCCCTGGTCACCGGCGATCGCATCCTGGTCAAGCCGCGCGACCGCGACGCCGTGCTCTATCGCTATCACCTGGGCACCCAGGCCGGTGGCGAGGTGCTCAAGGGTGATGCCAGTGCGCCCGAGCTGCAGAAGCGCCTGGAGGCCTTTATCCAGACCGCGACCGCCAGCCTGCTGGGTAATACCACCGGCATGACCGACAGCAAGGCCGCCGAGGCTCAGCGGCAGTAGTCTCGTCGTCCATGAAAAAGGCCGCCCGAGGGCGGCCTTTCTTTTTTGCCTGCAGCGATCAGGCCGCGATGACCACGTCTTCGGCCTGTAGGCCCTTGTCGCGCTGGATCACCGAGAATTCCACGCGCTGGCCTTCCATCAGCACCCGATGACCTTCGCCACGGATCGCGCGGAAGTGCACGAAGATGTCGTCGCCAGTGTCGCGGGAGATGAAGCCGAAGCCCTTGGAGGTGTTGAACCACTTCACCGTGCCGCGCTCGCGGTCATCGGCCAGCGGACGGGCCGGAGCGGCGGCGGCAGGGGCGGGACGCACGGCCTGCCGCTGCCGAACCTCGCTGTCGGCCACTGCGGCGTTGCCCGCCGGGGCGCGAAACTTTTCCGGCAGGCTGGCGAGGGCGGCGACCAGGGTCAGACCCAGCGGCAGCAATTCGGCCGGCAGGCCGCCGATCTGCTCGAGGGGCGCCAGCAGGATAAAGGTCTGGGCCACGACGGCGATCACCAGCAGGGCGCTGGCGAGTTTCTGGGCACCGCTGCTGCGGCTACGGGAGAAAGGCGTGAAGAGGAGGGTGGCAAGACCCAGCAGGGCCAGATGGATGGACTCGGGTTGATCGAAGGACGAGGTGTCGGACTGCAGTCCGGGAATTGCCGATAACAGGAGCGCAGCAGCGCCCACCACGACATGGACAGTAGATAACGTGTTCAATGTGAAATCACCTTGGGATAGAGAACACGGGTCTGCCGAAACTGCCGGAGCGGTGCCCGACAGCGGAGTGACCCGGCGCGAAAAGCGCGTCCTTATTTAACCCAAAAGGTGAGGGCCGCTCAATCGTGGCACCGTCGCGGGCCGCGGCCCGCGACGATGGCCGGACTCAGGCGGCCAGCAGGCTGCGCAGCATCCAGGCGGTCTTCTCGTGGGTCTGCATGCGCTGGGTCAGCAGATCGGCGGTGGGTTCGTCGCTGACCTTGTCCAGCAGCGGGAAGATGCCCCGCGCGGTGCGCACCACGGCTTCCTGACCCTGCACCAGCAGGCGGATCATCTCCTGGGCGTCCGGCACCCCTTCCTCTTCCTTGATGCTCGACAGGCGGGCATAGGCGGCATAGGTACCCGGCGCCGGGAAGCCCAGGGCGCGGATGCGCTCGGCGATGTCGTCCACCGCCACGGCCAGCTCGGTGTACTGGGTCTCGAACATCAGGTGCAGGGTGTTGAACATCGGCCCGGTCACGTTCCAGTGGAAGTTGTGGGTCTTCAGATACAGGGTGTAGGTGTCGGCCAGGAGGCGCGACAGGCCCTCGGCGATCTGGGCACGATCCTGTTCGGCGATTCCGATGTTGATTTCCATGCTGACGGCTCCTGTGCGTCGGTTGCGAAGGGCTCCGAGGCTATCACAGAACCGCTGGCCGTTTAGCCAGTGTTCGCACGTCGAGCTGCGTGCCCGGCTACGGTAAAATCGTGACGGATGATATAGAATCTCCCGTTCAGTCGAGCGCCCGGTCTTGCCGGCCCGGCGCCTCCACGCATTCAGCCTGTTCTAGAGAAGCGAAACCACGACCATGATGCGCAGCCACTATTGCGGCCAGTTGAACGAGAGCCTGGACGGCCAGGAAATCACCCTCTGCGGTTGGGTCCACCGCCGCCGTGACCACGGCGGGGTCATCTTCCTCGACATCCGCGATCGCGAAGGCCTGGCCCAGGTGGTGTTCGATCCGGATCGCGCCGAAACCTTCGCCAAGGCCGACCGCGTGCGCAGCGAGTACGTCGTCAAGCTCACCGGCAAGGTGCGCCTGCGTCCCGAAGGCGCGCGCAACGCCAACATGGCCTCCGGCGCCATCGAGGTGCTGGGCTACGAACTGGAAGTGCTCAACGAGGCAGAAACCCCGCCGTTCCCGCTCAACGAATACACCGATGTCGGCGAAGAGACCCGCCTGCGCTATCGCTTCATCGATCTGCGCCGTCCGGAGATGGCCGAGAAGCTGAAGCTGCGTTCGCGCATCACCTCCAGCATCCGCCGCTACCTGGACGAGAATGGTTTCCTCGACGTGGAAACCCCGATCCTGACCCGGGCCACCCCCGAGGGTGCCCGCGACTACCTGGTGCCCAGCCGCACCCATCCCGGCAGCTTCTTCGCCCTGCCGCAGTCGCCCCAGCTGTTCAAGCAGCTGCTGATGGTCGCCGGCTTCGATCGCTACTATCAGATCGCCAAGTGCTTCCGCGACGAAGACCTGCGGGCCGACCGCCAGCCGGAATTCACCCAGATCGACATCGAGACCAGCTTCCTCGATGAAAAAGACATCATGGACATCACCGAGACCATGGTGCGCAACCTGTTCAAGGAAGTCCTGGACGTCGAATTCGGCGAGCTGCCGCACATGACTCTGGCCGAGGCCATGCGTCGCTTCGGTTCCGACAAGCCGGACCTGCGCATCCCGCTGGAACTGGTGGACGTGGAAGACCAGCTCAAGGACGTCGACTTCAAGGTCTTCGCCGGTCCGGCCAACGATCCCAAGTGCCGCGTCGCCGCCCTGCGCGTACCGGGCGGGGCGAGCATGCCGCGCAAGCAGATCGACGACTACACCAAGTTCGTCGGCATCTACGGCGCCAAGGGCCTGGCCTACATCAAGGTCAACGAGCGCGCCGCCGGCGTCGAGGGCCTGCAGTCGCCCATCGTCAAGAACATCCCGCTGGACAACATCAACGTCATCCTCGACCGCGTCGGCGCGGTGGATGGCGACATCGTGTTCTTTGGCGCGGACAAGACCAAGATCGTTTCCGAGGCTCTGGGCGCGCTGCGCATCAAGCTCGGTCACGACCTCAATCTGCTGACCTGCCAGTGGGCGCCGCTGTGGGTGGTCGACTTCCCGATGTTCGAGGAAAACGACGATGGCAGCCTGACCGCCATGCACCACCCCTTCACCTCGCCCAAGTGCAGCCCGGACGAGCTCAAGGCCAATCCGGGTGCGGCGCTGTCGCGTGCCTACGACATGGTGCTCAACGGCACCGAGCTGGGCGGCGGTTCCATTCGTATCCACGACAAGAAGATGCAGCAGGCGGTCTTCGAGGTGCTGGGGATTAGCGCAGAGGAACAGGAAGAGAAGTTCGGCTTCCTGCTGGACGCCCTGAAGTTCGGCGCCCCGCCCCATGGCGGCCTGGCCTTTGGCCTGGATCGCCTGGTGATGCTGATGACCGGCGCCTCGTCCATTCGTGAAGTCATCGCCTTCCCGAAGACCCAGAGCGCCGCCGACGTCATGACCCAGGCGCCCGGCGCCGTCGACGCCAAGGCGCTGCGCGAACTGCACATCCGCCTGCGCGAGCAGCCCAAGGCGGAATAAGCCTTATCGGAGGAGGGCGCCCGGACGGGTGCCCGCCGTTTCCCTTTTTCAGTGCGCCGCGGTCATTGCCGCGGCGCCGTCTTCGTCAAGACATTGGAGTAGCTTATGGCCGGTCATTCCAAATGGGCCAACATCAAGCATCGCAAAGAGCGTCAGGATGCCAAGAAGGGCAAGATCTTCACCAAGATCATCCGTGAGCTGACCGTGGCCGCGCGCCAGGGTGGCGGCGTTCCGGCCGACAACCCCCGCCTGCGCCTGGCAGTGGACAAGGCGCTGACCGCCAATATGACCCGCGACACCATCGACCGGGCCATCGCCCGCGGCGTGGGCGCCGGCGAAGGCGAGAACGTCGAGGAACTGACCTATGAAGGCTACGCCCCGAGCGGCGTCGCCATCATCGTCGAGGCCATGACCGACAACCGCAACCGCACCGCGGCCGAAGTCCGCCACGCCTTCAACAAGTGCGGTGGCAACCTGGGCACCGACGGTTCGGTGGCCTATCTGTTCGAGCGCAAGGGCCAGATCAGCTACGCCCCCGGCCTGGACGAGGACGCCCTGATGGAAGCGGCCCTGGAAGCCGGTGCCGACGACGTGGTCGCCAACGACGATGGCTCCATCGACGTCTTCACCAGCTTCGCCGACTTCATCGCCGTCAACGAAGCCCTGACCGCCGCCGGCTACAAGGCCGACGAAGCCGAGGTGACCATGATCCCCTCGACCTCCGCGACCCTGGACCTGGAAACCGCGCAGAAGGTGCTCAAGCTGATCGACATGCTCGAAGACCTGGACGACGTGCAGAACGTCTACTCCAACGCCGACATCCCCGAGGATGTCATGGCGCAGCTCGGCTGATGTCCCTCTACGAGCGCCTGCCGCCCGATGCGCCCGGCACCCTGGTGCTGGGCATCGACCCGGGCTCGCGGCTGACCGGCTTCGGCGTGGTGCGCGACACCGGGCGCGGCTGCGAGTACGTCGCCTCCGGCTGCATCCGCACCGGTAACGGTCCGTTGCCGGAGCGGCTGCAGATCGTCTATCGCGGCGTGCGCGACGTCATCGCCCAGTACGGGCCGGTCACCATGGGCATCGAGCAGGTGTTCATGGCGCGCAACGCCGATTCGGCGCTCAAGCTGGGTCAGGCCCGGGGGGCGGCCATCGTCGCCGGTGCCGAGGGTGGTCTGGAGATTTCCGAATACACCGCGAGCCAGGTCAAGCAGGCCGTGGTCGGCAATGGTGGGGCGGACAAGCAGCAGGTGATGCTGATGGTCATGCACCTGCTGCGCCTGACCGAGAAACCCCAGATCGACGCCTCCGACGCCCTGGCCATCGCCCTGTGCCATGCCCACACCCGGCAGAGCCTGGTGCCTCATGGCCTGCTGGCGACCCGTCGCCGCGGCGGTCGCCTGCGTCTCTAGCGCTATCCGCTCCATCATTTCGCTCCAACGTTAGGAAGGTATCCCAGTGATCGGTCGTCTACGTGGCACCCTGGCGGAAAAGCAGCCGCCCCATCTCCTGCTCGACGTGGGCGGAGTCGGCTACGAGGTCGAAGTGCCCATGACGACCCTTTATCGGCTGCCGGCCCAGGGCGAAGTCGTCACATTGCATACCCACCTCGTGGTACGGGAAGATGCGCACCTGCTCTATGGGTTCGGGGAAAAACGCGAGCGAGAGCTGTTTCGCGAGCTGATCCGACTCAATGGTGTCGGCCCCAAGCTGGCCCTGGCGTTGATGTCCAGTCTCGAGGTGGATGAATTGGTTCGCTGTGTGCAAGCCCAGGACACGGCCGCCCTGGTCAAGGTGCCCGGGGTGGGCAAGAAGACCGCCGAGCGTCTGCTGGTCGAACTCAAGGACAGATTCAAGGCCTGGGAGAATCTGCCCGCCATCGCCCCCCTGGTCTTGCCGAATCAGGCCGCCGTCGCGGCCAGCGCCGAGGCCGACGCGGTCAGCGCCCTGGTCGCCCTGGGCTTCAAGCCCCAGGAAGCCAGCCGCGCCGTCGCCGCCGTGGAAGGGGAAGACCTTTCCAGCGAGGAACTCATCCGTCGCGCCCTGAAGGGCATGGTCTGATCCCATGATAGAAACCGATCGTCTCATCTCGGCCGGTGGCCGCGACCGCGAGGAAGTCCAGGATCGCGCCATTCGCCCGGTACGGCTGGCGGACTACATCGGTCAGCCGGTGGTGCGCGACCAGATGGGCCTGTTCATCCAGGCGGCCAAGGGCAGGGGCGAGGCCCTCGACCACACCCTGATCTTCGGCCCGCCCGGTCTGGGCAAGACCACCCTGGCCAACATCATCGCCCAGGAAATGCGGGTGTCCCTGAAGAGCACCTCAGGTCCGGTACTGGAACGCCCGGGCGATCTCGCCGCGCTGCTGACCAATCTGGAAGCCGGCGATGTGCTCTTCATCGACGAGATCCATCGCCTCTCGCCCATCGTCGAGGAGGTCCTCTATCCGGCGATGGAGGACTACCAGCTCGACATCATGATCGGCGAAGGCCCGGCGGCGCGCTCCATCAAGCTGGATCTGCCGCCCTTCACCCTGGTCGGGGCGACCACCCGGGCCGGTATGCTGACCAATCCGCTGCGCGACCGCTTCGGGATCGTCCAGCGCCTGGAGTTCTACGGCACCGCGGACCTGGCCACCATCGTCACCCGCTCTGCCGGCATCCTCGGCCTCGCCATCGAAGCCGAGGGCGCGATGGAAATCGCCCGCCGCGCGCGGGGCACGCCGCGGATCGCCAATCGCCTGCTGCGGCGGGTGCGGGACTTCGCCGAGGTGCGCGGGCAGGGCCATATCAGCCACGACATCGCCAGTCGTGCCCTCGACCTGCTGGACGTCGATGCTCAGGGCTTCGATCACCAGGATCGCCGGCTGCTGCTGACCATGATCGACAAGTTCGACGGTGGTCCGGTGGGCGTGGACAGCCTGGCGGCGGCCATCAGCGAAGAACGTCACACCATCGAAGACGTACTAGAACCCTATTTGATCCAGCAAGGCTATATCATGCGCACGCCGCGCGGGCGGGTGGTGACCCGGCATGCCTATCTGCACTTCGGACTCAACCTGCCGACGCGTCTGGCCCAGGGCGGTACGCCCGATCTGTTCGAGGTCAATGGTAACTAAATGCAGTTGCGAACATTTCTGATTGGCAACGGCGAGGCTAGGTTCTAGAGTATGCACGCGCAATCGCGGAGCCCGTCGCCGTCCGTCCTCAGGTGTCGTGTCTACTACGAAGATACCGATGCCGGCGGCATCGTCTATTACGTCAACTACCTCAAGTTCATGGAACGCGCCCGCACCGAGCGACTGCGCGCGCTGGGCTATGCCCAGTCCGAACTCGCCCGGGACGGTCTGCTCTTCGTCGTCCACAGCAGCGAAGCGCGCTACCATGCGCCCGCGCGGCTGGATGACGAGTTGCTGATCGGCGCTGAGGTGGTCGAAGCGAAGCGCGCCAGCCTCAGGTTTCACCAGGAGGTCCGGCGTGCCACGGACGATGTCCTGCTTTGTGAAGGGTGGGTGACGGTCGCCTGCGTGCGTGCTGACAGCTTCAGGCCGAGGGCCATGCCCGAAGCCATGCGAACGGTTCTTGCCGGAAGTCCGGCGTCAATTCAATCAGGAGATTAAGCGTGCAACCCAACGTCGACCATACGTCCATGTGGAGCCTCATCGCCAACGCCAGTCTGGTGGTGCAACTGGTGATGCTCATCCTGGTCGCAGCCTCTGTCACGTCCTGGATTATGATCATCCAGCGTGGCAATGCCATGCGCGCCGCCAAGCGTTCCCTGGATGCCTTCGAAGAGAAATTCTGGTCGGGCATCGATCTGTCCAAGCTCTACCGCCAGGCCGGCAGCAACCCCGATCCGGATTCCGGCGTCGAGCAGATCTTCCGCGCTGGCTTCAAGGAATTCTCCCGTCTGCGTCAGCAGCCCGGCGTGGATCCCGATGCGGTCATGGAAGGTGTCGCCCGCGCCATGCGCGTCGCCATCTCCCGTGAGGAAGAAAAGCTTGAGCAGGCCCTGCCGTTCCTGGCTACCGTCGGCTCTACCAGCCCCTACGTAGGTCTGTTCGGTACCGTCTGGGGCATCATGAACTCCTTCCGCGGCCTGTCCACTGCCCAGCAGGCGACCCTGGCCACCGTGGCACCCGGCATCGCCGAAGCCCTGATCGCCACCGCCATCGGTCTGTTCGCCGCCATTCCCGCCGTCGTGGCCTACAACCGTTTCGCCGCCCGCTCGGAAATGCTGATCAACCGCTACTACACCTTTGCGGATGAATTCCAGGCCATCCTGCACCGCAAAGTCCACACCAGCGACGAATAAAGAGGTATCCCATGGTCCCTCGCCGCCAGAAACGCAAGCCCGTCGCCGAGATGAACGTGGTGCCTTACATCGACGTGATGTTGGTGCTCCTCGTCATCTTCATGGTGACGGCGCCCATGCTCAACCAGGGCGTCAAGGTCGACCTGCCCAAGGTCGACAGCCAGGCCCTGCCGCAGGACAACGACAAGCAGATCCTCACCGTCTCGGTGAAAGCCGACGGTACCTACTACTGGAACGTCGGTTCCGAAGTGGATACCGATCAGAAGGCCAAGTCTTCCACCGCGGTGTCCCTGCCGCAACTGAGTCAGCAGGTCGGTGCCATCATGCGTCAGCGTGCGGACACCCAGGTGTTCATCCGCGGTGACAAGGCCGCCAACTATGGCGTCGTCGCCGGCGCCATGGGTGCCTTGCAACAGGCCGGCGTCCCCAACGTCGGGTTGATTACCGAGGCGCCTTGATGCGACACCGCGAGCGTTCGTCGTCCGAAAGTTATTTCTGGCCGGTCATCTGGGCAGTCGCCCTGCATGTGCTGATCTTCGGCCTGCTGTTTGTCAGCTTCGCCTTTACCCCTGAATTGCCCCAGTCGCGTCCGGTCGTCCAGGCGACCCTGGTCCAGCTCAAATCCAAGAGTTCGGCGCAGGTGCAGACCGAGCAGAAACTGGCGGGGGAGGCGAAGAAGACCGCGGCCAAGCAGTACGAGCAGGAACAACTGGAGCAGCGTCGTCAGCAACAGGAAGCCCAGCGTGAAGCGGCGGCGGCCAAGGCGGCTCAGCAACAGAAGGAAGCCCAGCAACAGGCCGCGGAACAAAAGAAAGCCGACGACGCTCGAAAGGCGCAGCAAGCGGAAGCGGCGGCCAAGGCCGCCGAAGCCAAGGCTGAGGCCGAGAAACAGTCCGAGGCCGCCAAGGCGGCTGCGGAAGCCAAGCAGGCCGCCGAGCAGAAGAAGCAGGCGGACATCGCCAAGAAGAAGGCTGACGAAGCGGCCAAGCAGAAAGCGGCCGAGGAAGCAGCGAAGAAGGCTGCGGCAGAGGCAGCCAAGCAGAAGTCGGCCGAAGAAGCCAAGCAGAAGGCTGCTGCCGAGGCGGCCAAGAAAGAGGCTGCTGCGGAGGCCGCCAAGAAGAAAGCGGCGGACGACGCCAAGAAGAAGGCTGCTCAGGCGGCTGCGCGCAAGGCGGCGGAAGACAAGAAGGCGCAGGCCCTGGCCGAATTGTTGTCCGATGATACCCAGCGACAACAGGCACTGGCTGAAGAGCAGGGCGACGAGGTGGCATCGAGTTTCGATGACCTGATCGTGCGGCTGGTCAGCGAGCAGTGGACGCGTCCGCAGTCCGCGCGCAACGGCATGAGCGTCGAGGTGCAGATCAACATGCTGCCGGACGGCACCATCACCAGCGCGACGGTGACCCGCTCCAGTGGCAACAAGGAATTCGATAATTCAGCGGTATCGGCCGTGCGTAACGTCGGTCGTATCCGTGAGCTGCAGCAGCTGGATCGCAAGACCTTCGATCAGCTGTACCGTCAGCGCCGCATGATCTTCAAACCGGAGGACCTGAGTCTGTGAACACCCTGATCCGTTACATCCTGCTGGGCCTGGTCCTGGTGGTGGGCTCCGCCCAGGCGGCCGATCCGCTGGTGATTTCCAGCGGTAGTGATCGCGCCATCCCGATCGCCGTCGTGCCCTTCGGGTGGCAGGGTGGTCAGCCACTGCCGGAAGACCTGGCCAACATCGTCAGCGACGACCTGCGCAATTCCGGGGTGTTCTCGCCGATTCCGCGACAGAACATGCTGAGCCAGCCGAGCCAGGCCAGTGAGGTCATCTTCCGTGACTGGAAGGCCCTGGGTGCCAACTACGTGCTGGTGGGCAACATCGTGCCCAATGGCGGTCGGCTGCAGATCAACTACGCCCTGTTCAACGTTTCCACCGAACAGCAGGTCCTCACCGGCAATGTCGGCGGCGGCACCGATCAGCTGCGCGACATGGCCCACTTCATCTCCGACCAGGCCTATGAAAAGCTGACCGGTGTGAAGGGTGCCTTCTCGACGCGCATCCTCTATGTGACCGCCGAGCGCTTCTCCGCCACCAACACCCGTTACACCCTGCAGCGCGCCGACTATGACGGTGCCCGTGCCGTTACCCTGCTGCAGTCGCGCGAGCCGATCCTGTCGCCGCGTTTCGCACCGGATGGCAAGCGCATCGCCTATGTCTCCTTCGAGCAGCAGCGCCCGCGCATCTTCATGCAGTACATCGACACCGGTCGCCGCGAGCAGCTGACCAACTTCGAAGGCCTGAATGGCGCGCCGGCGTTTTCGCCCGATGGCAATCGCCTGGCCTTCGTGCTGTCCAAGGACGGCAACCCCGAGATCTACGTGATGGACCTTGGTTCGCGTGCCATTCGTCGTGTGACGAATGACTCGGCCATCGATACCGAGCCCTTCTGGGGCAAGGATGGCCAGACCATCTATTTCACCTCCGATCGTTCCGGCAAGCCGCAGATCTACAAGACCAACGCCAATGGCGGGGGTGCTGAGCGCGTGACTTTCGTCGGTAACTACAATGCCAACCCGAAACTTTCGGCGGATGAAAAGACGCTGGTCATGGTGCATCGCCAGGAAGGTTTCACCAACTTCCAGATCGCTGCGCAAGACCTCCAACGCGGCTCTGTGCGGGTACTTTCCAACACCAGCCTCAATGATTCGCCCACTGTTGCGCCCAATGGCACCATGCTAATCTACGCCACCCGCCAGCAGGACCGAGGCGTCCTGATGCTTGTCTCCATCAATGGTCGCGTCCGGATTCCTATTCCCACCGCCCAGGGTGACGTGCGCGAGCCTTCCTGGTCTCCTTACCTGAACTGACGGCTAATTAGAAAAGTCCTTAGTTACACCAACATTGCGGTTCTTTTAGGAGTTACATGATGGAAATGCTGAAATTCGGCAAGTTCGCTGCACTGGCTCTGGCCATGGCCGTGGCCGTGGGCTGTTCCTCCAAGGGCGGCGACGCCTCCGGTGAAGGCGCTGGTGCTGGCGCTGGCGCCGGTGCTGTCGACCCGAACGCTGGCTACGGTGCCAACTCGGGTGCCGTCGACGGCAGCATGGGCGACGAAGCCGCTCTGCGCGCCATCACCACCTTCTACTTCGAGTACGACAGCTCCGACCTGAAGCCGGAAGCCATGCGCGCTCTGGACGTTCACGCTCGTGACCTGAAGGCCAGTGGCCAGCGCGTCGTTCTGGAAGGCAACACCGACGAACGCGGTACCCGCGAGTACAACCTGGCTCTGGGCGAGCGTCGTGCCAAGGCCGTTCAGCGCTACCTGGTGCTGCAGGGCGTGTCCCCGGCTCAGCTGGAGCTGGTTTCCTACGGTAAAGAGCGTCCGGTTGCCGTCGGTCACGACGAAGCTTCCTGGGCTCAGAACCGTCGCGTCGAGCTGAAGAAGTAATAAACGATGTCCAAGCGCCTGCAGTTCTTGATCGCCCTGACCCTTGGTGTACCGGTTGTCGCCGGGGCTCAGGTTCCCGTACAGGATGGTAGTTATGGCGTTGCCCAGTCCGCTGGGCAAGGCTATGGCAACGCAGGCGCGGCCAGTGCCGGAAACGGGGCTCCCGTTTCCGGCATGGGTCAACTGTTCATGCAGTTGCAACAGATGCAGGATGATATCGCGCGCCTGCGTGGCCAGGTCGAGGTTCAGGAAAACGAGATCCGCCAGCTCAAACAGGAAGGATTGGATCGTTACCAGGATCTGGATGGCCGTATTTCCCAGCTTTCTTCCGCGCCTGCCAATGCGGGCGGCGGATCCGCTGCCGGTGCCGCCCAGGGTGGCGCCATCGCGGCCAACAATGCGCCGACGCCGCCTGCTTCCGCAGGCGCACCGGCCGCCAGCAATGAACCGGGCGATCCGGCGAAGGAAAAGCTGTACTACGACGCTGCCTTCGATCTGATCAAGGCCAAGGATTTCGACAAGGCCAGCCAGGCATTCAATGCCTTCCTGCGCAAATATCCCAACAGCCAGTATGCGGGCAATGCCCAGTACTGGCTGGGTGAAGTGAATCTGGCCAAGGGCGATCTGCAGGCTGCTGGCCAGGCCTTCGCCAAGGTCAGTCAGGCCTATCCCACCAGCAACAAGGTGCCGGATTCGCTGTACAAACTGGGTGGCGTCGAGCAGAAGCTCGGCCGCACCGATCGGGCCAAGGGCATGTACCAGCAGGTCATCAGCCAATATCCCGGAACCTCCGCTGCGCAACTGGCGCAGCGGGATCTGAAAAGCCTGCCCTAGCGCAGGCTTTTTTCTTCTATCTACCGCAACGGAGGCGGATGGCCTGTGTAGCCGTCACGCCCGTGGCTTCCATGCAAAAAGATACCCTACGTCTTACCGAGATTTTCTATTCGCTCCAGGGTGAAGCCCGCACCGCCGGTCTTCCTACCGTCTTCGTCCGGCTCACCGGCTGCCCGCTGCGCTGCCACTATTGCGACACGGCCTATGCCTTCACCGGCGGCGAGATCCATCACCTCGATGCCATCCTGGAGCAGGTTGCGAGCTACCGGCCGCGGCACATCTGCGTGACCGGCGGCGAGCCGCTGGCCCAGCCCAACTGCCTCAAGCTGCTCGAGCAGCTGTGCGACGCCGGCTACGAGGTGTCGCTGGAAACCAGTGGCGCCCTGGATGTCAGTGGCGTGGACGGGCGTGTCAGCAAGGTCGTCGACCTCAAGACGCCGGGCTCGGGGGAGGTGGGGCGCAACCTGTACGCCAACCTCGACCACCTGACGCCCAACGATCAGGTCAAGTTCGTCATCTGCTCCCGCGAGGACTATGACTGGGCCGTCTCCAAGCTGATCGAGTATCGCCTGGAGCAACGGGCGGGCGAGGTGCTGTTCTCGCCCAGCCATGGCCAGGTGGTGCCGCGTGAGCTGGCGGAGTGGATCGTGGCGGACAACCTGCCGGTGCGCTTCCAGCTGCAGCTGCACAAGATTCTCTGGAACGACGAACCGGGACACTGAGCATGAGTCAGCCTAAAGCGGTCATCCTTCTTTCCGGCGGCCTGGATTCCGCCACCATCGTCGCCATGGCCAAGGCCCAGGGCTTCGCCTGCTACACCATGAGCTTCGACTACGGCCAGCGCCATCGCGCCGAGCTGCAAGCCGCCGAACGCGTGGCGCGCCAGCTGGGCGTCGTCGAGCACAAGGTGATCGGCCTGGATCTCAATGGCATCGGTGGCTCGGCGCTCACCGACCCAAACATCGCCGTCCCGGAGACCCCGGGCGAGGGCATCCCGGTCACCTACGTACCGGCACGCAATACCGTGTTCCTGTCCCTGGCCTTGGGCTGGGCCGAGGTGCTCGGTGCCCGTCATCTCTTCATCGGGGTGAATGCGGTGGACTACTCCGGCTATCCGGATTGCCGGCCGGAGTTCGTCGAAGCCTTCGAGCGCCTGGCCAATCTCGCCACCAAGGCCGGTGTGGAAGGGGATACCTTCAAGATCGAGGCCCCGCTGCAGTTCCTTTCCAAGGCGCAGATCGTCCAGGCTGGCAGCCAGCTGGGCGTCGACTATGCCCTGACCGTCTCGTGCTACCAGGCCGACGATGAAGGCCAGGCTTGCGGTCGCTGCGACAGCTGCCGCCTGCGCGCCGAAGGCTTCAAGGCGGCGGGAATTTCCGACCCTACGCGCTACCAGTAAAAAATTTCATCTAGGGTGTTGATTCTCCTGAGAAAATCGCTAGAATGGCGCCCACTAACGGGTCGTTAGCTCAGTCGGTAGAGCAGTTGGCTTTTAACCAATTGGTCGTAGGTTCGAATCCCACACGACCCACCATCTTCACCAGAAACCCTCCGCAATGGAGGGTTTTTGCGTCCTCGCAGCCGAAACAAGCAGCCGTCTGCGACGGAATCTAGCCCTGCGGTTTGATGATGTCAAACTGAATCAGCAGGCGCCCTGAGCCTTGCGCCGCACGGCCTTGGCGCAAATTCGTACGTCAGCTCCGCTGTGTAGCTATCCACGCCTTCCTACCGCTGTAAGCGGTCTCGCTCCATTGCTGATCCATTCTGCGAGCTGATCGAACGCTTCCGGCGTAGAGGGTCCGGAGATACTCCCCGGTTGCTGAAAGGGTAGGGAGGGGGGCGGCGTAGGCGGATCCAGTCGCTGTTCCTGGTGTTGCCGCGCGCTGTAATCCACTCGAGCGATCAGGTTCCTCGGTACCTTATCGGCACGTTCTTCAAGGACATGTCGCATCTGGTGTGGATCCGTCTCGATGTATTCCATCGTGGTAGCGATGCTTGAGTGGTTCAGCAGGGCCTTCGCTACGTGAATGTTGCGATCCGCTTGTCGCATTAGGTCGGACGCCAGGGTGTGCCTGAACCGATGGGGAGTCATCCGAGTCCCAACTATCGCCGTCAGCTTTCTATACATTGCCTCAATCTGATTAATATCCATAGTTTCTCGTCTGTAATGCGAGGAGAACCTATTGACGTTAAATAGCTGGTCCGTGGCTTTGAAATTCAGAGAGTCTGCCCACGCTACAACGCGGTCTATGTACTCATAAAGAGGTCCAGGAATGGGTAGGAGGAATTCTTTGTGAGTCTTGTCTCCTTCGCTTCGAACATTAATAGTTCTACGTCTTAGGCAGATGTCTCGTCTCTGTATACTCAATAAAGAGTTCAGGCGAATTCCGGTGTAGTGAAAGGTTTCGTAGACAGATAGCCAGAACCAAGCTGGGGTTATGCTGCTACGCTCGCCTGATACCCGTTCGATCTCTTGTAGCCTGATAAGCTGGTTGCGGCCCTGAGTAATGGCCTCGTGAGGTACAGTTTTTTTCCGCTTTCTAGGTGGAACTACAGAGGTGTCAGTGAAGGGGTTTTTACGGAGCGTCAATAGGTCTTGAGAAATGGCGTATCCGAAAAGCGTTTTAAGATGACTCGCGTACGTGTTCCAGCTGCGCTTGGCTAAGCCTGAATCCAAGGCCTCCTTGCGCCAGATCAGAACATCTCGATGATGTAGCTTTTCGAGTTCCACGTCATCGCCGAATCTCCGGGTTAATGCACGAGCAGCTGCTAGATATATAGTTCTAGTCGCTGGTCTGAGGTCGTGAGTGTCATTGTATTCGCTAGCGATATCGATAATATTCAACTTTCGCTAGCTCCCATATTCTGCAATCGAAGGCTAGTATTATCGAATGGCGGATGCGTGAAGATGGCGCCAGGGTCATTCAAAAGATAGCCTTTGAGCAGTTTGGATTTTCGCGGGCCGATTACCTCGCATGTCCATATATTGAGATTGTCCGGTGTCTTGCGGTTAGTTTTGAGTTTTTCAAATCCGCGTTGAACTAGCTGCCAGGTTTCAATCCCTCTCGCCTCGGCTTCCCTCTGAAGGTGAGGATGCTCCAAGGCATAGCGCTTGAATAATCCGGGGCTGACGAGAAACGCAGTGCCATCCACTGTGTGGATCATTGCTTTGGCATCGTTGATCACCAGCGTGTGTGAAAGCACGCCCTGCCGCGCCCAAGCTATGAAAGCTTGGCCGAGATCAGCTGTGTCCTTGGCCGAAAATGCCTCTTTAGATAGGTGCTCGGCGATGCAATCAGTGGAGTTGTTTCCGGTGACGTCAGGGAGCAGCTGAGAAGTCGAAATTTCTGAATATGAAGCAGCTTCACCAAAAAGCTCATCTGCTAGTGCAAGGGTCTCGTCCATGGGGTCCAAACCGGTCTGGAATGCGGGCGGCGGCAGTGTTTCGGATGAGGACACATCTTGTGAAGATGTGACATGCGTCACGCTTTGTGGTATCGGGAATGATGGCGTAGTGATATCGCTCGCAGGTGCAGGCCGCTCCTGATCTAGCTCGGTGTCTTCCGGCTGCTCGAGTTTGAAAATGCCAGTAAATGGAGATGGTCGATCTGCGGGATCTGGCCAAATCAACGCGGGGGAAACCTTGAGTAAAGTGAAGGTGTTCTTCCAGCCGTGGCCGGTGTCGATTGTTGCCTTCCAGATAGCCTTGTCCTGAGCGTTGACCTGGATGATGGCCTGGTCCTGGATCAGGTTGAAGAATGGGGCGTTCGACGTTGGGATACCTTCAACGCCTTGGGAGAGCATCAGTGCCCGCAGCTGGTCTGAGGCAGGCTTGCTGACGAGCCATAGCGCATCCTGAGTCAGCCACCCGTCCGAGGGCCCATCTGGCTGGTTCAGCTTGAACTTCTCAATGACCAGGGTGCGCAACCCATCTGCCAGTTGACGCTGGATCGTATTCTTGGGGGCCTCCATCGCACGTTGCGGGTTGGCGCCGAGCTCCTGGGCGACACTCGCTTGGTCAGCCTGGATGATCATCTCGCCCAGTACGCCGGCATGCTGGTATTGCCCGGCCAAGACGAAGATCAGCGATGACCATAGCTCGCGGTAGCCACTGAGCCAGTCCAGCACGTGGGGCGGCAGCACCTGGAAATAGACGAGTGCTGAGGCAGCGCCATGAAGCTGGTAGTCGCGACCTTTGACGTACCTGAAGCGGTAGGGCTTCTGAATGCGACCGTGCCAGGGGTGCCATGGCTTGCCGTCTTCGAGAACGACCTCGATGTCGACGGCGATCTTGCCCAAGTCGTGGAGGAGGGCGCCGTAGGCTACCGCTGCTGACCACGCTTCGGCCTGGGCTGCTTGTGACTCAGGCGGTGCGCCGATGGGGAGGAGGTAGTTCTGCCGGATCTTCAGTGCGTAGGCGACGATCTCCAGCCCGTGGTCTAGCAGGCCCCCGGGATAGGCATGGTGGTGGTTTTCCGAAGCTGGAAGCTGCTGGACCAGGTCGGCGTAGCGTTCGAGGGGGTCGCGGTAGAGCGAGGCGAATTGCTCGCGCGACAGCGACGTTCGCTGCCAGATGTTCTCGATGAGCTTCTGCCGGCGGGGGAGGGCCAGTAGGTCCTTGCCTGCAGACGGCATTGTGAAGCCTTGTTTGCGGGGGCCCGAAGGCGCTGAGGCTGGAGTTTTCTTCCTGAAAAAGAGATCGAACATGGCATGCCCTTGGTGGTTCTTGGGCCTGCGTTGTCGATCAGTAGGATCGGTCGGACAATGGTAAACCGCTATCACGGCTCAGGAGGTTGGGGCGGCGGATGGCTACTATGGCCGGGAGCCTGGGGACCCTTTGCTCTTCGCAGCCATGAAATGACCCCCAAATGTTGGACAGGGTTGATTTCCAGCAACGAGCACTGGTCTGAACGGGAACTAGAGAGGTGGCCTCTGCGAGATCGCCTCACGCAAGGTATCAAACGATGCTTCGCTAGGACTTACTAACGCGAAGTTATAGCCCTGTCCTGACCAGTAGTCAGCCGTGACATCACTTTCCCTACGAGAACCCTGACCAACGTCGCGCTGGCTGTTGGGATGCCGCACATAGAAGATCACTTGGCGCCCTTTCGTGTCGCGGTAGAGCACCATCGCGGCGGCGCCGGTGTCCGTGGCCATGAGACGACCACCCACTGGGATCAAGCCGAAGCGCTCCAGGTTAGGGAGGGCGGGCGCCTGCACAAATGTCTTTTCAAGCCAATGCTGAATCGCACCGTCCTGGCCGGTTACATCGACTGGCGGCCTCCCTTCGGCGCTCGCAAATAGTCGATAAGCCTCCACGGCATCCGCCATTGGAACGTGCGCCCGCCGCAGCATCGATTCCCGTGCCTGCCACCCTAAGCCGCTACCCAGGCCTAAAGTCAGCACTAGCGAAGCGAGATAGGTCATACGCCTTTTACGTCTGGCGACTATCCGGTGTCGCACGACTGCTGGCATAAGGTGTGTCGGTAAAGGCTCAAGCACGGGAGAAAAAATCAGCCGTAGCCGACGATTCTGCTCGCGGATATCAGCTACCTGTGCAGCATCTTCCGGATGGGTTGCAAGATAGCGCATCACCTCCTCGTGCCGCAGCGCATCCAACTGATTGTCGGCATAAGCCATCAACTCTTCAGGAGTAGGAGGTTGATACATCATTTCAATACTCGCAGAGCGGCGGTAACTGAAGGACTTTCGTGAATCTGTCTCAAGGCCGCGCGTGCCCGCGCCAAACGAGACATGACGGTTCCAAGTGGAATGCCAAGCGCCTGTGAAACATCGCGATAGCTCATGCCTTCCACCGCGACCAACAGCAGCAGGGCGCGCTGTTCATCACTGAGTTGCTCAAGATTCGTCAATGCTTCTTGATTCAGATAGACCGTCTCAGCCGAAGGCTCAACCAAGACCTCTTGGAATCCTAGCCACTCCAGCAGACGACCGTAGCGACGCTCACGACGTCGGCTATCAACGAATTGGCGGTACAGGATGGTAAACAGCCAGGCTCGCACATCACCGTCGGGATAGCGCGTGTTCCCATGCGTAAGCGCCCGTTCTAGACAACTCTGGACCAAGTCATCGGCGCTGGCTTCGTGACGAGTAAGGGATCTTGCGAAGCGACGCAGAGACGGTAGCAGCTGAGAAAGCGTGGCGTCATCAAGCATGGACGTTCCCCTGGTATCGCTGACAGACGCTTGAGCTGACCTTTTATTCCCCACAAATTTTATTTTTGTAGGTATGGAATAACCCAGACCGTACAGACGTCTTCACTGGAAACTCACCAATCTGCTGGAGCGCCACGTGTTTTCAGTCAAGCACCCGTTGTTGGCAGTCCCCCTTCTGGTGCTCGTGCTTCCCATTGCCTGGGCCGAACCTGATAGCAGTGCCGCCATGGCGAAGGCCGACAACCGCCAGGCCATGGATCAGATGATGGCCGCGATGCACATGCCCAGCAGTGGCGACGTAGACCGCGACTTTGTGACCCAGATGACGGCACATCACCAGGGTGCGATCGATATGGCGCGGATCCAATTGCGGTATGGCCGTAACGAACGCCTACGCCGTCTGGCCCAAGAGATCATTGTTACCCAACAACAAGAAATCGCCGTCATGCAGCAGGCGCTTTCTGAATTGCCCGCCTCTCCCACTCGGTAATCCTTATGCCTCGATTGTCGCTTACCCCGCTCGCCGCTGCGTTGTTGGTAATCTCCTGCACCGCTTCAGCCGGTCAAGTTCCGCGTGCTGCCGCACAATCCGACATCGCGATTAGCGCCCAAGACCGTGTGTATACGGCGGAGCAGTTTTCCAACACGGTATCGGTTATTGATCCCAGCACGAAAAAATTGCTCGGCGTCATCACCCTGGGCGACAGCCAACCCAAGAACCTGAGCCCTCTGTACAAGGGGGAGCTACTGGTGCATGGCTTAGGGTTTTCGCCAGATGGGCGAACCTTAGCCGTCGTAGCGATAGGCTCGAACTCCGTGTCTTTCATCGACACTGCCAACAACCAGGTGAAGGGTAAAACCTATCTGGGTCGCGCGCCTCATGAAGCCTTTTTCACCCCTGACGGTAAAGAGCTTTGGGTCACGGTACGGGGCGAGGACTATATCGCCGTGATCGACCCGGTGACTTTCAAAGAGAAGACGCGAATTGGTGTACCGCCAGGCCCTGGCATGCAAATTTTCTCCCCTGATGGCCGCTATGGCTACGTCTGCTCCTCGTTCACTCCGGAAACCGTAGTGGTTTCGGTTGCCGAGCATCGAATTGTTGGCCGCGTCGCTCAGGCGAGTCCTTTCTGCCCCAACATCGCTGCGTCTGCAGATGGCCAACAGGTTTGGTTCACCCTAAAAGATGTCGGTAAGACCCAGGTATTCGCAGCCAAACCGCCGTTCGGCTTGATTAAGACGCTTGATACGGGCGCGATCACTAATCACGTCAACTTGGTTCGCAATGCTCACGGAAGCTTCGCCTATGTAACGGTAGGTGGGGAAAATCGAGTCAAGGTCTTCCGAACCGATGACTTCAGCCAAGTCGCCAGCATTCCTGTTGGCGCTTTGCCCCACGGTCTCTGGCCGTCAGGAGATGGCACCCGGCTGTACGTAGGACTAGAGAATGCTGACAGTGTGGCCGTCATCAATACGCTGACCAATAGCGTTGAAACCACTGTGCCAGTGGGGCAGGCGCCTCAGGCTTTGGTCTACGTTCCCAACGCCGCTACCCAGGGCGCTGGGCTGGCAAATCTCAAGCCTCTAAGGAGCGCCGCCAAGAGTATTCAGATCGCCCTGGCTCCGCCGGGTGAGCACCAGCGTCATACCACTCAGGTGACACTTTTCGACCAGGGTTTGACTCAGGTCCTGCAGGCCTCGGTTACGGGCCTGGTGGCCAAGCAGCCCTACGTACTAGCGTTGGCTCGTCATGCAGACGGTAGCGGCGCTCTTGAGTCTCTCGCCGCTTTTCAAACCAATCCCGCCGGCGCAGCTATCGTGAATGCGGTAGGACCGATACGCCAACTGGTTCAGCAGTCCCAGGCGGATGAACAGCGCTACCTCGTCATCGCACCTGGTGCAGCCGATGCGCCAGGTGCTCCCGTGCAAGTGCAAGTGCAAGTGCAAGTGCAAGTGCCCCAATCGAAATACCAATAACCAATAACCAATAACCACCGAGGTCCAGCATGCTCAGACAAGTGTTGATTGCCACTGCCATTTTCTCCATGACAGGGCTGGCCTTGGCGGCCACGCCCGCCAAGGTTGGCGATACCACCTTAGGTAAGGTGCTTGTGGATGAGAAGGGTATGACGCTTTACACCTTCACCAAGGACAGCGAGGGTAAGTCCGCATGCAACGGCCCATGCGCCAAGAACTGGCCGCCGCTGATGGCACCTGCGGGGGCCAAGAGCGGTGACGGCTATACCGTAGTGCAGCGTGACGATGGTAGTCAGCAATGGGCCTATAAGGGGCAGCCACTCTATACCTGGGTAAAGGACAGCAAGCCTGGTGAAACGACCGGTGAAGGCGTCAATCAAGTCTGGCACGTCGCCAAGCCTTGATTGTGGAGCAGTCCCTGCGGACAACAGGGGCTGCTTATCTGCCCGGTAGATTACTTTTTAAATTATATTCAATTTTGCGGATAATAGAGCCGAGCTAGACTGATTGCATTCCTCAGCGGAGCTCACCTCATGACCTTAAAAGATGCTATAGCCCTGCGCACCGGCGGCAAGCCGCTCAGCCAGCTCAAGCAGCCGCTCGAAGTCGTTCGCCAGTTCACTCCCAACTGGTTTGCGGCAACGATGGGCACCGGTATTTTGGCTATTGCCTTAGCAAGCTTTCCCGTGTCGGTACCTGGCTTGCGTCCGATCGCCGAAGGACTGTGGCTGTTCAATATCTTGCTTTTCGTTCTATTCAGCAGCTTGTATGCCGCTCGCTGGATCTTGTTCTACAACGAAGCCAAGCAAATTTTCGCGCACTCCACCGTATCTATGTTCTTCGGCACCATTCCAATGGGGTTGGCAACAATCATCAACGGGATGCTGATCTTCGGGCTGCCACGATGGGGTGAGGTGGCTGTCACGATTGCCACTGGACTCTGGTGGGTTGATGCGGCCATGGCACTGGTGTGCGGAGTAGCGATTCCGTACCTGATGTTCACCCGTCAGCAGCACAGCATCGATCAAATGACGGCGGTATGGTTGCTACCCGTGGTGGCCGCCGAAGTGGCTGCCGCCAGTGGCGGGCTGTTGGCGCCGCACCTTGCCGATAGCGGGCACCAATTTACCGTACTGGTGACCAGCTATGTGCTTTGGGCTTATTCGGTACCTGTCGCCCTAAGTGTCCTCGTGATCCTGCTATTGCGGATGGCGCTGCACAAGCTGCCTCACGAGAACATGGCTGCATCGAGCTGGTTATCGCTGGGCCCCATCGGCACGGGTGCGTTGGGTCTGCTCGTGATGGGCAGCGACGCACCGGTTATCTTCGCTGCGCACGGTATGGCCGGAATTGGCGCCGTCGCGCAGGGGCTAGGCGTAATTGGCGGGATCCTACTGTGGGGACTCGGCTTGTGGTGGATGAGCCTTGCCATACTGATCACGTTGAAGTACGCGCGCCACGGCATCCCTTTCAACCTGGGATGGTGGGGCTTTACTTTTCCATTGGGCGTCTATGCCGTCACGACGCTACGTCTGGGAAGCACGCTTGGATCAGTCTTCTTTACCGTCTTCGGCGCCTTTTTAGTCGTCGCCTTGACTGCTCTGTGGGCGGTGGTCGCGGGACGCACCCTGGCCGGTGCCTACCGTGGGACGCTGTTCGTCTCGCCTTGCATTGCTCATCTGCAACCACGCAAATGAGGTCGGTTAGGTAGCGCCTCGTTGAGCAACGCTACCAAGCCAGGACCATCAGCCCACTCTCTACGACGAGTGAGCTGATGAGTCCGCAAATGGGGCTCAGTGAAAGCCATCCCTTGATGCCGTTGGTTACCGCGGCCGCCTTAACCGATTCAAAGGTGCGTCAGCTCAGGACGAGGGTGACTCTGTCTCTTGGGAAGGGCGGTGGCGTCCTACCGTGCCAATCTCGGCAGGCGTCTTGATGTAGAACAGTGCCAAGTCTTCCGACTCGAGGCGTTGAAACAGCATGTCGTGTTGAATTTGAGTCAGCGCCATCGTCACCTGGATGGGCTGATCGGCAAGCTCAAAAAAATGGGCGGAGTGGCGTTTTCCATCTTGGCCGAAGCCTTCAGCCGCCACTGACAACGTTGCGCCACTTAGGTGAAGCTCTTTAGCAAGATCCAGAAGCCAATCTCCAATCTGCTGATGTTCATGGCGACGATTTTGTTCGGTATAGAACGTAACGAGATAGTCGTTCATGCGATTGCCTCTAGCGTGGGTGAAGCAGGTTGATGGTCAAAATACCCAGGGCTGTCATGCACAGGGACCCCACGACATGAACGCTGATTGCGGTCAGCGCCATGAGCAGCCTTCCTTGCTGGATTAGCATCAGTGTCTCAGCAGAAAACGTCGAGAAGGTGGTTAAGCCGCCGCAAAATCCGGTAATCAGAAACAGACGCCATTCAGGCGCAATCCCGGGCCAAGCAGCGAAGATGGCTACGGCCATGCCGATGATGTAGCCACCTACAAGATTCGCAACGACCGTCCCAGGCGGGAGCGACGGGAACCAGGCATTTAGCTTCAAGCCCAGTATCCAACGGAGCCAGGCACCCAAGGTCGCACCGAGTGCGATGGCTATGAGCGGCTTCAGCATGGAACGTCTCCCAAGGGGAATGGAAGACTAGGGGCCGGGGAGGGATATGGTCGGTGCATAGCGCTGTCCTCGAAAAAGACAGGGCGCACCTACGCACCCTGCCAAGGGGTTACGTAGGCATCATCAGCACGAGGCGGTTTGAGGAGGAATGCCATCTCCTTAGCGGATCATAGCAGCGCAGCAGATGACTTTGAAGATGGCTCGTTCTTGAAGCCGACATGCCTGCCACTGCTTATTGAGACCCGGAGCATGCCTGCACTCCTCAAACGCCGAGGGTCTAGAAACCGATCGACTCTGCGGTAGCTATGAGGCAAACGTCCTATTCGTCACAGGTATTCACAGCTTTCGCTATTGCCAGACGATATTCAGCTGGACTGCGCCCACCCAGTGCCAATTTGATTCGCTCCTTATTGTAGTAGTCGATATAGGCCCGAATTGCTACTGCCAGCTCCTCTACGCTTGAGAACCTGTTGCAGTGGAAAAGCTCAGATTTTAGTACTGCAAAAAAGCTTTCCATTGCCGCATTGTCGAGGCAATTGGCTCGCCTTGACATACTCTGAGTCAGTCCATGCTGACGGATCAGCTGTTGGTAGGCAGGGTATTGATAGTGCCAGCCTTGATCGGAATGGATGAGCGGTTTCTCATGAGACCGAAGGGTCTTCAATCCGTCTTTCAACATACGTAAGACCATCTCGAACGATGGGCGCTCACTTATCTCGAAAGCCACAATTTCCTTATTGAAGAGGTCAAGAATCGGTGACAGGTATAGCCGGTTTTGATTGACACGAAACTCGGTTATGTCAGTCGCCCACCGCTGATTGGGCTGCGGTGCGGTAAAGCGGCGGTCCAACAGGTTAGGCGCCACGCAGGACTCAGGCCCTGTGAATGGACGATAGCGACGGCGTCGCAGCGTGCACTTTAACGACATTTCGCCCATCAGCCGCTGTACGGCCTTGTGATTGATCTGCTGCCCCTGATTGCGTAGCGCCTGCGTGATGCGGCGATAGCCATAGCGACCCCGATGATGCGTGAACATCGTCCGGATGCTCTCTTTGCGGGCACCTTGTTTGTCTGGTTGGCGAGTGACCTTGAGGTGGTAGTAGAAGCTGCTTCGAGGAAGACATGCTCCCTGAAGAAGCGCATCAAGTGGATATCGTGACCGCAACTCCTGCACGATAAGTGCTTTCTGCTGATTGTCCAGGTCACTGTCCTTGAGACCCAAGCTCATGGCTTTGCGCAGAAAGGCGTTTTTGACCTGCAGATAGGCAACCTGCTTTTCCAGCTCTCGGACTGGGTTTGCGATGTGGGGCTTGAAAGCGGATGGATCTGGAACGGGAAGAAGGGGCAAGGAATCACCTCTGCGTTTGCTGGCCAACCCCTCGATACCATACCTCTGCCACGCATTGACCCAGCGCTGCATTTGGGAGCGATTGAGATTAAATCGCTCACTAGCCCGTCGGATTGATAGGCCTTCGACGATCTGTCGCACCACCTCGATCTTGAAATCGATACTGTGATAACGATAACGCGTTTGTAGAGCCGCTTTTCCGTGATTGGCATAGGCGCCAATCCATCCTTTTACCTGCACCACGCTGACGTCATGCGCCCTAGCGAGGTGGCCGTAGCTGCAATCGCCCTTTTGGTACTGAGCGACGATCTTCAATTTGAACGCTAGAGAGTACTTGGGCATGGTACGCCTTCAAGGCAGCGTCCAACTTTCGGGGGTCATTTCACCAACGGCGGAGCCCTTTCAGGTAGGGCTTTTACCCTTAAAGCCCCTTCCATTCCCTCCTTTGCTCCAGCCCATTTGGCCCTTTCGGTTACTGAGGGCTGGTCAGATGTCCCTTGGGCTCCATTAGGTCGTGCAGCAGCCGCACTATCTCGATGACGTCGTCAGCCGCGATCCGGTAGAACACCACATGACGAGGCTGGCCGACGCGCTGCTCGGATGGGATACCCCTTTGGGCATGGGCAAGGTGGAGGCTACGCAGCCCCTCGTGTAGCTCATCGCGGGCACGACTCACAGGCCCGTAGGGATCGGTTGCAATGAGATTGAAGCTGCCTACGAGCAAGCTCTGGTAGCGCTTCCGGGCCGCTGTGCCGAATTGCTGAGCGGAGTACACCAAGATGTCGGCCAAGTCCTGTCGGGCCTCGGCGGAGATACGGTAATTCATCGGTTCAGTGGCCTATGCGACTGTCTTCAACCGACAAGCCTTCCAGGTACTGCTCCAGATCCTCGGCAGGCACCTCGTCAAAAATTCCATGCTCTAGTTGCTGGATCCCTATGCCCGTAGTGTTGCGCAGCGCCTCGATCTTGGCCGAGACCATGTCCTCTTGCTGGATCAGCAGGCGGAGACCGTTGCGTACCACCTCGCTGGCGTTCTGGTAGCGACCGCTATCGACCAGGCGATCTATCTCGTCTGAAAGCGGGTCAGGGATGAGGATATTTCGGGTAGGCATGACTGCTCCATGGGAGACGATGAGGGTCCATGGCAGTTTATGCCATGCCTCTTGTGGTGTCACCGATTGCGGCGTATAAGTGCCGTCATAGAGCCATCGCTCTCCATGGAATGAGGCAGTAGCCATGACCACGCGCAAACCGGGATCAACCGAAGACTGGACCCACCTCGGGAAGCTGGATACGAGCCGTGTGCTCGTTCGGGCTGAGGCGGCTATTTGGAACGGTTTGTCTGCGGTCGGGGTTTCGGCCGGCATCACCAAGGTCCTGAAATGGTCTGTGCGTGGGGCTGTATTGGCTGCTGCCGCAGTCTATTCCCTCTATCTCTTTGTACCGTTGATGCTCGCGCTGAGCTACCTATGGCTGGCATCCAATGGCTCGTTGAGCACGGGTGATACCGATGTGGATGCTCCATACGGTCGTGATGTCTTTGGGCACCCTCTAGATTCGTCCGGTAGCAGAGATGAGTGGCGATTGTGAGGAAGCCGATTTCAAGACTATCCGTGAAATCGGTTCCCTTTAGTTCAGCCCTATTTTGCACCTACAGCCTTCGTCACAACCTCCCCGCCAGTCTGGCCTGCTGATCTTGCAGGTTCGGTTCCCTTCGCCAGCCCCATAACCAAATCTCCTACCTTCACCCCCGCCCAACTCATGGCTGTTATCCAAAACGCCGGCAGCACCAAGAACATCGTGCCCATTACGAAGTCCAGCAGCAGGTCGCCCTGGGCGTTGTTCATGCCCATCATGATGTTGAAGTTCAGGTGGGGTGAGGCACCCATGATGTTGCCGTATAGGGCGTCGAGGATCGTGCTGTCGACCCAGCGGGCCAGCTGCAGCCAGAAGTCGACAAAGATCAGCGCGAACTGGGCGAAGGTCAGCGTCATGGCAACCTTCAAGTCATAGGTACCCAGCACCAGTACGATGGGGATGCAGATGATGAAGGCCATCTTCAGGAAGGCCAGGACCATCGGCGCTGCCTGCCGCACACTGTCGATGGCTGGATACATTGCGATGGAGCCTACCGCCTGACCTGCAGTAGCCGTGACTCGCGAGATGCTGCTGCCGATGCTGCCGCCTACCTGCCCGCCGTAGTCTCCATAGACCTGCCCTTGGGTCAGCACCTGCTTGCGGGGCGATACCAGGTCGCGGATCACCTGGTCCTCTACCTCCTGCTGGTTCATCAGTTTCGCCCACTTGGCGAGCTGGGTGATCAGGTTGGGTTCCACCGCCGCCAGCAGCCGCGCACGCAATCCGATTGTGCCGTCAGACCACCACTGCGAGCAGGTTGGGTAGCCGCCGCCCCCGGTGGTCTCGGCCAGTCCCGCATCCCGCGTCGTGTCATAGGGCCAGGCCTTGCGCGGGGTATGGGAGCGAAAGCCTGAAGCACCATCGCTGTAGTAGCCGCTGGTACTCAGAAAGAACTTCGAGCCAATCCAGCTGACATCTTCGAACTGCGACGCGGACAGGTTTGGCTGCGTCATGAACAGCTTGGCTCGCGCCTGGGCGTAGCAGTCATTTGTGAAGTCCGCGACCTCCTGGGCCAGCAGCGGGTTGCCAATCCGGGTAGCGTTCACCTCTATGCGTAGCTGTTGCAGATCCAATCCGCATGGAATGCCAGCGACCGCACCCGCGGTAAAGCCCTTCGAGAGGGCATGTACCACTGCCCACCAGATGGGAATCCGGGCGCTCTTGCCATTGAGGGTGCTGAAGCTGGTGCCCCATCCCGTCTCGGATGGCTTCAGCACGTCGACCTGACACTGCTTGGAGCGAGTCTTATCGTACTCAAGGGTGGAGAAACTCAGCACCGAGTTCGGCAAGGGCATGAGCCCAAGCATGATGACGAAGATGGCGACATAGAATCGGTTTTCGATCCGCGCCAGGCTCAGCGCCCCCTTGTTACCCTCGTCTTGGCCTTCGCCGCGGGCGCGCAACCATTCCTGGATGACGATGGCAGCAAAGGGTGCTGCGAACAGGCCGGTGCTCCCAATCAGATCCCAGATGGCGCCATTGATCAGCCACCCCACCAGGGTGAGGTAATACTCAAGGTAGTCGTTCGTGTAGAGGACCATGGGTGTCTTTCTCTGCGTAGCGCTACAGGTGGAGTTGCAGTTCGTAGAGCGCAATGACGGCGATCGCCAACCACCCACACCGGGCCAGGCGCCCGGCACCCCCTGGCAGCTTTCGCAACCGCTGGTGGAGTGGCCACCAGCAGGCTGCCAGGGCTGCATACACGACCAATCTCCAGATCTGCAGGCCACTCCGGTGGGTCTCTGCCCAGTGCTGGTAACCTGCAATGTCGCCAAACAGCTGTTGGATCAGCAGGCTACAGGCCAGCGCCAGCAGCACCGTGGTGAGCAAGATCACTGCTACCCATGCGAAGCCCTTCAAGCCGCCCCTGGCGAAGCGTAATACCGGGTTTGGCTTCCGCTTACGGTCGATCTGCGGACGACTATTCGAAGGAACGTTGCTCATGATCATTCGCCCTTCTTGACCGGGTTTTCGACGCGATCCAGCCGGTTCGGCATGGGGTCGCCCTGGAAGATGGTCCTGGAAGCATCCTTGCGCAGCGCCGCGCGCTGCAGGATGGTGGTCGGCGAATTGCCGGCCAGCTCCCGGCGCATGTCCAGCTCGGTCTTGAGGTTCTGGATCTCGGCCTGCAGGTTGGCGGCGTTCTGGTCGACCTGCGTCTGGGCGACCTGGTTGGCCGCGACGTTGGGCTCCTGGCGACCAGCGGCCAGGGTGCGGACCAGCGACAGCGCCTTCTCGATGACATCGGCCAGGGACACCTCCGACACGAGCCGCTTGGCCAGCACGTCCTGGTCTTGCTCGGTACGCAGCGATTCGATGATGCCGCGGGTGATCGGGATGGAGTTGCTGCCGGCAGCGGCCAGGTTTTCAGCCGTCATCGGCTGGGTGCCGGCGATCAGCGCATTCACCGCCTTGAGCTTGGTGTCATAGGTCTCCTGAATCAACGGGGTGAGCCCCACTCCGGCCTGGGTCACGGTCTTCTGGCAGTTATCGCAGGTCTGCTGCTGTTGCTCGCCGAGTACCCGGGTGGCAAAGGTCGCGGCCTCCTGCGGCGACGACCAAGTGCTGCAGACGAGGCCACCGTTGCAGCTGCTGGCCGGGATCGAGCCGGTGGCGGTGGGCGCGCGGCCGCTCAGCAGGTTGTAACCGGCCTTGGTGACGTCGCTGACCACCTTGATGGGCTGCTGGCCACTGCCCCCAGCTTTGCTTCCGCCGACCCAGGTCACGCCCTCATTTCCGCTCTTCTGCTCGACCTGGTTGATCGCGGCGACCGCATCGGTGGTGCCGGCAGCGGCCGACTTCATCGCCTCACCCTCGGCAAGCTTGTTCCAGCCGACCTGGCCGCCGGCGACATCGAGCATCTTGTCGGCGATCGCGCGGCAGGTGCCCTTCGAGCGATCGAAGTCCAGGCGCGCCTGGCCAATGCCGTTGGTGATGAGGTTGTACAGGCCCGGGTTGGCGCGCTGCAGGATCAGGCCGGGCAGGGAAGCAACGGCGCCGGTGGCGTTCTGCAGCACCGAGCTCATGATGGTCTGGAAGCCTTGAGTGGCGCCGTTGAGTTGGTTCTGCAGGGTGTTGGTGAGGCTCATGTTTCCGCAGAT
This sequence comes from Pseudomonas sp. PGPPP4, assembly GCF_002256045.1. NCBI lineage: Bacteria > Pseudomonadati > Pseudomonadota > Gammaproteobacteria > Pseudomonadales > Pseudomonadaceae > Pseudomonas > Pseudomonas sp. PGPPP4. The sequence goes on from NZ_NKID01000008.1 coordinate 221,066, forward strand.
CAGGTTGGTATTCCAGCCACCGCCAATCTGGATGCTGTCCATGTTGCCGACGCTGCCCATCGACACGGCATTGCCGCCGCCGATGCTGTAGAGCACGTCGTCACCGATGACGCTACCCTGGGACTGCACACGGTAGGGCTCGGCTGCCTGGACAGCGCTGCTGAGAAGAAGGCCGGCCAAGCAGGTGCTGGCCAGCAGGGTGAGGCGATAGGTGTTCATGATCGACGGCTCCCTGATCATTGAAAGTCGGTGCTGCCCAGGAAGACCTGGCCTTCACGCTTGCAGCAGCTGTAGGGGCGCCAGAGCGCCCAGGCATAGGCGCCCACGGCGTCTTGGACGTGAGGGCCCGGGTTGGGAAAGGCAGCGCAGCTCTGGCTTACCGTGGGCGTGAGCTCCTGCCACTTGCCGGTGGTGGCATCGCCCTCGAGCAGCTCGCCAGCGGGCCAGTAGCCGTCTTCTGGCTGGGCCAACAGCGACTGGTAGACGTGGATCTGGCCAGAGCGCGTAACCACGTCGCCGGCGCGCTGGGCCATGACCGCCGCGGCCTTGTAGTCGTCAGGCTGATGCAGGAAGCCGCTGCGCGGATAGACGTTGCCCCACAGGTCCCCGGACAAGGTGCCGCCGACTTCACGCTTGCCTGGGACGAGAGCCTCCGGATAGACGGCTTCGGGGATGCCGTACCGCCAGGCCAGGTAGTCGTAGTTGCTCAGCAGGTAGGGCATAAAGGCGGTACCGGCGCCCTTGCAGGTATAACCGGATCCGCTGGCGAACTGACTGAAGGCGTACCCACCCGGATGGCCAATAACGTCGGCATTCTTGAACCGAGCGCTGACGGTGGCATTCGCCTGGGTCGCGCTATCGCCGGGGTCATTGCCGCCGGCGGCGACACTGCTGACGGGGCTGAAAGAGGCCATCTCCGTCCAGGGGTTTTCGCCTGTATTGGCGTAGCTGGACACCACTGCATCGGGCACGAAGTGCCGTACCTTGGCCGAGGTCTTCACCTTGCAGCCGTAAGGGGTGCAGAACAGCCAGTAGCAGATGCCGACCACCTTGTATTCGAGGCAGTCGGGCGAGAGCGAGGACGACACAATGGTCGCGGTGGTGACGGCCGCAGTGGCCTGCAGGCTGGTGGCCAGCGGGATCGCCAGGGCAAGGCGCCGTAGACGCTGCACATGTCGACTCATCGTCCACTGCTCCGGTAGCGCTCAATGCTGGCCACGGCGGCCGCCACGTCAGGCTGGCCATAGACCACATACTGGCGATCCACCACGACGGCCGGCAGCTTGGCCACGCCTAAGCTCCAGGCATCGGCCACGTCCTGGTGCGCCCTGGCTAGGTCCCGCCCCAGCTGCTGCGCAGTGGCCGAACGCATCCGCTGCTGCATGATGGCTACGGCCTGGCGTGGATCCGCCGGCAGGCCTTCGGAGAGCTGCTGCTCAAAGCGCTCCGGGGCATCCAAGAGCACAACCCGGGCGCTGGCGCTATTGATGAGGGGGTGAGCGGTGTTGGAGATTGCCAGCACATCCGCTGTGGCGAAGGGGATGCAGCAGGTGGCCAGGGCAAAGCTCAGCAGATGGGCATTCAGGCCTGCTAAGACGGGACGAGGGACGATGGGCATGGGCGGTACCAGGCAGAGGAGTGGCTGGTACAGGAAACGCGATCAGGAGGGCTGGGTCAGCGGGAAACCATATCTTGGTGAAAAGAGGTTTGGACAGCCACGAAAATCGCAGTCATCCATTTGCTGCACACAAGCAGAATCAAGCTAAAATGCGAGATCTTACGTCGATGTTGCTGAGAGCAAAGATCGCTGAATCAAGTCAAGAGCATTTCGGGTTGCTCGATGAACTTTCCGTTGTGAATGAAGGCTTATGAAACTTACTGCGATTGATTTGTTTTGCGGCGCGGGTGGCTTATCTAGGGGGTTGATAGACGCTGGGTTCGATGTGATTGCTGGTGTCGAGAATAACCCTGTTGCTGCTGAAACCTATAGGGCAAATTATCCAGGTCATTATTTGGTTGAAGCAGATATTGCCACAGTTGATCCTCTCGCCTTGATGCGAGATCTCGGGATCAATAGAGGGCAGCTAGATCTGCTTGCTGGTTGTCCTCCCTGTCAAGGCTTCTCCACCCATAGAACCAGAAGAAAGTCCTCGGCTGTAGAGGATTCCAGGAATGATTTGGTTTTTGAGTATCTACGATTTGTTAAGGAGCTTCTTCCTAAGGTTGTGATGATGGAAAACGTCCCTGCACTAGCAGTGGATGATAGAGCTCATCTCGTATTGAGGGAGCTAATTAAGCTCGGATATAAAGTGACATCGCGTTCGCTACAAGTTAAAGATGCAGCAGACTATGGGGTTCCTCAGCGTAGAAAAAGAATGATTCTAGTCGCGTCTCGGTTTGGAGAGGTATCTGAGCCAAGTCCTGTGGCATTTCACTCTACAGTTCGCGACTATCTTTCGACTATGCCTCTTCCTGGTGGCGCGAATGACGTCCTTCATGATTATATGCCGAAGCGCGCGGACAAGGTTCAGGCTATGATAACCCTGATACCTAAAGATGGAGGTTCTCGCAAGGATCTTCCCAAAGAGTATTGGCTGCCATGTCATTTAAAGGGTAGGGGAGGTTACCTCGACGTTTATGGGAGAATGTCGTGGCAAAAGGTTTCGCCTACTATAACAGGTGGGTGTATTAGCCCGTCTAAAGGCCGCTTTCTTCACCCCGAGCAGGACAGAGCCATAACTTTGAGGGAGGCCGCAATACTTCAAACATTCCCGTCTGACTATTATTTTTCGTTAGCGGCTGGGCGGGATCATGCGGCGCTGATGATCGGAAATGCTCTTCCGCCTAAATTTATCAAGGTCCATGCCGATAAGATAAAGGAGCATTTGATTTCCGTAGAAGGCTGAGGTTTTAGCTTAATTTCAAGGGATCAAATAATATCTATATGGAGGTTGTGTTATGAAAAAAAATTTAGAGATGAGGTTTGATCCTAGAACTATAGAGCATTTGGGTGTGAAGATGTATTCTACACTTCCGCCTGCACTTGCTGAGTTGATATCTAATGCGTACGATGCGGACGCTGAAAATGTAAATTTAAAGTTTGTTACCGCAGGATCAAAAAAAACAATTAACGTAAAGGATGATGGCATCGGGATGTCATCATCTGATATTCAAGATAAGTTTTTGGTTATCGGTAGGAATCGTCGAGCACAAGATGGGGACAAGCCGACCGAAAGATTTGGCCGCTACGCTACTGGCAAAAAAGGTCTAGGTAAGCTGGCTCTCTTCGGATTGGCTAAAGTCATTACAGTTGACACTATTCACGATGGTAAGAGAAATCGATTCTCTTTGAATTGGGATGCTTTACTCTCATCTGAAGGTACTTACCAGCCTGCATGGGATTTGCAAGATAAGGCTACCGATAAAGCCAATGGAACAACTATTAGTCTTTCAGATCTGAAGCGTCAGTCTCCATTTGATGTTCCTGCTGTAGCAGACAGTTTATCAAAAATATTTATTGTTGATGAGGATTTTAAAATTGTTCTGGATGAGAATGGCAAGAAAACAAATATAAGTGCTGAAAGAAGGTATAGCTCTTTTGATAAAGAGTTTGAGTGGGATGTCGCAAGTCTGGCAGAGAATGACGAGAGTTTTTCTCAGTCTATTTCTGGGGCTCTGTACACGTCTAAAACTCCTGTAAAACCGAGTTCAGGTTTACGTGGCGTGTCTCTGTTTTCGCGTGGAAAATTGGTAAATGCGCCAGAGTACTTTTCTGATAGTACGTCAAGTCATTTTTATCAATATTTGACCGGGTGGATATCGGTAGACTTTATCGATACGTTAGATGTTGATGTTATATCTACAAATCGGCAGTCTGTAGATTGGGATCATCCAGATATGGTGGTTCTAAGAAGCTATCTCTCTTCTCTAATAAATCGTGTCAAAAACGAATGGCGAGAGCTTCGTAAAGAAAAGAAAGAAAAGGATCTTGAAGAGAAAACAGGTATTGATACAGTCGCGTGGATAGAGACCCTTCCAGCGGAAATGCAGGGTCATATGCAGAGTGTTATCAATCATTTGTCCAAAGAAGAAGCTTTGGAAGAATTTACGCCCGTGATTAAGGCGCTGCACGAAATCATCCCCGAATATCCAATGCTCCACTGGCGGCACTTGGATGATGTGCTGCGCGAAAATGTAAAGGACTTGTATGTGGCGAAGATGTATGGGATGGCTGCAGATCAAGGAACAAAGATATATTTTGATTATTTGCGGCAGATGACCGGTCTTGATGTTGATGGTACGACTGCGGCAGACAGGATGTTTGCTGGTGAGCATCCTTTGATTAAAATCACACCAGGATTGACTGCAACAGATAAAAACATTCAGGCAGGCCATCACTCGCTATCAAGGGGGATTGCTCAAGGTTTTCGAAACCCTTCTGCGCACGAGCCTGCCCATAAGTTAGTACCGGGAGTCTTTTCTGAATTGGACTGCCTAAATATATTGAGTTTGGTCTCGTACCTCGTCGCGCGAGCAAAAAAAGGCGAAGTAACAAAGAAAGATTGAGCATCTATAAAGGACGCTTCACACCTTCTATACTAGGATGATGATTTGGGATGGCTCTTTCTTCTGGTTGAAACATACCGTGATCACGCGCTTGCATCTCGGTATCGATCATCCGCAAAAGATGTGTAAGGCGGCTGTTGAGCCGCCGTAGGGTCCGATCGGAAAGGCTGGCCAGCCACGGCGGAATGTCATCGGCGCTGCTGTGCATCCGCACCTCCCTGACTCGCTAGCCAGTCCATGGCCGATAGCATGCCGGCATCATCCAGCAGAGCTGGAAGCCAGATCGTACGGCCGGACCGATTGTCTCGGAGCTCGAAGGTCGGGGTGGCATCGATCCGCTTCTGCGCTGCGGTTGCGGTCTGCTCAGCGACTACCCTCCGCACGGTCGTATTGTCCTGGATGCACGCCTGCAGGTGCTGCAGCGATACGGCTGGTTGCAGGCCCAGTTGATCGATCGGGACTGCCAGGCCGGCACCGTTACCGCGGCTGTGCTGGTAGACCGCTTCGACCGCCTGCCAGAACACCGGATTACCGCCCAGCCATCCCGCACACGTGACCAGCCGTGCTTCGTACTGGGCCGCATCGCCGTGCATGGGCAGCGGCAGGTGATGCCACTGCCAGTTCAGCGCTTCGTACCGATCGATCAGCTGCTTGACCTGCGGGAAGGTTTCTTTGCAGTAAGGGCATTCCAGGTCGCCGTACTCGATCAGCGTGAAGCGGGCTTTGGCAGCCCCATAGATGAACATCGGTGGCTCAGGAGTAACTCGTGGCTCTACTGCTGCGAGCCATCCAAAGAGGTGCCATAGGACATAGAGCAACACGGCCAGCAGTATGAGAGCCATTGCCGCTGGTTGCCGAGATATAGCTCCCCTAATCATGCCAAAGCCTCATGAGCAGAAGGCTGATCGATTTGCCGGCCCAGCACTTCCCTGTGCAGGACCTCAAGGAGCGCCTGCTGCGCCTCATCCGGCTGAGGGTGCTTGGCCAACCAGTCTTTGAGCGCCGTATCGAGCTGGACCTCAATCTCACGGCGATCCACCGCGCGTGACTTCACTGCCTGCAGGTTGCTGATCAGCACAGGTGCGCAGATCTGCAGGGCGGTCAGCGTCTCCGGCAGTTGCGGCTGCCGGAGCAAGCCGGTCAGGCTGTCGATGAGGTCCTGGGTGAATTGGTCCATCACTCTCATCGCCGGGCTCCTCGAGCCGGTGGCAGCTTGAAGGGGTAGGGTTCGATCCCTCGCAACCGGTCCAAACGGGCGGCGACGGCCAGCGCGGCGCCCAGCTCGTCGGTGCCGAGCTCTTCCATCAGCTGGGCGCGCTCCGCCTTCTCCTCAGGCTCCGTCATAGCCAGCGCCAGATAGAGACTGGGCGGTACCGCGCGGAAGAGCGTCTCCATGGACTTGGAGAGCACCACGCCTTCGGTATAGGCGCCGCTCTGCTTGCGCGCCGACAGCATCAGCTCCTTCTGCGCGGTACTCAGATTGCGGAATTTGGAGATCTTCTCGACTTCATCCGGCGGCATGTTCAGGCAGATCCACCACTCGATCATGTTGAGCATTGGCGCGCCAGAGATCGGGATGTCATCGATGTTCTGGGTCGCCAGCCAGAACCAGGCGCCGAGCTTTCGCCACATCTTGGTGATCTTCATCGCATAGGGCAGCAGCAGCGGGTGCTTGGTGATGATGTGGCCTTCGTCGGTCAGCTTGATCAGCGGCCGGCCCTTGTACTGGTCACGTTCGGCGATGTTGTTGATCGAGTTCAGTAGCGAGATGTAGGCGATGCCGAGCTGCGCCTGATAGCCCTCGCGGGCATAGGTGGCGAAGTCCACCACCGTTAGGTCGGCCTCCGGCCAGGGCGAGCCGGGGCGGTTGAACATCTCGCCGTCGGCACCCATGCAGAACATCTCCATGGCTTCGGCCATCTCCTGCAGGCGCTCCCGTCGCGGCGCTGGCAGGCGTTCGTCACGTGAAGCTTCGCTCAATGCGTCGCGCACGTCCTGGGTGAGCACTGTCTTTTCTGCCTTGGAGCAGGCCTTGGCAGCATTGATGATGGCGTGCCGGATGGCCGCACGGTCGGCGCGTGTCATGCGTGCGTCTTCCTTCTCTTCGCCGCCGGTGATCATCAGGCGAGCCACAATCTCCATCTCGCCGAGCACGTCGCGTTGATCGTCCTCCAGGTCGGGCTTCGGGCTGCTAGCTGCGTCTGAGGCGTCGAGGTCCTCGGCATCGAGCACGGCCACGTGAGCCGGATCCTCGGCCAGGCGGATGGCGTCGGCGAAGGGCGCCAGGCTAACGCCAGCGCCGGGAACCAGGCGGACCTTATGGACGGTCAGGCCGAGACGCTGGGCAAAGTCCGCCAGCAGCCCGAAGCTGTTACCGGCTTCGGCCACGAAGATGCGCGGTCGGTAGATGGCCAGCCACTGGATCAAGAGGTTGTTGAGCGTCGCCGATTTGCCAGCACCGGTAGGACCGAAGACGAAGCCGTGTGCATTCATCTGGCGATCAAGCTTGCTGAGCGGATCGAAGGTCAGCGGACTGCCACCGCGGTTGAATTGAGTGATGCCCGGATGTCCAGTTCCGGTTGAGCGGCCCCAGATGGGTGCCAGGTTGGCGACATGCTGAACCAGCATAAGCTGGGTGTACCACTGCAGCGCCCGCGGCTGGTTGGGATCGAAGTTGCCGGGCAGCCAGCGCAGGTAGCTGTTCAGTGCAGCCACCTCATCCTCAGGCCGCACAGGCTCGATGCCGGCGCTGGTGAGGGTGTTGGTGAGGTCGTTGCAGCGCTGCTCCAGCTCCTGCTCGTCCTTACCCCGGACATAGAAGGCCACGCTGCCCTGGTAGAGCTTGTGCTTGCGTCCGATCAGCTGACGGGCGTCCTTGATGGCCTCCCGGGTGAGGGCAGAGGCCTGGTTGTCGCCGACAGCCTTTTTGTGCAGGTTGTTGAGGTGGGCTTCGAGCGTATCCTGGGGCGTGGCCACCAGCGTGATGGCCAGCACGGTGTCCTCGGGCATCTCGTCGAATAGGGCGTGCAGGGCATCACCAAAGTTGCGCTCGCCGGTCATGTGACCGGTCCTCGGCGCGGTGCGCAGCCGATCCAGCATCACCACACGATGAGGTTGGCCATCGAAGAACCACAGGCCCTTCTGCGCATCCGAGCGGGGCTCGCGGTACATCAAGCACTGGGAGAAATCGGTCCCGCTGGCCAGGAAGGGAATGGTGCCTTCGGCCAGCAACTCATCCTGGTCGAAGGCGCTGTTGACCACCTCGAAGAACCGCTGCTGGTCCTTGGCCGAGGTGCCCAGGTGATCCGGGCACGGATTGAACCACTGCAGGAGCCAGTAGCGAATGGCGCGCTCATCCATACGATGAGCCGTCACGCCGGCGTTGCGCAGTGCGCCGGTCAGTCGGCTGCAGATGTTAGCCAGATAAGCAGCGGGCGCCTGCCCCCTGACCAGACCGTCGCCGATGCTCCGGCGGGAAACGACCATCCGGACGCGCCGATGCTGACCACGCCAGGGCAGGTGGGATACGGCCGTGTCGTTGAATAGACCACCAGGCTTGGCGATGGCATGCAGGTGATGCTTCATCAGGCTCTGATAGAGCTTGGTGAATTCGGAGCCGCGGGCGCGCGGCTGGATGTAGTTGGCCAGCCCCGTGAGATAGCCGTCGAACTGGATCTCGTCGCGGGCATAGAGCTGGATGACCCAGGGACTCTGCTCCAGCTCATCGAAGGCATCCTGCAGGGCGTTCTCCAGGGCGTCGCGGGCCTGACGAAGCCAATTGGCTTCGCGGCCCTCGGTGCCGATCGGCACCAGGTCGAAGAAGGCGGCCAGCGACTTGCCGTCTTCCAGCAGCATCGCTTGGTGCTCGGGCAGGTATTCGACCCAGGGCAGCAGGTTGGTGAAGCTGGGATTGACCTGGTGCATGCCGGCGATGTCAGCGACCGTCGCGGGCTTCTCCTTGCCGGTCATCCAGGCACCTGGCTCAGGGATACCGTGCGCTCTCAGGCGGTCCAGGTAGCGCTGGTAGCCGGCTTCCTCGTCGACTTCGAGAGCGCGGGTGGCACGGATGGATTCGGGATGCAGGGCCGGCTCAGCTCTGGCTGATAGACCCGCTTCCTCAACTGGCTCAATAAGCTCTGGCTGGCTAGGCACAGGATCTGGCTCAGCCGTCGAGGTGTCGGCGGTTTTCTTGCCACGCAGGCGTTCGAAGATGCCCATCAGTAGTTCTCCACCCGCTCACCGGGCATGGCGTACTGCACACGCTGGTAGAGCGGGAAAACGGTGGTGTAGCCGGGGATGGGTGCCGGGTCGGAGCCGGCCAGGTGCGGGAAGACGTACATAACCAGGTCCGGATTGGGCAGGCGCTTGAACTGGCTATAGATCTCGTTCTGCGCGGTGCGCGAATAGCCGGCGTTGTCAGCCAGCGGCCGGGCCTGGCTCGTGTCCACAGGACGGCGCAGCTCTGCCCGGGCATCGACCAGTTGGCGACCCTGGCTGCTGCCGGCCGAACCGGTGGTACCGGCGTTCCAGACGTCCATCATGGTCTGGTCGCCATGGGGGAGCATCTTCTCCTTGTCGACCGCGCAGCCGCTGGCCAGCAGGGAGAGGGCCAGTACAGCCGCTATCTGAAGTCGTGTGCGATTAATCGAGGGCAGCCGAGGCATGGCGAGCTCCTGTCCGATAGTCGACCTTGCGGCCTTTGAGTTCGTAGTCGATGGCCAGCTCCTGGTCGAGGTGGATGGCCACCTTCGCCCCGGGCTGCACGTAGACGGCGGCAAAGGCCTGGCCGTAGAGCTTGTTCACCCAGGTGGAGATGTCGCTGACGCCCTGGTTCAGGATCTTGCCCATGGCCTCGTTGCCAGACATGCCGGTCGTGCCGATGGTGCCGTTCGGGGTCTGGACGTAGCTGGAGCTGGTGCCGTCGTTCTTGATGAGTGAGGCGGCGCCGGCGCCGGCGGCGGTGATGAGGGCCTGGGAGCCGATGTACTGGGCGGCGTTGCTGCGGCGCTCGCCCGCGATGCAGGGGATACCGTAGGGGTCGCTGATCCAGCCCATGCCACCCTGGACAGCAGCGGGCTGGCCATTGGAGGCGTTCTGGTTGTTCTGGCCGTTGTTTTGCTGACCGCCGTTCTCCTGCGGCGCCGGCAGGGTACGCACGGTGCCGTCGGTGAAGACGAAAGTCATGCTGCGGATCTGGCCGCGCACGCAAGACAGCGTCCAGTCGCCCGAGGCCGTGCCGCTCACGACAGCGCCGGCGACATCGGGCAGGTCGATGCCGTTGGCGGTCAGGTTGTCGGGGCCGATCAGGACCTTGAAGGGGTAGGGGTCGTTAACTGTGCCGTCGACCGGCACGCGGCCCACCAGGGCGGTCATGGATACCGAACCCATAAGCGTCGAGTTCTGTGGCAGGGTGTAGACCTTGCGGACCTTCTTGCGGGACGGCTCATCACCGCCCATGCCATCGGCTGCGCGCTGAGCGCCATCTGAGGCCGCATCCAGCGTCTTCTGGCCGGCGGCGCCGAAGGCGGTCGGGAAGGCGAAGCCGCTGGCGGCCTGGCTGCTGCCGGCAGCAAGGGGCTTGCCATTGGCGTCGACGGCGGTGCCATCCTGCGGCTCGATCCAGACGAGATCCGAGCCTCCTTTCTTGAACTGATTGCCTTCCCCAGGAGCGATGCCGAGTCCGATAGGCATGTCGGCGCTAGAGCCGTTGCTACTGCCCGTCTGGTTGCCCATCTGGGACAAGGTGTTGAGCTGCTTCTGCAGACCATCGAACAGACCCTGCGTCTGCTTCTGCTGGTTCTCAAGGCCCTGGTTGATGCCCGCCTGGACGCGACTATCGACCGTGGTGTTGATGTTGCTCAGCTGGGCCTTGAGACCATCGTTCTCCCGCTTGGCCTCTTCGTTGTCCCTCAGGACCTTGTTCAACTGCTCTTTGAGCTGGCGACTTTCGACGACGATGGTACGCAGGGTGTCGTTGGCCGTGTCGCCCTCGATCCCCAGCGCCTTGGCCTGTTCAGGCGTGAGCTGGGCAGATTGTGGTTGCTCGGGCGTTTGTGGCTTGCCCTTACCAAGTAGGGTCACGCCGACATAGACCACCAGGACCAGAACCCCGAGCAGCGCATACTTGAGGAGCGGATTACTTCTGAGCTGCATGACGGGCCTCCGCGGTCACGCGAGGATCTGCAGCGCTCAGGCTGGGCAGCAGCGACTGGGCAAGGCCATGATCCCGGGTGACCAGGTAGAGCACGGTGGTGTCGCTGGCATCGCCCCGGGCGCCGAGGTAGGGGTGCTGGAAGGTCGCGGTCGCGAAGTCGCCCATGAGCTCACGCGGATCCAAGGCGAGACGCTGGCCGGTCTGGTTGCGCAGCTTCACGGCGGTCACCCAGTGATCGTCCAGACGCCAGGCGCCCAGTTGACTGGCCTCAACCGGCAGCGCTGGCAGCAGCGTCGATAGGTCCAGGCGCTTATCGACCTTGACCTGGGCGACGCCGTCGACCGGCTCGACCGTGCGCAGCGGCGCATAAAGCATCTGGGCGGCGTATCGCGTGAGCACAACAGGGATCGGCGTTTCGCGCTTCGGCGCGGCCGGCTCGTCATCATCTTCTTCGGCCTGGCGGCTAGCCTTGACCGTCGATTTTAGAGCCGCTGCAGCGGCTTGGCCGTAGCGAGTAGGCGTGGTGTCGCCCGGAACGATCTTGATGGGCTCAAGCGCAGCCTGGCCTTCCTGCGCCGGCGTGGCGGCGATGTCGATCAGCATGATCTCGCCGGTCGCTGCATTCTGCAGCTGCAGCCGGCTGGGCTCGATTGGGTCTTTGGCCCGGAGATAGATCGCGCCGCCGGTGCTCTGCACCCTGAGCTTGTCAGCGATGGCGGGAGGGACGCCGACACGCACGTTGGCATCAACGAATAGGATCCGCTCTTGGCCGACCACGAGCGGGATGGCCATGGGGACGCGTTCCCATTTGCGGATCTCGATGGCCTGGGCAAGGCTGCTGAGCAGCAGGCCACCCAGCACCAGGGGGAGGGAGTGGCGGAATGTCATGGTGTACCTCGAGCTTTGACTTCGACGCCGGCCTCGATCCGCTGCGGCTGACCGCTGTAGCAGTCCCACTTCATGCCCCAGGGGTTCTTCTCGGGATCGACGTCGGACCTGACGACATGTAGCGGGTAGCGGGTGAGCGCCGTCTTGACCTTCTCGCCACCCAGGTACTCGTTGGCAACGACATCAAGCATGACCGTCCACTCGCTATTGCCGAGTACCTGGACGCGGCGGGAGGGGTCGTCGCCGTAGCCTGATCCGGGGATCTCGGCGACGTTGCGCACGCGTTTGCGCAGCTCGCCGCTGTTGCGCTTGAGTGCTTCGTCCCCCTCCAGATAGGCCTTGCACGAAGGGGTGATGAAAGGGGTCAAGCGGGCGATGTTGTCGCTGTAGTTCTTCTCGCCATCAGCTGGCCAGCTATTCATCTGCTGGAAGATGTAGAAGGCGTAGGAATAGACCGACTCGGGAGGGATCTCCCACCAGGGACGTGTGCTTCCAGATCGCAGGTCCGGCGGCACGTGCACGGTCAGATCCTTGGGCGCGCTGTACCAGCCGTAGCCGTTCCAGATCGCGATGCCACTGACCAGGCCCAGGGCAAGGCGCAGCGTGGTGATATGGGCGCGCTGCGAATCGGACAGCTTCCACGCGCGGCTCATAGCCCCACCATCCGCTTGCAGGTCCAGGCACCGCTACGGATGACCAGGCGGCGACCCGCCAGCCCCCAATGCGCGAGGCGCCACTCGACTTGGCGCCATAGCCAGGTTTCCGGGCGGCCGCGCTTCCAACGGCGCAGGATCCGTCCTGCGAGTACTAGGCCCAGGGCGCCACACGCCAGCGCGGAGAAGATCGGCATGGCTGGTGTGACGAAAAACGCAAACGGGATGCCGACTGCGAATCCAAATGCAGCACAGATGCCGACCGTGGCGAACATCTCGTCCGTAGTCAGGCCGCCGACGACGACGGGTTGAAGGTTGAGGCGATTCGGCAAGAAGCGAAGGGTGCCGTCCTCATGCAGGTCCTGGGTGATGTCCATCGGCGCGGCCCTGCCTTACATGATGCCGGTGGCTTTGGTGACGATGAAGATCACCAGGCCGATGAGGACCACGCCGACGGTGATCGTCACGCCCAGGTCCTTCCAGGTTTTCTTTCCCACGTGGATCTCGTGGTAGACGGTAATGCCGTGAGCGGCGACGACGATCAGGCAGAAAGCGCATATGGCTAGCGCAAACAGAGAAATGAGGTCGAAACCGTAGTTTTTTAGCGTTTCCAGCCAGGTAGCCCCTTCGCCTCGCGAGGGGGCTTGGGCTTGAGGAAGGGCAGCTTGGCTGATTGCCGGTAGCAGGACGGCGCTTGCCAGGGTGGCTTGTGTTCCGGCGCGGGCGCCGAGGGTGAGCAGGTGTCTGAGGGACAGCATGGATTTCTCCTCGAGGGGTTAATGCAAAATGAGCCAGGACAGTGCGCAGTAGAGGAGCAGCCCACGTATGAGGGCGCCCTTGGCAGCGGCGGCTTTGAGGTTCTGATTCGCCCAGCCCTTGTAGAGGCTGATGGAAAGCCAGGCGAACCAGAGGGTGACGACGGCCATGGCCACCGATAGCCAGAAGGTGTTGCTGGCCGCCGGCGTAAGGCCGCTGGCCGCCTGAAAGGCAGCGCTCTGCGCGGCGGTCATGCTCATGGCTGGGCACCTTCGCGCTGGTACTGGCCGGAGAGCTCGGCCGCATCGCGCGGCTGGGCACGGCTTGGAGCCAGGTAGTCCTGTAGGCCCTGGCGGATCCGTGCGATGTCGGCGGCGAGACGGTTGTAATCCAGGTGGTAGCGTGAGCTGCCATCGCTCGGCAACTCAGCGCTGCGCCTGGCGACCGCCTCAACGGCGTTGAGCTGGCGGATCATCACGTCGACGTTGGCTTGCTCGCTGGCGGTGCCGGCGGCGTGAGCGGCGCCCGTCGTGAGTCCGAGCGTGAAGACCAGGCCACTGACGAGACCGAAGCGGACGAAGAGCTTGCGTGGAGGAGGGGACAGTTTCACAGCGGGGCCCTGGGCAGCGGGTTGATGCCGCACAGGATGCCGAGGGCCACCAAGGAGGTCAGCGGGAAACCATTACTGCACCCAAATAGGTTGCAAACCCGCTTGATTACTGACTTTACGTAGAGGTGATGAGGCGTTTGAAAAACAGCAGAAAGCCGGTGGCCACCGCGTAGCCTACGCCCCATCCCTGGTTGCCCTGGGCGGTCTGCTGTCCGATCTGAGCGCGGCCTTCCAGCACCGGCTGCACGCTGACCAATTCCCAGCCGTCCGCGCCCAGGGCCTGCAGGCGAGCCTGCCGTTCTGGATCTGCCAGGAAAGCAGCGACGTCAGGGGTGCCGGTCTGCTGTTCGTGCTTGAACATGAGCCAGCCGCGCTCTTGCACGCGGTAGGTGAGGGGGGAGAATTCAGTGTGGTATTCGAAGCGGGCAGGGGACATGGACGGCTCCAGTTCGATGGGGTGGCCATCGTCCTGTGGTCCACAGTAGCCTCACCAGGCTAAACCGTATCTGGGTCTCATGAGGTTACGACGAAAGCCTCGAACAAACCGCTTGGCTATGCTGTCATCAGAAAAATCACGGGAGGTCGTATGACCGACATTGCGTTTCTCCCCGAAGAAGCCAAACAACGCTGGCGAGACCTGACTCATGCCATGGCCATCATGGGCCTGGGTCATTTGGCCAAGCTGTACGGGCAGCTCGAAGGCTACATACTGGCCATGCTCGACTTCGACCGGATCACTCCGCCGCAGAGCAAGCTTCTGCTGAAAGCTGCGGCCGAGCTGTTCGACCAGTGCCGATCCGAGTACCTCAAGCACAAGCAGAAGCCGCGCCGGCAAATCGCTGGCGCAGTGGGTGACCGGATCAGGCAAAGCCAGCGCAGATCGGAAGGGATTTTCTAGCTGTAGATTCGGTTTTAATGGTGTTGCTAACGACTCGATATATTTGACGAGAAATATAACCGGTTAAAGACGTTTAGGTGCGCGAAAAACGCCGGTTCGGTAGCGCTCTCAAAATGGCTCGAAGATATTCGATTTCTTGTGTTAGGCAGGTAGACCCGTAAATTAATAAACCAAATTTTATAGAACATAAAATCTCAATTTGTATTTGTGGTTATTGTGATATTTTATCTAAAGGCTGGGTGTGCTTTTAATGCCCGTTTGGGTGTTTTTTTTGTCCAGACGTCGGGTTGAGGTTTTTTCTGAATAAATCGTTTTGTAAGGTATTGTTTTTGATCTGGAAATAGGTATGCGCGCGTTTCTAGCTAAGACGTTTTTAGATCCAGCGAAAAGAAACGTTCCTTTTCTTATGGCCCTTGGTGGTTTGCTGATGGTGTTTACCGGAGCAATATTTGGGGAGGCTATAGAAAGTGTTGTCTTTATTCCAAGAGGGACAGGCGATGCTCTACAAAAAGTGGGTGGTGCGATCCTAGGTGGCGGCGTTTTTGCGGTAATTATGAAGTCGGCTCAGTTCTCAGAGTTTTTCCAGAAATGTCTTGGTGATGTGTTCTATAGCCCTGGGTCGACTGTAAGTCTGCCTTTGTTAAAAGAAAAGTGGGGAGTTTTAACACGAGCTCTTTTAAAGGATACCCTCCCTGCCTCTTATCATGACGCTGCAGAAGTTATCAGAGGAAAGTTTCTCGATAATGAGCTGGAGCATCACTTTGAAAAATATGAAGTGACTTATGACTTTCATTTGGATGCTGATGGGAAAACCTTAAATGTTCGGCATTTGGTCAGGACGGAAGTTGTAATTTCTCCTCGTTTTGAGTCCACCGTTATCAGTCAGCCAAACTCCATGGAAGGAGCTATGAAGCTTGTATCCTTGGTTGTTGATGGTGTTTCATTGGATCTTACTGACCAAAAGTATCTATCCCAAAACCCTAACAACCCTAAGGAAAGAGTGTTTAGTATAAAGCTTTCGCCTTCTAAGTTGACTAGTGCTGAGGTTGATAGAAAGGTGGGTTTTGAGCGGATATATGAATTGCAGCAGGATATATCCGTTGAGCCGTACTTTATCGTCAACTTTACCCGCTATATAAAGGGTTGCTTGGTTCAGTATAGGGGGAGAAACTGCCAAGTTTATTTCCGAGAGACAGGCTTGAATGCTAGCAAATACCCGGAGCCAACCGTAGACGGTGAGGGATTCAGCCGCTTGATCATGGCGGATCGAAACACCTTGCTACTGCCGGGGCAGGGGTATATCTTGATTGTCACCGCTACCAACAGCTTGGAGGTTCCAACATGAAACTCGGCGTTGAAAACGTATAACCTATTGATTTTCCTCGAAAAGCCTACCGTCACGGTGGGCTTTTTTGTGTCAGCCCACCATGCAGCTCCTTGTACCGCTGCATGATGTCGATCACCAGCGAGTTCACTGCCAGGATCTGCATGGCCCGGGTCACCGACACGTACAGCAGGTTCAGCTCATCGTCACGACTGGCCCGATCGATCTCCGGTGCCAGCGGATCCGCACTGAAATCATCGTAGAGCCCTACGAAGTCCCATTCTAGGCCCTTGGCCTTGTGCGCGGTCGTCAAGGTGACCGTGGCATCCAGCTCGCTGGCCGCAGCGCAGCGCCGCAGCTGCTCAATGCGCTTGGGCAGGTCGAAGTAGGCCTCGATGATCCGCACCGAGCGTTGCATCTCTGGATCCTGGGTTGCCTTGGCGATCTCCTGGTACTGCTCGAAGTCACGGTAGTCGCGCAAGAGCTTCTTCTGCTGCACCAGGTCATTGCGACCTCGGCTGAACTGGAAGAGGTCCTCGAGCTCGCGCAGCGAGTAGCTATCGATGCCGCCAATCCAGAACATACGGTGGCCACCCTGTTTCTCCAGGCGCAGGGCATTCTCGATCACGCCGCTGACCGTGCGATGCAGCCAGGTCCGATGGGCAAGATCCTCAGGCAGCGATCGCTTTACCAGGGTGCGCTGGCCGAGCCCCTGCAGCTTCACCGTCTCGCCCTTGAACGACAGGATGACGTTGGCCACGTGGGCCACGGCCGGACCGAAGCGGAATGACTGGGTCAGGTAGTGTTTCTCGGCATCAGCCATCCATGCCGCGTTCAGGGCGTCCTGGGCTCCACGGAAGCGGTAGAGCTGCTGGTGGCGATCGCCGACCATGACCTGGATGGTGCGCTGCCGCTGCACCAGGTCGGCGATCACCGGATTCACGTCCTGGCCCTCATCGAGCAGGATCGCGCCGAAGCGGTTGGAGAGATCCGGGCGGCTCATCTGGTACAGCTTGAGATAGCCGTCGTGGGTGATCTGCACGCCGGCGTCCTGCCGGTCGATCATGCGCTTCCAGACGCTGATGGCCATCCCCACGACCTGGGTGATGCGCCGCTCCTGCAGCGGCGTCAGGCCGCGGCCGTCGTAGCGGGTGAAGTGACGACCGTCCAGGGCCATGTCAGCGCTGGCCATGAAGGTGTTGAGGGTGTTGACCACGTCCCGGGCCAGCTCCCAATCCTGAGTATCCAGCACCCGGGCGACCTCGGTGATGCGCAGGTTGCCCGCCTGCTTGTGCTGGTACTGGGTGCCATAGACTGCATAGGCCAGGCCGTGGGCGGTCTTGCAGGTGACGTTGCGCGGGAAGCGATTCTTGGCCGCCATCTCGACCGACTTGTTGTAGCAGAGGTAGAGCATCTTCACGTCCGCATGGGTGCTGGCGTAGCCCACCAGAGTGGTGGTCTTGCCGGTGCCGGCGAAGGCCTGGATCAGCAGCTTGCGTGCATTCGACGCGATGGCGGGGGCTTGTTCAGAGGTCCACTGCATGGGTCTCTCCAGATTGGCTGGGACAGATTTTCAATACCACCCCTGTATTTTGATGTTGGATCGAATCGCTCTGTGACCGGGGCGTGGCCACGGAGCACGCCGGTGACTACAGGTATTTCTTGAACGAGGCGGTCGTAAGGTTCACCGAGAGGGCGAGCAGCGCCGCACACGGCAGTAGCACCAGGAGTGGGCTCACACTGATCGGCAAGGCCAGGTACAGCGACCAGGGCAGCAGGGCCAACGGCAACATGGTGCTGCGGGCCTTGTGGTAGAAGTAGCTCGACTCCCGGCCGGCGCTGAACTTGCGGATGTCGCGTCGCACCAGGCCATCAATGAAGCCGACCAAGGCGGCCATGGCGAAGAGCGGTACCGCCAGGATCAGGATCACCAGGCGCACGCAGAACACCAGAATGGTGAAGAGGGCAGATAGGCCATAGGTCTGCACCGTCGTGACACTCTGCGCGGCCAGGTAGCGCACATCGAGCTCGCTCCGCGGGCCGGCTGCCGCCAGTTGCTGCATCCCGGTCAGCCACTGAACCAGTCCTGTTTTCACAAAGAGCCAGTCGTAGAGCAGCCCTACCAGCCAGGTCGCCGTGTGCCCGGGCTCCTGAACCACGACGCTGGAGAGAAATCCCTGGGACAGCCAGCCCAGCTCGTGATCAAGCATGCCTTTCGCGTGGTGCCAGCCAGCTTCCGGCCAGAAGAAGTAGAGGCAAAGCCAATCAACCAGGATGGCACCGCCCAGGGACAGGAACATCACGCCGATGAAGTGAAAGGGGAAGCTGAGCACCGACCCGATAAAGGTCTGCTCTTTGACCTGCTGTTGCTGAGCGCGCTGGGCGACGTCGGCCATTATCGGCGTCCTCGAGGAGCGGCGCTGGCGCGCCGGGCGATGGAGAAGAGCGCCTGGCGCTCGGCGGCAAGATCCGGCTGATGCTGGAAGGCTTCCCACTCAGTGCCACCGGCTCGCCCTGCCGGCGGCCAGAGGTTGCCGCGGGGCCGCACGACCTCGGCTACCTGGCGGCCGGTGGCTACCAGCAAGCCCCAACCCGGCGGTAGGTCAGCGGCCTGCAGCAGCCCTTCGGGACAGAGGTAGAAGCGATAGAGCCCTAGGCCGCCGGCGGTGCGCTCAGGCTTGTTCCGGTCGGCCAGGAAGTCGGCGCGGCTGGTCTTCACCTCGATCAGCGTCGAGCAGTTGCTGCGAAAGCCCAGCACATCCGGCTGCTCGCGTGATCCGAAGCACCGCAGCTCGGTTGCGACCAGGGGAAAGCCCTGCCGGCGCAACCAAGCGGCGCCCAGGGCGACGAGACGGGCATGATCAGGGCCGGTGGTCATGCCGCGTCTCCTTCGTCTGCAGCGCCTTGGGCCATCTGCCGGAAGTCGTCCTGTAGGTCGACCGGCAGGTCGTCTGTGACCCGGCGTTGGCCTGGAGCCTCCCACCACTCACTACCGGTGGCCTGGCCCACCTGGTAGGCCTTGCGCATCTTCTCCGCGAGCTCCTGCAGGTCCTTGGGCATCGCTTCATCCGGATCCACCGCTGGCAGCGGCATCCGTACCTTCCACAGGTTGCCACCCTCAATCAGCGCGTAGCACTGGCCCTTGGGTAGGCCCACCACATGGGCGGGCTCCAGCATGGGCACGCTGGTGGCGCTCAACTGGTCATGGGTGTTGGAGGTGAAGGCGGTCTTGCCGTTGACGGCGTCGCTTGCGCTGCTCGCCGGCGTGGCGGTGAAGACCTGCACCTTGGGCAACTGGTTGGTCAGCAGCTCAGCCGTCGCCGTCTCGCGGACCCGCAGCATGAAGAGGTTGTTGAAGTTTCCGATGATCTGCCCGGCCTTGGCGCGGTTGCCGATCTTGGCCTCGATGTCGGACAGGGTCTGAGTGTAGGCCGTCACCTGCAGACCGGCGCCGCCACCCTTGTTGATCATGGGGATGAACTCATCGCCGATCAGCTCGTTGAACTCGTCGGCGTGCAGGTTGATGGCCACCTTGCCGCTGGCCTCCCCGGGCAAGCCATCATCGATGCCGTACTTGTAGATGTGACCGGCAACCGAGACCAGGTCCGAGAACATGGAGTTGCCAACCGCCGCGGCGACCTCGGTATCGGAAAGGGCGTCCAGGCCGACGTAGACCACGGCGCGTTTGCGCACCACCTGCATCCAGTCGAAGATCGGCCGGGGGTCGTTGACGTCGTGGTAGTCCGGAGCGATCAGCTCGGCCATGCGACCGGTGGTGAGTTTCTCCAGCAGCGGCAGCAGCGAGGCGACAATCTTGTCGAAGTAGGTCTTGTCGTAGCGCACGGCGCTGCGCAGGCCGTCCATGACCGGATCCATCACGCGGGTCTGGTTCAAGTACTGGTCGATGGCGATGACCCGCAGTGGTCGGCCCTTCATGTTGAAGGGGACGTTCTTATCGTTGAGCTTGCTCTCGATGAAGATGATCTTTTCCCAGGCCTTGGGATCATGCTCGTCGAAGTATTTCTGGGCGTATTCCAGGAACAGCCCCTCGATGTTGATCACGTGCTGCTGGATCTGCAGGTAGTCCGGCCGCCGACCGAGGGCGACCAGGGCCCGGGCGATGATGTTGACGAAGCGCCAGGCGAATTCCTTGAACGCTGCCGAATTGCCCTCGCTGGACAGCTGGCCCGCGACGCGGGTGGCCACCTCCGAGATCCGGCCGAAGCGCCCCACCGCGTTGTAGCGCGCGGAGTGGTCCGGCCAGCCCAAGTGGAAGACGTAGAACTCGTTGGCCCGGCCGGCGCGCTCGCACTCGACGTACATGCGCTTGAGCAGGTCAGCATCGCCCTTGGGGTCGAAGACGATCACCACCTCATGCTGACCGCGCCGCTTGCGGCGGATGTCCTGGGTGATGAAGAGCTCGGCCAGGCGCGTCTTGCCCACCCGAGTGGTGCCCAGGACGATGGTGTGACCCACCCGCTCGCCCAGCGGCAGGGTGACGTCGTGCTCCTCGGGCTCAATGCCATGCAGGCGCGGCAGACCGCCCACCGGAGGCAGCGGTCGGAACGGGTTCGCCGCGTTGTCCCAGGCGGTAGCCTTGGCCAGCAGGGTGAGTGGGAAGGGTGCGAATTCCAGGCGCGCCTCGAGTCGCCGCGCCTTGTTGGTCCATTCCGACGGCTCGACATAGGGGGCGTACTGCGGCAGGTAGGTGTCGACCAGGCGCTGGGTGTGTTTCTGCTCCCAGCGGAAACCCTTGCCCACGAACAGCCGCTCATTGCTGACCGGGATCTCCTTACTGGTCATGCTGTAGAACGACAGTCGCCGGATGTTGCGCCGGTAGCGCAGCACACGCAGCGCCTGTCGCAAGCGGTAGATCCCGAAGCCCAGGAAGGCGACGGCCGTGATCAGGCCGAACAGGGGCGTCAGGGCAACCGCCCAAGGCGCGAAAACGCACAGGAAGGCCATGGCCAGGCACACCTGCACCGTGTAGAGCTCCACCGCCGGCCGTAGCAGTGTGTCCAGGGCATGATTGCGGGCCATGGTCAGTGCTCCAGCTCGCCAGCGCCTGGCAGCGGCAGGGCCGCGGCGTGCTCTTTGCGGATAGCCTCGGCTTCGTCACGCGGCAGCGCTGCTTCGAAGCGCTCACAGAGGGTCAGCTCATCATCCAGCGAGCGTCCCGTGATCTCCCCGCCATGGAGGTCGATCAAGACGCCGAGGTCGCCTGCGAGCGCTTCACGAGCAGCGGCTCCGGCGGGCATGCGGATCACCAGCGTTACATACGGGGATGCGGGGCTAGGCATGAGGGACTCCTATTGATCCAGAGCGGTGGGGGTGATGAGCACGGGGTAGTGGTCGAGCCCGAGGCGGGCAGCCAGGTCATCGCCGACCACAGGACTAATGGCCAGCCCGGGGGCCCAGCTGCGGATTGCAGCCAGGCGCTGGGCGCTGGCTACATTGACCGCCAGGCCAGCGGCGCCGAGGCGCTGCAGAGTCTCGCCACGGCTGGCTAGCCACTGGCGAGACAGGTCGTCATCACCGATTAGGAAAAAGGGCTGCAGACCCGGTGCGTTCAGTGCGCGCCCCTGGACGGTGCCGGGGGTGAGCCGTTGCGATCGCACGGGGAAGCCCAAGGCCTGGGCAGGCTGTGGCAGCGGCGCTTGGCGCTGTCCCTGCGCAGGCTCCGGGTTCAGGCTCTGGTAGTAGGGCAGGGCGGAGACGCCGCCGAGGTCTTCGACCACGGTGAGGTTGGCTGCCTGGGCGGCCAGTGGCAGGGTCAGGGCGATGAGCGAGAGGATCTGCTTCATGGATTCGAGGCCAGGAGGTTCAGGCCGGTGACCCGGCTCAGGTGTTTGGCGAAGAGCTCGCGGTACTTGGCGGCAGGTGCGCCGCCGGCAGGGCGGTGGTAGCGGCCTGCGACGTTGATCCAGTCGCCGCCCTGTGCACGCAGCTCAGCGAGCATCCGGGCCGCGACTTCCAGGTTTTTGTAGGGGTTGAGCGCCTCGCAGGGCGAGACGCCGCGGCCGAAGCGATGCCCGTTCCAGCCCATGTTGACCTGAGCGATGCCAACGTCGACCCGCTTGGCGCCGGCGGTGTTGAGCGCGACCAGCAGCGCGGTACAGGCATCGGCTCGGGTGGCGAAGCGATAGCCGGCGCCGGCAACGTTTAGCGTCCAGGGCCAGGGCACCAGCCGCGTCCCTTGGCCACGCAGGCGAGTGCCGCTCTCCTGCAGGGCAACCGAGTACAGCACCTCGGAAGGGATGCCGGCTTGATAAGCGGCCAGCTGATAGGCCGGCGGCGGGGTCTCGGCCGCCATTGCGCCGAGCGCGATCGACTGCAGGAGCACAACGGCGCCCAGCGCCCTGATCATTGCCTGAGCCATTGTCCGTTCACCTCGCGCACGGCCGCGGGCAGCTCTCCGCCCAGGCCGAGCTGGACCCAGCGGCCAGCATCATGGTTCAGGGTGATCTGTCGGGTCCGCACCTTGGCCGGATCAATGCCGGCGAGCACCGCCCAGCGGCGGATCTTGGCATCGTCGTTCTGGCTACCGATCAGATAGAGATCGAAGGTCTGGCCAGCGCTCTGCAGGGCCTGGACCCGCTCAGTACAGGCCGCGCAGCTGTCCGTCACGAACACGGCGAGCCGCCCGTTACCGCGTACTGCGGGGCTGGCCTGCGGCGCGGCCTGGCCGCCGGCCTGTACTGGCTGCAGGTTCGGGTAGAGGCGATTCCAGGCGTCGCGGTAGGCCTGGTCGTAGGCCAGCTCCTTCTGTACCCGCTGCGCCTCGGCGCGGACCTGCAGCTCGGCATAGCGACGCCGCTCGGCATCGGACTGAGCTTCGATGCCCAGGGCGGTGAGTGGATCCAGCCCGGGCGAGTAGACGCCGCGACTGCCTTGCATCAGGGTGCGGTAGCGTTGAAATTCCTGGCTGCTCAGACCCCATTCCTGGGCGACGGCACTGTCATTACGCTGGACCGTACTTTGGCGCTCAGCGCTACCCGTTTCGCCGGAGAAGACTTGGGGGGCGACAAGGTCGGCGGTGAGTGCCGGTGCGGACGGCGAGAGCAGGATCAGGGCGATCGCAAGGCTCGCCGGTAGGAGAAGGGACTGTGGGCGCATGAGTTGCCTCTACTACTTGACGGAAAGGGTACGGGTCGCGCCGTCGACGCTGAACTGCGCCTGGCGGTCGTCGAGATTGGCCAGCCGCCAGCGGGTGCCGCCGACGTTGTCGCCCGGGCGCACCAAGTAGAGCTCGCTGAGCTGGGTGCTGCCGGGCGGAGCGACGGAGAGGAAGCGCTCACCGCCGCGGTACTCGATGCCGACCACTGTGAAGGGGGGAGGGGTGTCGACCGGCTTGGGCGGCTCGGGCTTGCGTGCGGTTGCCGGCGCGCTGCGCTGCTTGGGGACGATCAGCGGCGGCGGCGCCTTGGCAGGCTCCACTGCTCTCCTGCGCAGGTCGCCAAGGTCGTTTTGCAGGCCTTCGATCTTCGCCTCGATGACCACCAGATCGCCGGCCTGGGCCATGCCCTGCAGCGCGGTCTGATTCGCACGCTGGATCTCCACCAGCATGGCCTGGGCGGTGTCGATCCGTTGGGACAGCGCTTGCTGACTGGCCCGGAAATCGGCGTCTTGGACAGGCTTGCCGCCGGCGAAGCCATCCATCTGGTCCTGCATCTTGTCCAGACGCTGAGTAATGGCTTGAACAGTGTTCTGGTCTGCCGTCGCGTTCAGGTCACGATTGACGTGGGACAGCTCAACGTAGAGATAAAGGCACGCGCCCGACAAGGCGGCAAAGCCGATGGCAGCGAGCGTTTGGGAGAGGGAAAGGCGCTTCATAGGGGACCTCGCACAGGATGCCGTGCACGGTCGCAGAAGCGCTGAAGGGGGTCAGCAGGAAACCTTATCCAGGTCCCAGGAGGTTAAGTTTCGGGCTTGATCTGGCCCTAGGTCGCCCTTCGGCCGGCTGGCCGGCCGGCTGAGCGAAGCAGGCAGGTTATGCTGTTGGCTTTCGCAAAGGGACTATAAGGATGCTGGTGATTCGGCTGGAAACGGGGAGGGTTATCAACCTGGAGCGCCAGGTGAGTACCTCGAATGGGTATGGGATCTGGGAATACCATCGGAGCCAGAGCTCGACGATGTTTAGACCCGACTTCACAGTCTATCGTCATGTGGCTTTGAAGCCGGCCGATCCGCAGGCTGGACAACAGGTGACCGTGGCGATCTGCCTTCCCGGTACTCCCGAAAATGAGTGGAAGCCATTCCGGACCGGAGTCGCCAGCTTTGACGGGCTGTAATTTTGCTGCTGTGCTTAAGACAGAACTTGATAGATGTGGAGCGTTGGTTTGAGTAGATACGAATGGTCAAAGCGCGCAGCGCATTGCAAGAAGGGGTATCGGCTAGCGTTTGCTTGTCTTTTCGCGATTATTCTTGCGACGGTTATGTTGGTCTTCGTATCCGGCCTGAGTGATCAGCCTATTGATCAAGAAGCGCTTGCCAAAGACTCCGTGCCGCTCCTGTTTCTGTTTGCCAGCATTGCCGCAATTTGTCACTTCGGTCACACGTGGGCCAAAAGCAAGCTAGACGAGCTGGACCCCTAGGCCGGCCCTCAGTCCAGATTGCAGGCAATGGCGCGCACCATCTGCAGCGGATGGCGGCTCTGAATTACGTTGGACATCAGGTCCCGCTGGCGCTTTGGAAGCTGCTTCAGGCAGCGCCTGGCGGTGGCGCGGACTGCTTCATCGGCGCCGTGAAACGTTATGCATCTAGGTTTCGGGCGATATGGCGGACCAGATCCAAGGGATACTGAGCCTGAACGACGTTCAACATCAGGTCGCGCTGCCGCTTAGGAAGCAGCTTTACACAGCGCTTCGCCGTGTCGCGGACGGCACTTTCAGTCCCGTGAATTCGTACCGCCAGCAGCAGAGCTAGCGTGCAGTAGGTCAGATCACGCTGAGTGGGCTTAGGCATGTATAAATCTCCAGTCGTCGGCGACGAGTGACGTCAGATGGACAGCATAGCGATTCCTTTGCTAACTGTATAAATACACAGTCTGACGAAAGGAGGCTCGCTTTGCCATGTCCATCGAATTTGTTGCCAATCTGGCTCCGTCTGAAACGGCCCTACCGGTCTTCCTCTTCCGTGTCCCCTGCGGGTTTCCGTCACCCGCGCAGGACCATCTTGAGTCGGTCATCTCGCTCGATGAGTTGCTGAACATCAAGGCCCCGCATACCTATATCGTCCGCGCTACCGGGGACAGCATGATGGGCCTCGGCATCTTCCCGAATGACTTGCTGATCATCACGCGGGCACGTGAAGCGGTGCCAGGTGATGTTGTGGTCGCGGCGCTCAACCGCGAGCCGTTGATCAAAACGTTGCAGCGAAATGCCAGCGGCCAGTTCGAGCTGCACTCGGCCAATCGGCACTACAAACCCATCCCCGTGAGGGAAGAGGACGAATTTGAGGTCTGGGGCATCGCTACCGATTGCCTTCGGCGCCTCGGTCATGCCTGACCAGGTCTATGCCCTCATTGATTGCAACAGCTTTTATTGCAGCTGCGAGCGAGTGTTCAGGCCGGACCTGAACGGGGTGCCGGTTGTCGTGCTTAGCAACAACGATGGATGTGTCATCGCGCGTAGTGCCGAAGCCAAGCAGCTCGGGATCAAGATGGGGGCGCCATGGTTCCAGCTGCGGGAGTTTGCGCGTCAGCATGGCGTTCAGGCATTCAGTTCCAATTACGCGCTCTATGGTGACGTCAGTGACCGGGTAATGCGGACGATCGGCAGCCTGGTACCCGCGTACGAGATCTATAGCATCGACGAGTGCTTTGCTGATTTGACCGGTATACCGGAGCCGCTGATCGACGTGGGCCGAGCGATCAAGGACAAGGTCTTTCAGTGGACACGCATCCCTGTTGGCGTTGGTATCGCCAATACCAAGACGCTGGCCAAGCTCGCCAACCATGCTGCCAAGCGTTGGATCGATCGCACGGGTGGGGTAGTTGATCTCCGTGACCCGGAGCTACGAGACAAGGTACTGCGGAAGCTGCCAGTCGACGAGGTCTGGGGCGTCGGCCGTCGGCTGCAGGTGAAACTGGAAGCCATGGGTATCCAGACGGCTTGGGACCTCGCTCAGTACGATGCCTGGTCGCTGCGCAAGCAATTTAGCGTCGTATTAGAGAAGACTGCCCGGGAGCTCAGGGGAGTGCGCTGTCTCGACCTCGAGGAGGTTGAGCCGCCGAAGCAGATGATCTGCAGCAGCCGGATGTTTGGTACTCGCCAGTATCAGCTTTCTGCGCTGGCGGAGGCGGTGGCCAGCTACACCTCGCGTGCGGCAGAAAAGCTCAGGGCCCAGAAATCCCTGTGTCAGATCCTTCGTGTCGGCATTCAGACCGGCATGTTCAATCCCGATCAGCCACGCTACGCCAACAGCGTGACCCTGCAGCTGCCATATCCCACTGATGACACCCGGGTGCTGATCCAGTATGCCCAGTTCGGGCTGGCCCGGATCTTCCGGGAAGGGTACGCCTACTCCAAGGCCGAGATCCTGCTGGCCGAAATCTGCCAGCGCGGCGAGATCACCGGTGACCTCTTCACGCCGGCGCAGCCTGCCATCGCTGACAAATTGATGGCGACCCTGGATGCGGTGAACCGCAAGTACGGCCGCGGCGCCTTGCGAGCAGCTCGTATCCGCGAAGCACCAGGATGGAGCATGAGACGGGAGCTGCTAAGTCAGGGCTTCACGACCAGGATTGACCAGGTCTGGACGATTTAGGATTCCCTTACTTGAGAGTGCGTTTTGGGTAGTGCCTTAGCCAAGCAAGTTCTCCGTTATCCTCTATTGCGGTGTAGCATTCAGAACCAAGGCTAAATGGCACGCCTGAGTAAACAGCGCAGAAAAGACTCAAGTACGCTTAGATGGTTGAGGAGTTCTCATAAGAAGTCTACCAAGGATCCAAATAATGGAAGTGCCGCACATTGCGAAAGAAGGCTAACAACTATGTCGATCCCTAGCTTTACAGACGGATTCCATGGGGGGGATCCGCTGAAACCTCGTATCTTGATACTGGAAGTCAGAGACAAAGAGAGACCAGATGGTGAAGCCATCGAATGGATTGTAGTAGAGCGAATAGAAAGCTATGAACAGCATCATGGTAGCGCTAAGGTCGACACTGCAAGTATCCAGCTCAGCTACCAGCGTCTTTCTACAGGAGGAAGCGGGCACGGCGACCAAGGCCGTTTCTATGGTAGTTACTCACGTCACTGGAACTGCGTGTCATTATCCGCTTCAAGCGCAGGTTCGAGGGGGGCGATCTTCATGGATCTATCAGGCATGAAAGGTCAGCGAATAGGTACCTACCTATTGAACGAAATCGTTCGGTGGGTAAAGCAATGGCCTGAAGCAGATGTCAAGCGGATCGAGCTAGTCAGCGGCCAAGCAGGATCGGATGAGGCACGAAACCGGCGAAACTCGTTTTACGAGCGATTCGGCATTGCCTTCGACTACACCGATGCCGAGCATCGAGCCGGGTTTTCCCGAGTAATGAAAGCAGGCGAACTGAACCAGGTAGAATCTTGGCGTGCAAACATTATTGAGCACAGGGTAGATCACTATCTTGCATCCTCCCACGTCCGGACCTCGCGCCTAAAACTTGAACTGGCGGACAGTGAACGTAGGCGGAAAAAAATTGCTGATGAGTTGAATGTGGCTTTTCGTAAGCCCCTGCGATGGGCCCTCGGAATTTTGTATGCCCGACAGTCAGGACTGTTAGGGCTCTCGCTTATGGTATTGATACTCGCAAGCGCCCTGTGGTACCAGTGGTAGAGTCTTAACTGAAAAGAGGCGGCTGATGCTTGAGTAGCGCTGTGCGCCGCTACCTGAACTAAACGCTTTAGCGATTTTTAAATGCCTTTCGCATCCTATCTGCCAATTCCTCGACCAGCTGCTGGACATGTTCTCTTACTAGAGAAACCCCACTGCTCTTGGCAAAAATTAGCATTGAAGTTATGTCATTTTCTCTGCCGCAATTTGCGCAAACTACAAGGCTGCCGGGATGAGGCATGTAGTTCTCATAAGGCAGTGCAAACTCATAGGAACGACAGAAGGCACATCGCAAACCGATAGACTTTTTAAAGCTTTCCATAGCTAAAAAACGCCAGGTAGTGAGCCAGCCAAACCCCCGACGATGGCGCCTACAAGTGGATGCTTGAGAAATGATGATAATCTCCCTTTAGCTTCTGCCTTTTCTTCATCAGTAGCTTCGGATTTATCAATTCTAGCTATCAAGTCGTTAAATACGTTATGGATATTTTGCACATTGTAGTGGCCTACTTGGGCCGGCCCATGAACGTTCAGTGTCGCGATTTGCATGCTTGCTCCTAGCTCGTAAGAGCGGTTTTTACCATGCTTCACGGATATGGCTCTGCTCTGTCCTTCCTCTGTTAAGCGCACATGTTGAAAACCCTGAGTTTGTTTCTTCAAAAGTGAGCGGGAGTGACAGATATTTATTATCTTGAACAGACGTTCTTCAGGCCAGTGTAGCAATTCATCTATTGCTACTCGGTCAGTCGCATCCTTGTCGAAGTTAAAGTAAACAGAGTCGATCGTCTCGCCTATGTTTTCCATGTCGTCATTTATATAGGTTAGCAGTGCATCAATGTCAGACTGTATATTTTCTTTGTCCATGGCAACCTCGATCGTCTTCGCTGCAAGGCCGAAAATGCTCAGGAGGAGCAGGGTTTTATTTCAGGTATGAATCATATAAAAATTTAGTGATTCGTTTTGCAAGACTGGGCTTTTTGAGTTTTTCGTCACGTTCGTTCAGGGCTTGCTGTGACTTAAACTGTTTCCAGACTTCATCTTCGAATCGGCTGACCGATACTATATTTTTTTGAGATAGTGCAATAGTGAATCCTACATCCCTGCCTCGTACTCTCATTTGGTCAACTACAGCAGAGTAATCAGTCGTATAGGTTACTTTTAAAGTATCCTTGTCGCGGAAGCCACTCATGACAGGGACTATCTCAAAGTCTTCATCCATGCCACCAGCTTCATGCAGATCTCCGATGTCTGAGACGCGGCCAACGTAAACCTTGCGGTCGTCCATGGAAAACATGTAAAGATTTTCCGGATCACGCATCGAATCCATTAAATGTCGAGTCAAAGGGCGCGTAGGTACTTTAGATGCAAGGATCAAAGCTCTTATTTCACTCAGGCTGGCCCAGTGCCGAAGCATTAGTGCGAGAGTAAAAAGGCGGGGGAGAGACCAGGCGATAATAAAAGAAAGCGCCGATGTCTGGATCATGAACGCCCAGATTGTTGCGCTTGGAGCATCAGCAATTTGATTTCTTACCAAGAAGCCTTTGATGTATTTTATGTAGTCGCTATAGACGCCTAGCACAGATGCTAAAATTTCGTGCTTGCTTATGTAAATAAGTGGAAAGCTGATAGCACAGGCAAAACCGAATACAAGAATTCCGGTTTTGGCGATAAGCATATACAGAAGCTGGCCGTCATAACGGCTCATCGTTGCCTGTCTGTAAATGCTTCCGTTGCAGAATAGGTATCCGCTGACCAGTATGGGAAGAATTAGCAGCAGCCCCATCAGCCATTAGCCACTATATTCTTCGCTCTTTTGCTGGCCTTGACGAAACTGTCACTCGCCAAAACTTCTGAAGAATCGATTGACATGCCGCCGCGCTCGCTTACACGTAGTGTTTTAAGCTTGCGAAGTGACTTGAGGATTTCCTTTTCACGTTTATTGGCTCTAAATAGGAGTCCAAGCATATAACCTCCAGCTAACATCGGTCATCAAGCTGACTTAAAAACACACTGCGTTGGCCGGGTACATTCTACCACAGTCATCACGAGCACTGGTCGAACGTCTACCACGTCAGAGACCTCGACTCAAGGGGGGCTTGGCTTGTCCTTCCCCGATCCTGACTACCCCGCGACCGTTTTGAGGGTCTATGGCCTTCCTTAGGTAGACCTCCTAAATGGGTGAAGGTATTCATCAGGACATCAAAGCTATCAAAGCTATGAGATTGTTCGTCGATGTGCACTCATCATTTGGGTATACCTAAAGCGATACGCCCGTCAGGCCACCCGAAGACGTGGCGAAAAGTAGTCAGGCGGACCCAAACGACTACAGGTATATTTCGATACTCCAAACGACTACACCGGAGCCCGCCATGTTCGTTCGTGCCTACCTTCGCGCCTCGACCGACGATCAGGACGCCACCCGAGCACGGGAGGCCTTGCGCGCGTTCGCCGCCGAGCACGGCGCCCGGATCGCGGCGACCTACGTCGAGAACGCTTCCGGCACACTGCTGGATCGTCGCGAACTACTGCGCTTGCTGGCCGATGCCGAGCCTGGGGACGTGCTGCTGGTGGAAGCTGTCGACCGGCTGTCCCGTCTTGACCGTGCGACCTGGGACCAGCTGCGTGACCGGATCGCCCGGGCGGGCCTGCAGGTGGTGTCCCTCGATCTACCGCTGACCCATGCACTAATCCGGCCGGCGGCGGACGGTGGCGATGGCCTGCAAGAGTGGATGACGCGGGCTCTATGCCAGATGTTCTTGGAATTCATGGCGGCCTTCGCCCGGAAAGACTATGAGACGCGCAGGGCCAGGGCTGCCCAGGGAATCCGCAAGGCGAAAGAGGCGGGGGTCTACAAGGGGCGACCACGGGATGAGAAGCTGCACGCGCGAATTCGCGAGTGCCTGGCCAAGGGGATGTCGGTACGAGGGACGGCCAGGCTGTTGGAGTGCTCGACCAGCACCGTCAATCGGTGCCGGCTGACGCTTTCCCAGGCGACCTAGTGCCCACCTATATTCTCGACCGAAAATGATAGCCACCGACGATCACCGTCCCGGTCAGTCTGCTTGATGGTGCCTTCGAAAGCTGGGCCGTCGTGTAGCTCGACCCTGATCCGGTTTGCGTTCGCCGGTACCGCTACCGGCTCCCAGAACTCCAGCTGGGACACCCCCGGAACTAGCGGAGATAGCCGCACCCGAACGTTATCGGTGTGCTCAAATTGGGGAGGCTGCCCCAGATAGTTTGTCGAGAAAATCAGCGTAGCCATTCCTTCGGTCATGGGGCTTACCTGGCAGGGCTTGCAGTCAGCAAGCCATAGGGTGGGGTTCTGGCACTCCAGCATAGACGATTGCGGTAACCAGGGGCCCAGGTGCTGGCCACCAGGCCCCGCCCCGGTGTCGGGGCTGACTTACCGTAATGGCTACTTATGCGCAGCCGACCTGTTACGGCCAAATAGTAATGTCGCGATCCAGCCAGATAGAAATGTCCCGATCACGTATGGCAGCTAGCCTAGCGGCTTTGCAGCCGATGCGGAGCGATCAGGATGTCAGCCTACGAGCGGATCAC